>NZ_JBXXJK010000012.1:0-78542 GCF_057628075.1 Blastococcus sp. OS1-29
GACGAAGTCCGCCGGGTCCGGCAGCTCATCGCCGTACTCGGTCTCCAGCCAGGCGATGTCGAAGGCGCGCGACTCCTCGGCGGTGAGGATCACCACGCCCTCGTCATCGAACATGTGTTCGATGATATCAACAGCTCGCCGTGTCTACCAGCGCAGATGGGGAAAACCTGCGGCGAGCCGATAGCGTGGCCGAGTGGTTAAGTTCGCGCTCAAGGTGGTCATCCTCGCGGTGGCCTTCTTCGTCATGGGCAAGTACCTGCTCAACGGTCATCTCACCGTCGAGACGAATCCCAGCGGGCCGCTCGGTGAGTACGGCACCTACCTGTGGATCGGGCTCATCTTCGGTGTGGTGAACGCGATCGTCGGGCCCATCCTGCGACTGCTGTCACTGCCGTTCGTCGTCATCACGCTGGGGCTGTTCCTCCTGGTGATCAACGCGGCGCTGCTCGGGATCACCGCCGCGATCAGCGACCGGCTCACCGTCGACGGGTTCGGCACCGCCCTCATCGGCGGCCTGATCCTCGCCCTCGTTGGATGGGCGGCCGACCAGTTGCTCGACCGTTGACGCCCGACGGGAGCACGGGCCGGTAACTCTCGCCGCGTCGCAGTGACGCGCACCTCAAGTCGCAGTAGCGTCGATGAACATGCCCACCACCACCGGTGTCGCCCCGGAGACCCCGGTGCGCAAGCCGGAGAGTGGCTCGGCGGACGGCTCTCTGACCGAGCTGGCCGCCCTCGAAGCCGCTCGCAGAGAAAAGCGTCAACTGCTCGATCGCGCCGCCGCGACGGCCCGGTCGGAGCTCGGGACGAAGCTGCGGCTGCCCGCCGGCTGCGCGCCCGAGGACCTCCCCGCGCTGTTGCAGCGCTACTACTGGAGCGAGCCCGCGGCCGAGGTGCTCGGCCACGAGCCGGAGGACCTCGCGGGCCTCGCCCTCGGGCACCTGAAACTCGCCGAGGTCCGCCCGCCCGGTTCGGCCACCGTCGACGTGCAGCGCCTGCCCGACGGGCGGTCGGTGATCCGCCTGGTCACCGACGACATGCCCTACCTCGTCGACTCGGTCACCGCGGAGGTGGTGCGCCAGGGCGTGACGCTCGCGCACATCGTGCACCCGGTCGTCGTCGTCCGGCGTGACATCCGCGGCAAGATCAAGGCCTTCTGCGACAGCTCGCTCGCGGTCGGCTGCGGCTCCGACGCGCTGACGGAGTCGTGGATGGCCGTCGTCGTCGACGGCGCGCTGGACGACGAGGCCGGCGCCGACCTGGTCAGCGGGCTGCGCACGGTGCTCGACGACGTCCGGGCGGTGGACGAGGACGCCGAACGGCTGCGCGGCCGCGTGCTGGAGCTCGCCACCCGCCTCGAGGAACTGCCGTCGGCGGAGGCCGGCGTGGATCCCGCCGACGACCCGGCCGAGGCCGCGGCGCTGCTGCGCTGGCTGGCCGACGGCAACTTCGTGTTCCTCGGGTCGCGCGAGGTCGATCTCGTCGAGAGCCGTGGCAAGGCCGCCGCGCGCGCGGTGCCCGGCACCGGCCTCGGCGTGCTGCGCAGCGACACCGACATGACCGCCTCGGTCGCCGAGATGCCCGAGGCCACCCGCTCCCCCGCGCACCACCTGCTGGACGTCACCAAGGCCGATGCCCGCTCCCCCGTGCACCGCCGGGCCTGGCTGGATCTGATCGCCGTGACGCTCCCGGCGGCCGACGGCGGTTCCACCCGCCAGCTCCGCTTCGTGGGGCTGTTCCCGTCGGCTGCGTACACGTCCAGCGTGGTCGACGTGCCGCTGGTCCGGCGTCGCGTCGCCGAGGTGATCGCACGGTCCGGTGTGCCGGCCGACAGCCACACCGGCAAGGAACTGCTCGAGGTCCTGGAGACCTATCCCCGTGACGAGCTGCTCCAGGTCGGCGCCGACGAGTTGCTGCCCGTCGCGCTGGCCGTGCTGCACCTGCAGGAACGCCGCCAGACGCGGTTGTTCCTGCGCCAGGACCCGACCGGCCGGTTCTGGTCGGCGCTGGTCTACCTGCCGCGCGACCGCTACACGACCGAGGTCCGCCTGGCGATGCAGCAGATCCTGCTCGAGCGGCTCGGCGGCACCCATGTCGAGTACACGGCGCGGTCCACCGAGTCGGTGCTGGCGCGGCTGCACTTCGTCGTCCGGGTGCCGGTGGGCCGGCGCGGGTCGCCGAAGCCGATGGCCGTCGACGTCGACGCCCTGCAGGCCGAACTCGCCGCTGCCGCCCGCAGCTGGACCGACGACCTCTCCGACGCGCTGCACGCCCGCCACGGCGCCGACGCCGAGAACATGCTCGCCCGCGTCGCCGACGCATTCCCCGCCAGCTACCAGGAGGACTTCTCCGCCGAGCAGGCCGTCGACGACCTGGAGCGCCTGGACGGGCTCGGCGACGGTCAGCTGTCGCTGCGGCTCTGGCTGCCCAAGCGCGCCGCCCCCGGTGACCGGCGGCTGACGATCTACCGGGTCGGCCAGCGGCTGCTGCTGTCCGAGGTGCTGCCGGTCCTGCAGCACATGGGCGTGGACGTCGTCGACGAGCGCCCGTACGAGATCGACCGCATCGGCGCTCCCCCGACCTGGATCTACGACTTCGGCGTGGCCGTGCCGCAGGTCGAGCTGCCGCTGCTGCGCTCGCTGCCGGAACGCTTCACCGAGGCGGTGGCCGCGGTCTGGCGCGGCGAGGCGGAGGACGACGGCCTGGGCGCGCTCGTCCTGCTCGCCGGCCTCAACTGGCGGCAGGTGACCGTCGTCCGTGCGTACGTGCAGTGGCTGCGCCAGGCGGGGCTGCCCTTCGGGCAGCGCTACGTCGAGGAGACCCTGGCCGGCCACCCGGACGTCGTCGCCCGGATGGTCGCGCTGTTCGAGGCGCGGTTCTCCCCCGAGCGCAGCCGGGGCCGCGAGGCCCGGCAGCGCGATCTCGTCGAGAGCCTGCGGACGGCGATCGGCGAGGTGGAGTCGCTGGACGCCGACCGGGTGCTCTCCTCGCTGCTGGCCGCGATCACCGCCACCCAGCGGACGACGTACTACGCCGGCGGCCCGCTGGCTCTGAAGCTGGACCCGCACGCCGTCCCCGATCTGCCCGAGCCGCGGCCGGCCCGCGAGGTCTGGGTCAGCTCGCCCCGGGTGATGGGCATCCACCTGCGCTTCGGCGCCGTTGCTCGCGGGGGTCTTCGCTGGTCGGACCGCCGCGAGGACCTGCGCACCGAGGTCCTGGGCCTGGTGAAGGCACAGATGGTGAAGAACACCGTCATCGTGCCGACCGGCGCGAAGGGTGGCTTCGTCGTCAAGAACCCGCCGCCGGACGGGGCGTCGCGCGACGCCGTCCTGGCGGAGGGGCAGGCCTGCTACAAGATCTTCATCGGGGCGCTGCTGTCGCTGACCGACAACCTGGTGGACGGCAAGGTCGTGCCGCCGGAGCGGGTCGTGCGGCACGACGGTGACGACACCTACCTCGTCGTCGCGGCGGACAAGGGAACGGCGACCTTCTCCGACCTCGCCAACTCCGTGGCGCTGGAGCGCGGCTTCTGGCTGGGCGACGCGTTCGCCTCGGGCGGCTCGGTCGGCTACGACCACAAGGCCATGGGCATCACCGCCCGCGGCGCGTGGGAGTCGGTGACCCGGCACTTCCGGGAGCTCGACATCGACGTCCAGAAGCAGGACTTCACCGTGGTCGGCATCGGTGACATGTCCGGCGACGTGTTCGGCAACGGGATGCTGCTGTCCGAGCACATCCGGCTCGTCGCCGCGTTCGACCACCGGCACGTGTTCGTCGACCCCACGCCCGACGCCGCGTCCTCGTTCGCCGAGCGGAAGCGGCTGTTCGGGCTGCAGCGCTCGTCGTGGGCGGACTACAACCGGTCGCGGATCAGCGCGGGCGGCGGCGTCTGGCCGCGCACGGCGAAGTCGATCCCGGTCTCCGCGCCGATGCGGGCCGCGCTCGGGCTCGCCGACGGCATCACGTCCCTGAGCCCGATCGACCTGATCCGGACGATCCTGACCGCACCCGTCGACCTGCTGTTCAACGGCGGCATCGGCACCTACGTGAAGGCCACGACCGAGAGTGCCCTGGACGTGGGGGACAAGGCCAACGACGCCGTGCGCGTGGACGGCCGCCAGCTGCGCGCCCGGGTGGTGGGCGAGGGCGGCAACCTTGGCCTGACCCAGCGCGGACGGGTCGAGTACGCGCTGGCCGGCGGCCGGGTGAACACCGATGCCATCGACAACTCCGCCGGCGTCGACACCTCCGACCACGAGGTCAACATCAAGGTGGCGCTGAACCGCGTCGTCGACGCGGGCAGGCTCAAGCCCGACGCGCGGGCGGCGTTGCTCCACGAGATGGCCGACGACGTCGGGCTCGCCGTCCTCACGAACAACCACGCGCAGAACGCGACGCTGGCGGTCGAGGTGAGCGCGGCGCGCAGCCTGCTGGACGCCCACGAGCGGTTCATCCGCAGCCTCGAGCGCTCGGGCCGGCTGGTGCGCAGCGTGGAGGCGCTGCCCGATGACCGGCAGCTGGCCGAGCGACGCCGTGACGGTCAGGCGCTGACCAGCCCCGAGCTGTCGGTGCTGCTCGCCTACGCGAAGCTGGCCACCGATTCCGAGGTGCTGCACTCCTCGCTGCCCGACGACCCGGCGCTCGAGGAGCTGCTGGTCGACTACTTCCCCAAGCCGCTGCGCAAGCGGTTCCCGACGGCGATCACCGGCCACGCGCTGCGGCGGGAGATCATCGCGACGGTGCTGACCAACCGCGCGGTCAACATCGCGGGGGTCACCGGGCTGTTCCGGCTGACCCAGGAGACGGGCGCCCCGCTCGCGCGGGTGGTGCTGGCACACGCGGTGGCCCGGTCGGTGTTCGACGTCGACCGGCTCTGGGACGCCGTCCGGCCGCTGGACAACGTCGTGTCGGCCGCCACGCAGGTGGAGCTGCGGTCGGAGGCGACCCGGCTGGCCGAGCGCACGACGCGGTGGATCCTGCGCCAGCCGGAGCTCGCCGAGGAGACCGCCCCGGCGATCGCCGACGTGCGTGACCGGTTCGCCGCGCCCGTGGCGGCCGTGCGGGCGGGTCTGCCGCGCTGGCTGCTGGGCGGGGAGGCGGAGGCCTATGCCGAGCGCGCCGCGCGGCTGCACGAGGCCGGCGTGCCGGCCGCGCTGGCGGCCGAGGTCGCGGCGGCCCCGCTGCTGCCGGCCGCGCTCGACCTGGCCGTGGTCACCGAACGCACCGGTGCGCCGGTCGCCCTGGCCGGGCAGGTGATGCAGTGCGTGACCGAGCGGCTGGCGCTGGTGCCGCTGCGCGAGCTGGTCATCGCCCTCCCCCGCGACCGGCGCTGGCCGTCGATGGCCCGCGCCTCGCTGCGGGACGATCTCGCCATGGAGCAGGCGTCGCTGGTCGAGGACGTGCTGAGCCTGCGGACGGCGGACACCGACCCGCCGGAGAAGCTCGTCGCGGCCTGGGCCGACGGCTGGGACACCACGCAGGCGCGGTCCGCGGCTCAGCTGGCCGACATCGCCGCGGGGGACCGCCACGAGCTGGCCGAGCTGCTGGTCGCCGTCCGGACGTTGCGGGGTCTGCGCAAGCGCCGCCAGGCCCGCCGGCTGCCGCGTCCGGAGAAGTGAGCACTTTCCGGGACCGAGTGCGACGATGTGGGGGCCATCAACGCCTGATGGCCACCACTTCGTCGCACTCGAACGCGGCTCCCTAAAGCCGTCTCGCGATGTCTAGCCGCGCTGCTAGAGAGTCGTAGATCGGTTCAGAGATCGGGACGGCGCTCGCCGAACCCGGTGGCCTGCTCGAAGGCGTGGCCCACCTCGAGCACCTGACGGTCGGCCCGGGGCGCGCCGATGATCTGCAGTCCGACCGGCAGTCCGTCGTCGGTGAACCCGCCCGGCACCGACAGCGCCGGGCAGCCGGTCGCGGAGATGATCGTGCAGGAGCGCATCCACTCCAGGTAGTTGTCCTGCGGCACCCCGCCGATCTCGGTCGGGTACTCGAGCTCCACCGGGAACGGCAGCACCTGTGTGGTCGGCGCGAGCAGCACGTCGTACCGCTCGAAGAACGCGACCATCCGCTCGTACAGCTTCGTGTGCGCGATCTCGGCCCGTGCCAGGTCCGCGCCGGTCAGCTTCGCGCCCATCTCGGCGTTCCAGCGGATCGACTCCTTCAGCTTGTCCGGTGTCCGCTGGGCGATCTCCGAGAAGTTCGTGTCGAAGATCCACGCCCGCAGCGTCCCGAACACGTCGTCGGCGTCCTTCAGGTCGGGGCAGGCGTCCTCGACCGACGCACCCAGCGACTCGAAGACGCCGCCCACCGACGACAGCACCGCCGTGATCGCCGGATCGACGGTGATCCGGCCACCGAGATCCGGCGCCCAGGCCACGCGCAGTCCGGCGAGCGACGACGGCAGCGGCTCAGCAAAACCGGCCGGGTCGCCCGCCAGCGAGATCGGCACCCGCGCGTCCGGCCCGGCGATCGCCGACAGCTGCAGCGCGACGTCGGACACCGTCCGTCCCATCGGGCCCTGCACCGACAGCTGCGACCAGCCCATCGACGTCGGCCACGACGGCACGCGCCCCGGGGTGGCACGGAACCCGACGACGTTGCAGAAGCCGGCCGGGTTGCGCAGCGAACCACCCATGTCGCTGCCGTCCGCGAGCGGCACGAAGCCGGCAGCGAGAGCCGCGGCCGCGCCGCCCGAGGACCCGCCCACCGAGAGGCCGTGCCGGTACGGGTTGTGGGACGCCCCGAACAACGGGTTGAACGTGTGCGAGCCCGCGGCGAACTCCGGCACGTTGGTCTTGCCGACGCGTACCGCCCCCGCGGCCTTGTACCGGGCCACGATCAGCTCGTCGCGCAGCGGCACGTCGTCGGCGTGCAGCGGCGAGCCCCACGTCGTCCGCATACCACCGGTGGCGTGGGTGTCCTTGTGCGCGACCGGCAGGCCGTGCAGCGGGCCGACGTCCTCACCCGCGGCCAGCGCGGCGTCGGCCGCGTCCGCGGCGGCGCGCGCACCCTCGGCATCGAGGGTCACGACCGCGTTGAGGGCGGGATTGAGGCGGTCGATGCGGGCGAGGTGCGCGTCGAGCAGTTCGCGGGCGGAGATCTCCCGGGCACGCAGCATCCCGGCCAGCTCCGTCGCGGGCCGGAAGCAGAGGTCGTCGGTCACGCTGTCCAGCCTGACATGGGGCCGCCTGCGGACTCCAGGGGCAGCCGGGGAACGATGGTGCCGATGGACAGCCAAGCAGACACCAGCACGGAGCAGGGCCCCACCTTCGACGACCTCGGCCTCCGGCCCGAGCTGCTGCGTGCCCTGTCCGCGCTCGGCTACGAGGAGCCGACGCCGATCCAGCGCGAGGCGATCCCGCCGCTGGTCGAGGGCCGCGACCTGCTCGGCCAGGCCGCCACCGGCACCGGCAAGACCGCCGCCTTCGCGCTGCCGGTCCTGCAGGTCCTCGAAGCGCACCGCCGCGCCAAGGCCCCGGTCGCGCTGGTCCTGGTGCCCACCCGCGAGCTCGCCGTCCAGGTCTCCGAGGCCCTGCACCGATACGGCAAGGAGCTGGGTGCCCGCGTGCTCCCCGTCTACGGTGGCGCCCCCATCGTCCGCCAGCTGCGCAGCCTCGACTCCGGCGTCGACGTCGTCGTCGCGACCCCCGGTCGGGCCCTCGACCTGCTCAACCGCGGCAGCCTGAAGCTGGGCGAGATCGCCACCGTCGTGCTCGACGAGGCCGACGAGATGCTCGACATGGGCTTCGCCGAGGACCTGGAGGCGATCCTCGACGAGACGCCGGAGACACGGCAGACCGTCCTGTTCTCCGCCACCATGCCCCGGAGGCTCGACAGCCTCGCCCGCCGCCACCTGAACGACCCGGTCCGCATCACCATCGGCCGCGAGAAGGCCGAGCCGGGGGAGGCGCCGCGAGTCCGGCAGACCGCCTACGTCGTCCCGCGCGCGGCGAAACCCGCCGCCCTCGGCCGGATCCTCGACGTCGAGGCGCCCGCGGCCGCGATCGTCTTCTGCCGTACCCGCGAGGAGGTCGACTCGCTCACCGAGACCCTCAACGGCCGCGGCTACCGCGCCGAGGCGCTGCACGGCGGGATGAGCCAGGAGCAGCGCGACCGGGTGATGGGGCGCCTGCGGGGCGGGACGGCGGACCTCCTGGTCGCCACGGACGTCGCCGCGCGGGGCCTGGACATCGACCAGCTCACCCACGTCGTCAACTACGACGTGCCGTCGGCGCCGGAGTCCTACGTGCACCGCATCGGCCGCGTGGGCCGCGCGGGCCGGGAGGGCGTCGCGATCACGCTGGCCGAGCCGCGCGAGCACCGGATGCTCAAGACGATCGAGAAGGTCGCCGGGGCGCCCATCGCCGTCCAGCAGGTGCCGACGGTCGCCGATCTGCGCGCCCGCCGGCTCGACCTCACCCGCGGCGCGCTCCGGGAGAGTCTCCTGGGCAACGACCTCGACGGCTTCCGGGTGGTCGTCGAGAGCCTCGCCGACGAGTTCGACCTGATGGAGGTCGCGCTGGCCGCGGTGAAGCTGGCCCACGAGGCCGGGGGAGCGGTCGACGACGACGAGGAGATCCCACAGGTCGGGTTCAGGGTCGATCAGGGTGCTCCCGCGCGGGACCGAGCGGACCGTCCCGCGCGTCGTCCCTCCGGTGGCGGTCCGGTGGCGCGGCTGTTCGTCGGCGTGGGCCGCGACGCCGGCATCCGCCCGGGCGACCTGGTCGGCGCGATCACGGGGGAGACCGGGCTGAAGGGCCGGGACATCGGCTCCATCGAGATCCACCAGCGGTTCGCGCTGGTCGAGGTGCCCGACGGTGCCGCGGACGAGGTCGTCCAGGCGCTCCGCGCCACGATGATCAAGGGACGCAAGGCGACCGCCCGCCGCGACCAGAAGAACTAGGAGGCTGGGTCGTCCGGCACGTCCGGCGGGACGTCGCTCGGTCCGGCCTCGGCCGGCCGGGGCCGGTCCTGCCGGTGCAGACGGACGGCGACCAGTGCGACGTCGTCCTCCGGATGCCCGTCGACCAGCCGCTCCAGCACCTCGTCCAGCAGCTCCTCGAGCGGCAGGTGCGCGAGCTCCATGAGGGTGTCGCGCAGCCGCACCATGCCGGCGTCGAGATCGGCGTCGCGGCGCTCGATCAGGCCGTCGGTGTAGAGCAGCACGGTGGCCCCGCGGTCGAGGGTGACCACGGACTCGCGACGGTCGGCGTCCGGGTCGACGCCCAGCAGCAGGTCGCCCCGCCAGGCCGCGAGCTCCGCGACGCTGCCGTCGGGGTTGACGATCAGCGGCGGCAGGTGCCCGGCGTTCGCCCACCGCATCACCGTGACGCCCCGCTCGTACTCGTCCGGCGTCTGTTCGAAGCGCGCGACGGCTGCGGTGGCGAGAGCCCGGTCTGCAAGGTCGTCATCGACGCGTCGAGGCCGCGCAGCACCTCGGCCGGCCCCGCGTCGCTGTAGGCCGCGATCCCCCGCAGCAGCCCGCGCAGCTGGCCCATCGCCGCCGCGGCGGCGGTGTCGTGCCCGACGACGTCGCCGATCACCAGCATGGTCGAGCCGCCGGGCTGCAGGAACGCGTCGTACCAGTCGCCACCGACCCGGGCGGCCTCGGCGGCGGGCTGGTACCGCACCGCGATCTGCCCGTGGTCGGGCTGCGGCGGTTCGGTGAGCAGGCTCCGCTGCAGCTCCTCGGCCAGCTGCTGCTGGGCGTTGTAGAGGCGCGCGTTGTCCAGCGCCATGCCGGCGCGGTCGGCGACGTCCTGCGCGGTGGAGAGGTCCTCGTCCTGGACGACGGTGCCGGGCGCGAAGTAGAGCGTGAGCAGCCCCAGGGTGCGGCCGCGGCCGAGCATCGGGATGACGACGACCGACTCCGGCAGGAGCAGCCGCAGCAGGTCCCGCGCCTCGCCGGGCGGCAGCATGTCCAGCACGCTGCGGCCCCCGGCGCGGATCGACTCGCCCGAGATCAGCGCGCGGGCGACCGGTGAGACGGCGGGCATGGTCTCGAGCCGCACGGTCGTGTAGCGGTCGAGGAGCTTCCGCTGCCTGGGATCGGCGTGCCAGGAACCGATGTCGCGCGCCCGGCCGTCGCGGTCGACCACCGTGACGACGGCGAAGTCGGCCAGGGCCGGGACGACGAGCCGCGGCAGGTGCGCCGCCGCGGCCTGGGCGTCCATGGTGCCGGCGAGCTCGGCGGCCACCTGGGCGAGGATGGCCAGCCGGCGCGCGGAGCGCTCGGCCTGCTCCTGCACGCGCCGGCGCTCGGTGATCTCGGTGAAGTAGACCGACAAACCGTCGGGGCTCGGCCACGCCCGCACCTCGAACCAGCCGTCGAGCGGAGCGGGGTAGTAGGCGTCGAACGAGACCGGGAGCCCGGTGCGGACGGCGGTCCGGTAGCTGTCCTCGAAGACGCTGCCGCTCGCCGCCGGCCAGTCGTCCCAGAACACCCGGCCCAGCAGGCTCTCGCGGGTCCGCCCGAGCAGCCGCTCGGCCTCGGCGTTGACGTGGGTGAAGCGCCATTGCTGGTCGAGGCTGAAGAAGCCGGCCGGCATCGCCTCCAGCACCCGGGTGACCAGCGCGGCGCCCTCACGCGCACCCGTGGTGTCGTACGCGGCGCCGAGCAGCCGACCGGCGGTCCCGTCGGGCCCGGGGATCGCCCGGCCGCGGGCGTGCACCCAGCGGGTCGCGCCGTCCGGCCGGACCACCCGGTACTCGGCGTCGTAGTCCCCGCAGACCTCGATGCAGTGCGCGAGGATCTCGGTCACCCGCGGCAGGTCAGCGGGATGGAGCCGGGCGTTGAACGCTTCGATGCTGTGGTCGAACGTCGCGGCGTCGTAGCCGAACATGCCGATCAGCTGCTCGTCCCAGGCCAGGTGGCCGGTCTCGAGGTTCCAGTCGAACGTGCCCACCCCGGCGGCGTCGATCGCGAGCCCCCACCGCACGCGGTCCCGCTCGTACTCGCGGACCGTCGCGGTCAGCTCCAGCTCGCGGACCGCCGCGTCGGCCAGCCGGCGCAGCGTGGAGACGTCGCCGTCGGACCAGTCGCGCGGCTCGGGGGCGTAGACGCACAGGGCCCCGATGGCCACGCCGGTCCGGTCGACGAGCGGAGTGCCGAGGTAGCTGCCCACCGTGCCGGACAGGACGGAGGGAAGGTCCCGGGCCCGCTCGTCGCCGCGCGCGTCAGGAATGACGAGCGACGCGGTGCCGGCCGCGGTGACCGAGCACAGCCACTCGTCGAGCGGGCTCGGGCGCAGCTCCGTCCCCGTGAGGAGCGAGGCCTGGGCGGAGGGGACGCCGAGCAGCCGCGTGGCGAGCTCGACCAGCCGGTCCACCAGGGCCGTTCCGCCGTCCTGGGAGAGCAGCCGCCGGGCCTCGTCCACGCGGGCGTGATCTGCGGAGACGTCCACCGAAGCCTTCCTGCCGGCGAACTGCCGGAACGCACTGATCGGGCTGTCACCCGCTGCTCGAGGAGACCCGTCCCGAAGTTATGTCACGGGGGGTCGATTGGGCGCAACCGACTGGACGAGGATCACGTTCCCGCCCGGGCGGACCGGCTGGTCAGGGAGCAGGGACGAAGAGGGTGAGGCGCGTCGCGCCGTCGTGTTCCACGTGCAACCCCGCCCGCCTCAGCAGCCCCCTCAGCCGCACGACGTCGCCCGGTTCGGCCGTCGTCGTGGCCAGCAGCCGGGCCAGCCGGCCCTTGTGCGCCTTGTTGAAGTGGCTGACCATCGATCGGCTGCCGTCGGGTCGCTCGCTCAGCACCTCGACCGACACCGCTCCGGCGACCGGGGCCAGCGCCGCGTAGGACCCGCTGCGCAGGTCGACGACGAGGTCGTCGACCTCGGCCAGGACCGGGGACAGAACGGGCTTCCACAGGGCGCGCAGGGTCGGCAGCCCCGGCAGCTGCGACCCCGCCGACAGCCGGTAGGCCGGGATGGCGTCGTCCGCGGCGACCAGGCCGAACAGGGCCGAGCCGACGGCCAGCCGTCGTCCGGCGCGCGCCCGCTGCGCCCGGGTCATCGACCGGACGTCGAGGGCGTCGTAGAGGACGCCGGTGTAACGCAGCACCGCAGGCATCGTGGGGGCCGTCCACAGCTCGGCGTTGCGCGCGATCTCGCCGTCCTGCTTCGGCGAGAGGCCCAGCGCCGCGCGAGCGGCCGCGACGTCGCCGGCCAGTTTCCCCAGGTTCTCGACGAGCTCGGTGCGGACGCCGGTCAGTTCCGGAGCGGTGAGCGCGGCCAGATCGAGCGGGGCGCCGTCCCCACCGGGCGCCTTGGTCTCCGACGGGGGCAGCAGCACGAGCACGAGGCGCCAGGCTACGTGAGCCCCCGGCCGCGTCAGTGCCCGCGGATACCGTCCACCCGTGGAGAACCTCGCAGCGGCGCCGCAGCTCGCCCTGACCTTCGACTGCGCGGACGCGCGCGGGCAGGCGCGATTCTGGGCCGTCGCGCTCGGCTACGTCCCCGCTCCGCCGCCGGAGGGCTGGCAGACCTGGGAAGAGTTCTATGCCGACCACGACGTGCCGCCGGGGGAGCGGGACGACGGCGCCGCCATCTGCGATCCGGGTGGCCGACGACCGACGATCTCGTTCCTGCGCGTGCCCGAGCGCAAGCGCGCTAAGAACCGGCTGCACCTGGACGTGAAGGTCTCGGGCGGACGGCACGTCGACCCGGAACTGCGGACGCAGCGGATGGAGGACAAGGTCGCCGAGCTGCTCGGCGCAGGCGCCAGGGTGCACGCGCGAGACGTGCTGCACGGCCGGCTGGACCACGTGGTCATGCTCGACCCCGAGGGGAACGAGTTCTGCGTGGTCTGACGTCGGTCAGTCGGCCAGGTCGACGATCACCGGCGCGTGGTCGCTGGCGCCCTTGCCCTTGCGCTCCTCGCGGTCGATCAGCGCACCCTTCACCCGGCCGGCCAGCGCGGGGGATCCGAGCACGAAGTCGATCCGCATGCCCTCCCGGCGCGGGAACCGCAGCTGCGTGTAGTCCCAGTAGGTGTAGACGCCCGGTCCCGGCGCGTAGGGGCGGACGACGTCGGTGAACCCGGCCTCGACGACCGCGCGGAACGCGGCCCGCTCGGGCGGCGAGACGTGCGTGGAGTGGGCGAAGACCGTCATGTCCCAGACGTCGTCGTTCTCCGGTGCGATGTTCCAGTCGCCGACCAGGGCCACCTGGGCCGCCGGGTCCTCGGCCAGCCAGCCGGCGGCCGTGGTGCGCAGCGCCGCGAGCCAGTCGAGCTTGTACTGCAGGTGCGGATCGGCCAGCGTGCGGCCGTTCGGTACGTAGAGGCTCCAGATCCGGACGCCGCCACAGGTCGCGCCCAGGGCGCGGGCCTCGGGTGCGGGGTCGACACCCTCCTTCGACGACCACGACGGCATGCCGGGGAAGCCGACCTCGACGTCCTCGATGCCCACGCGGGAGAGGAGGGCGACGCCGTTCCACTGCGAGTGGCCGACGTGCGCGACCTCGTAGCCGATCGCGTTGAACATCATCTCGGGGAACTGGTCGTCGCGGCACTTGGTCTCCTGCAGCGCGACCACGTCGACGTCGCTGCGCTCGAGCCAGGCGGCCACCCGGTCGGCCCGACTGCGGATGGAGTTGACGTTCCAGGTCGCGATCCGCATGGGGGTCGAGATTACGGACCGGCCCCGCTCAGACCTGGACGGGGACCTGACCCTTCGCGGCCATCCGCGCCCGCATCCGCTCGCGGCTCTCCACGAACTTGGTGGCCTGGGCGTCGAGGCCGGCGAGGAAGGCGGCGAGCTGCTCGCGGGCCTGCTCGCCCTCCGGCCCGAAGTCGCTGCGCTCGAAGACCTTCCAGGTGCGCAGGATCGGGCTGACCACCTCGTCGTGGTGCAGCCGCAGGTCGTAGATGCCGGCCTTGGCGATGATCGTGGAGTTCTTCCGGAAGTTCGCCATGTTCGCGCCGGGCATCTCGAAGTTCATCACCTCGTTGGCGACGGCCTTCATCATCTCGTCGGGATTGATGTCGAACGCCGCGGTGACCAGGTTCCGGTAGAAGATCATGTGCAGGTTCTCGTCGGTCGCGATGCGGGCCAGCAGCTTGTCGGCGATCGGGTCACCGGTGGCCCGCCCGGTGTTGCGGTGCGAGACCCGGGTGGCCAGCTCCTGGAACGACACGTAGGCGACCGCCTCGAGCGGCGTCTTGTCCCCTGAGTCGTAGCCGGTGGTCATGTAGTCCATCCGCGCCCGCTCGAGCTCGACCGGGTCGACCCCGCGGGTGACCACGAGGTAGTCGCGGATGGCGATGCCGTGCCGGCCCTCCTCCGCCGTCCAGCGCCCGACCCACTGTCCCCAGGCGCCGTCGCGGCCGAACCGGGTGGCGATCTCGCGGTGGTAGCTGGGCAGGTTGTCCTCGGTGAGCAGGTTGACGAACATCGCCGCCTTGGCCGTCTCGTCCAGCCGGGACTGCTCGGGTGTCCAGTCCTCGCCGCCGAGGAAGGCGAAGTTGCGGCCCTCGTCCCACGGCACGTAGTCGTGCGGATGCCATTCCTTGGCCATCCTGATGTGCCGGTCGAGGTTCTCGGCGACCACCGGCTCCAGCTCGGTCAGGACCGCGGCGTACGGGGACGTCTGGGGCATGAGCACCTCCGGGATTCTCGACCTACGGCTGCGTAACCTACGCTGCCGTAACCAACGGCCGGTGTCCACCGTGGAGTTCCCCGCCGCGGGCCCCTTCACGCCTGCCCGAGACATCGAGGCAGGTCGCCGCGGCGAGTCGCGTCTTCCCCGCCGGCCGTCAGCTCGCTTCCAGCCAGCGCCCAGACGCCGGTTCGGTGGGAGCATGGGCCGATGATCATGCAGCCCCGGTCGACGGACGACGTGTGACCGCCACCCCGGACGGGGCGGTACCGGCCCGCGGGCGCCGCCGAGCCGCCCGTGGCTTCGGGTCCGCCCTCGGCTGGACCGTCCTCGGCGCCGTCGTCCCCGGCACCGGTTTCCTCGCCGCCGGACGCCGGATCCTCGGTGCCGTCACCCTGGTCGTCTTCCTGCTGCTCGTCGGCGGTGGGGTGTGGCTGGCCACGGGCGGACGGCGGACGGCGCTGCGCACCGCGGTCGACACCAGCGCACTGGTCTGGGTGGTCGCCGGGATCGCCCTGATCGCCCTGCTCTGGATCGTGGTCGTGGTCAGCGGGTACCGGATGCTCCTGCCCGAGCGGGTCGGCCGCGGCAAGCACGTGCTCGGGGCGTTCGTCGTCCTCCTGCTGGTCGCGGTGATCGCCGCGCCCGCCGTCCTCGTCGGCCGCCTGGCGGCCACCCAGCGCGACCTGATCGCCGGCGTCTTCCACGACAACGGCAAGTCCGCGACGGTCGACCCGAAGAAGAATCCGTTCGGCAGTCAGGACCGGGTGAACGTGCTGCTGCTCGGCGGCGACGGGGGAGCGGGCCGCGAGGGGGTGCGCACCGACACGGTCATCGTGGCGAGCATCGACACCCGGAGCGGCGACACGACCCTGTTCAGCCTGCCGCGCAACCTCGAGAACCTGCCCTTCCCTCCGGACAGCCCGCTGGCCAAGCTCTATCCGGAGGGCTTCACCGCGGACAAGGAGGACGAGGGTCTGCTCAACGCCGTCTACCGCAACGGACCGGCGCTGCACCCCGACGCCCTCGGCCCGACCGACGATCCCGGCGCCGACTGGCTCAAGCTCGGCGTCGGCCAGGCGCTGGGCCTGAAGATCGACTACTTCGTGCTGGTGAACCTCGACGGTTTCAGCCAGCTGGTCGACGCCCTCGGCGGCATCACCGTCAACGTCAACTACTACGTGCCCGTCGGTGGCGAGCCGACGATCGGCACGCTGCCCGACGCCTACATCGCGCCCGGTCCGAACCAGCACATGGACGGGCCGACGGCGCTCGCCTTCGCCCGGGGCCGGTTCGGGCTGACCGACTACGACCGGATGGCCCGGCAGCGCTGCACGATCAAGGCGATCATCGACGCCGCCGACCCGGTCACGCTGCTGGAGAAGTACCAGCAGCTCGCCGCCACCACGAAGGACATCCTCAGCACCGACATCCCGCGCTCGGTGCTCGACGACTTCGTCGACCTCGGCTTCCTGGTGAAGGACGCCGACGTCCGCAGCGTCGTGTTCGACGAGAGCCTCATCAAGCCCGCCTACCCGGACTACGACAAGATGCGCCAGATCGTGCAGGAGGCGCTGGCGCCCGCGGCCACGGCTTCGTCGTCGCGCAGCAGCGCACCCGCGGGCAGCAGCGCGCCCTCCAGCAGCGCCGCGGCGCCGAGCTCGGGCGCGGCGGCTCCGTCGGCCGCCGCGCAGGACCCGGCAGCCGACGTGGGCGACGCATGCAAGTACGACCCCGCGCGGGCGAAGCAGGCGCTGGACGAGGGGCAGCCGCCGACCAAGAGGAAGTGAGCGATCAGGCCGTGGACAGGTCGCGGCGCCGGAAGGTGCCGAAGCCCACGGCCAGCAGCCCGGCGACGGCGGCCACCAGACCGACGGCCGCGGGCAGGGTCCAGGCCTCGATCGGCACCCGGGGTGTCCAGGTGAACGGCGACAGGTCGCCGATCCAGTCGGGCCAGTTCAGCGGTCCGGCGAAGACCGAGACGATCACGACGTAGCCGAGCATTCCCCAGGCCACGGCCGCGGCCACCCGGGGGAGCAGCCCGAGCGCGGCCACGGTGAGCGCGGCGAGCACCCACACGGCCGGCACGTAGGCCAGCGACGCCGGGAAGAGCCGGCCGAATGCGCCGGCGTCCCCGCTCTGCGCGGCGTGGACCAGTGCAGTGCCCGCGCCGGCGACCGCGACCATGGCCGCGGACCCGGCCAGGGCGACCGTGACGTGGCTGCCGAGCCAGGCGCTGCGGCTGGTGGCTGTGGCGAGCACGGGCTCGGTGCGTCCCGCGGCCTCCTCCCCGTGGGCACGGAGCACCGACGAGACCGCGAAGGCGCCGGCCAGCAGGGCGTCGATGGAGAAGATGGTGGCCAAATAGGCGTCGACCAGTCCCGCTGAGGACACCCCCGGGAAGAAGACCTGGGCCTGCCGGTTGTCGCGGAAGAGCGTGTCGACGGCGTCCCCCATGGCGCCGTAGACCGCGCCGAGCAACGCGAGGCTCACGCCCCAGGCCAGCAGGGCGGCGCGCTGCAGCCGCACGGCGAGCCCCAGCGGCGAGCCGAGCAGGCGACCGCCCGTCGGCGGGCCGGGCCGCCCGGACAGCAGGCCCGCGCCGAGGTCGCGGTGGTCCAGCAGCACCTCGGCCGCCAGGACCAGGGCGACCGCCGCGATCAGGCACAGCAGCAGGGGGAGCGGGCGGTTGTCGGAGAACGGGTGCACCGCCTGCGCCCAGCCGATCGGAGACACCCAGCTCACCCAGCTGCCGTTGATGTCACCGACGGCGCGCAGCAGGAACGCGACCCCGAGCACGGCCCCGACCAGCCCGTAGGTCGACCGGGTGGACTCGGTGATCTGCGCGGCGGCCGCGGTCACGCCGGTGAAGACCAGCCCGCAGGCGGCCACGGCCGCGCCGAGCAGGAACGAGCCGGCCGCGGGCAGGCCGGTGGCCGTGCCGACGACGCCGATGGCCACGCCCGTCGCCAGGCACGCCAGGACCGACACGGTCACCGCGGCGACGAGCGGGGCGTGCCGGCCGACGTCGGCGGACCGGACCAGCTCGGTGCGCCCGGCCTCCTCGTCGGCCCGCGTGTGCCGTCCGGTGGTGAACATCGCCAGCAGCGCCACGGCGATCATCGCCGATCCCGAGATCTCGAACGCCACCGTCCCGGCCACGGTGTCCAGCCCCACGGGCGGACCGGAGAAGGCGATCGCCGCGGCGCTGCGGCCCACCGTCGCCCGGTAGATCGCCAGGGCGCCGGGGGTGCTGTACAGCGTCTGGCTGCTCGCCGACTGGGAGGCCACGAGCCCCGCGATCACGGCCACCCACACCGGCAGCCTGATCCGGTCGCGGCGCAGACCGAACCGCACCAGCGTCCGGGTGCCCGCCAGGACGGGGTGGGCGACGTTCACGACCGGTCCAGCGCGGCGAGCGGCACGCCGTCCTCGGCCAGCTCGTCGCCGTAGTGCCGGAGGAACAGCTCCTCCAGCGTGGGCGGGGCGCTGCGCAACGAGCGGACGCCGAACGCGGTCAGGTGCCGCAGGACGTCGTCCAGATGGTCGGTGTCGACGTCGAAGCGCACCCGGCCGTCCCGCACCGCGGCGTCGTGCACGCCGGGGAGGGCGTCCAGCCCGGTGACCGGTCGCGCCGTCTCGACGGCGATCGACGTCCGGGTGAGGTGACGGAGCTCGTCGAGACTGCCGGTCTGCACCGTGCGGCCGTGCCGGATGATGCTCACCCGGTCGCAGAGCGCCTCGGCCTCGGCCAGGATGTGGCTCGACAGCAGCACGGTGCGGCCGGCGGCGCGCACCTCGCGGATGTGCTCCTGGAAGACCGCCTCCATGAGCGGATCGAGCCCCGACGTCGGCTCGTCCAGGATCAGCAGCTCGACGTCCGAGGCCAGGGCGGCGACCAGCGCGACCTTCTGCCGGTTGCCCTTGGAGTAGCTGCGCGCCTTCTTGGTGGGGTCCAGGTCGAAGCGCTCCAGCAGCTCGGCCCGGCGCGCGGGGTCCAGGCCGCCGCGCAGCCGGCCGAGCAGGTCGATCGCCTCGCCGCCGGTGAGCTGCGGCCAGAGGGTCACGTCGCCGGGTACGTAGGCCAGTCGGCGGTGCAGGGCCACGGCGTCGTCCCACGGGTCCCCGCCCAGCAGCCGGACGGCTCCCGCGTCCGGGCGCAGCAGACCGAGCAGGACGCGGATGGTGGTCGACTTCCCCGACCCGTTGGGGCCCAGGAAGCCGTGCACCTCGCCGGTGGCGACCTCGAGGTCGAGGCCGTCGAGGGCCCGGGTGGCGCCGAAGGTCTTGACCAGGCCCGAGACCGCGATCGCAGTGCTCATGTCTGGAACCTAGAACTCCCGCGGACCGTTGGTCAGCCCCGGCGCGCTGTCACATGGCGGCGATCTGGATCAGGTTCCCGCAGGTGTCGTCGAGCACCGCCGTCGTCACCGGGCCCATGGCCGTCGGCGGCTGGGTGAACGTGACGCCCAGCGCGGTGAGCCGCTCGTACTCCTTGTGCACGTCGTCCACGGCGAAGGAGGTGAACGGGATCCCGTCGGCGACGAGGGCCTCCTTGAAGGGCCGCACAGCCGGGTGCTCGCTCGGTTCGAGCACGAGCTCGACGCCGTCCGGTTCGTCGGGCGAGACGACCGTGAGCCAGCTGTGGCCGCCCAGCGGGATGTCGGTCTTCTTCACGAAGCCCAGCACCTCGGTGTAGAAGCGCAGGGCCTTCTGCTGGTCGTCGACGAGCACGCTCGCCAGGTTGATCCGCACGATCGTCTCCTCAGGTGTCGGTGGGCCATCGGTCGGTGATGGCCCGCAGGGGCGTGGTGTCCAGGTCGTGGAACTTGTAGCGGCCCTCGCGCCGGGTCCGGACCAGCCCTGCCTCCTCGAGGACGTCCAGGTGCTGGGAGACGGCCTGCCGCGACGAGCTGAGCCCGTGCCGGGTGATCAACCGGCTGCACAGCTCGAACAGGGTCTGGCCGTTCCGTTCCTGTAGCTCGTCGAGGAGAGCGCGACGGGTCGGGTCCGCGAGGGCCTTGAACACATCGCCCACGGGACCACCATAGGCAAGTGGATACTTGCCTGACAAGACCTTCCGTCAACCGTCCAGGACCATGTCGTCCAGCGAGCCGAGCGGCACCCACGTCGAGGACGTCCCGCCGGGAGCAGGCGGCGTCTCGCCGGTCGCCGGGGCGTTGAGACGGTCCACCAGGATCAGCTGGTCGAGGTCCACCCCGGCCAGGACGGCGATGTCGGCGATCGGCACCTGGAAGGTGCGGAAGGCGCCGAGCGGCGGCGCCTCACCGGCGGCGGCCGCCTCGGCGAGGACCGCGTCGACGTCGTGGACCAACGGGGTCTGGTCGAGGATGTAGCCCGTCGCCGCGAGCGCGCCGTCCTGGACGAAGGCGACGACCTTCCAGAACCGCAGCGGGATCTGGATGCCGCGGTAGGGCGGGTCGTCGGGGTCGAGGACCGGTCCGGCGAACACGGCGAGCTTCCGGTCGAAGGCGTTCGCGTTCTCGAGGACGTAGTCCTCGAGCCCCAGCCACAGCTCGTGCCCCTGGTTGAACAGCGCCGCCTGGGGTGCCGCGTTGGTGAAGTAGAAGGTCTCGGCCTCCGCCTGGCGGGCCTCGTCCTCCGTGTCGCCCCAGGTGGAGGACGAGCGCATCACGAGGTGCCCCCGGTCGAGGTCGTTGTCGAGGTAGACCGGCGGTCCGGCCTGCGCGTCCTTGGGCACCCGGGGGTCGAACAGCCACTTGTCGGTGCGCACGATGTTCTGCAGGGAGGCGCCGTCGAGATCGAGTGCGGTGACCGCGGCGAACTTCCGGTCGGGACGGAACAGCACGGAGTAGTGCAGGTAGGGCAGCAGCACGGTGGCTGCGTCGGTGGTGACACCGGGCATGGGCACGCCGGGGCCGAGGAACGCCGGGTCGTAGCCCGTGCGATCCGCCAGGTCCTGTGCCGTCGGAGTTCCGGCAAGGTCTGTCATGGCGGAACGCTAGGACCGCGCGACCGGGCCGCGCCAGGAGGTCCTGCGCGGCGCTCCGAACCCACGCGGGACGATGGTGACGTGTCCGATGTCCGTGCCCACGTCGCTGTCCGTGCCGTCTCCGCCGTCGACGACGTCCTCCGCGCGGAGCTGCTGGCCTGCTGGACCGACGTCTCCAACGCCGGTGGCGCCGTGGGTTTCGTCCCCCCGGTCACGGCGGACGACGTCGAGCCCGTGCTCGCCCACCTGCTGGAGGGCGTGCACTCCGGCCGCGACGTGCTGGCGGTGCTGACCGTCGACGGCGCCACCGCCGGCTGGGCGGCCGTCGTCGGGTCGTCGAGCCCGCTGCGCAGTCACTGGGGAACGGTGCTGCGCGTGCAGGTGCATCCGTCCCGCCAGGGGCAGGGCCTCGGCCGGGTGCTGATGGAGGGCGTCCACGAGATCGCCCGGCAGCGCGGCTGGGAGTTCCTGACCCTCACCGCGCGCGGCGGTACCGGGGTCGACGGTTTCTACCGGGGGCTCGGCTACCACGAGGTCGGCCGGATGCCGGGCGCGATCCGCGTGGCGCCGGGGGACGACCGCGAGGAGATCCTGCTGCGCCGCGCGCTGTGACCGCCTGAGAGGGTGGGCCCATGGACGGATCGGCGCCCGACCCCCGCGACCCCGCGCGGGAACGGCTCTACGGGCTCCTCGCACTGGGGGTCGCCCTCGTGCTGCTCGTGTCGTCGGTGACCTGGTTCGGCACCGGTCAGACGCTCGTGGGCATCGGGCAGCTCGTGCTCGGCGTCGGCCTGGCCGCCGTCGGCGCGGTCCTCTACCGCCGGTCGCAGCGCGGCTGATCCGGTGTGCGCGGGCCTGGTTGAACGAGGTCGTGATCGACCTGGACGGTCGAGGCCACGTTGCAGCGGGTCGATCCGCGCCGCAGACTCCGGATCTGGACGTCGGTGAGCAGGGGAGATGCCGTGAAGCTGGACAAGCAGGAGTTCGTGCGCGTGCTGCGCACCGAGGGCGACAACGACACCGCGGACAAGGTGGACGCCGCGCTGCCCGACGAGATCGACACCGACCGGGACGCCGACGCCCTCGAGAGCGCCGGGCTCGACCGCACCCAGCTGATGGCCAAGCTGGCCGGTGGCGGCCTCGGGGGCACGGTCGCCCCGTAGCGAGGGCTCAGCCGCGGTAGGGGCGCTCCCGCGCCAGCTCCTCCTTGGCCACGCCGCGGATGTGCACCGCGTCGGGGCCGTCGACGATCCGCAGGGTGCGGGCGCTGGCGTAGAAGCGGGCGAGCACGGTGTCGTTGCTGACGCCGGCCCCGCCGTGCACCTGGATGGCGCGGTCGATGACGTCGAGGGCCACCTTCGGGGCGGCGACCTTGATCGCGGAGATCTCGGTGCGCGCTCCCTTGGCGCCGAACTTGTCGATCAGGTCGGCGGTCTTCAGCACGTAGAGCCGGGCCTGGTCGATCTCGATGCGGGACATCGCGATCGCCTCCCGCACGGTGCCCTGCTCGGCGAGCGGCCGGCCGAACGCGACGCGGCTCTGGGCCCGCTCCACCATCAGGGCCAGAGCGCGCTCGGCCATGCCGATGGCGCGCATGCAGTGGTGGATCCGGCCCGGGCCCAGGCGCGCCTGGGCGATCATGAACCCGTCCCCCTCGCCGGACAGGATGTTGCTGGCCGGCACGCGGACGTCGGTGAAGCGCAGCTCCGAGTGCCCGTGCTGGTCCTGGTAACCGAAGACGGGCAGGTGCCGGATGATCTCCAGCCCCGGGGTGTCCCGCGGCACGAGCACCATCGACTGCTGGCGGTGCGGGGCGCCGTCCGGGTCGGTCTTCCCCATGACGATGAAGATCTGGCAGCGCTCGTCGGCGGCACCGCTGGTCCACCACTTGCGGCCGTTGATCACGTACTCGTCGCCGTCCCGGACGATCGACGTCTGGATGTTGCGGGCGTCGGAGCTGGCGACGTCCGGCTCGGTCATCGCGAAACCGGACCGGATCTCGCCCTCCAGCAGCGGGTTCAGCCACCGCTGCTTCTGCTCGTCGGTGCCGAACAACATGAGCGTCTCCATGTTGCCGGTGTCGGGCGCCCCGACGTTCATCGCCTCCGGGGCGATGGTGGGGGACCAGCCGGTGATCTCGGCGACCGAGGCGTACTCGAGGTTGGACAGCCCGCCCAGCTCGTGGTGGAACAGGTTCCACAGGCCGCGCTTGCGAGCCTCGGCCTTGAGCTCCTCCAGCACCGGTGGGTGCTCGTGGTTGTCGTACCCACGCTCGGCCCGCCACTGCTCGTACACGGACTCGGCGGGGAACACGTGCTCGCGCATGAAGTCCCACGCGCGGGCGCAGACGTCCTCGGCTTTGGCGGAGAGCGCGAAGTCCATGCCCGCAACGTAACGGCGGAGGTGACCGGCGTCTCAGGCGGGGGCGTCGGGAGGCTCTGGATCCCCGGCGCAGAGCCACGCCACCAGTACCGGCGAGGAGAGGACCAGCAGCATGGCCAGCACGCCGAGCGTGACCCGGGCGGGGAGCAGCAGTGCCGGGATCAGCAGTGCCGGGATCAGCAGTGGGAGCAGCAGCCACGCGGCCGGGTGCCGGTGGCGGCGGCGCCCGCTCAGCAGCGCGGCGAGCGCCGGGTCGTCGTGCTCGAGGTAGGCGTCCAGCGCGGACAGGACCGGATCCTCGTCCATGACGCACTCCTTCCGCCCGCGCCAGAAGTGTGCGCCGGCGAGGGCGGAAGGCGGAAGGTGCGCGCGTGCGTCGGTCAGCGGGCGGCGTGGACGGCCGTGCGAACCGGCAGCAGTGCGATCACCAGGCCGACGACGGCGGTGAGGATGTGCAGGACGTTGTCGCCGGCGTTGATGTTGAGGAAGTCCCAGTTCTTGCCGACGGCGATGAGGCCGTAGACGAACAGTGCGGCGTACAGGCCGGCGAGGAGCCAGCCATAGGTACGGGCGCCGGCCAGCGTGCGGGCGAGCACGAGCCCGACGACGCCGACGAGGATGTGGGCGATGTTGTGGAGCGGGTTGATCATGAAGAGCCCGAGCAGCATCTCGTGCTGCTCGTTCCCGGCGAAGTTGTCGAAGCCGGTGACGAAGAATCCGACGATCCCGACGAGCAGGTAGACGGCTCCGAAGACCAGCGCCAGGATCTCCGGGACGCTCTTGCCCCGGCCCGTGGTGGTGTTGTCCGCAGCTGCGGCCATGTGTGGTTCCTCCTGGGAAGTGGTTCCGCCGGTGGTCCGGCGGTCAGGAGGCGGGATACCCGGCGCGCACGGCCCTATTCGTATTTCGCCCGATCGTGTGGCGCGCAACTTTCCCGCCGATCACCCCGGTGTGCGCGACCGGAGGAGGCCGTTCTCGGTGACCGCGACGAGCCCGAGGGTCTTGTAGCCGACCTCGTCGAAGAGGACGACGACCCGGTCGTCCTCCACCCGCATGACCACCCCGTTGCCCCACTCGGCGTGCTCGACCGGCGTCTCGACCGGGAAGGGAGTGTCGTGGTCGGCCGGGCCCGGGTTCGCCTGGGCGGTGCCGGCCGAGCAGTTGTCGCAGTTGCCGCACGGCTCGTCCAGTTGCTCGCCGAAGTACCCCAGCAGGAACTGGCGGCGGCACTCGATGGTCTCGGCGTACCCGCGCATCATCTCGACCCGGGACTGGTCGACCCGCTCGTGGTGCTCGGCCAGTTCGCGGGCTGCGGCGGCGGCCTCGCCCGGCGGCGGGGCGTGGTCGGCGGGATGCGCGGCGCCGTCCTCGTCCAGGACGACCGCGGACACCTGCTCCAGCAGGTTCAGGTCGCGCACCAGCGGGGTGGCCGCCCGTCCGGTCTCCTCCCGCAGGTCCTTGACGTCCACACCGTCGATGCCGGCAGCGGCCGCGGCCACCACGAGCCCGGCGACCTGCTGGAGCTCCTCCTCGGCGGGAGTGCCGGCGGCGAAGAACCGACGCAGCCCGAGGTCCTCCTGCCGGTAGACGAGGACGGCCAGGGCCGGCTTCCCGTCCCGGCCGGCGCGGCCGATCTCCTGGTAGTAGCTGTCGACGGAGTCCGCGGGCTCGGCGTGGACGACGAATCGGGTGCCCGGCTTGTCGATGCCCATGCCGAACGCGGTGGTGGCGACGACGACGTCCAGCTCGTCCTCCATCCAGGCGCGCTGGGTGTCCTCGCGCTCCGCGCGGCTCAGGCCGGCGTGGTAGGGCCGGACGCGGAGTCCGCGCTCGGTCAGGGCCTCGGCCACCTCCTCCGTGCTCCGGCGCGTGGCGCTGTAGACGATGCCGGGCCCTCGGCCCTCGCCGATCTCGGCGAGCACCCGGTCCAGGACGCCCTGGTCCTTGCCGTAGGCGTCGGCGTAGTGGTCGACCTCCAGGCGGATCTCCGGACGGTCGAAGCCGGCCACCACGACCCGGGCGTCGCGCATCTCCAGCCGCTCGACGATCTCGGCGCGCACCGGAGGCGCCGCCGTCGCGGTCAGCGCCAGGACCGTCGGGTGCCCGAGCTGCTCGACGACCTGGCCGAGGCGGAGGTAGTCCGGGCGGAAGTCGTGACCCCACGCCGACACGCAGTGCGCCTCGTCGACGACGAACAGGGCGGGCGCGGCCTCGCGCAGGGCGTCGACGACCTCGGGCTTGGCCAGCTGCTCCGGGGCGAGGAAGACGAAGCGGACCGATCCGTCACCCAGTGCCTCGAGGACCTCGCGCTGGTCGCCGGCGGACATCGTGGAGTTGAGCTGGGCCGCGCGCCCGGCCCGGTCCTCGATCTCCGACAGCCGGTCGACCTGGTCGCGTTGCAGGGCGATCAGCGGGGAGACGACGACGACTGGGCCGTCGAGCAGCTGGCCGGCCACCTGGTAGATCGCGGTCTTGCCGGCACCGGACGGGAGGACCGCGAGAGTGTCCTGCCCGGCGACGACCGACTGCATCGCCTCTTCCTGGCCGGGCCGGAACTCGTCGAACCCCAGGGTCTCGCGGGCGAACTCCCGGATGCGGCGGGTGCGGACCGACGCCGACCGGCCGGCGGGACTGTCGACGTCGTCCGCAGGGGAAGCAGGAGGCACCGACACCACCTCCCCGGCGTCCGTGATCGGCAAACGGTGGGGAACGCCACCGGCGAGGCGCGTCACCGCAGCGGTGACCGGTGACGCCCGACGTCGGCGCGCTCCGCCGCGGCGCGACCGGCGAACCAGCCGCCCGCGTCCACCGAGGACCTGCTCCGGCTGGAGCGCACGCGAGGGAACAGCTCGGCGACCCGCTCCTCCACCGCCGCCTGACGCGACCGCAGGACGGGCAGCAGGTCGACGCCGTGGGTGGCCCGGGCCTCGGCGCCGGCCTCGGCGGTGGCCCGCTCACGCGCCGTCGTGAGCCGTTCGCGGATCCGATGCGCGTAGCCGTGCAGGAACGAGCGGCGGAACGAGCGGGAGGCGGACCTGAGGCCTGCCGTCCGCTCGGCCGCCCCCAGTGCCTGCGCCACCTGGAGCAGGAGCGAGGTGAACAGCAGCTCGACGGCGTCGGCGTCCGTGCTCGCGCCGACCAGGTTGGCGATCCCGAGGGACTGGTACCAGACCAGCCGGACGTCGTTCGCCTCCGCGACGGCCGCGAGCAGCTGCATCTTGGCCCGCACGTACGGGTCCTGCACGTGTACCCGGCGGGTGCCCACCGCCGCGCGATGGGACGACGACGAGCCCGCCTCGAGCAGGGCGGCGTCGACCGCGTGCCTGGTCATCAGCTCCTGCGCCTTCGCGGTGAGCGCTTCGGCCTCGTCGGGGAACTCGGTCGACTCGGCCTTCGCCAGCAGGCCGCGGATGCGCCGCATCGCCCGGTCGTCCCCGGTGGCGGACGCGACCGTGGACCGGTCGCGAGGTGGTCCCCACCGCGAGGGTGGCGGCACCAGCACGTCGATCCGCACGGCGCCGCGCAGGAAGCCGATCAGCAGCAGGACGATCCGCCAGGCCTCCTCGGGCGTCCGTCGTTCTGCCCGGTGCCAGGCGGCGACGACGTCGGGGTCCTGTGCCGGCACGGCCCCGACCTCGCGCAGCTGGTCCAGCCACTCGTCCGGTGCGCGCGACGTCGCGTCGGTGCGGCGTGCGTGCTCGCCGATCAGCCTGACGACCAGCGTCACGGACCCGGCGGTGGCCGCCCGGCGGGCGGTATGGACGACGTCGGCGGGCTGCCAGCCCCGCTCCCACGTCTGGTCCAGGGCCTCCAGCAGCGCCCGTGTCGCGATCCCCCGGCCGTCGACCGAGGGATGGCGCGTCGCCAAGGTGGCCGCGAGCTCCCGGGCCAGGTCGGCGTCGCCGAGCAGACCGCTGCGGTCGAGGAGGAGGTCGGTGAGCCAGGCGTCGTCGAACATGTGGCCGATCGTCCCTGGTGCCACCGACGGGGAGACCGTTGCGCCTGTGGACGGAGGTCGTCGTCCACAGCTCCCTCTAGGGTCTTGCGCGTGGGCGCCACGACGTATCGCATCGCCGAGGCGGCGGAGCTGCTCGGGGTCAGCGACGACACCGTCCGCCGATGGATCGACAGCGGCCGGCTGCCGGCCCGCCGTCAGGGGACCGGCCCGGCGCAGGTCGACGGAGTGGCGCTCGCGCGGCTCGCGGCCCAGCTGCACGAGGCGCCGGAACCCGGGCTGACGCGGTCGTCCTCGGCGCGCAACCGGCTGGCCGGCATCGTCACCCGCGTGGTCCGCGACACCGTCATGGCTCAGGTGGAGATCCAGGCCGGGCCCTTCCGGCTGGTGTCGCTCATGTCGCGGGAGGCCGCCGACGAGCTCGGGCTGGAGACCGGGGTGCGGGCGGTGGCGACGGTCAAAGCCACCCAGGTGAGCGTCGACGTCCCCTAGTCTCTGCACCTGCGGAGATATCGACGCTAATCTCCCGCACATGCGGATCCGCAGCGTGGTCGTCTCCCTCCTGGCGTCGATGCTCGTCGCCGGCTGCGGGGGTGGCAGCCCCGCCGCATCGCCGTCAGCGGGCGGGGGACTCAGCGGGACGCTGACCGTGTTCGCCGCGGCGTCGCTCACCGACGTGTTCACCGGGCTCGGCAACCGGCTCACGGCCGACAACCCGGAGCTGGACGTGCGGTTCAACTTCGCCGGGAGCTCGGCTCTGGCCACCCAGCTCACCCAGGGCGCCCCCGCCGACGTGTTCGCCTCGGCCAACGACGAGCAGATGACGGTGGTCACCGATGCCGGGCTGCAGCGGGAGGACCCGGTGATCTTCACCGAGAACGTGCTCGAGATCGCCGTCCCGAAGGGAAACCCCGGTCACGTCACCGGGCTGGCCGATTTCGCGAAGCCGGATCTCACCCTGGCGATCTGCGCACCGGCCGTGCCGTGTGGCGCGGCCGCCCAGAAGGTGTTCCAGGCTGCGGGCGTCACCGCCGTCCCCGACACCGAGGAGGAAGACGTCAAGGCCGCGTTGACCAAGGTCCAGCTCGGTGAGGTGGACGCGGCGCTGGTCTACGCCACCGACGTGCAGGCGGCCGGGCCCGACGTCGAGGGCATTCCCTTCCCGGAAGCGGAGAAGGCGGTCAACCAGTACCCGATCTGCACCCTGCGGGCGGCGCCCAACCCGAAGGCCGCCCAGGCCTTCCTCGACCTGGTGCAGTCCGACGCCGGGCAGAAGGCGCTCACCGCGGCCGGCTTCCGTGAGCGCCCGGCGTGAGGCGGCGCGGCCTCGGCGTGCCCCTGCCGTTGCTGGTGCCGGCCGCGGTCGGCGTCGTCTTCCTCGTCCTACCGCTGCTCGGACTGCTCGTCCGGGCGCCCTGGTCGGACATCGGGCCCGCACTGGGCCGGCCGGAGATCGGCCAGGCGCTGCGCCTCTCGTTGCTCTCGGCCAGCCTGGCAACCGTGGTCTCGACCGTGCTCGGTGTGCCGATCGCCTGGGTGCTGGCGCGCTCCCGCATCCGCGGCCGGGCCGTGCTGCGGGCACTCGTCACCGTTCCGCTCGTGCTGCCGCCGGTGGTCGGCGGCGTCGCCCTCTTCCTGGTGCTCGGTCGGCAGGGGCTGCTCGGGCGGTGGCTGTTCGAGCACTTCGACGTCACGATCCCGTTCACCACCACCGCGGTCGTCATCGCCGAGACGTTCGTGGCCATGCCGTTCCTCGTGATCAGCGTCGAGGGCGCCCTGCGGGCCGCCGACGCCCGGTTCGAGGACGCCGCCGCCACGCTCGGCGCCGACCGGTGGACGACGTTCCGCCGCGTCACCCTGCCGATGGTCGCGCCCGGCGTCGCGGCCGGGGCGGTGCTCTGCTGGGCCCGCGCGCTCGGCGAGTTCGGCGCGACGATCACCTTCGCCGGCAACTTCCCGGGCACGACCCAGACCATGCCGCTGGCCGTGTACCTGGCGCTGCAGCACGACCCCGAGGCGGCGATCGTGCTCTCGCTGGTCCTGCTGGTCGTCTCGGTGGCCACGCTGCTGCTCCTGCGCGACCGGTGGCTGGGCCGGAGCCCGGTCGCATGAGCCTGTCCGCGCGGGTCGTCGTCCGCCGGGGATCGCTGGACCTGGACGTGGCCCTGGACGTCGCCGACGGCGAGGTGCTCGCCGTCCTCGGGCCCAACGGCGCGGGCAAGTCCACGCTCCTGCGTGTCCTCGCCGGGCTGCTGCCGCCCGACGGCGGCAGCGTCGTCCTCGACGGGCACGAGACCTGGGACGGCGGCCGGCACGTGCCCGCGCACCGCCGGGCGCTCGGCATGGTCTTCCAGGACCACCTCCTGTTCCCGCACCTCTCCGTCACCGACAACGTCGCCTTCGGCCTGCGCACCCGAGGGGTCCGCACGCACGCCGCCCGGGACACGGCACGGGCGTGGCTCGGCCGCGTCGGCCTGGACGGGCTCGGCGACCGCCGGCCCGGCCAGCTGTCCGGGGGGCAGGCGCAGCGGGCCGCGCTGGCCCGGGCACTGGTGGGCGAGCCGCGGGTGCTGCTGCTCGACGAGCCGCTGTCCGCGCTCGACGCGCGCACCCGGCTCACCGTCCGCGCCGAACTGCGCCGGCACCTGGCCGAGTTCGCCGGCAGCACGGTGCTCGTGACCCACGACCCGGTCGACGCGATGGCGCTGGCCGACCGGGTCCTCGTCGTCGAGGACGGACGGGTCGTCCAGGAGGGCACCCCGGCGGAGGTGAGCCGGCACCCGCGCACCGACTACGTCGCCCGTCTGGTGGGGCTGTCGCTCCTTCCCGGCACCGGTCAGGGCGCGGCCGTCCGCCTGGACAGCGGCGGCACGGTGGCGGTGGCCGAGGCGGCGGACGGGCCGGTGTTCGCCGCCATCCGCCCCGAGTCGGTGGCGCTGTACCTGGCCCGGCCCGACGGGAGCCCGCGCAACGTCTGGCCGGCGACGCTGGTCGGCGCGACGCCCCACGGGGCCACCGTGCGCTGCGAGCTGGCCGGGGAGGTGCCCCTGATCGCGGACGTGACGGAGACCGCCTTCGCCGAGCTCGGGCTCGTGCCGGGGGTGACCGTGTGGGCGACCGTGAAGGCCTCCGAGGTCGCCGTCTACGCGCGCTGAGAAGGTGGGCGGGTGAACTCACCGATCGTCGCCGCCGTCGTCCTCGCCGCGGGGGGCGGTCGCCGCTACGGGATGCCGAAGGCGTTGGTCGAGTACGAGGGCAGTCTCCTGGTCGAGCGGGCGGTGCGGACGGCGTCCGCAGTCTGCGACCCGGTGCTCGTCGTCCTCGGTGCGCAGGCGGTCGACGTGTGGCGGGCCGCCGATCTCGGCGGGGCCACCGTGCTCGCGAACAAGGACTGGGAGACCGGCATGGCCTCCTCGCTGCGGGTCGGCCTCGAGGGGATCCGCGGCTGGCCGGACCAGGTCGACGCGGCGCTGATCACCTTGGTGGACATGCCGGGGATGACGCCGGAGGCCCTGGAGCAGGTGCGCGCCGAGGGGTCGCCGGGCGCGCTGGCCGTGGCCACCTACGACGGCGTCCGTGCCCACCCGGTGCTGATCGGCCGCGAGCACTGGGACGGCGTCATCGAGACCCTCACCGGCGACGAGGGCGCTCGGAAGTACCTCGCTGCGCACGACGTCGTCGAGGTCGACTGCACGGGCCTCGCCGATCCGGCCGACCTCGACGTCCCGCCGCCCGGAGTACCTTCGGCGCCGTGATCGCGCAGGTCGTCGACGAGCCGCTCTCCGTGGCCGAGCACGAGGACGCCGTCGCCGACAAGGCGGCCGGTGCCGTGGTCTCGTTCGCCGGTGTGGTCCGCGACCACGACGGCGGCCGGTCGGTCACCGAGCTGGAGTACGTCGGCCACCCGACCGCGGCGGACGTGATCCGCGAGCTGGCCGACGAGTTCGCCGCCCGCCCCGACGTGCACGCCGTCGCCGTGTCGCACCGGATCGGGCTGCTCGGCATCGGCGACGTGGCCCTCGCCTGCGCGGTCAGCGCGTCGCACCGTGGTCAGGCGTTCGCGGTCTGCGCCGAACTCGTGGACGAGGTGAAGAAGCGGCTGCCGATCTGGAAACGGCAGGTCTTCACCGACGGCGAGGAGGAGTGGGTGGCCTGCCCCTAGGCGCGATCCTCGTCCGGGTGCGGCGGGGTGGGCGGTGGTGGCATCCCGGCCGCCAGCAGGGTGCTGAGCACGCGGGCGCTCATCTCCACGAGCGGTAGGTCGCGGGCGGCGCTGCGCGGCTTGGCCCGGAAGGCGATGCCGCAGACGGTGCCGAACAGCTCGAGGTCCGGATGGACCAGGGGGGCGCCGACGTAGGCGGCCGCGTCCCTGCCCAGTCCCTTCGTCCGCGACGCGTACTCCGGGACGGCCGCGGTCACCGTGGCTATCCGCGGCGCCGTGCCCTCGACCATCGCGTGGCAGAAGCTCTCGGCCCAGGGCAGCCGAGCCCCGGGGCGCACGGAGCCCTCGGGAAAGGCGGTGAGCACGATCTGGTGCCCGCCCTCCACGCGGGTCACCATCCAGACGTCCCAGCCCACGTGCTCGGAGAGGAAGCGCAGGATGCCCTCGGCCGCGGTCTGCCAGTCCGGCCACGGGGCCACGTCGACGATTCCCTCCGGAACCACGACGGTCGTTATTCCCGCGGGGGCGGGCGGCCAACCCTCGGGCGACGCGTCAGCCGGCGAACTCCCGCACCGGCCGCCCGGCCACTCCCACGTCCGCGCGGAACAGCGAGCCGGCGATCGGGTCGTCGCCCGGCGCCATCCCCTCGCGCGACGTGGTGATGAACAGCTGGTCCAGGTGCGGGCCGCCGAACGTGCACGCGGTGACCTGGGCGGTGGGCACCTCCACGGCGGCGTCGAGCGCACCGGCCGGGGTGTACCGGTGCACGAGCCCGCTGCCGTTCAGCGCCACCCACACGCCGCCGTCGGCGTCGACGGTCAGGCCGTCGGGCCGGCCCTGATCGCCCAGCCGGACGAACGGACGGCGCCCGGTGAGACCGGTGTCGCGGTCGTAGTCGAAGACGTCCACCCGGTGCGTCGCGGTGTCGTCGTAGTAGGCCAGTGATCCGTCGGGGCTCCAGTCCAGCCCGTTGGAGATGGTGACGCCCTCGAGCTCGGTGTGCACGACGCCGTCCGGGTCGAGCCGGTAGAGCGCCGCGGCGCCGGGCGTCTTGGCGTAGGCCATGGAGCCGCACCAGAAGCGGCCGTCGGGGTCGCAGCCGCCCTCGTTCATGCGCACCGCCGGATCGGCCCACACCGGGTCGAGCGGAGTGAGGGTGCCGTCGGGGTCCTCGAGGGCGAAGCCGCGCTCCACCGCGATCACCGCGCCGCCGCCCCGCCGGGGCCGCAGCGCAGCCGCGATCCGCCCGACGTGCCGGCGCGCGACCGTGCCGTCGTCGGTCAGGGACAGGACGTCGCCGGCGAGCATGTCGACCCAGCGCAGGCCGCCCCAGCTCTCCGACCAGACCGGGCCCTCGCCGTGGTAGGCGACCCGGTCGGTCACCCGCTCCGCACGCATGCGTCAGCGTGCGCCGGTGGGGTCCTCGCCGCGGTGCTCCCGGCGCTCGAGCTGTTCCTCCTCGGCCTCGGCCTCCAGCACGTGGGCCTCGCCGGCGACGGTGGCGGCCGCGTCGCCGTGCGACTGGCCGTACACCTGCTCGGCCCGGCCCAGCAGTTCCTCGGCCTTCGCCTTGGCCTTGTCGAAGAAGCTCATGCCGTCATCCTTCCGCCAGGTCATCCCCCGGCGAAAGGCGGGAGGACGTCCACGACCGCACCGGGTGACAGCTGCAACGCCCGGTTACGGGTCGAGGTTCCGTCGACGAGGAACGAGCACGCGGTCAGCACGCGCTCCAGCCGCTCGCCGTGGTCGGCCACGATCTGCCCGACCAGGTCGTCGAGGGACGTCGCGTCGCGGGTCTCGGCGTCGACTCCGGAGGCCGCCCGGGCCCCCGCGAAGTAGCGGACGGTGACGGGCACGTCAGCCCCCGATCGCCGACATCGGCCGGGACGGCTGCAGGAAGCTCGGGTCGTCGATGCCGTGGCCCGGGAGCTTGCTCAGGGTCGCGATCCGCCAGCGGTCGGCCAGCTCCTCGTCGGTGGCGCCCTCGCGCATCGCGGTCCGGAGGTCGGACTCCTCGCGGGCGAACAGGCAGTTGCGGATCTGCCCGTCGGCGGTGAGCCGCGTGCGGTCGCAGGCCCCGCAGAAGGACCGGGTCACCGACGCGATGACGCCGACCGTGGCCGGGCCGCCGTCGACCAGCCAGCGCTCGGCCGGTGCGGCGCCGCGCGGCTCGGTGTCGGGCGTGAGGGTGTACGCCGACGACAGCCGTTCGAGGATGTCCTCCGCGGTCACCATGCGGCCCCGGGTCCAGGCGTGGTGGGCGTCCAGCGGCATCTGCTCGATGAACCGCAGCTCGTAGCCGTGCTCGAGGCAGAAGTCCAGCAGCGGGACGGCGTCCACGTCGTTGATGCCGTGGAGCAGGACGGCGTTGACCTTCACCGGCGTCAGCCCGGCCTCCTGCGCGGCGGCCAGGCCGGCCAGGACGTCGTCGAGACGGTCGCGCATCGTGAGCTGCTTGAACCGGGCCGGGTCGACCGTGTCGAGGCTGCAGTTGATCCGGTCCAGGCCGGCCGCCGCGAGCGCCGGGGCGACGCGGGCCAGGCCGATCGCGTTCGTGGTGAGGCTGACCTCGGGGCGCGGCGCCAGCGCGGTCGCGGCCGCGACGATGCCGACCAGGCCCGGGCGCAGCAGCGGCTCGCCGCCGGTGAAGCGCACCTCGCGGATGCCCAGCTGCTCGACGCCGATCCGTACCAGGCGCCCGATCTCCTCGTCGGTGAGCACCTCGACCTTCGGCAGCCAGTCGAGACCCTCGGGCGGCATGCAGTAGGTGCAGCGGAGGTTGCACCGGTCGGTCAGCGAGACCCGCAGATCGGTGGCCACGCGGCCGTGCCGGTCGACCAGGCCGCCCGATCCCGGGACCGGGGCAGCACCGCGTACCACGGGGTCGGGCAGCGGGCTGGTCGCGGTCACACCCTGAATGTAGTGCGGGTTCGAGGAAAAGCACCGGTCGAGGGGAGAGGTGCCCGGCTAGGGTTGGCGCGCCACCCGAGAGACCGGCGGAGGATTTCCCGCACTCGCCCGTGGCCAGAGAGCGCGAGAGAACCGTGTCACCCCGCACCGTCTTCAGTCCCTATGTCCGCCTGTTCGCCGTGCCGGGATCGGCGGCGTTCTCGATCGCCGGCTGGGTCGGCCGCCTCCCGGCGCCGATGCTGGGCCTGGGCTCGGTGTTCCTGGTCGAGCAGGCCTCGGACAGCTACGGACTGGCCGGCGCGGTGTCCGGCACGCTCGCGCTGTCCTACGGCCTCGCGGGCCCGCAGTGGGCCCGCGCGATGGATCGCCGCGGCCAGGCGCCCGTCCTGCGCTGGGCCATGGCGGCCTTCCTGCTCACCGGTTCCGCCTTCGTCTCCGCGGTCGTGGCCGGCGGTCCGCGCTGGAGCTGGTTCGCCCTCGCCGCCGCGGTCGGTGCGACGGGGCCGAACATCGGCTCCCTGGTGCGGGCCCGGTGGTCGGCCGTGCTCGATCCGGCTGCGCGGCAGACGGCGTTCGCCTTCGAGGCCGTGGTGGACGAGGTCGTGTTCGTCGTCGGCCCGCCGCTGGTGACAGTGCTGGCGACGCTCATCGCCCCGCCCGTGGGCTTCCTGACCGGTGTCGTCCTCGGCGCCGGAGGCGGCCTGTGGCTGGCCTCGCAGCGGGCCACGGAACCGCCGCGGCACCCCCGCGACGCGGACGCACCGGCGCGCCGATGGTCGTCGGTCCTCACCCCGACCCTGCTCGTCGTCGTCGTGACGTACGGGGCCGTCGGAACCGTGTTCGGCGCCATCGACGTCGTGGTGGTCGGTTTCGCGCAGGCCCAGGGGGCTCCGGCGATGTCGGGCGCCGCGCTGGCGTTCTTCGCCGGCGGGAGCCTCGTGGCCGGGCTCGTGTACGGGCTGGCCCGGCTGCCCGGGACGCTCGCGGCGCGCTTCGTCGGCACCGCGGTCGCCTTCGGGCTGGCCGCGCAACTGCTCTGGACGGTCAGCTCGCTGCCGCTGCTGATCGCCTGCGGTTTCCTCGCCGGGCTGACGATCGCACCGGTGCTCGTGTCCGGCACGTCCCTGGTGGAGTCCCGGGTCGGCCCCGGTGTCCTCACCGAGTCCCTCGCCTGGACCATCACCGGTCTGACGCTCGGTGTCACGGCCGGCTCGGCGGTCGCCGGCGCGGCCGTGGACGCGTGGGGTGCCGAGGCGGCCTTCGCCGTCCCCGCGCTCGCCGCGGCGCTGGCCGCCGTCCTGGCGCTCTGCGGGGCCGGCGTGCTCGGCAGGGCGCCTTCCCCGCGCCGGCACGACGCAGGGATCCTGAGCCGGTGAGCACCAGGAAGCTGCGCGGGTCGGCGGCCCAGGGCGTCCAGGCCCCGGCCGAGCCCCTCGTCGAGTTCGCCGAGGTCACGCCGTACGAGCAGTACGTCGGCGTGCGCGAGCTGCAGGGCCTCGTCCGCACCGTGACCGATCACCCGGCCGAGCCGTCGTTCCTCGTCGTCACCCAGATCATGGAGCTGTGGTTCACCCTGCTCCGCCGGGAGTGGGAACAGGCCCAGCGGTGCCTGCGGGACGACGACCTGGACGGCGCGGTCGCGGCCATCCGCCGATCGGTGCACCACCTCCGCTCGCTGAACGCCACCTGGGGCTCGCTGATGTGGATGACCCCGGCGGAGTTCAACGGCTTCCGCGAGCAGCTCGGCGAGGCGTCGGGCTTCCAGTCCTACGAGTACCGCCACGTGGAGTTCCTGCTCGGGCTGAAGGCGGAGCCCGTCGTCCGCCCGCACCGCGCCCTGCCGGCCGTGTACGCGGACCTGCAGCGCGCCCTGGCGGCGCCGTCGCTCGAGGACGACGTGCACGTCTACCTCGCCCGCCGCGGGCTGCCGGTGCCCGCCGACGTGCTCCACCGCGACCGCACCGAGCCGCACGAGGCGCACCCCGCGCTCACCGCCCTGTGGGCCGACGTCTACGCCGATCCACGACCCGGCAACGACCTCTTCACCCTGGGCGAGGCGCTCACCGACGTCGCCGAGGAGTTCACGACCTGGCGCCAGCGGCACGTGACCGCGGTGCGGCGGGCGATGGGCGCCAAGCCCGGCACCGGCGGCTCGGCCGGGCTCGCCTGGCTCGAGCGCAGCGCCGCCCGCGTGGTCTTCCCCGATCTCTGGGCGGCGCGCACCGAGCTCTGATCGAGGCTCTGGTTGAGACGAGTGCCCTCGGGTAGCGGGGCTTGCAGGCAGGCGCCGGACTCGCGCGCCGCTCTCCCCGATCGGAAGGAACCCCCTGTGGCAACCGTGCCCACCCTGACCCTGAACAACGGCGTCCAGATCCCGCAGCTCGGGTTCGGCGTCTTCCAGATCAAGCCCGAGGACACGGTGAAGGCGGCGACCTCCGCCCTGGAGATCGGCTACCGGCACATCGACACGGCGCAGATGTACGGCAACGAGCGGGAGGTCGGCCAGGCGGTCCGCCACTCCGGGCTCCCGCGCGAGGACGTCTTCGTCACCAGCAAGCTGAACAACAACAGGCTCGAGCGCGACGACATCCTGCGCGCGTTCGACCAGACGATGTCCGACCTGGGCTTCGACTACCTCGACCTCTTCCTCATCCACTGGCCGCTGCCGGCCGTCGCCGACCACGTCGCGCGGTGGAAGGTGATGGAGGAGATCTACGCGAGCGGCCGAGTGAAGGCCATCGGGGTGTCCAACTTCCACCCCCACCACCTGCGCAACCTCTTCGTCGCCAGCGAGATCACGCCTGCCGTGAACCAGATCGAGGTCAGCCCGTTCCTGACCCAGGACGAGCTGCGGGCGTTCGACGCCGAGCACCAGATCGTCACCGAGGCCTGGTCGCCGATCGCCCGCGGCAAGGTGGCCGACGACCCGGTGATCGGCCGCATCGCCGAGCGGCTGGGACGCAGCCCCGCCCAGGTCACGCTGCGCTGGCACATCCAGCGGGGCGACGTCGTCTTCCCGAAGTCGGTGACGCGCAGCCGGATCGAGGAGAATTTCGCGATCTTCGACTTCGAGCTGGAGGACGCCGACATGACGGCGATCTCCGCGCTCGACCGCGGCGAGCGCACCGGCCCGAACCCGGACGAGTTCAACTATGTCCCTCGGTGATGCTGTGACACTGCGATCCTCCGGATCGCACCGCGGCCAGGAGCCTGGACCGGTCGAGTCGAGCGTGTCCATGTTCCGCGGCGGGAGGCCTCCGGCCCCCGCGCCGCAGAACATCCGCGAGTAGCGCGTTCGGGTACTTCCCCTCCGCATACTCAGTATGCATACTCCGTATCCATGTCCATCCGACACGGATTGCTGGCGCTCCTGGAGCGCGGTCCCAGCCACGGCTACCAGCTGCGGGCGGAGTTCGACGCGGCCACCGGCGCGACCTGGCCGCTGAACGTCGGGCAGGTCTACACCACCCTCGACAGGCTCGAACGCGACGGTCTGGTCGCGCAGGACGGGCCACCGGACGCCGACGGGCGCATCGCCTACCGGCTCACCGACGCCGGCCACGCCGAGGTGCGCACCTGGTTCACCTCACCGGTCAGCCCCAAGGCCGCGCCCCGGGACGAGCTGGCGATCAAGCTCGCGCTCGCCGTCACGACGCCCGGCGTGGACGTCGTCTCGGTGGTGCAGACCCAGCGGACGGCGACCATGGCGTCGCTGCAGGAGCTGACCCGGCTGAAGGTCCGTGGGGGCGGGGACGACCTCGCGTGGTCGCTGGTGCTGGACTCGCTCGTCTTCCGGGCCGAGGCGGAGATCCGCTGGCTCGACCACTGCGAGTCGCGGGTCGCCCGCGCCGCGCTGAACCGCCCGGCCCCGTCGGCGGCCGTCGAGACCGCACCGAAGGCGGTGCGGCGATGAGCGCGCCGGTGCTGCTGCTGTCGGGCGTCACCCGCGACCACGTCCAGGGCGGGACCACGGTGCACGCCCTGCGGGGTGTCGACCTCGCCGTCCGGGCGGGTGAACTGGTCGCCGTCATGGGCCCGTCCGGGTCCGGGAAGTCCACGCTGCTGCACATCGCCGGTGGCCTGGACACCCCGACGTCCGGCCGGGTGCTCGTCGAGGACCGGGACCTGGCGACGCTGTCGGCGGCGCAGGTGGCCGCCGTCCGCAGGCGCAGCGTCGGCTACGTGTTCCAGGACCTCAACCTGCTGCCCTCGCTGTCCGCCATCGAGAACGTCGCCCTGCCCCTGGAGCTCGACGGCGTCCGGGGCGGCGTCGCCCGGCGCACCGCCCGGGCCGCGCTCGAGGAGGTGGGCGTCTCGGCGTTGGCCGGCCGGTTCCCGGACGAGATGTCCGGCGGCCAGCAGCAGCGCGTGGCCATCGCGCGGGCCCTGGTCGGCCCGCGAAGGCTGTTGCTCGCCGACGAGCCCACCGGTGCCCTGGACTCGGCCACCGGTGAGGAGGTGCTCCGGGTCCTGCGGGCGCGGTGCGAGGCCGGGGCAGCCGGCGTGCTGGTCACCCACGAGGCACGGCACGCGGCCTGGGCCGACCGCGTGGTGTTCCTCCGCGACGGTGTGGTCGTCGACCAGAGCGGACCGGCCGCCGGCGCGGAGTCGCTGCTCGCCGGTGGTGCCGTGTGACCGCCTGGTTGGTGCGCTGGCGGCTGGCGCTGCGCATCGCCCGCCGCGACGCGCTGCGGCACAAGGGCCGGACACTGCTGGTGATCGCGATGGTCGCGCTGCCGGTGCTGGCGGTCGTCGCGGCGGACACCCTCAACCGGACCAACGACGTCAACCCGGTCGAGGCACTGCCCTCCCGGCTCGGCGCGGCCGACGTCCGGATCGAAGGGGCGTCCCGCGACCCGCTCTACGCAGATCCGGCGACCGGCGACGTGTACGCCACGAAGGATGCGGCCGACCCCGCCTGGACCCGGGAAGAGGTGGCGGCGGCGCTGCCCGCCGGATCGCGGATCGTGCAGTCGGAGACCGGCCGGATCACGTACCGCACCGGCCTCGGCTACGCGCCGGTCACCGGGATCGCCGACGATCTCACCGATCCGATGCGGACGGGCGCCGCGACCCTGATCGAGGGCCGGCTGCCCACCGCGGGTGACGAGGTGGCGGTCAGTCCGACGATCGCGCGCCGAGGGTTCGGCGTGGGGGACGAGCTCGAGCTGACCACCGGCGCCGTGCGCGTCCGGATCGTCGGAGTGGTCAGCGTGGGGGAGCAGGCGGGCGGACCGGTGGTCGTCCTGCCACCGGCGGACGCCGACCTGCTGCAGTCACCCGGCGCGGTCTTCTACGCCACCGTGCCGGGGGGGCTGGACTGGCCGGCGGTGCACGAGCTGAACGAGGCGGGTCTGGTCGCCGTCTCCCGCCCGGTGGTGCTCGATCCCCCGCCGACGAGCGCCTGGTTGCCGGCGGAATACGGGAGCGGCCCCTCGATCAGTTCCACGACGGCGGCCGTGCTGGCCCTGGTCGTCGTCTCGGTCGTGCTCGAGATCGTCCTGCTCGCCGGGCCGGCGTTCGCCGTCGGAGTCCGGCGGCAACGGCGCGACCTCGCCCTGGTGGCGGCGGCCGGAGGCAACCCGTCGGACCTCCGCCGGGTGGTCCTCGCCGTCGGGGTGCTCCTCGGCGGGAGCGCGGCCGTGCTCGGTGCCGTCCTCGGTGTGGGCGCCGCCCGGGCCGCGGTGCCGATCCTGGAGCGGCTGCGGAACGCGAGCTTCGGCCCCTTCGACGTGTCGCCGCTGGTCGTCGCGCTCGTGGTGCTCGTCGGCGTCGTCGCAGGGCTCGTCGCGGCGTACGTCCCGGCGCGCCAGGCGGCCCGCACCGACGTCGTCAGCACCCTGGCCGGCCGTCGCGGGCAGGTGCGCACCTCGTGGCGGTCGCCGGTGGCCGGGCTGGTGCTCTTCGCCGCCGGCATCGGAGCGGTCGTCCTCGGTGCGCGTGGCAACGAGGTGGGTGTGGCCGGTGGCGCCGTCCTCCTCGTCGTCGGCGTGGTCACCGCGGCGCCGTGGCTGGTCGGGCTGCTCGCCCCGCTCGCCCGGCGGCTGCCGACCAGCGGCCGGCTCGCGGTCCGCGATGCCACCCGGAACCGCAGCCGCACCGCGCCCGCCGTCGCCGCCGTCATGGCCACGGTCGCCGGCGTCACCGCGCTCGCCATCGGCAGCACGAGCGACAGCGCCCAGTCCCGCCGGGACTACCTGCCGCAGACGCCGATGGGAATGGCCACGCTCCAGGGTGACATGGACGAGCAGACGTGGACGGGGGTGGCGGGCATGCTGGCCGCCCAGGCCCCCGGCCGGGACGTGCACCGGCTCCGGGCCGTCCGGTTCAGCGGCACCGACGCGGCGACGGCGGCGATCACGCGGGCCGGCTGCACCGGTTCCGCCGGCGAGTGCCAGTGGTATCCGGAGGGTTTGGACCCGCGCTCCAGCACCGGCCCCGATCTGGTCGTCGCCGACGCCGCCGCCGTGCGGGCGGTCTATCCGGAGCCGGTGGCCGCGCGGATGGCGGCGGCCGTCGACAGTGGCCGGGTCGCCGTGCTCGGGGACGGCGCGGTGGGGCCGGACGGGTCGGTGCAGGTATCGGTCGTGCGGTACGACGACCGGGGCAACGCGTCGCAAGTAACGTCGGTCCCGCTGCCGGCCACCCGGGTCGCGGCACCCCGGGACGTCCCGCTGACCATGGCGTCGCCGGTGATCCCGCCCCTCCTCGCCGACCGGTTGCCGGTGGAGTTCGCCACGACGCAGCTCTTGATCGGGGGCCCCGGAGAACCGGTGACCCCGGCCGAGCAGCAACGGATGACGGAGATCCTCACCGCCCAGGCGCCCGCGTCCCACCTGTACGTGGAGCGGGGCTGGACGGACGGCCTGGCGACCCCGCGGCTGATCCTCGCCGGGCTCGGCGCCCTGCTGGTGCTGATCGCGACGTTCACCGCGACCGGCCTGGCGCTCGCCGATGCCCGGCCCGATTTCGCGACGCTGGCCGCCGTCGGTGCGGCACCACGCACCCGCCGGTTCGTGGCGATGGGGTCGGCCGCCGTGGTGGGGGGCCTGGGCGCGGTGCTGGGCGTGCTGGTCGGGTTCGCGCCGGGGATCGCCGTGACCGGGCCGCTGACCGTCCACGCCGGGTACGGCACGGACACTGCCGGCCCGGTGATCGTGATCCCGTGGCTGCTGCTGGCGGGGGTAGCGATCGCCGTGCCGATGCTCGCCGTCGCCGTGACGGGTCTCGTCGTCCGTTCGCGGCTGCCGATGGTCAGCCGGGTGGGGTGAGGTCCGGCTGCAGGAGTGCGGCCGGCGTCAGTCCGTGGTGACGAAGTCGATCAGCTCTTCCACCCGGCCGAGCAGCTCCGGCTCGAGGTCGGTGAAGCTCGTGACCCGGGCGAGGATCCGCTGCGCCCAGACGTAACCGGTGTCGTCCTCCCAGCCCAGCCGGCGGCACACGCCTTCCTTCCAGGACTCGCCCTTCGGCACCACCGGCCAGGCCGGAATGCCGACCACCGACGGCTTGACGGCCTGCCAGATGTCGATGAACGGGTGGCCGACCACCAGGGCGTGCTCCCCGGTGATCTGCTCGGCGATCCGCGACTCCTTCGAGCCCCGCACCAGGTGGTCGACGAGTACGCCGAGCCGGCGTCCCTGGGTCGGCCGGAACTCCTTCACGATCGCCGGCAGGTCGTCGACGCCGTGCAGCGGTTCCACGACGACGCCCTCGACCCGCAGGTCGTGACCCCAGACCTTCTCCACCAGTTCCGCGTCGTGCTTGCCCTCGACGTAGATGCGGCCGGCGCGCGCCACCCGTGCCCGCGCGCCGGCGACGTAGGTCGAACCGGACGCGCTGCGCATCGGGCCCGACGGTCCCTTCTGCTTCGGCCGGACGAGCACGACGGGGCGCCCGTCCACCCAGAAACCCGGGCCGAGGGGGTAGCCGCGGACCTTGCCGAAGCGGTCCTCCAGGTGGACGACGTCCTTCTCGCACCGGATCACGGCGCCCACGAAGCCCGAGCTCGGGTCTTCCACCACGAGGTCCTTCTCGGCCTCGATCGAGGGGGCCGGCTTCTTGACGGTCCGGGGATGGACGAGGCTGTCGTACGGAGAGCGGGGAGGCACCGGTCGACGCTAAGCAGCAACCCCTGCCGGTTCCCGGACGACGCGCCGGACCGGGTCCGACACGACACGCCGGTCGGAAGGCAGAGGTGCGGAGAGTGACGACGCCGTCGCGGTCTTGCGGCACCGGGTTGCGCGCCACCGAAAGGTCGGCTGACCAGCACGAATGCAGCGGCGACGGGTCGACGGTCGACCGGCGATTAGGTGTGTCTTTGCATCACGTACAGGACGTTCCTGTTTCGTCGGAGCGACGACGGTCACCCAGACGAGTGACCGCACACCCGTTCACGGACAGGAGCGCACACACATGATCGGCACCGACACCATCAGCCGAGTGATCGGCCAGGACGTCTACGACGAGTCCGGCGAGAAGATCGGGTCCGCCGCCGAGGTGTACCTCGACGACGAGACCGGGCAGCCGGAATGGGTCACCGTCCGCACCGGCATGTTCGGCACCAAGGAGTCCTTCGTCCCGATCCGGAACGCCGACCTCACCAACGACGGCGTTCGTGTACCCGTCACCAAGACCCAGGTGAAGGACGCCCCGAAGATCGACACCGACGGCCACCTCTCGCCGCAGGAGGAGCAGGAGCTCTACCGCTACTACGGCATGGGCACCGGCACCGGTACGGAGACCGCCGGCTTCGAGACGACCGACACCGGGATGCGCAACATGGGTGGCGCCGAGACTCGCGGCACCGTCGGCCACGACACCTCCGGCCCCACGACGGACGACGCCATGACCCGGTCCGAGGAGCGCCTCAACGTGGGCACCCGGTCCGAGGAGATCGGCCGCGCCCGGCTGCGCAAGTACGTCGTCACCGAGAACGTCACCGAGACCGTCCCCGTCACGCGGGAAGAGGTCCGCGTCGAGCGCGAGCCGATCACCGACGCCAACGTCGGCAACGCCATGGACGGTCCCGCGATCAGCGAGGAGGAGCACGAGGTCACGCTGCACGCCGAGCGGCCCGTGGTCGAGAAGGAGGCCGTGCCGGTCGAGCGCGTCCGCCTCGACAAGACCACGGTGACCGACCAGGAGCAGGTCGCGGAGAACCTCCGCAAGGAGGAGATCGAGGTCGAGGGCGCGACGGACACCGACCGCCGCATGTGACCCGACCGCACCCGTAGAACGACGGCGGCCGCCCGGGACACCCCCGGGCGGCCGCCGTCGTCAGCTCTCCAGGCAGGCGGTCAGGGCGGCGACCATCAGCGGGACGTCGAGTGCGGAGACCAGCTCGCGGCAGGAGTGCATGGCCAGCGTGGGAGCGCCGACGTCGACCGTGGCGATGCCCAGCCGGGTCGCCGTCAGCGGCCCGATCGTGCTCCCGCACGGCAGGTCGGCCCGGCTCACGAAGTGCTGGACCGGCACGCCGGCCTCGGCGCAGCGCTCGGTGAACCAGCCGCCGGTGACCGCGTCGGTCGCGTAGGCCTGGTTCGCGTTCAGCTTCAGCACCGGGCCGCCGCCGAGCTGCGGGCGGTGCTCCGGCTCGTGCCGGTCGGAGCGGGTCGGGTGCACGGCGTGGGCCATGTCGGCCGAGACCAGCACCGAATGGGCGACGGCGCGGTGCACCGCCTGGGGGTCGCCCGGATCGGTCGCGGCGGCCAGCCGCGCGACGACGTCCTCGAGGAAACTCCCGCGCGCCCCGGACATGGACCCGCTGCCGACCTCCTCGTGGTCGTTGCACACGAGCACCTGGGTGCGCTGCCCCGCAGCGGCCGCGAGCAGCGCCAGCAGGCCCGAGTGGCAGCAGCCCTGGTTGTCCAGCCGGGGTGCGGCGATCCAGCTGCCGTCCGCGCCGGTGGCAGCAGCGGGCTGGACGTCGGTGAGCACCAGGTCGTGCCCGACCACGTCGGTCAGGTCGGCGCCCACCGCGTCGGCCAGCGCCTCGGCCAGGCCCGGCTCGGTGCCGAGGTCGCGGTCCCAGACCGGCACGAGGTGCCGCTGCGGATCGAGGGTCAGCCCCTCCTTCACGCTGCGGTCGAGGTGGATCGCCAGCGAGGGCAGCCGCAGGGGTGCGCCGGCCAACCGGACCAACTCCGTCCGCCCTCCCCGCAACGCCACCCGGCCGGCGACCGTGAGCTCGCGGTCGAGCCACGTGTGCCACAGGCCGCCGCCGTACGGCTCGACCCCGATCAGCCGGTACCCGGCCTGGCGGACGTCGGAGTGGGGGCGGACCTTGAACGTCGGCGAGTCGGTGTGGGCGCCGATGATGCGCAGTCCGGCTTCCGACAGCGGCCGGCTCCCCAGCCGGAACGCGACCAGGCTGCCGGACCGGACCACGTAGTGACCGGCCCCCGGCGAGGGCGCCCAGGAGTCGGTCTCGGCCAGTTCGGTGAACCCTGCCGCCGCGAGCCTGCGGGCCAGCTCGGCCACCGCGTGGGCGGGGGAGGGCGAGGCGTCGACGAAGGACCGCAGGTCGTCGCCCAGGAGGAACTCATCGGTGGAAGCCGGCATGGCTGCATCGTCCCGTGCGCGCGTGGGACGTCGCCGACCGGCCTCGCCCGGCCACCGGTCCGCCCGCGGGTGGGATGCTCGCAGATGTGAGCGAGCCCACCGTGCAGCCGATCGTCGCCGAACCCGCGGACTTCGCCGGACCGGACGACCTGGCGGCGGCCCTGGAGAAGACCGGTTACCTGCCCGACGAGGGGCTCGCGACGGCGGCCTACCTCGCCCTGGTCATGCACCGGCCGCTGTTCCTGGAGGGCGAGGCCGGCGTGGGGAAGACCGCGCTGGCCCACGCGCTGGCCGAGGTGACCGCCCGCCCGATCTACCGGCTGCAGTGCTACGAGGGCCTCGAGGCGAGTCAGGCGCTCTACGACTGGGACTTCGGCCGCCAGCTGCTGCACCTGCGCGCGGCCGAGGCCGCCCACGCCAACCAGGACACCGAGGCGCTCGAGGCGTCGCTGTACGACCGGCGCTTCCTCCTCGCGCGGCCGCTCCTGCAGGCGCTGGAGGACTCCCCGAGCGTGCTGCTCGTCGACGAGGTCGACCGGGCCGACGACGAGTTCGAGGCCTTCCTGCTGGAGGTCCTCTCGGACTTCACCATCTCGATCCCGGAACTGGGCACGGTCCGGGCGGTCACCCCGCCGCTGGTGATCCTCACGTCCAACCGCACGCGCGAGGTGCACGACGCCCTCAAGCGCCGCTGCCTCTACCACTGGCTGGAACATCCGGAGTTCGACCGCGAGGTCGCGATCCTGCGCCGGCGGTTGCCTGAGGTGACCGAGCAACTGGCCCGCGAGGTCGCCCGAGCCACGGCGAAGCTGCGCACGCTGGACCTGCTCAAGCCACCCGGCATCGCCGAGGCGATGGACTGGGCCACCGCGCTGCACACCCTCGGCGCCCGGGACCTCGACCCGGATCTCGCCGCGCGCACGCTCGGCGCCGTCCTCAAGTACCGCGAGGACACCGACCGGGTGCACGCTCTCGCGCGGGGAGCGCTCTTCGGTGCGTGACGTCGTCGAAACCGCCCTCGGGTTCGCCCGCACCCTGCGCCACGCAGGTGTGTCGGCGTCGCCCGATCGCGTCGAGGCGATGCTCGCCGCGCTCGGAGCGCTGGACGTGCTGGACGCGACCGACGTGTACTGGGCGGGCCGGCTGACGCTGTGCGGCGGCCCGGACGACCTCGATCGCTACGACGCGGCGTTCGCGGCGTACTTCGCCGGCGAGGCGCCGCGGCCGGCACGCCCGCAGGAGCGCAGCCGCCCCCAGCTGACGACGACCGCGCCACTGGAGTCCGGCACCGGCCAGGACGACGACGCCCCCGATCCGCCCGAGCTCGCGACCCAGGCCAGCGCCGACGAGGTGCTGCGCCACCGGGACGTCGCCGAGATGACGGTGGCCGAGCGCGACCACCTGCGCCGGCTGTTCGCGCTGCTGCGCCCGGCGACGCCGATGCGGCCGGCCCGGCGGCGGCGGCCGAGCCCGCGGGGCGCCGTCCATCCGTCCCGGACGGTGCGGCGGGCGCTGCGCGACGGCGGCGAGGTGACCCGGCTGCTGCGCCGTCGGCGCACCCCCCGGCCGCGCCGCGTCGTCCTGCTGATCGACGTCTCCGGATCGATGTCGCCGTACGCGGACGCCCTGCTGCGGTTCGCGCATGCAGCCGTGCGGGCGCGACCGGCGTCGACCGAGGTGTTCACCATCGGCACGCGGCTGACCCGGGTGACCCGGGAGATGCGGCTGCGCGACCCGGACAAGGCACTGGCGGCCAGCGGTTCGGCGATCCCCGACTGGTCCGGCGGCACCCGGCTCGGCGAGGTGCTCAAGGCGTTCCTCGACCGGTGGGGTCAGCGCGGCACGGCCCGCGGCGCCGTCGTCGTCGTGTGCAGTGACGGCTGGGAGCGTGGCGGCACGGAGCTGCTCGCCGAGCAGATGGTGCGGCTGCGCCGGCTGGCGCACGCGGTCGTCTGGGTGAACCCGCACAAGGGCCGCAGCGGCTACGAACCGCTGACCGGGGGGATGGTTGCCGCGCTGCCGTCGATCGACCATTTCGTGTCGGGCCACAGCATGGCCGCGTTCGAGGAGCTGACAGGAGTGATTCAGCATGCGTGAGGTACTGGACGAGCTGGTCGGCTGGTGGCAGGCGGGGGAGACGGTCGGGATGGGCACGGTCGTGGCCACCTGGCGCTCCGCCCCGCGCCCGGCCGGCGCCTCGATGCTCGTCGGGCCCGACGGGACGGCGGTCGGCAGCGTCTCCGGCGGCTGCGTCGAGGGTGCGGTCTACGAGGAGGCCAAGGACGTCGTCGCCACCGGCGAGCCGACGCTGGAGCGCTATGGCGTCAGCGACGACGACGCGTTCGCCGTCGGCCTGACCTGCGGCGGCATCCTCCACGTGTACGTCGAGTCGATCTCCCGCGAGTCGTTCCCCGAGCTCGGGGAGGTCGCCGAGTCGGTCGGTCGGCACGAGCCGGTCGCCGTCGTCACCGTGGTCAAGGGGCCCGACGACCGGCTGGGCCGGCGGCTGGTGCTCTGGCCGGACCGCGCCTCGGGCACGCTCGGCCTGCAGCGCCTGGACGACGCGGTCACCGCCGACGCGCGCGGCATGCTGGCGGCCGGCCGCACCGGCATCCTGCACTTCGGTCACGACGGCGAGCGGCGGGGCGACGACCTGGAGCTCTTCGTGAACGCGTTCGCGCCCCGCGCGCGGATGGTCGTGTTCGGCGCCATCGATTTCGCCGCGGCCGTCGCCCGGGTGGGCGCCTTCCTCGGCTACCGGGTGACCGTCTGCGACGCCCGGCCGGTGTTCGCGACCCCGAAGCGATTCCCGGACGCCGACGAGGTGATCGTCGAGTGGCCGCACCGGTATCTGCAGGCGGAGGTCGACGCCGGCCGGATCGACGAGCGCACGGTGCTGTGCGTGCTGACCCACGACCCGAAGTTCGACGTCCCGCTGCTGGAGGTCGCGCTGCGGATCCCGGTCGCCTACGTCGGGGCCATGGGGTCGCGGCGCACGCACGAGGAGCGGGAGGCGCGGCTGACCGAGGCGGGGCTGACCAAGGAGGAGATCGGCCGGCTGTCCTCGCCGATCGGCCTGGACCTGGGCGCCCGGACGCCGGAGGAGACCGCGGTGTCCATCGCCGCGGAGATCATCGCGGGCCGCTGGGGCGGCACCGGGGAGCGGCTGGCGGGCATCGACGGCCCCATCCACGCGACCGCCGATCGCTGAGCCTGTCGCCCCGCGGTGACCCCTGGCCGGCATAGCGGAGAAGGGATACCTTTTCCGCTATGTCGTCGACGCCGCGACGCAGCAACTTCCCGGGCCTCGCAGCCCGGTCGGAGCGCCGGCACGAGCTGATCGAGGAGCTGGTCCGGGCCCGCCGGGAGAGCGAGCTCAGCCAGACGCAGATCGCGGCGCGCATGGGGACGTCGCAGTCGGCCGTCGCTCGCCTGGAGAGCGGCGAGCTGGACGCACGGCTGTCCACGCTGGAGCGCTACGCGGCCGCGCTCGGCCGCACCGTCGACTGGCAGGTCCGATCTTTCGAGGAGGAACGATGAGCCGACCCCTGGGCACGAACCCCTTTCCGCCGCAGCCGCCCGAGCCTCCCGCTCCGCCGCCGTCCCCCTGGCTCCCCGGTCCGCGGCCGGTCCCCGGCGCCCCATCGACGGCCTCAGCCTCGCTGACCATCGGGATGCAGGACCCGCTGGGGGAGCGACTGCTGGCGCAGCGGGTGCTCGCCCTGGCCGGCGAGCTCGACGCCGAGACGGTGAACCGGGCCGTGGCCACCCTCGCGCTCTTCGACGCCGACGGCGACGCACCGGTGAGCCTGCGCCTGTCGGGCGTGAGCGCCGATCTGGACGCCGCACTGACCCTGGTGGACGCGCTCGATCTCATGGGCGCACCCGTGCACGCCACCTGCCTGGCCACGCTCACCGGCCCGGCCGTCGCGCTCCTCGCGGTGGCCGATCGCCGGATCGCCGGCCGCCACGCCACCGTGCACCTCTGCGAGCCCCGCTCGCCGCACGGCATCCACGGCCGCGAGCTCGAGACCCTTGCCGCCGGGCGTGCCCGGCAGCTGCGCCGCCTGCAGGACCGGATCGCCGAGGCCTGCGGGAGACCGGCGGACGAGATCGCCGCCGACATGCGGGCCGGGACGCTGCTGACGGCCGACGAGGCCCGCGACTACGGCCTCCTCGACCGGACGCAGCCCTGAGCGGGCCCGACCTGCACGTCGTGGCGGTGGTGGGGCTGCTCGCCGCGCCCCGGCACCGCTACGACGGCCGGCCGGGGACGACGGTGCCGGAGCAGGCCGCTGATCGGCGGGACCGGCTGGAGATCCGGGCGGGCTTCGGCGTGGTGGGGGACCGCTACGCCGGCCGGCCCGCGCACCGCGACGCGTCGGTGACCGTGATCGCGGCCGAACCGCTCGACGCGCTGGCCGCGGATCTGGGCGTGCCGCCGTTCGACCCGCTGCTCACCCGGCGCAACGTCGTCCTCCGGGGGGTGGACGTCGAGAGCCTGCGCGGCCGCACCTTCGCGCTGGACTGCGGCGAGGGCGTCGTGGTCCTGCGGGGCGGGCGTCCCGCCAACCCGTGCGCCTGGATGGACGTCGTCCTGGCGCCGGGAGCGCACCGCGGCATGCGCGGCCGGGGCGGCATCCGGTGTGCGCCGGAGACCGGCGGAGTGCTGCGGCTCGGCCCCGCGATGCTGTTCGTCGGGGACGACGTCGCTCAGCCGAGCAGCTCCCGGACGGCGCCCGGCGCCTGACTCGGCCGGTGCAGCGCGGCGACCCGGCCGCCGCCGGCCGCGGCCAGCGCCGCGCAGGAGGCCATCGCCTCCTCCTCCGGTGAGAGCGCCAGCACCTGCAGCCGCGCCGGGATGCGGGCCAGGGCTGACGCGGCGTTCACCGGGTCGGGGCTCTCGGTGGGGATCCCGTCGGACAGCAGCAGCACCTGCCGGTCGGCCGCCCGCGAGCGGGCGATCTGCGCGGCCGCGGTGCGCAGCGCCAGCTCCAGGTCGGTGGTGCCGCCTCCCCGCAGGTCGCAGAGCCGGTCGACGACGACGTCGACCCGCGGGTCGGCCGACAGCGGCCGGAGGACCACCGCGGTCGACCAGAAGGCGACGACGCCGAGCTCGTCGCCCGGCCGCATCCGCTGCACGAGCGCCGAGGCGGTCAGGACGGCGGCGGCCAGCTCGTCGCCGGCCACCGAGCCGGACGCGTCCACCAGCAGCACCGTCGCGCGGCCGGTCGAGCGCCAGCCGCGGGTGTGCAGGTGCTCGGCCCGCCAGTGCGGTTCGGCGCCGCGCGCGGCGAGGGTGGCGTCCAGGTCGACGTCCGAGCCGGTCGGCTCCTGCCGGGTCACCACCCGGCTGGTCCCGGGCCGGTCCGGGGTGCCGCGGCGCGGCGTGCCCATCGGGAGCCGGGCGGCCAGCGTCCGCGCGGCTGCCCGCAGGCGCGGGTCGAACGCCCGGGCTGCGGCCGCGAGCACACGGGCGGCGGCGTCCGGGTCGCGGGCCGCGAGGTCGGCCACCGCGGCGGCGTCCAGCTCACCGGCCTCCGGTGAGACGGCGTCGAAGTCCGGATTGCTGCGGGAGAGCTGGTCGCGGCTGCTCCGCCGGGCCGCCTGCGAGCGGAGCAGCTCCTCGACCGCCTCCGGGTCCTCGACCACCTGCGGGGCGCGGCCGCCGGGGGGTGCAGCTCCGGGAGACGCCGGCCCGGGCGCCTCCTCCCCGGGCGTCAGGCTTTTCCCGGCTCCTCACCGGCCCGCTGCCAGATGTCGGCGACGACGTCCTCGACCGGCCGGGCGACGCCGTCGGCGAGGGTGACCTTGCCGGTCAGGGCGGCGAGCGCGGCGTCGAGCCCGGTGCCGTCCTCGTCGGCCGCCGTCCCCCGCACGGTCGCGAGCTCCACGGCGATCAGCACGCTGTCGATGGCGCCGCGCACCGAGGCGCCGAGGCGGAGCTCCGGGTGGTCGCGGGTGATCCGCACGGCGCGCACCGCCCGGGCGACGAGCGGTCCGGGCGCCCCGGTCGCGGCGGCGACGACCTGGCGCTCGGCGTCCTCGTCCTGGTAGCCCATGGCCACCCGGCAGGAGCGGTCGTACAGCGCCGGGGTGACCCGGGCGGTGCCGACCGCGTCGAACGGGTTCATGGCCGCCACCAGCCGGAAGGTCGGCCGGGCGGCGACCCGGCCGAAGCGCGGCACGTGCATCTCGCGCTCCGAGAGCACCCCGAGCAGGACGTTCATGGTCTCCTCGGGCACGCGGTTGAACTCCTCGACGTAGAGCAGCGCGCCCTCTGTCATCGCCCGGGTGAGCGGCCCCGGCACGAAGTTCTCCGGCCGGTAGTCCTCGGCCAGCACCCGCGAGGCGTCGTGGTGGCCGACCAGCCGCGTGGGCGTGAGCTCCGCGTTGCCCTCGACGAGCACCAGCGGCACGCCGGCGCCGTCGGCCAGCGAGCGCAGCAGCGTCGTCTTCCCGGTGCCGGGCGGCCCCTCGAGGATGACGTTGCGCCCGGCGGACAGGGCCGCCGCCACGACCTCCGCCTCGCGGAGGCGGGCGACGACCCTGTCCCGGGCGACCCGCACCATGCCGCCGACGTCGAGCCGGGCGGCGGCGGTGGTGCTCAGCGGGGTCTCCTGCTCAGCTGTCGTAGACGATGACGCCGCGCAGGTTCTTGCCGTCGTGCAGATCCTTGTAGCCCTGGTTGATGTCGTCGAGCGAGTAGCGCGTGGTGATCAGCTCGTCGAGCTTGATGTTCCCCTCCTGGTAGAGCCGGAGCATCTTCTGCATGTCGGAGCTGGGGTTCTGGTCGCCGAAGAGCGCCCCGCGGATCTCCTTGGTGAACAGCGCCAGCATGCTGGGATTGATCGGGATGCCGACGTCGGTCAGGTCGCCCAGGCCGGTGATGACCACCCGGCCGCCCTTGCCGATCGCGTCGAACGCCTGGGCGACGTGCTCGCCCTTCAGCACGCCCACGGTGACCAGCGCCTTGTCCGCGCCCTGGCCGTTGGTGACGCTGCGGGCGAAGTCGGCCGCCTCCTCGATGCTCGCGAAGGTCTCGGTCGCGCCGAGCTCCATCGCCTTCTCGCGCTTGAAGGCCACCGGGTCGACGGCGATCACGTGGCTGGCCCCGGCGTTCGCCGCGCCCTGGACGGCGTTGATGCCGATGCCGCCGACGCCCATCACGATGACGGTGTCGCCGGCCCGCACCTCGCCGGCCTGGACGGCGGTGCCCCAGCCGGTGCCCACGCCGCAGCCCACGAGGCAGGCCACCTCGAGCGGGATGCTCTTGTCGATCTTGACCGTCGAGCGGATGTCGACGGTCGTGATCTCGGCGAACGTGCCGAGCCCGCACATCTGGCCGACCTCCTCGCCGTCGGCGGTCTTCACCCGGAAGCTCGTCGCGTCGTCCCAGCGGGACCCGACGAGGAGGTTCGCGCCGGAGTCGCAGATGTACTGCTGGCCGTTCGCGCAGTACCGGCAGCGGCCGCACCCGGGCAGGAACGAGAAGACGACGTGGTCGCCCTCCTCGTAGCCCTTCACGCCGGGGCCCACCTTGGTGACCACGCCGGCACCCTCGTGGCCGCCCAGGAAGGGGTACTTGCCGACGGGCATGTCGCCGGTGGCGATGTGGTCGTCGGAGTGGCACAGCCCGGAGGCGGCCAGCTTGACCTGCAGTTCCCCCTCCTGCGGGTCGTCGACGACGAGGTCGACGACCTCCCACGAGCCGGGAGCCGAACGCATGATCGCGCCACGGGTGTTGACGGGCACAGGGACCTCCTCGTCGCCCTCGTCGTCGAGGGCCTTTCTCCGCACGCGCGGGACACGCATGCCTGCCCCTGCACGCTATGGCTCAGGTCACACCGGGGAAAGTGCTCTGCAACCTTGTGGGCCGGCCGGCGCATCCCGTGCAACGTCCGGCGAGACTGACGTCGTGCGCACGGACCCGGTCGTCGTCGTGGGCGCCGGGCCGGTCGGGCTGACCGCCGCGCTGCTGCTCGCCCGGCGGGGGCTGTCGGTCGTCGTCCTCGAGAAGCATCCCGCGCCCTACCCCCTGCCCCGGGCCGTGCACCTGGACGACGAGGTGTTCCGCGTGCTGCAGGCGGCCGGGGTCGCCGAGGAGGTGCAGGCCCGCAGCCGTCCGCTCGCGGGGTTGCGCGTGCTCGACGGCCGGCACCGCGTGCTCGCCGAGTTCCGCCGGGACCCCCGGGCCGGTGGGAACGGGTGGCCGCAGGGTTCGCAGGTGCACCAGCCCGACCTCGAGGAGGTGCTGGCTGCCGCGGCCGAGGCGGAACCGGCGATCACGGTGCGGCGCGGCGTCGAGGTGGCCGGGCTGACCCAGGACGACGACGGCGTCACGCTCGCCGTGCGCGACGGCGGTTCGGACCGGTCCGTCCGGGGTGCCGTGGTGCTCGGCTGCGACGGGGCCGGCAGCACGGTCCGCGACCTGATCGGGTCGTCGATGCGGCGGCTGGGCCCGCCGGACCGCTGGCTGGTGCTCGACGTCCGGGCGGCCGAGCCGCTGCCGATCTGGCCGGGCGTCCACCAGGTGTGCGACTCCCGCCGTCCGGCGACGTTCATGCCGGTGACCGGCGAGCGCTACCGCTGGGAGGCGCGCCTGGCGGCCGGGGAGACCGTGGCCGAGGCGACGGCTCCGCACCGGCTCGCCCCGCTGCTGGCGCCCGTGGATCCGGCCGCCGTCGAGATCGTCCGCGCGGTCGAGTACAGGTACCGCGCCGAGGTCGCCGACCGCTGGCGGGACCGGCGGGTGCTCCTCGCCGGCGACGCGGCGCACCTCAGTCCGCCGTTCATCGGGCAGGGCCTGGGCCTCGGGCTCCGCGATGCGCACCAGCTGGCCTGGAAGCTGGCGGCCGTGCTGTCCGGGGAGGCGGGGGAGAACCTGCTCGACAGCTACCAGGCGGAGCGGGAGGCGCACGCCCGCGCGCTCATCGGGATCGCCCAGCTGCTCGGCCGGCTGATGACCCGCGGCGGCCGCCCTGGGAACGCGCTGCGCCGCGGTGTGCTGGCCGTCGTCCGCCGGATCCCGGCGGTGTCCCGGCTGGCGACCGACAGTCGGACCCCGCCGCTGACCGGGGGGCCGGAGGTCGACCGGCGCGGCCGAGCAGGCCGGCGGCTCGCCGGCACGCTCGTCCCGCAGCCGGAGGTCCTCGTCGACGGACGACGCTGCCGGCTCGACGACGTGCTGGGAGCGGACGCGGCCGAGATCCGGGCCGGCGACGGGCTGGTCGTGCGACGGGCCGACGGGACACTCGTCAGCATCGAGGACCCGGCCGGCATCCTGCGCGGGTGGCTGCGAGGCGCCACCCGGGTCGTCGTCCGTCCGGACCGGATCGTGCGGTCGGCGGGGCCGCTCAGACCGCGCCGCGCCGCCCGAGGACGGCCTGCACGGTGAGGAACTGCAGCCGCGTCCGGCGGCTCGCGGACGCGACGCAGGCCGGGCCGCCGTCCCGCGCCCGGCGCAGGACGGCGACCGCCAGCTCCGCCGCGTCGTCCTCGTGCGTCGACAGACCCCGGAGCCACCCCAGCACGAGTGCGACGTCGTCCGGTTCGCGCACGGCCCGGGGCGCCGGGACCGAGGCCCGTGCCTCGCCTGCCGAGCGGCGCCGGCCTGCGCGCCGGACGGACATTCCATCGTTCGTCATTTGATGGAGCACTATCCGACGTGCGCGCCGCCGACGCCATTCGGTGGGGGATGGCCCTCCCCCGCCTGACGGGATCCGCGGTCCGACGGCCGGTGGGATGGTGGTGGGGACCCGCGGACGCGGGTCGTCGACTCCCCCGACTGGAGCTGCACCATGGCCGAACGATTCGCTGGCAAGGTTGCTTTCATCACCGGAGCGGCGCGGGGGCAGGGCCGCGCGCACGCCGTCCGCCTGGCCCGGGAGGGCGCCGACATCCTCGCCCTGGACGTCGCCGGCCCGCTGCCCGCGGGTGTGCCCTACGACTCGGCCACCCCCGACGACCTGGCGGAGACGGCGAAGCTGGTCGAGGCGCTCGACCGGCGGATCCTGACCCACCAGGGCGACACGCGGGACCTGGACGGCATGAAGGCGTTCGTCGAGCGCGGCGTCGCCGAGCTGGGGCGGCTCGACCTGATCGTGGCCAACGCCGGCATCTGCATCCCGCAGACCTGGGACGAGATCACGCCGCAGACGTTCCAGGACACCATCGACATCAACGTGGTCGGGGTGTGGAACACCGTCATGGCGGGCGCCCCGCACATCATCGCGGGCGGCAACGGCGGCGCGATCGTGCTGACCAGCTCCTACGCCGGCAAGAAGATGCAGCCGTTCATGATCCACTACACCGCGAGCAAGCACGCCGTCACCGGCATGACGCGGGCGTTCGCCGCCGAGCTGGGCAAGCACGGCATCCGGGTCAACTCGCTGCACCCGGGCGGCGTCAACACCCCGATGGGCGGCGGCGACATGATGACCCAGATCGAGCGCACCAACGCCACCAACCCCAAGCTCGCCGCCATGGGGACGACGTTCATCGAGCCGGCCTGGGGTGAGCCGGAGGAGATGGCCGACGCCGTGGCGTTCCTGCTGTCGGGTGAGGCGCGGTTCATCACCGCCGAGCACCTCTCGGTGGACGGCGGCATGCAGTACTTCTGATCGGCCGACCACGGGTGGCGGCGCGCGCCGCCACCCGTGCCGGGATCACGCCTCCCGGCTGCGGCTGCGGGCCGGCGAGCTGCTCAGCAGCGCGTTGGTGACGGCCACCTCGCCCAGCTGTCGCTCGAAGCCGTCCGGCATCAGGACGTCGCTCCTGGTGAATTCGGTGACCGAGGAGTGGCTGAGCCCGATCATCGCCGAGCCGAGGCCGTCGCGGAGCAGGTCGAGCACGTTCTCCACCCCCGCCTGCCCGTTGGCCGCCAGACCCCACAGGTACGCGCGTCCGATCATCACGGCCTTCGCGCCCAGGGCCAGGGCCTTGGCGACGTCGCCGCCGCGCCGGATGCCGCCGTCGAGCAGCACCTCCACCTGGTCGCCGACCGCTTCGGCGATCGCAGGCAGCGCCCGGATCGAGGCCGGCGTCCCGTCCAGGTTGTTGCCGCCGTGGTTGGACACCGAGATCGCGGTGACCCCCGCGTCGACGGCACGCTTGGCGTCGTCGACCCGGATGACGCCCTTGAGCATGAACTCACCGCCCCACTGCTCGCGCAGCCAGGCGACGTCCTCCCAGCTCGGCATGGGCGACTGGTTCCACATCCCGTAGGCCCCGAAGAAGGTCGGCGCCTGCTCTCCGGGAGTGGCGACCATGTTGGGGACCGTGAGGTCGGGGATCCTGCCGGTCTTGGCGAAGTCCAGCAGCCAGCGGGGCTTCAGCATCACCTGCGGTGCGTAGCGGCGCACCGCCTCGAAGTTGATCTTCTCCGGGATGAACGGACTGCCCCAGTCGCGGCCGTAGGCGAACGACCAGTCCAGCGTCGCGATCAGACCCACCGCGCCCGCCCGGCGTGCGCGCTCCATCCGGGCGGCCATCTCGTCCCGGTCGCCGACCCAGTACATCTGGAAGAACGTCTTCGGGTTGGCGGCCACGACCTCCTCGATCGGCTTGCTGGCGAACGATGACAGGCCCATCGCCACGCCGCGCGCAGCCGCGGCCCGCGCGACGGCGACCTCACCGTCGGGGTGGACGGCCTGGACGCCGGTCGGGCTGATCAGGATCGGCATGGACACCTGCTGGCCCATCACCGTGATGCCCATGTTCCGCTCGTTGGACAGCCCGGCCGTGTGCGGAGCGAAGCCGAGCTCGGCGAACGCCGCCAGGTTGTCCTCGACCGTGAGCCCACGCTCGGACCCCGCCACGAGCGCCCCGTAGACCCCCTTGGGCAGGCGCTTCTTCGCCCGTCGCTGCGCTTCGGCCACCGACTCGAACCATGCGTTAGCCATGCTGCTCCGCCGTCCTTCGCTGTCGTGGGATGGCGGCGACCGTATCGCCGGCCGCCTCCGTCCGGCAGGCCGCGGCCCACCGTGGCACTGAGTGCCACGGTACCCCGGCCGTCGTGAGGAACACCTCGTGCGGTGGTGGCTCGACCGCAGAACGGAGGGGCGGGAGCGTCAGCCGCGCAGGCTCGGGAACCCGTCGGTGATCTCGTCGAAGGCGAGGTGGAGGTGGCTGCCGAGCGAGGGCCGCTCATCGGACAGCCAGGCCTCGAACGCCGTCGTCGCGGCGGCCCGCGTGGTCGCGGCGACCAGCCGGGGTGCGAGGCCGGTGGGGGAGGCGCCGGTCCGGGCGGCCACGTAGTGCGCGACGACGCGGTCGATGGCGGCGTAACGCACCTGCGAGTGCGCCAGGAGGGCCGGCTCGGTGAGGATCAGCTGCATCCGCTCGCGCAGCAACGGCAACTCGGCGTCGGCGTAGTCGTTCACCGCGACGTAGGCCGCGCAGACCGCGGCGAGCACCGGCCGATCCGGCGGCGCCTCGGCCAGCCGGGCCTCCAGTCGGGTCACGTGCGCCGCGAAGTCGCCCCACACGGCGTCGGCCTTGGTGGCGTAGTACCGGAAGAAGGTCCGGCGGCTGATGCCCGCCGCGTCGGCCACCTCGTCGGTGGTGACGTTCTCGAACCCGCGGAGCGTGAACAGGTCGAGCGCCGCGCGTTCGACCCGCGCCCGCGTCCCCTCGGCGGGCACGCCGGACGGCCGGGTCTCCGTCTCCGTCTCCGTCACGGGCACATCCTGCCGGGGCGCGACGGTCGGCGGGAGACCGCGACACCAGTTCGTATTGCTTCCTGGCACTGGGTGTCCTTAGCCTCGCTGACACCCACACGTGACCCCGATCACCTGGAGTCCCCATGTCCGAGACGCAGACCGCCACCGAGATCCAGGACGGCCCGGCCCCCGCCGCGGAGGAGGTCCTGGTAGAGGAGTCGCTCGTCGAGGAGGTCTCCATCGACGGCATGTGCGGCGTCTACTGAGCCTCGGCCCGACGGTGTCGGCCGCGGTCGTGCCCGGCGAGGTCCGGTTCGATCCGGACCTGCCGTGGCAGAGGGCCCGCTCGGTGGCGCTGCGGCCCGAGCCGTTCGGCGCGCTCGTCTACCACTTCGGCAACCGGAAGCTGTCCTTCCTGAAGTCGAAGACGCTGGTCAGCGTCGTCGAGAGCCTCGAGGAGCATCCCAGCGCGACGGTCACCCTGACCGCCTGCGGAGTGCCCGAGACCCAGCGTGCGGCGTACGTGAAGGCACTGGGCGATCTCGCCCGCTCCGCGATGATCGAGCCCCGGGAGGTCCCGTGACCGCCGTCCTGCCGTCCCGCCCTGCAGCCGAACGCCCTGCGGGTGGCCGGCTGATCGACCAGTTCGAGTACGGCCTGGATGCGCCGATCTGCCTGACCTGGGAGCTCACCTACGCGTGCAACCTGGCGTGCGTGCACTGCCTGTCCTCCTCGGGACGGCGTGACCCTCGGGAGCTGTCCACGGCCGAGGCCGAGGCGGTCATCGACGAGCTCCAGCGGATGCAGGTCTTCTACGTCAACGTCGGCGGTGGCGAGCCCACGGTCCGGCCGGACTTCTGGCACCTGCTGGACTACGCCGTCGGCCACGACGTGGGGGTCAAGTTCTCGACCAACGGCATCAAGCTGGACAGGGCGCGGGCGCAGCAGCTGGCGCGCACCGACTACGTCGACGTCCAGATCTCCCTGGACGGGGCCACCGCGGACGTGAACGATGCCGTCCGTGGCACCGGTTCGTTCGCGACCGCCACCCGGGCGCTGGAGAACCTCGCCGAGGCGGGGATGAAGGACTTCAAGGTCTCCGTCGTGGTCACCCGCGAGAACGTCGGCCAGCTCGACGAGTTCAAAGCACTGACCGACCACTTCGGCGCCCAGTTGCGGATCACCCGCTTCCGGCCGTCGGGCCGCGGTGCCGACGTCTGGGACCGGCTGCACCCGACCCAGGCCCAGCAGCGGGAGCTCTACGCCTGGCTGCTGGCCAACGGGGAGCAGGTGCTCACCGGGGACTCCTTCTTCCACCTGTCCGCGCTGGGGGAGGCCCTGCCCGGGTTGAACCTGTGCGGGGCCGGGCGCGTGGTCTGCCTGATCGACCCGGTCGGCGACGTCTACGCCTGCCCGTTCGCCATCCACGAGAACTTCCTCGCCGGCAACGTCCGCGACGAGGGCGGGTTCCGGCGGGTGTGGCAGTCCAGCGAGTTGTTCGCCGACCTGCGCAGCCCGCAGACCGGCGGCGCCTGCACCCGGTGCACGCACTTCGACGCCTGCCGCGGCGGCTGCATGGCGGCCAAGTTCTTCACCGGCCTGCCGCTGGACGGCCCGGACCCCGAGTGCGTGCAGGGCTACGGCGAGACCGCGCTGGCCGATCGTGACCTCGAGCTGGTCGCACCGCGCAGCCACATCGACCACTCGCACAGCGGTCCGGTGCGTGGCCAGCCCACGCTCCTCGGCATGCCCTCGATCCCCGGCAAGATCTGCGACGAGTCCCCCCTGGCGGGTGTCGACCTGAGCTGACGCGCGCCGGCCACGAGCACGGTCACCCACCCGAGGCGACCGAGGTCCCTACTGATCGGTGCCGGCACCGGCACCAGGACGGATGGCTGACGCATGGCCGGCAGGCTCGAGGGAAAGGTCGCGTTCATCACCGGGGCTGCCCGGGGGCAGGGGCGATCGCACGCCGTCCGGTTCGCCCAGGAGGGCGCCGACGTCATCGCGATCGATGCGCTGGCCGACGTGGGCAGCGTCGGCTATCCGCTGGCGACACAGGCCGACATGGACGAGACGGTCCGCCAGGTCGAGGCGCACGACCGGCGGATCCTGGCCGGCCGGGTCGACGTCCGCGACAGCGCCGCGGTGCAGAAGGCGGTGGACGACGGCGTGGCCGAGCTCGGTCGGCTGGACATCGTGATCGCCAACGCCGGGATCGCCTCGTTCGCCCCGGCCGAGGAGATGTCGGACGAGATGTGGCACGACATGATCGACATCAACCTCAGTGGCGTCTTCCACTCCGTGCGGCCGGCGATCCGCCACCTCCGGGCGAACGAGGACGGCGGGGCGATCGTGCTGGTCAGCTCGGTCGGCGGCCTGCGCGGGGTGCTCAACATCGTGCACTACTGCGCGGCCAAGCACGGGCTGGTCGGGATGATGAAGGTGCTGGCCATGGAGCTGGCGCAGTACCGGATCCGGGTCAACACCGTCCACCCCACGAACGTGGACACGCCGATGATCCAGAACGAGTTCACCCGTGCCGTCTTCTTCCCCGACCGCGACCCCGCCACGATCACCAAGGAGGAGGCGGAGCCGGCGTTCGCGCAGACGAACCTGCTGCCCGTCGCCTGGGTCGAGCCCGAGGAGATCAGCGAGGCGATCCTCTTCCTCGTTGCCGACACCGGCCGCCACATCACCGGCATCCAGTTGCCCGTGGACGCCGGCTACGCCACGAAGTAGGGCGCGCGGCGGGAATACCCGGCGTTTGTTGAACGTTCATCTATATGCGTGTGTACGCGATGTCGACCCCCGACGGGGTCGCCGAGATCTGATCCCCCGCTGGGACAGCGAGAGGCCAGAACCCGACTGAACGGCGCCGAGGGCGCCAGGAGGAGAGGAACTGTCATGGGCAAGCTCGAGGGAAAGGTCGCATTCGTCACCGGTGCGGCACGAGGAATCGGCCGGGCGACGGCGGTGAAGCTCGCGCAGGAAGGCGCCGACATCATCGGCGTCGACATCCTGGGTCCCATCAAGAGCGCGCAGGCACCGGTGTCCACGCCGGAGGACCTGGCCGAGACCGTGAAGCTGGTCGAGGAGCAGGACCGGCGCATCGTGACCTACCAGGCCGACGTCACCGACGAGGACGCGCTGACCAAGGGTCTCGCCGACGGCGTCGCCCAGCTGGGCCGGCTCGACATCGCCGTGGCCGTCGCCGGCATCGGCGGCCCCAACGTGCCGGTGGAGGAGTACCCGGCGCAGGCCTTCCGGGACGTCGTCGACGTCGACCTCACCAGCGTCTTCCTGACCGCCAAGGCCGCCATCCCGCACATCAAGCGCACCGGTGACGGCGGGGCGCTGGTGCTGATCAGCTCCGCCCTCGGCCTCCGGGGCAACCCGAACACCGTGGCCTACACCGCGGCCAAGCACGGCGTCGTCGGGCTGATGAAGGTCCTCGCCCAGGAGCTCGCGGCCGATCGCATCCGGGTCAACTCGGTGCACCCGACCAACGTGGACACCCCGCTGATCCAGAACGAGAGCGCCTACAAGCTCTTCCGCCCCGACCTGGAGAACCCGACCCGCGAGGACGTCGCGCCGGTGTTCGAGACCCTCAACCTGCTGCCGATCCCCTGGATCCAGCCCGAGGACGTCGCCGAGGCCGTGCTCTACCTGGCGGCCGACTCCGGTCGCTACGTCACCGGTGGCACCCACCGCGTCGACGCCGGCTGGAACACCAAGTAACCGCCTGAACCGACAAGCCCGAGGGACGTGCCGGAGACCCGGCACGTCCTCGAGCGGTGCCCGCGGGGCGCCGAGAGGAGAGGAACCACGATGGCAGGACGCGTAGAGGGCAAGGTCGTACTCATCACCGGAGCGGCCCGCGGACAGGGCCGGTCGCACGCCGTGCGGCTGGCGCAGGAGGGCGCCGACATCATCGCGGTCGACATCGCCGCGCCGATCGGCAGCGTGACCCCGGCGTTCTACGAGGGGGCGACCCCGGAGGACCTGGCCGAGACCGTGCGCCAGGTCGAGGCGCTCGACCGGCGGATCGTCGCCAAGCAGGCCGATGTCCGCGACATCGAGGCGCTGACCAAGGCCGTCGACGAGGGAGTGGCGGAGCTCGGCCGGCTGGACTCGGTGGTCGCCAACGCGGGGATCTTCACGTTCGGCACGGAGACGCACAAGGTGCCCGAGCAGTCCTGGCAGGACCTCATGGACATCAACCTGACCGGCGTCTGGCACACGATCAAGGCCGCGACGCCGCACCTGCTCGAGGCGGGCGCGGGCAGCTCGGTCACGATCATCAGCTCGCTGGCCGGCTTCAAGGGGCTGGCCAACGTCGCGGCCTACACGACCACCAAGCACGGCGTCGTGGGCCTGATGAAGGTGCTGGCCAACGAGATGGGGCAGCACGGCATCCGGGTGAACACCATCCACCCGAACGCCATCGACACGCCCATGGTCAAGAACGAGACCACCTACAGGCTGTTCCGGCCTGACCTCGAGCACCCGACGCTGGAGGACGCCGAGCCGGCATTCGGCGGCCTGAACCCCTTCGGGATCGGGTTCATCGATCCGGTGGAGGTGTCGCACGCCGTGCTGTTCCTGACCTCCGACGAGGCCCGGTACATCTCCGGCACGCAGCTGTCGGTCGACGCCGGCGCCGCCATCCAGTAGCCGCGACGGGCACGACACGCAGCGGGCCGGGCGGGGACGCATCCCGCCCCGCCCGCTGCGGGTACCGAGGAGACCATGGACGACATCCACGCCCCCGTCCCGGACCGGGCCATCACCGGCGCCCGGGTCACCCATGGCGACGCCGCCACCGTGCGCGAGCTGCGCGGCCGCGTGGCCCGGCACCTCGTCGGCCGCGAACGCGAGCTGGACCTGCTGCTCGCCGCGGTCGCCGCCGGTCGCGACGTGCTGCTGGAGGGCCCGCCGGGGACGTCGAAGACGACGCTGCTGCGGTCGATCACCGCCGAGTGGGGCATCCCATTGCTGTTCGTCGAGGGCAACGCCGACCTGACGCCCACCCGCTTGGTCGGCCACCACGACCCGGCTCGTGTACTGCGCGAGGACTACACGCCCGGCAACTTCGTCGCCGGGGCGCTGGTCGAGGCCATGCGCACCGGCGGCTTCCTGTACGTCGAGGAGTTCAACCGCGCGCCGGAGGACACCCTCAACACGCTGCTCACCGCGATGGCCGAGCGGCGGATCGCCATCCCCCGGGTCGGCACGGTGGAGGCGCTGCCCACCTTCCGGCTGGTCGCCTCGATGAACCCCTACGACAACATCGGCACGACGCGGCTGTCCAGCTCGGTGCACGACCGGATGGTGCGGCTGGCGATCGGCCACCAGGACGCCGTGGCCGAGCGCGGCATCGTCGGCCGGCGCACCGGCATCGAGTCGCGCAGGCTGATCGCCGACGCGGTCGCGCTGACCCGGGCCACCCGGGAACGCGACGACGTCGGGCAGGGCAGCAGCGTCCGCGGCGCGATCGATCTCGCGCTGGTCGCCGCGCAGCTCGGCGCGATGCGGGGCGTGCCGCTGCCCGACGAACCCTCCGTCGCCCCGCCGCGCGGCCTCCCCGAGGAGTACACCGCCGTCGTCTGGGACGCGATGCTGCTGGCGCTGTCCGGACGGATCGTCGTCGACGAGGCGCTGGAGGCGACGCCCGAGGCGGTGCTCCGGCAGATCTGGGAGGACCACTTCCTGCTGCAGCCCGCGGCGGCCGACCCCGGTTGAAGGGCCGTCGAGGCCGACTCGCCCGTGACCCGGCGCGACCGTGCCGGGTCGCCCCGGGCGATGCGCCCGCTGCGGCGCAGGCCGAAGCAGCTCACCGAGGAACCGTCCCTGTACCAGCCGGACCCGGGAGGCGGTGGGCTTGCGCTGTCCTCCGGCGACCGGCGGCGGTCGCGGACCGGTCCGTCCCGACCCGGCGGCAGCGACGCGGGGACGACGGACGAGCCCGCTGAGCTGATCCCGCTCGCCGACCTCGACGCCGAGTCCACCGCCGACCGGGCCACCCGCGCGCGGGCGCGGCAGATCGCCCGCCGCCTCGCCGTCCCGCGAGCGCGCCGGGACCGCCGGCCGCGCCGTGGAGTCGGGGAGCTGGTCAGCCGGCCGTGGAGCGCCGGCTCGGACGAGCTCGACCTGGAGCGCACTCTCGAGGCGATCGCCGGCAACCCGTACCCCGACGAGACCGACGTCGTCGTCCGGGAGCGGGTGCGTCAGCGCCGATCCGTGGTCCTGGTCGTCGACGTGTCGGGGTCCATGAAGGGCGAGCGGGTGCGCGCGGCGGCGGCCACCGTCGGCGCGCTCGCCGGCGAGCTGGCCCGCGACACGCTGTCGGTCGTCGCCTTTTGGTCCGATGCCGCCGTCCTCGTGCGCCCGGGGGAGCAGGTCGCGCCGCTCGCCGTCCTGGATCTGCTGCTGCGGGTGCCGACGCAGGGGCTGACCAACGTCTCCTTCGCCCTGGAGACCGCGGGCCGCCAGCTCGCGGGCGTCCCGTCACGGGATGCCCGCGTCCTCCTGCTCAGCGACTGCGTGCACAACGCCGGCCCCGATCCGCGGCTCGCCGCCGCGCGACTGCCCCGCCTCGACGTCCTGCTGGACACGTCGGGAGAGGTCGATCGCGACCTGGGTCGGGACCTGGCGCGGATCGGCCGCGGCCGGATCCGGCCGATCCGCGACCATCGGGACGTCGCTGCGGCACTGACCGCCGTCTTCACGGACTGATCCACCGGCCGGCACGGCTGCCTCCGAGGGGTGAACTCGAGCTCTTCGGCTCCAGGCGGTGCCGGAACGGGTCGATGCGGTAGAGGTGATCCCCGAGCTGCGGAGCCGGGCCGTGCGCCTGCTGCCCGAGGGGCGTCTGCTGCCCGAGGCCGTGTGGGCGCGGCGCCACCGGGCGATCGTCCGCCTGTGCTTCCTCTCCTCGGCCCTGCTCGTGCTGTTCGCGTGGGCGCGCGGCTACGGGCAGCCCGCCGCGGTCGTCGTCCTCGTGGCGGTGGGGGGTCCGGCCTGGCTCGGCACGCTCTCCACGCTCGGCCGGAAGGGCCAGGCGGCGGCCACGACGGTCAGCCTGATGGCCGCGTCGGCGGCATTGGTGCACCTGTGGCAGGGCGTCACCGAATCGCACTTCATCTTCTTCGTCATGGTCGGTGTGGTCTCGCTGTACCAGGACTGGGTGCCCTACGGGGTCGCCCTGGTCATCGTGATCGCCCACCACGGCATCCTCGGCACCCTCTACCCGCACGTCGTCTTCAGCCACGCCGCGGCGCACAACCCCTGGGTCTGGGCCGGCATCCACGGCGCCTTCGTGCTGGCCGCCAGTCTCGCCCACCTGGCGGCGTGGCGGCTCAACGAGGACCAGGTGCTCAGCGACCCGCTCACCGGGCTCGCCAACCGGACGCTGCTCGAGGAGATCACCCACCGCGTCCTGCAGCGCGGCGGCGCGGTCAGCGTGCTGTTCATCGACCTCGACGACTTCAAGGCCGTCAACGACAGCCGTGGGCACGCCGAGGGGGACGGCCTCCTGCTGGTGCTCGCCGAGCGGCTGCGCGGGTGCGTGCGTCCCGGCGACGTCGTCGCGCGCCTCGGTGGGGACGAGTTCGCCGTCGTGGTGCAGGGCGGACCGGACGTGGCCCGTGCCGTCGGCGAGCGGGTGCTGACCGCCCTGGCTCTCCCGGTGCCCATGGACGACGGCACCGTCACCGTGCGCGGCAGCGTGGGCCTGGCCTCGTCGGGCGACACCGGCGATCGCACCGCCGGCGCACTCCTGCGCAACGCCGACCTCGCGATGTACCTGGCCAAGGCCCAGGGCAAGAACCGGATGGTCGCCTACGCCGACGGCATGGCCGAGGCGGCCCGGCGCCGCGCCGACCTGGCCCAGGACCTCGCCTGCGCGGCCGCCGGCGGGCAGCTCGCCGTCCACTACCAACCCACGGTTCGGCTCACCGACGGGCGGACGACGGGGTTCGAGGCGCTGGTCCGGTGGCACCACCCCGTGCGCGGGCTGGTGCCGCCGGTCGAGTTCATCCCGCTGGCCGAGGAGACCGGCGCGATCACCGGGATCGGCCGCTGGGTGCTCCGCGAGGCGCTCCGGCAGGGCGTGGCGTGGACCGCCGAGACCGCGACGCCGCTGCGCATGGCGGTCAATCTCTCCCCGCGCCAGTTCCAGGACGGCGACGTCGTCGCCGACGTCGTCGCGGCCCTCGAGGAGACCGGGTTCCCGGCGGCGCAGCTGACCCTGGAGGTCACCGAGGGCGTGCTCGTGCGCGACGTCGACGCCGTGGTCGCCCAGCTCGAGGCCCTCCGCGCCCTGGGGATCCGCATCGCGATCGACGACTTCGGCACCGGCTTCTCGGGTCTGTCCTACCTCCGGCACCTGCCCGCCGACATCATCAAGATCGACCGCAGCTTCGTCAGCGACCTGCCGACCGGCCGCTCGGCGACCACGCTGATCACGTCGATCGTCGAGCTGGCCCGCACCCTCGGACTGGACGTCGTCGCCGAGGGCGTGGAGACCGAGCAGCAGCGACTGACCCTGCGCGACCTGGACTGCGCGCAGGCGCAGGGTTACCTGTTCGCCCGCCCCGAGCCGGCCGAACGCTGCGGCACCGCGCTGTCCGTCGCCCGCTGAGGGGCCGGGTCAGAGGTCGACCTTCTCGTTCTCGCCGCCTTCGATCCGCCGTCCGGTCAGCTTCGCCTTGGCGAAGCTGAAGGCCGTCGCCAGCCGGCCGCCGGGGGTGTCCCAGTACTCCGCGGAGTCGGCGTGCACCTTGATCAGGACCACGCTGTCGTCGTCCGGGCCCTGCGGGAACCACGCCTCGACGGCGCTGTTCCACAGCTCGCGCTTCTTGGCCGCGTCATCGACGATCTCGGCGTCACCGCTGAGCGACACCCAGCTGCCGCCGGAGCCCGCACCCAGGTTGACCTCGGGGGAGGCCTCGATGTGCTGGACGGGGTTGGAGTCGCGCTCGGCGAAGAACCACAGGTCGCCGTCGAACTCGACCTCCTGCAGGGTCATGGGGCGGCTGGTCAGGCGCCCGTCCATGGTGATCGTGGTGAGGAAGCCGAAGCGCTCACCCTTGAGCAGTTCGGCCACCTTGCGCGTGTCGTCGGTCGTCATGAGGTGCCGATGCCCAGGCCGGTCGTGGCCGACACCCGGGGGGCCGAACGGGTCACGCCACGCTGAATAGGCTGGGCGGATGACCTCGCTGGCCGGTGCCGCCTGGCCGGACCTGCCCGAGGCGCCGGTGCTCGTCGTCCCCCTGGGCTCGGTCGAGCAGCACGGTCACCACCTGCCGCTGGGCACCGACACGGCGGTCGCCTGCGCAGCGGCCGAGGCGGCGGTGGCGTCGATGGGCGGCGTCCTGCTCGCACCGGCGCTGGCGTACGGCGCCAGCGGCGAGCACGAGGGATTCCCCGGCACGATCTCGATCGGCACCGAGGCGCTGACCGGCCTGCTGGTCGAGTACGGCCGGTCGGCCTGCCGCTGGGCCGCACGGGTGCTGCTGGTCAACGGGCACGGCGGCAACCTCGACGCGCTGCGGGCCGCCGTCCCCCTGTTGCGTTCCGAGGGCCGGGACGTCGCCTGGTTCCCGTGCGGGGTGCCCGGTGGCGATGCGCATGCCGGGCGGGCCGAGACGTCACTGATGTTGCACGTGGAACCGGAGTGGGTGGCGGGGGACCGCGCCGTCGCCGGCGTGACGACGCCGATCGCTGCGCTCCTGCCCCGGCTGCGCGCCGAGGGGGTGCGGTCGGTCAGCCCGACCGGGGTGCTCGGCGACCCCACCGGCGCCTCCGCCGACGAGGGCGCCGGCCTGCTCGCCGCGGTGGTGGAGCGGCTGGTGACGGCCGCCGGGACATGGGACGTCGACCGGACGGGCCGCCTGGCCGGCTGACGGGACGGCCGCCGCTAAGGTCCCGCCCATGGCGCACCAGTCGACCCCCGAGGCGGTGGACGCGGTCCGCGAGGCGCCCACACCGCGGGTCGCCGTCGAGACCAACGGCATCAACGTCATCAGCGAGGCCGAGCGCAAGGGTGCCCCGCGCCAGCTGTTCTGGCCCTGGTTCGGCGCCAACGTCAGCGTCTTCGGCCTGGCCTACGGCTCGTTCCTGCTCGGCTTCGGGATCTCGTTCTGGCAGGCGATCGTCGCCGGCGTGGTCGGCATCGTCGTGTCGTTCCTGCTCTGCGGCTTCGTCGCGATCGCCGGCAAGCGCGGCTCGGCCCCGACCCTGGTGCTCAGCCGCGCCGCCTTCGGCGTCAACGGCAACCGGGTGCCCTCGCTGCTCTCGTGGGTGCTCACGGTGGGCTGGGAGACGGCGCTGGTCTCGCTGGCGACGCTCGCGACCGCGCAGGTCTTCGACCAGCTGGGCTGGAGCGGCGGGACGGCGACCAAGCTGGTCGCCCTCCTCGTGGTCGCCGCGCTCGTCGTGGCCGGCGGCGTCCTCGGCTTCGACGTCATCATGCGCATGCAGGCCGTGATCACCTGGATCACCGGGGTCCTGACCGTCGTGTACATCGTGCTGGTCGCCGACCACATGGACTGGTCGGCGGTGTCCGGCCTGCCCAGCGGGTCGACCGCGGCGTTCATCGGGGCGCTGGTGCTGGCCATGACGGGCTACGGCTTCGGCTGGGTCAACGCCGCCGCCGACTACTCCCGGTACCTCCCGCGGCAGGCCTCGACCCGCGGCGTCGTCGGCTGGACGACGTTCGGCGGCGCCCTGGCCCCGGTCGTCCTCCTGGTCGCCGGGCTGCTGCTGGCCGGCTCGGACAGCAAACTGTCCACCGCCATCGGCTTCGACCCGATCGGGGCGCTGGGCACGATCCTGCCGACCTGGTTCCTCGTGCCGTTCATCCTGGTCGTCGTGCTCGGCCTGATCGGCGGCGCGCTGCTCGACATCTACTCCTCCGGGCTGTCGCTGCTCGCGGCCGGCCTGCGCGTGCCCCGCCCGGTCGCCGCCTCGATCGACGGCACGCTGATGGTGCTGGGCACGATCGCGGTCGTCTTCTTCGCCGACAACTTCATCGGGCCGTTCCAGGGCTTCCTCATCACGCTCGGCGTGCCGGTCGCCGCCTGGTGCGGCGTCATGCTGGCCGACATCGCCCTGCGCAGGCGCGACTACGCCGAGCCCGAGCTGTTCGATCCCCGGGGTCGCTACGGCAGCGTGCAGCCGGTGCCGCTCGTCCTGCTGATCGTCGGCACCGTCCTGGGCTGGGGCCTGGTGACCAACACCTACGCCGGCTGGCTGAACTGGCAGGGCTATCTGCTGGGGGCCTTCGGCCTCGGCGGCAAGGACGGCGCGTGGGCCTACGCGAACCTCGGCGTCCTCCTCGCCTTCCTGATCGGGCTGGCCGGCACATTCGTGCTGCGGCGGTCCGCGGTCCGCGCCCAGGAACAGCTGCCCGCATGACCCCGGAGGGCTGGCTCGTCGTCATCGACCTGCAGCACGTCTTCGGCGACGAGGACTCGCCCTGGGGCGCGCCGCGCTTCGCGGAGATCCGCCCGCGCATCCGCCGGCTCGTCGACGCCTTCGGCGAGCGGGTGGTCTGGACCCGCTTCGTGGCGCCCGATCGTCCCGCCGGCGCGTGGAAGGAGTACTACGCCACCTTCCCGTTCGCGCTGCAATCGCCGGACGCGCCGCTCTACGGCCTCGTGGAGGACCCCGGGTCCGCGCCGGTGATCGACCTGACCACGTTCGGCAAGTGGGGGCCGGAGCTCGCCGCGATCGTCGGGGAGGGCCCGCTCACCGTCGCCGGCGTGGCCACCGACTGCTGCGTCATCTCCACGGTGCTGCCGGCCGCGGACGCGGGTGTCGCCGTCCGCGTGGTCAGCGACGCCTGCGCCGGGTCCTCCGACGACGACCACGAGCGCGCCCTGCGGGTGATGAGCCTCTACGCCCCGCTCGTGTGGGTGACGACGACCGCCGAGGTGCTGGCAGGGCGATGATCCCGGCGGCCCCGGACCAGCGGCTGCCCGACGGGTTCGCCGTCCGGCTGCTGCCGACGGTCCGGCGGCGGCCGGACGGCGCGCTGCTCGGGGGCTCCCCGCTGCGGCTGATGCGGCTGTCCGCCCGGGCGCGGACGCTGCTCGCCGGTGACCGGGTCGACGTCCGGGACGCGGTCGGCGCCCAGCTCGCGGGGCTGCTCCTGGACGCCGGCCTCGCCGTCCCGGAGCTCCTGCCCAGCCGCACGGACGACGTCACCGTGGTGATCCCGGTCCGCGACCGCCCCGACGGGCTGGCGCGCCTGCTCGTGGCGCTGCGGGAGGACCCGGTCACCGCCGCCCTGCCGATCGTGGTCGTCGACGACGGGTCGGTGGTGCCTGTGGTCGCCCCGGGGGTGACGGTCCTCCGGCACGAGGTCGCCCGCGGCCCCGCCGCCGCGCGCAACACCGGCCTCCGGGCGGCCACCACGGAGTTCGTCGTCTTCCTCGACTCCGACTGCGTGCCGGTGACCGGCTGGCTGGAGACGCTCCGGGCGCACCTCGCGGACCCGCGCCTGGCGGCGGTCGCCCCCCGCGTGGTGGCCCTGCGGGGTGCAACGGGCTGGCTCGCGCCCTACGAGACGGCCGCGAGCGCGCTGGACATGGGCGCCGAGCCGGCCCCCGTCCGCCCGCTGTCGGCGGTCTCCTACGTGCCGAGCGCGGCGCTGCTCGCCCGCCGGAGCGCGCTCGGCGACGGCTTCGACGAGACGATGCGGGTCGCCGAGGACGTCGACCTGATCTGGCGCCTGACCGGCGTCGGCTGGCGGGTGCGGTACGAGCCGGCCGCCCAGGTGGCGCACGACCACCTCGGGCGCGTCGGCCCCTGGCTGCGGCGGCGCGCCTTCTACGGCACAGGGGCGGCGCTGCTCGCCGCCCGGCACGGTGGCGCGGTCGCCCCGGTGGTGCTGGCGCCCGAGTCGGCGCTGGCGTGGGCACTGGCCCTCGCCGGGGGACGGCGGGGTCGGGCCGCCGCGGTGGGCGTGCTCGCGGTGACCTCGCTGCGGCTGGCCCGGCGGCTGGCGCGACCGGGTGAGCGGTTGCCGCTCGGGTTCGCCGCCGCGCTGGTGCTCCGCGGCCAGGGTTCGGCGGGGCGGACGCTCGCCCGGGCGGTCACCCGGCACCACTGGCCGCTCGCGCTGGCCGCGGCCGTGGCGTCGCGGCGGGCCCGGCATGCCGTCCTGGCCGTCGCCGCGGTGGACGCGGTGACGGCGTGGTGGCCGCAGCGTCGCCGCGTGGGACCGGTCCGTCTCGCCGTCGGCCGGCGGCTCGAGGACCTCGCGTACGGCGCCGGCCTCTGGGCGGGCGCCGTCCGCGCCCGCGACCTGCGCGCATTGCTGCCCGCCCGGGCGCCCCGGCTGTAGCGGAAAGCGCCGTCGCGGGGAACGATGGCCGTGACATGAGCCACTGGCGGCGGAGCGTCCCGTGCCCCCGGTCGTGAACCCATGGCTGGCGCTCCCCGAGGGGCGGCCGGGCCCGGAGCACGTCCGGCGGCTGCGCGCTGCCCACGAGCGGCTCGTCACCGGCGCCGACCTGCCGGACGAGGCGGTGCGGGACGTCGTCCGTGCCTCGTGGCGGCGATCGCTGGGCAGCGGGGTCGACCCGGACGGCGGTGAGCCGCCGGTCGAGCTCCTGGACGACGACCTGATCGCCTACCGCGAGGCCCACCCGCTGGCCACGGTCATGCCGGTGATCCGCAGGCTGCTGGTCGAGGACGCCGAGGACGACAAGATGATCGTCGCGGTGACCGACGCCGGCGGCCGGATGCTGTGGGTCGAGGGCGACCCGCGGCTGCGCAGCCAGGCGGCCGGTATGGCCTTCGTGGAGGGCGCCCGCTGGGCGGAGGAGGTCGTCGGCACCAACGCGCCGGGCACCGCGCTCGCCGTCGACCACGCCGTCCAGATCTACGGCAGCGAGCACTTCCGCCGTCCGGTCCAGCCCTGGAGCTGCTCGGCCGCGCCGGTGCACGACCCGGTGACGGGGCTGCTGCTCGGCGCCATCGACGTCACCGGCGGCGACCACGTCGCCAGCCCGCACGTGCTCACCCTGGTGCGCGCGACCGTCGCCGCGGTGGAGTCCGAGTTGCGCTGGCAGCACCGCGACCAGCTGCAGCGTCGCCCGCCTCCGCTGCAGCGCGTGGCTCCCCGGCTCGACGTCCTCGGGCGCGAACGGGCGCGGCTGACCCTGCCGTCGGGACCGCTCGAACTCTCGCTGCGCCACTCCGAGCTGTTCCTGCTGCTCGCCGAGGCCGCGGTCGCGGGGGAGGGACGGACGACGGCGCAGCTCGCGGCCGAGTGTCATCCGGGTGAGGCCGCCGCGGTCACGGTGCGCGCCGAGCTCTCCCGGCTGCGCCGCCTGGTGGGAGCGGACCTCGTCGGTTCGCGACCCTATCGACTTCTGGGCCGGGTCGACAGCGACCTGGACCAGGTGCGGCGGCTGCTGGCCCGCGGCTCGGTGGGGTCGGCGCTCGAGCGCTATCCGGGCGCCGTCCTGCCCGGCTCCCAGGCTCCCGCCGTCGCGACCGCGCGCGACCGGGTGTCGGCGCTGCTGCGTCAGGCCGTCCTGCGCAGCCGCCGTCCGGAGCTGCTGTTGCGCTACGCGCACCTGCCCGAGGCCCGGGACGACGTCGTCGTCTGGCAGACCTGTGTGGACTGGCTGCCGGCGAGCTCGCCGCGCCGTGCGGCGGCCGCCTCCCACCTGATGCGACTGCGACGCGCGCCACGTCTGTGCTGAACGCGCCGATCCGGGGAATGCGGTCCGCGGGGCGGGCACTTGGCAGCTTGAGTGAGAGATGAGCGCCCGAGCACCCTGCGCGTGGTCGTCGCCGTCGTGGCGCTGGCCATCGGCGGCTTCGCGATCGGCACCACCGAGTTCGTCACGATGGGCGTGCTGCCCGACATCGCCGACGGCGTGGGTGTCGACATCCCCACGGCCGGCCACGTCATCTCGGTCTACGCGCTCGGCGTCGTCGTGGGCGCCCCCGTCATCGCCGCGCTGAGCGCCCGCCTCCCCCGCAAGGCCCTCCTCGTGGGCCTGATGGGCGCCTTCCTGATCGGCAACGGGCTCACCGCCGCGGCCCCCGGATACCGCACGCTCCTGCTCGCCCGCTTCGTCAGCGGGCTGCCGCACGGCGCCTACTTCGGGGTCGCCTCGCTGGTGGCCGCCTCGCTCGTGGCCCCGCACCTGCGTGGGCGCGCGGTCAGCTCGGTCCTGCTCGGCCTGGCCGTCGCGATGCTCACCGGCGTCCCCGCGGCGACCTGGCTGGGGCAGCACTTCGGCTGGCGGTCGGCGTACGTGCTGGTCGTCGTGCTGGCCGCGATCACGATGCTCGCGGTGCTGGCCGTCGTCCCGTCGTCCCCGGGCAATCGCCACGCCACGATCCGCGGCGAGCTGGGGGCGCTGCGGCGCCCGCAGGTGCTGCTCACGCTGCTGGTCGGCGTCGTCGGCTTCGGCGGCATGTTCGCGCTCTACAGCTACATCGCACCGGTCGTCACCGACGTCGCGCACCTCTCCCGCGGCACGGTGCCCGTCGTCCTGCTCGTCTACGGTGCCGGTGGCGTCGTCGGGACGGCGCTCGGCGGCCGGCTGGCCGACCTCGCCCTGTTCCGCTCCCTCGTCGGCAGCCTCGTATTCCTCGGGGTCCTGCTGGCCGTCGTCGCGCTGGTCTCGCCCTGGGCGCCGGGCCTGTTCGTGGGCGTCTTCCTCGTCTCCATCGGCGCCTCCACGCTGGCCATCTGCCTGCAGATGCGGCTGATGGAGACCGCCGGCGACGCGCAGATGCTCGGCGCTGCGCTCAACCACTCGGCGCTGAACCTGGCCAACGCCCTCGGCGCCTGGCTGGGCGGCCTGGTCATCGCCGCGGGACTCGGGTACCGCGCGCCCAGCGTCGTCGGCGCGGGTCTCGCCGCGGCCGGTCTGGTGCCGCTGGCCGTCTCGGCCGCGCTGCGCGTCCGGACCAGGCGGACGACGGCTGCTCAGAGCGTGGCCGGCGTGCCGGAGCGGGTCCCGGCGACCTGACCGCTGCAACCCGGCTGCAACGTTGCGGCCGAGCGCCGACGCGTCGCCCTGGGCCCGAATCCCCCTGGAATCCCGGGATTTTCGCTGCTTCCAGGCGTGACCGGGCCGCTGGAGTTGCCGAGATGATCGAGTAAGCCTGGCCTAAGCCGCCCCTGCGGCGTAAGACTCCGCCGTGTACCCCGGACGTGACCGGGGCCACAGCTGCGAGCGGAGGGCACATGACGCAGGTCAACGTGCGAGTCGACGGCGTGAACTACAGCGACGACGTGGAACCGAGGACATTGCTCGTCCATTACCTGCGCGAGCAGCTCGGGAAGGTCGGCACCGTCGTCGGGTGCGACACGAGCAACTGCGGCGCCTGCACCGTCCACCTCGACGGCGAGGCCGTGAAGAGCTGCACCGTGTTCGCCGTCCAGGCCGACGGCAGCGAGGTCACCACCATCGAGGGGATCGCCCCCGAGGGCAGCCTGCACCCGATGCAGAAGGCCTTCCACGAGATGCACGGCCTGCAGTGCGGGTTCTGCACCCCCGGGATGATCATGGCCTCGATCGACCTGGTGAACGACAACCCGAACCCGACCGAGGACGAGGTCCGCGAGGGCATCGAGGGCAACCTCTGCCGCTGCACCGGCTACCAGAACATCGTCCGCGCGGTGCAGCAGGCCGCCGCGGAGATGAACCCGAGCGGAGCGCAGGCATGACAGTCACCGAGGAACGACCCGCGGCCGAGACCCCCGAGAAGGAGGTCGGCAAGGCGCGTCGTCGCAAGGAGGACGCCCGGCTCATCACCGGGAAGACCACGTGGACCGACAACATGGTGCTGCCCGGGATGCTGCACATCGCCGTCGTCCGCAGCCCCGTCGCGCACGCGAAGCTCACCAACGTCGACGTCACCGCGGCGCAGCAGGCCCCCAACGTCGTCGCCGTCTTCACCGGCCGCGACTTCGCCGAGGAGCAGGGCTCCATCCCGTGCGCGTGGCCGGTCACCCCCGACATGGTGAACCCGGGCCACCCGTCGGTCGCCGTCGAGGAGGTCAACCACGTCGGCGAGGCAGTGGCGGTCATCGTCGCGCGCTCGAAGAGCGCGGCACAGGACGCCGTCGAGCTGGTCGACGTCGACTACGAGCAGCTCCCCGTCGTCCTCGACATGGAGAAGGCGGTCGGCCAGGAACCGCACCTCTGCCACGACCACCTGGACTCGAACGAGAGCTTCCGCTTCGTCTTCGACGCCGGCGAGGCGGGCACCGGTGTCGACACCGAGCAGGCGTTCGCCGATGCCGACGTCGTCGTCAGCCGGCGCTTCGTCCAGCAGCGGCTGATCCCGGCGTTCATGGAGCCGCGCTCGGTCGTCGTCTCGCCCCAGGGCGACAACTACACGATGTGGTCCTCGACGCAGGTGCCGCACATCCTGCGGCTCATGCTCGCGATGGTCACCGGCACGCCCGAGCACAAGCTGCGCGTCATCGCACCCGACGTCGGCGGCGGCTTCGGCGGCAAGCTGCAGGTGACCCCGGAGGAGGTGCTGTCGCTCCTGGTCGCCAAGCGCCTGGGCAAGCCGGTCAAGTGGACCGAGACCCGCAGCGAGTCGCTGATGAGCGCGCACCACGGTCGCGACCAGATCCAGTACATCGACATCGCCGCCGACCGCGAGGGCAACGTCAAGGGCCTGAAGGTGCACATCCTCTCGGACATGGGCGCCTACCTGCGGCTGGTCAGCCCGGGCGTGCCGGTCCTGGGCGCCTTCATGTACGTGGGCATCTACAAGTTCCCGGCCTACCGGTTCGACTGCCAGGGCGTCTTCACCAACAAGGTGCCCACCGACGCCTACCGCGGCGCCGGCCGGCCCGAGGCCACGTTCGCGATCGAGCGGATCATGGACGAGCTCGCCGTCGAGCTGGACATGGACCCGCTCGAGCTGCGGCGCAAGAACTGGATCGGTGCCGAGGAGTTCCCGTTCACCACGGCGGCGGGCCTCGAGTACGACAGCGGCGACTACGAGCAGGCGACCCAGGAGGCCCTGCGGCTGCTCGGCTACGACGAGCTGCGCGCCGAGCAGCAGCGCCGGCGCGAGTCGAACGACCCGGTGCAGCTGGGCATCGGCTTCTCCACGTTCACCGAGATGTGCGGGCTGGCGCCCTCGCGGGTGCTCGGCTCGCTGTCCTACGGCGCGGGCGGGTGGGAGCACGCCTCCATCCGGATGCTGCCCACCGGCAAGGTCGAGGTCGTCACCGGCTCGACGCCGCACGGGCAGGGCCACGAGACCGCCTGGAGCCAGCTGGTCGCCGACCAGCTGGGCGTCCCGTTCGAGGACGTCGAGGTGCTGCACGGCGACACCGCCATCTCCCCGCGCGGCCTGGACACCTACGGCTCCCGCTCGCTCGTCGTGGGTGGTGCGGCGGTCGTGAACGCCGCGCAGAAGGTGGTCGCCAAGGCCCGGAGGGTCGCCGCCCACCTGCTGGAGGCCAGCGAGGACGACCTCGAGTTCGCCAACGGGTCGTTCTCCGTGCGCGGCACCCCCGGCACGGGCCTGTCCATCCAGGAGATCGCGCTGGCGACGTTCGCGGCGCACAACTTCCCCGACGGCGTGGAGCCGTCGATCGACGCGGACGCGACGTTCGACCCGGTGAACTTCTCCTTCCCGCACGGCACGCACATCTGCGCCATGGAGGTCGACACCGAGACCGGCATGGTGAAGATCCGCAAGTACGCGTGCGTCGACGACATCGGGAAGATCGTCAACCCGCTGATCGCCGAAGGGCAGGTGCACGGTGGCCTCGCCCAGGGCATCGCCCAGGCGCTGTACGAGGAGGCCGTGTACGACGCCGACGGCAACCTCACGACCGGCACCTTCGTCGACTACCTGGTCCCGTCGGCCGCCGACCTGCCGCACTTCGACACCGGGAACACGGTGCACGAGGCGCCCGGCAACCCGATCGGTGCCAAGGGCGTCGGCGAGGCCGGCTGCATCGCGTCGACGCCCGCGGTCGTCAACGCCGCCCTGGACGCCGTCCGGCACCTGGGGGTCTCCGACATCCGGATGCCCCTGACGCCGGAACGGGTCTGGCGGGCCATCAAGGACGGCGGGGACGGCGGAGGCCGGGCCACCGCCGGCACCAACGCCTACGGCGGGGCCTCCACCGAGACCACGGCCGGCGTGTCCACCGACGAGTCCTCGCTGGGAGGCGACCGATGATTCCCGCCGCATTCGCCTACGCCCGGCCGACCACCCTCGACGAGGCCCTGCAGGCGGTCGCGTCGGGCGGGGAGGACGTGAAGATCCTCGCCGGCGGCCAGTCGCTGATCCCGGTCATGCGGCTGCGGCTGGCCGCACCGGAGACCGTCGTCGACCTGACCCGCGTCCCGGAGTTGCGCGGGGTCCGCGACGACGGGGACGCGATCGTCATCGGGTCGATGACGACGCACTCCGACGTGCTCGCCGATCCACTGATCGCGCAGTACGCCCCTCTCATCGCCGAGGCGACCGAGACGGTGGCCGACCGGCAGGTGCGCCACCGGGGCACGTTCGGCGGGGCGCTGGCCCACGCCGACCCGGCCGGCGACCTGCCGGCGGTGGCGCTCGCGCTCGACGCGGAGTTCGTCATCGCCGGCCTGGGCGGACGGCGCACCGTGCCCGCGGCGGAGTTCTTCGTCGACTACCTCACGACCGCGCTGGACGAGGGCGAGATCCTCGTCGAGGTGCGCGTGCCCAAGCGCGAGGGCTGGGGCATGCACTACGAGAAGTTCAACCGGGTGGCGCAGGCCTGGTCGATCGTGGCGGTCGCGGCAGCGGTGCGGCGCGAGAACGGGCGGATCGCCGAGGCGCGGATCGGACTGACCAACATGGGCCCGACCCCGCTGCGGGCGCACACGGTCGAGCAGGCCCTGGCCGGCGCGGAGGCCACGGCGGAGGCGATCGCGTCGGCGTCCGAGCACGCGGCCGAGGGCACGAGTCCGAGCAGCGACCTCAACGGCCAGGCCGACTACCGCGAGCACCTGGCCACGGTGCTCACTCGTCGGGCGGTGACGGCGGCCGCCGGGTTGTAGCTTGGCGGGAACCGCGGTTCCGCACTCACCCGTTCCGGCCGGTCCGCCCCTAGGGTGGACCGGCCGCTACGTACCGCACAGGAGGTCAGCCGTGCAGTTGGAGAACTCGTTCACTGTGCCCGTCCCCATCGACGAGGCCTGGCGGGTGCTCCTCGACATCGAGCGGATCGCGCCGTGCATGCCCGGCGCCGCGCTCGACACCGTCGACGGGGACGACTTCACCGGACGGGTGAAGGTCAAGCTCGGGCCCATCAACCTCACCTACCAGGGCAAGGCGTCGTTCATCGAGAAGGACGAGGCCGCGCACAAGGCCGTCATCGACGCGCGGGGCAAGGACCAGCGGGGCAACGGCACTGCCGCGGCCGTGGTGACCGCGAAGCTCGCCGCCGAGGGATCGATCACCCGCGTCGACGTGCTGACCGACCTCAACATCACCGGCCGGCCGGCCCAGTTCGGCCGCGGCGTGATGACCGACGTCGGCAACAAGTTGCTCGGCCAGTTCGCCGACAAGCTGGCGGCGCAGCTCGGCGAGGGCGACGCCGCAGGGGACGCCGCACGAGCTTCCGCGGCGGAGAAGGCCGTCGCCACCGCGGCCGGCGCGGTCGAGGAGGTCGCCGCCTCGGCGGAGCAGGCCGCCGGAGAGGGGACGGCGGTGAAGAAGGCCGCCGCCGCGACCAAGAAGACCGCGGCCGCCGCCACCGACAAGGTCGCCGCGAATAAGGCGGCGCCGGCCAAGACGGCGCCGGCGAAGGCCGCCCCCGCCAAGGCCGCGCCGGCGAAGACCGCGCCGGTGAAGGCGGTGCCGCCGCTGGGCGACACCGTGCCTGCTGCAGTCGACACCGCACCGGCAGCGAGCGACGTGGCACCGGCCGCCAAGGCCCCGAGCGGTCCCCCGTCCGGCCCCACGGCGCCGCCGAACCGGCCCGCCTCGGGGGCACCCGTCCGCAGCGTGCCGTCGGAAGGACCGCGGTCGATCCCCCGGCGGGAGGAGCCCGAGCCGATCGACCTGCTCGAGGTCGCCGGCGGCGCCGCCATGGCGCGGTACACCGCTCCGGCCGCCGGGATCTTCGGTCTCCTGCTGCTCATCTTCCTGCTGGCCCGCCGCCGCCGGAGCTGAGCTGCGCGTCGCGTCGAGTCATACGAACTCGGGGCCATCAGGCGGGCGGATTCAACTGGTCGTCGCAACACCAGCTTGTTGATCTTCGGAGAGTAGTCGGGCGAGGACTTCGGCTGGGGTCTTGAAGCCCAGGGTCTTGCGGGGGCGCCCGTTGAGTTTGGCGGCG
>NZ_JBXXJK010000013.1:0-21724 GCF_057628075.1 Blastococcus sp. OS1-29
GGACGCGCAGAAAACCCACCCTCACGGGCTTCGTCCCTGGCTGGATGTCCAACACTACGCCGGTTTCCAGCACCACCCGCAGGCGATGTGGTCCGGCGACCCTCCCGGGCCGCGCGGCGCATGCAGAACCATACACGGGTTCGGGGAGCCCCTGCAGGGGGGTCCCGACGCGGCCGGTCAGGCGACGCCGCGCGGCCTGAACTGGACGCTCACACGGGGTCCGACGGGCTTGCTCGTCTTGGGGATGCAGTGCTCCCACGTGCGTTGGCAGGAGCCGCCCATGACGACCAGGTCACCGTGACCGAGCGGGAAACGGAGGCTCTCGCCGCCACCGACCGGCCGGAGCATGAGTGGCCGGGGGGAACCGAAGGACACGATGGCGACCATCGTGTCCGAGGACCGGCCGCGACCGATGCGGTCACCGTGCCAGGCGACGCTGTCCCGGCCGTCCCGGTACAGGCACATACCCGCGCTGACGAATCGCTCGCCTAGTTCCGGGGCGTAGTAGTCGTTCAGCGACTTGCGGGCCTGGGTCAGGAGAGGGTGCGGCAGCGTCTCGACGCCGGAGTACCAGCGCAGGAGGCGCGGCACGGCGACCTCGCGGTCGTACATCTGCCGACGGTCCGCGCGCCAGCCGATGTCGCCGAGCAGGACCTCGAGCACCTCGTCCGAGCCGGCGACCCAGCCCTGCAGGTGGTCGACCCACGCGCCGGAACCGAGCTGGTGACGGGTCACCGACCCGGTGAGCGGCCCGAGCGTCGCCTCCTCGGCGAGATCCCACATCGACGGCTGGTGCGCGAGGGACATGGGAGCACGCTACTCCGGATTCGTACGTATGTGCGATACCCGCTCGGGCCCCGGCGCTATTCAGGCGCTGCACCACCGTCGAGCGGCATCACCCCGTTCCCCAGCGAGGCGGGCACTCCTCCGCCCTCTGCGGGGCCGGCCGACAGCGTCTCGGCGAGGGTGCCGGCCGCCGGCAGGGCGCCGTCGGGCGCCGTCCCTCCCGACAGTGCCGCCCCTCCGGACAGGGGTGCGCCCTGCCGCGACAGCGGTCCGGACTCGGCGGCCGAGCCGCCGGCGACACCGCGGAGCAGTTCGTCGGGTACCTCGATGACGAAGCGCATGACCACTCCTCTCAGGCGGCTATGGCATAGCGGGCCTCGATCTGCACCGACGCGTTCGTGAGATTGCTGACCGTGATCCAGTAGGTGACGTGCGCGTCGTCGGCCCGTTCCAGGGCGACGTCCCAGTCGACCTCGGCCGCCCCGGGCCGCGCCGTGGTGGGGACGACCTCCCAGATCACGTGCTGGGTCGCCGACCAGTTGAAGGTGAACCAGCGCTGCGTCTGGTTCGGAGCGAGCGTGCCGCGGAACTGGGTGCCAGTGATCATGTCTGCTCCGTCTCAGATGCGACCGAGCACGCAGTAGCGGCCCTCGAAGGCCACGTCCTGGTCGGTCAGGTTGGTCACGGTGATCCAGAAGGTGAGGAAGTTGCCGGATGCGCGCTCGAGAGCGACCTTCCAGCTCAGTTGCGGCGCCCCGGGCCGCACCGTCGTCGGCAGCATCCGCCAGTCGACGAGCTCCCACTCGGGCCAGTTGAAGGTGAACCAGCGGCGCGAGGAACGAGCCGGCACCGATCCGGTCCACTGCACGCCGACGCGGGGGTAGGTCCGTGCAGGCCACGCGGGAACGACACAACTGCCTGCCTGGTCCGACCAGTAGGACTGGACGGTCACACCGTCGAGGGTGGACGTGGTCGAGCAGATGTCCCCGATCTCGCACCAGCCGCTCTGGCTGCACGTACCGGCCACGCCGAGGAAGGCGCTGCCCTCGGGGTCCGTGGCCGCCTCGACGACTTCGTGGCTCATGATCGTCGTGATCCGCGACAGGGTCCCGTTGTTCGTGATCCAGGCGAAGTGGATGCGCTGACCCGAGCGTGTGTAGAACGTGTGCTCGCCGATGAAACCGGCGTTGCTGGAGTTCACACCCTGCGGCATGACGACGCAGTACAGCGTCTGGTTGTCGACGTCCGGTCCCGGGACCGTACCGGCGTTCAGCTGACCATCGAGGAACGTCGCGACCTGGTTGTCGGTGAACCCGTTGGGCGGGTTGGACGCGGGGACGACCGCTGCCCCCCGGAGGAACCCGCGGCCGATCCCTCGGTACTGCGCCAGGCCGGTCAGGTACGAACTGGCCATCATCGTGCGGCAGGCGTTGGTGACCTGGTCCGACGTCGGCGTCGGGGGCGGGTTCGCGGTCCAGGCGGCGCCCCAGTAGACGAGGTACAGCTGGGCCACCTGCAGGACGGCACCGCCGTTGTCCACGAACTTGTTCGCACCGCCGGCCTGCGGCGCCAGTTGGGTCTCGACCGGTTCGACCCGGACCTCCTCGAGCAGGTCGGGTACGAAGCCTCCGCTGGGGGCGGCGATGACCCCGGCCCCCTCCGAAGCCGGAGCCGATCTGGGTCTGGCTAAACCTGTCGTCACGGTTCCTCCCGATGGGGTGCCCACGGGCGTGGGGACTGCCACCGGCGAACCAGGGAAGAGAGGGTGTGCGCTCCCTCATGGGCGCAGTCCGTCCGGCGGCGGGACGACCGTAGGGACGGCTCCGTCACCGGGTCATCACGACTGCGTCACCGGCCGTGCAGGTCCGACGGGCGCCGGCCGCCGGGACGCCCAGGCGGCGATCGCGCCTGCCCGCGGGTTTCGCACATGTGTGCGAAACCCTGTGGATTACGCGGTCAGCGCCAGCGCGAACGGCAGCACCGACGCGGCGCCGGCGCGGCGCAGCTCGCGGCCTGCCACCGTCATGGTCCAGCGGGAGTCCGCGAGGTCGTCCACGAGCAGGACCGGCCCCGACACCGACCCGAGTCGCTCACGGAGTTCCTGACCGACCACGATCCGGTCCCAGACCGCAGCCAGTCGGAAAGCGCTGTTCCCGCCGGGCTGGCCGGTCGGGCCGCCGTGCTGGAGTGACAGCTCGCCCAGGTACGGCAGTCGTCCGAGTCGGGCGAGCCCCTCCGCGAGACCCCTGACGAGCTGCGGGCGACGTCGGGACGGCACCGCCACCACCGCCGAAGGCCGCTCCTTCCAGTCCCAGGCGCCCAGTACCCGCGCGCACGCGCGGAGGAGGTCGTCGTCCGGCGGCACGTCGGTGACGGACCGGCGCACCGGCACGTCGAACGCGGCGTCCGGGTCCTCCTCGATGCCAGGGGCCTCCAGATCGAGGACCACGGTTCCGCCCACGCCGTCGTCGCCGAGCAGCGTGCGCAGCCGCTGTCCCCAGCCCAGATCGGTCAGACGGGCCACCGCGCGTCCGGGTTCGAGCGCATCCGACGCCGCGATCTTGCCCTTCACGTCGACCCCGAGCCGGTCCGCGCCGGTCGGCCACTGCGCCCGTGGCGCCAGCTCGACCCCGGGCCGGTCCAGCACCGCGGACGCCGCCTCGGCGGCGGCCTCCGGGACGTCCGCGGAGTACCAGGCACCGGCGCAGACGTCGCACCGGCCGCACGGTGCCGCCGTCGGGTCGTCGAGTGCGTGCTGGAGGAAGGACATCCGGCACTCGGCCTCGCCGACCGGCCGGGCGTAGGCGATCATCGCCCGCTGCTCGGCCTCGCGTGTGCGCGTGACGCGGGCATACCGGTCGGCGTCGTACACCCACGGCTGACCGGTCGAGCGCCACCCGCCCTGCACCCGCTCGACCGCGCCGTCGACCGCCAGCACCTTGAGCAGCAGTTCCAGGCGGGAACGGCGGACGTCGGCCACCGTCTCCAGCCGCGCCACCGACCACGCCTTGCCGTCGGCCATCGCGCTCAACACCGCGGCGGCATGGTCCTCCCGCGGCATCGACGACGTCGCGAACCACTGCCAGATCGCGAGATCCTCCGGGCCGGGAAGCAGCAGCACGTCGGCGTGCTCCACGGCGCGGCCCGCGCGACCGACCTGCTGGTAGTAGCTCACCGGCGACGACGGGGCCCCGAGGTGGACGACGAAGCCGAGGTCGGGCTTGTCGAAGCCCATGCCCAGCGCCGACGTGGCGACCAACGCCTTCACGTCGTTGTTCCGCAGCGCCTCCTCGGCGTCCTTGCGGTCGGCGTCGTCGAGCCGGCCGGTGTACGCGCGCACCTCGTGCCCGGCGTCGCGCAGCAGGGCCGCGGTCTCCTCTGCCGCCGCGACGGTGAGCGTGTAGACGATGCCGCTGCCCGGCAGATCGCCGATGTGCGCCGCGAGCCAGGCGAGGCGGGCGCGGTCCGACGGCAGCCGCAGGACGCCCAGGCGCAGCGAATCACGGGAGAGCGGCCCGCGGACCGTCGTCACCTCGACCCCGCCGGCGCCCAGCTGCTCGGCGACGTCGGCCACCACCCGCTCGTTGGCCGTCGCCGTCGTCGCCAGCACCGGTGTGCCCGTGGGCAGGGTGCCCAGCAGGTCGCGGATGCGGCGGTAGTCGGGCCGGAAGTCGTGGCCCCAGTCGGAGACGCAGTGCGCCTCGTCCACGACCACCAGGCCGCAGCTCTTGACCAACCCCGGCAGCTGCTCCTCGCGGAACCGCGGGTTGGTCAGCCGCTCGGGCGACACCAGCAGCACGTCGACGTCGTCCGCGGCCAGGCGGGCGCCGATGTCGTCCCACTCCGTCATGTTGGCGCTGGAGATCTCGACCGCGCGGATGCCGGCGCGGGCGGCGGCCGCCACCTGGTCACGCATCAGGGCGAGCAGCGGGCTGACGAGCAAGGTCGGCCCCTTGCCCCGGCGGCGCAGCAACGCGGTGGACACGAAGTAGACCGCCGACTTGCCCCACCCCGTCCGCTGGACGACCAGGGCGCGCTCCGCGCGTTCGACCAGCGCGGCGACCGCGAGATCCTGCCCCTCGCGGAACTCCGCATCGGGGCGGCCGGTGAGCTCGCGCAGGACGGCGAGCGCCTCGGCGTGGACGGAGCCGGTGATCTCGGACGTCGGTGCGCTCATGGGGTCGACAGTAGGCAGGGTGGGTGACAGTCCGGCCCGCGACGCATGACCTGGGGACGGCGGGGGACAATCCACAGCGATGCCCGACCCGCGCACCAGACCACCGGACAACCACGTGCACACCCGGTGGTCGTGGGACACCCAGGACTCCTCGACGATGCGCCGCGCCTGCGAACGCGCCGTCGTCCTGGGGCTGCCCGCGATCGCCTTCACCGAGCACCTCGACTTCACCGTCTGGGACCCCGACGACCGGGCGACGGACGAGGGCCTGGTCGACCGGCACGCGTCCCGGCACGCCGACATCGACGCCGACGGCTACTTCGCCGAGCTCGCCGAGGTCCGTGACCGGTTCCCCGACCTGCGCATCTGGTCCGGCGTCGAGACCGGTGAACCGCACCTGTTCGCCAGCAGCGTGGCCTCCTACCTCCGCGACGCGCCCGTCGACCGGATCCTCGGCTCGCTGCACTCGCTGTCCCAGGACGGGCGCCTCTACGGCGTCGGCCATCTGCTGTGGCAGGACGCCGACGGCACCATGCGCCGGTACCTCGGCGAACTGGTCGACATGATCGAGACCAGCGACGTCTTCCAGGTGCTCGCCCACGTCGACTTCCCGCGGCGTTACTGGCCCGGCGGCACCCACAAGTACGTGGAGAAGACGTACGAGGAGGAGTACCGGGCGGTCTTCCGCGCGCTGGCGTCCACCGGCCGCGCGCTCGAGGTGAACACCACCAGCCCGCTCGCGTCGGTGGACCAGGTGCGCTGGTTCCACGAGGAGGGCGGCGAGGCGGTGAGCTTCGGCAGCGATGCGCACCAGCCGGCCGCCGTCGGCCAGCACTTCGACCTCGCGGTGGACGTGGTCGAGGCCGCCGGCTTCCGTCCGGGCCGCGACCGGTTCGACTTCTGGCGGCGCTGACCAGCACGCTCATCTCCCCTGGTCGAGTACTTCACCGCTAAGGGATCTGCGACTAGGGTCTGCCAGATGACCTCCCGCCGCGTCGTGATCGCCCTCGGCGGCAACGCCATGACCGGTCCCGACGGCTCCGCGACGCCGGAGGCCCAGCGGGACGCGATCCGCGTGGCCGCCGGGCACATCGCCGACGTCGTCGCATCCGGCGTCGAGGTCGTCCTCACCCACGGCAACGGCCCCCAGGTCGGCAACCTGCTGGTGAAGAACGAGCTGGCCGCGCACGTCGTCCCGCCGGTGCCGTTGGACTGGAACGTGGCGCAGACCCAGGCCACCATCGCCTTCACCCTGGCCGACGAGCTGGACGCCGCCCTCGCCGGGCGCGGGCTTCCCCAGCGCACCGCCGGCCTGGTCACGCGCACGCTCGTCGACGCCGACGACCCGCACTTCCAGGAGCCGTCCAAGCCGGTCGGCCGGTTCCTGCCGCGCGAGGAGGCCCAACGGTTCGTCGAGCACGGCCAGACGTGGGAGGACCGCGGCGAGAAGGGCTGGCGCCGGATCGTCGCCTCGCCGGAGCCGAGGTCGGTCGTCGACTCCCCCGCGATCCACGCGCTCGCCGCGGCCGGGTTCGTCGTCGTCTGCGCCGGCGGCGGGGGGATCCCCGTGGTGGACGACCAGCAGGACGGGCACGCGCTGCGCGGGATCGAGGCCGTCATCGACAAGGACCTGACGGCCGCGATCCTGGCCCGCGAACTGGCCGCCGACACCCTGGTCATCGCCACCGACGTCGCGAACGTGATGGTCGATTTCGGCACGCCGTCCGCCCGACCGCTGGGCCGGGTGACCGTCGCGGAGCTGCGCGACCACGCGGCTGAAGGCCAGTTCGCCCGCGGCAGCATGGGCCCCAAGGTCGATGCCGTCCTCCGCTTCGTGGAGACCGGTGAGCCCTCGGAGAGACCACGCAGAGCCGTCATCACGTCCCTGGAACACATCGCCGACGCCGTCTCCAGTGACGACGCCGGAACCGTCCTCACCGCCTAGAAACCGCCCCGAAGGAGATCCAGTGCCCGCACCGATCGAGGTCCGCAAGGTCCCGCTGCACAACGTCAGCGACGCCTCCGAGCTGGCCAAGCTCATCGACGACGGCGTCATGGAGGCCGACCGCGTCATCGCCGTCATCGGCAAGACCGAGGGCAACGGCGGGATCAACGACTACACCCGGATCATCGCCGACCGCGCCTTCCGCGAGGTGCTGGAGGAGAAGGGCAGCCGGTCGAAGGAGGAGGTCAAGCAGATCCCGATCGTCTGGTCGGGAGGTACGGACGGCGTCATCAGCCCGCACGCGACGATCTTCGCCACCCTCCCCGAGGACAAGGTGGAGAAGACCGACGAGCCGCGGCTGACCGTGGGCTTCGCGATGAGCGAGGTGCTGCTCCCGGAGGACATCGGCCGCGTCGCCATGGTCGAGAAGGTCGCCGAGGGGGTGAAGCGCGCCATGGCCGAGGCCGGCATCACCGACCCCGCCGACGTGCACTACGTGCAGACCAAGACCCCGCTGCTGACCATCGACACGATCCGGGACGCCCACGAGCGCGGGCAGACGACCATCCTGGAGGAGCCGCACGGCTCCATGGACATCTCCAACGGGACGACGGCGCTGGGCATCGCGGTCGCGCTCGGTGAGATCGAGATGCCGACGCAGGAGCAGATCATGCGCGACCTGTCGCTGTTCTCCTCGGTGGCGTCGTGCTCGTCGGGCGTGGAGCTGGACCAGGCGCAGATCGTCGTCGTCGGCAATGCCCGCGGGCACGGCGGCAACTACCGCGTCGGCCACTCGGTCATGAAGGACGCCCTGGACCAGGACGGCATCTGGGAGGCGATCCGCGGAGCCGGCCTCGAGCTGCCGGAGCGCCCGCACCACACCGACCTCGGCGACCGCCTGGTCAACGTCTTCCTCAAGTGCGAGGCCGACCCGACCGGCAAGGTCCGCGGACGCCGCAACGCCATGCTCGACGACTCCGACGTCTCCTGGCACCGCCAGATCAAGGCGACCGTCGGCGGGGTGACCGCGTCGGTGACCGGCGACCCGGCCGTGTTCGTGTCGGTGGCCGCGGTGCACCAGGGCCCCTCCGGCGGCGGCCCGGTCGCGGCGATCATCCGCGCGTAAGAGGCGCTCTGGGGCCGCTTCTCAGGCGAAGCGGCCCCAGAGGCCGGCGGACACCGACGACTGGGGCATGGGGACGATCAGCGGCAGCGGCGCCGTGGCGTCGTCCACCTCCGGGACCGGCTTCGGCGCCGGCACCGGTGGTCGGGCGCGCGCCTCCCGTCCGCCGGGGACGACGAACCGGTAGGTCGCGTCCACGTCGCGGACGGCGAAGACATCCGCGTCCTCACCCGCGTGGTGCAGGACGAGCGTGTCGAAGCGCTCGGCCACCCGGTGCAGGGCCTCGGCATCGGAGACGTCGATGACGGTAGGACCGGGATCGAACGCCGCCACGGGCAGGATGCGGGCGGCGTGCTTGACCACGAACGCGTCCGCGGCGTCGCCCCGCGCGCTCCGGCCGATCCAGGCCGCCCCGGCGAGCACCACGAGGGCGAGGGCGAACAGGACGGCGACGACGAACCGGGCCAGGCCGATCGGGACCGTCAGGCCGAGCACGGTGAAGGCGCGCGGGACGACCTCACCGACCGTCACGTCGGTCGTCGTGCTCGGCCTGAGCGCGGCGGCGGCCTTGCCGTTCAGGCGCAGCGCCGTGGCGTCGAAGGTGAAGACCAGGGGGTCCGGGGAGCCCGCCTCGAACGTCGTGCCGGCCGCCGTGCCTGTCGTGACGGCGACCGGGGTGACCGTGAGCGTGGCCGCGCCGCCGGGGCCGCCGATCTCCGCGTAGTGCTTGGCGAGGAGCGCGGCGGCTCGGGGCGCGTCGACCTGGGCGACGGCCGTCGACGTCCCGTCCGCCAGCTGCACGACCGGACTGCTGCCCAGGTAGGAGCTCCAGCCGTCGGCCGAGGCGATCGTCACGTCCAGCCGCAGCGCCCCGCGCAGGGCCGCCAGGTCACGGCCGCCGACCGTGTTGGTGAAGGACACCGTGAGGTCCTTCGCGAGCTTGGTCCAGACGGTGTCGCCGGTCGAGATCCGCCCCTCGGGGTAGGTCGTGCCGGCCTCGGCGGTGCCGCTGTAGGAGAACTGGCCCTGCTGGGTCACGTGCACCGTGCGCGTGGCTGGCTGCGTGGAGGGCAGAGCGAGCAGGCCGCCCCCGCCCACGGCGGCGGCCAGTGCGACCGCGCCGGAGGTCAGGGCCACCTGCCGGGCGTAGGCCCGGACGGGCGCCGGGAACGTCGACGCGCCGAGGTGCGGACGTCGGCGGGCACGCCGCGCGGCATGCCGGGAGCGCGGCCGGCGTACGACGCCGCCCAGGACGAGCGCAAGTGCTCCCAGGGCACCGAGACCGACGGGGGAGCTGAGCGCCCCGAGCACCGTGCCGCCCTGGGGGATGCGCAGGAACAGCTTTCCGAGCACCTGATCCTGGGACGGGTGGTCGGGGTCGAGCCAGGTGTTGTTGTCGCCCTGGATGACGAACCGCTCGCCGTCCATCTCGACGATGCGGTGCATGACGGTCGTGTCGAGCGAGACGCTGCTGTAGGCGACGACGTCGCCGACGGCGTAGGCGGACTGCGACCGCAGGATCGCGAGGTCACCGGTGTGGAACCGCGGCTCCATGCTCACGCCGTGGGTGGCCACGTACGTGGTGCCCCCGCCGAGGGCAAGCGGCCAGAGCAGCCAGACAGCCGCCAGCACCAGCGCCACCAGGGCGCTGATGCGGGCGGCTCTCGCGAGGGCTGTCATGGCTGACTCTCTCCGGCTACGGACAGGGCGGGGCGGCCGATCGGCCGCCCCGCCGGTTCCGCGCGGGACTACGCGCCACCGACCGCCAGGCCGGCCTTGGTGAAGCCGTCGAAGGCGACGTCGCCGACGGTGCACGTGATCGTGGTCGGCGTCCCGACCGCGATGGTGCAGTCGTAGGTGTTGAGCTCTGTGGCGCCGTCGCGGAGCGTCATGGAGGCGTCATCGGCGTTCACGTGGGTGAGGTCGCTGTCGGTGTCCCAGACGACCTCGGCCAGGACGTTGTTGTCGGAGGCGTCCCGGTTGTAGTGGATGGCGGTGATGTTGGCGCCGCTCACGGTCGCCTCGCCGTAACCGACGATCTGGTTCTGGACATTCGGGGCGAAGGTGTTGCTGGCGGTGAAGGCGGAGGTTGCGGCGGCGGCAGCGGCGACCGCGACACCGGCGAGCAGAACGCGCGACTTGCGCATTGCAGGGTCCTGTTCTCTCAGGTGGCTCAGTGCCGCCCGGGTGCTGTTCACCCGGCCATGCGACGGCTGCGCCTTTTGGTTGACGCCCTCTCTTCGGCTACCGGGCAGCAGGTATCAACTCCTGTCCCAAAAGAAACTGGAGTCGCTAAAGCGACACCGCCGAGTCGGACGCCGACCGGCGACATCTGCCCTGTTCAGGGCGCATATCCCGCAGCTCTGGACGGGCGGCGTCAGGTAGCGCGGGCGCTTTCTGCTATGGCCCGGCTGATCCGGTCGGCGGTCGCGACCAGCAGGGGGACGACGTCCGCCCGCAGCTGCTCGACGGTGGACCGACCCGTCGACGTCGACGTCGCCAGCGCGGCCACCACCACCCCGGAACGGTCGCGCACCGGCGCCGAGGCGGAGAGCAACCCGGGCTCGAGTTCCTCGGCGACGATGGCGTAGCCCTGCTCGCGCACGTCACCGAGTCGCTCCCGCAGCGCCGCGACCTCGGTGACCGTGTGCGGGGTGACCTGCCGCAGTGCCGAGCCGCCGAGCACCCCCTCCACCTGCTCGGGGGGCGCCCAGGCCAGGAGCACGCGGCCCATCGAGGTGGCGTGGGCGGCGACCCGGGTGCCCACGGACACGTTGATGCTCATGATCCGGCGGACGGGCACCCGCGCGATGTACACCACCTCACCACCGTCGAGGGCCGCCAGCGACGCGGACTCGTGGGTCTGCTCGGCGAGGGCCAGCAGGTGCGGTTGCGCGATCTCGATCAGCGCGTGCGACTCGGTGTAGTGCTGGCCGATCGCCAATACGCGCGGGGTGAGCGCCCAGCGCCCCCCGGACCCGCGCACGTAGCCCATCCGCTCGAGCGTGATGAGGAACCGCCGGACGGCCGGTCGGGAGAAGCCGGTGAGCTGGGCCAGCTCCGCGAGGGAGGGGTTCGGGTGCTCGGCGTCGAACGCCATCAGCACCGTCATACCGCGCTCCAGGCTCTGCACGTGGTCGCGGTCGATCTCGGACATCGGAGCCATCCTTCCGCAGCCGCCGGAGCCGTCCTCGCCCCGAGGTGTTGACCGTGTCCCGCACCACAGGGCACACTGTCGAGGTAACCGCACAGCGGACAGTCAGTACGCACAGCGTACACATGACCGCCCGATAGCGCGTGATTCCCGAAGCACCGATCCGCAGGGCTCAGCCGCCGCTCGAGGCAGCTGCCGTCCGCGCCGCAACCACGAGGAGCACCCATGACCGCCGTCGAGCAGACGCCGACCGCCGCCGGGTCCGGCATCAACGCCACCCAGTCGTTCCGGACGACGGAGCAGTACCAGGAGGCGCAGGGTGTCTCGCAGGAGCGGGTGGACACCCTCGCCCGCGCCGTCCTCAAGGCCGTGCACCAGGTCATCCGCGACGAGAACGTCACCTACCCGGAGTTCCAGGCCGCGAAGGCATGGCTGATCGCAGTCGGCGAGGGCGGCGAGTGGCCGCTGTTCCTCGACGTCTTCGTCGAGCACGTCGTCGAGGAGGTGGCCGCCCGCACGCAGACCGGCACGAAGGGCAGCATCCTCGGCCCCTACTACCTGCCCGACCAGCAGCACATCGCGGCCCACGGCGCCCTGCCGATGCGCCCCGACGAGGCCGGCACGCCGCTGCTGTTCTCCGGCCAGGTCCGCGACCTCGACGGCACCCCCATCGCCGGCGCCGAGCTGGACATGTGGCAGGCCGACGAGCTGGGCCTCTACTCCGGCTTCGCGCCCGGCATCCCCGACGGCAACCTGCGCGGGGTCGTGGTGACCGACGAGGAGGGCCGCTTCGAGGTCCGCACGATCCAGCCCGCGCCGTACCAGATCCCGACCGACGGCCCCACCGGTGCGCTGGTCGCCGCGGCCGGCTGGCACCCCTGGCGCCCGGCCCACCTGCACCTGATCGTGCGGGCCGCGGAGTACCGCACGATCACCACGCAGCTCTACTTCCAGGGCGGCGAGTGGGTGGACGACGACGTCGCCGAGGCGGTCAAGCCCGAACTCGTGATCGACCCGCAGGACCTCGACGGCACGCTGACCGCGACCTACGACTTCGTCCTCGAGCGCGCATGAGCGACCTCGTGATCGAGCGCGTCGAGACGGCGATCCTCGACGTCCCCCTGATCCGCCCGCACCGCTTCGCCCGCACGGGCATGGACGCCCAGCCAATCCTGCTGGTCACGCTCACCACCAGGAACGGCGTGCGCGGGACGGGCGAGGGCGTGGTGCCCGGCGGCCCGTGGTGGGGCGGCGAGTCCGTCGAGACGATGCAGGTCGTCATCGAGAAGTACCTCGCGCCGCTGCTGCTCGGCCGCCGGGTCGACGACATCGCCGGCATCCAGCAGGCGATGAACGACGTCGTCAACGCGAACCTGTACGCCAAGGCCGCGGTCGAGGTCGCGCTGCACGACGCCTGGGCCCGCAGCCTCGGCGTCCCGGTGCACGCCCTGCTCGGCGGGCTGGCGCGGACCTCGATCCCGGTGACCTGGGCGCTGGGCACGGAGCCGGCCGCCGAGGTGATCGACGAGGCGCAGGCCAAGCTCGACGGCGGCCTGCACGCCAGCTTCAAGCTCAAGATGGGCGCGCAGGACCCGGCCGACGACGTCGCCCGGGTCGCCCAGGTCACCGAGAAGCTGGCCGGTCGCGCCGGCGTGCGGGTCGACATCAACGCCCGCTGGGACCTGCTGACGTCGCTGCGCTGGCTGCCCCGGCTGGCGGAGGCCGGTGTCGAACTGATCGAGCAGCCCGTTCCCGGCGCCGAGTACGAGTGGCTGGCCGAGATCAACGCCGCGCTGCCCATCCCGGTGATGGCCGACGAGAGCCTGCGCACCCCGACCGACGCGCTGCGGCTGGTGAAGCTCCGGGCGGCCGACGTCTTCTCCCTGAAGACGACGAAGTCCGGCGGCCTCCGCTACACCCGCCAGATCGCCGACGTCGCTGCGGCGGCAGGCATCCCGTGCCACGGCGGGACGTCGATCGAGGGTCCGATCGGCACCGTCGCCTCGCTGCACCTGGCGTGTTCGACACCGGCGGTGAGCTACGGCAGCGAGCTGTTCGGCCCGCTGCTCATGCGCGAGGGTCTGCTCACCGAGCCACTGCGCTACGCCGACGGCGCCCTGCACCTGCCCGAGGGCCCCGGCCTCGGCGTCGAGCTCGACCCGGCCGCCGTCGACCGCTTCACCCGCGCCTGAGCCCGACCCGCCTGATCCCAACCGCCTGACCGAACGGAGCCCCCGAATGCTGTTCCACGTCCGCATGGACGTCGCGATCCCGCGCGACCTCGACCCGGCCGAGCGCACCGAGCGCATGGCCGCCGAGAAGGCCCGCTGCCTCGAGCTGCAGCGCAGCGGCAAGTGGCCGCACATCTGGCGGGTGGTCGGGCAGTACAGCAACGTGTCCATCTTCGACGTCGAGTCCGGCGACGAGCTGCACGAGATCCTCTGGAACCTGCCCCTGTTCCCGTTCATGACCGTCGCGGTCACGCCGCTGACCGAACACCCCTCGGCGCTGTCCGCGAACCCGTGACCACGCCGGAGGAACGCCTCCAGCGGCTCGAGGACGCCGAGACCATCCGGAACCTCGACGCGGCCTACTGCCGGCTGCTCGACGACGGCGACTGGCCCGCGCTGGTGGGGCTGTTCACGGGGGACGGGGTGTTCGACGGGCTGTCGGTGGTCCGCGGGCACGCCGACCTGCTGTCCTTCTTCGGCGGGCTGGCCGACGGCGGGCTGACCGCCTTCTGGCACCACGTGTCCAACCTCGAGGTGGAGGTGGACGGCGACGAGGCCAGGGTCCGCTCGCTGCTGTGGCAGCCGTGCGTCGTCGACGGCGTGGCGCAGGTCGCCGCCGGGCGGTACGCCGACCGGCTGGTCCGCACCCCGGACGGCTGGCGATACTCGGTGAAGCAGGTCCGCTTCTCCTACTGGGGCCCGCTCGCCGAGGGCTGGGACTCCCACCGCTTCGGCTTCGCGCCGGCCCGCAACGCCGCCGTCCTCCCGAGGGGAACCGCATGACCGTCGCCCGGCTGCACACCATCGACGAGGGCCTCGAGGGCGCGCCCGTGCTGGTGCTGGGGCCGTCCCTGGGCACCGACACCGGCCTGTTCGACGCGCAGACCGACGAGTTCGACCCGTCGCACCGGGTGATCCGCTACGACCTGCGCGGGCACGGCAGCTCGGAGGTCGTCGCCGGGCCGTGCACGATGGCCGATCTCGCGGACGACGTGCTGGGGCTGCTGGACTCCCTCGGCGTGGACCGGTTCTCCTACGCGGGTGTGTCGATCGGCGGCGCCGTCGGACTGGAGCTCGCCCTTCGCGTGCCCGACCGCGTCGAGAAGCTCGCCGTGCTGGCGTCAGCCGCCCGCTTCGCCAACGCCGACTCCTACGCCGAGCGCGGGCACCAGGTACGCGCCGAGGGCACGGAGTTCCTGGTGCCGTCGCGCACCGGCCTGTGGTTCACCGCCGAGTGGGCCGCGCGGGAACCGGAGGAGGCCGAACGCCTGCTGGACATGCTGCGCAGCACGCCGGCCGAGGGCTACGCGGCCTGCTGCGACGCCATCGCGACCTTCGACGTCCGCTCCCGGCTCGGGGAGATCACCGCCCCGACCCTGGTGCTGGCCGGGAGCGAGGATCCGGCCACCACGCCCGAGCTGATGCGCGAGCTCGCCGAGGGCATCGCGGGCGCCCGTTTCGTCGTCGTCCCCGGGGCGGGGCACCTGCCCAACGCGACCCACCCCGCCGAGGTGAACGCGGCACTGCGCGCGCACCTCGGCGACTGACTCAGGCGGCGCCGGTGGCCCAGGCGTAGCTGGTCTCGACGATCGCGCTGACGACCGCGAGCTCGTCGTCGTCGCGCGGACCGTAGACCAGCACGAAGCCGGGAGAGAGCCGGACCCCGGCCCACGGGTGCGGGATCGCCCACCCATGACGCACGGCGTCAGCTGCCGGCTCCGGCGGCAGCGCGAGGTGCAGCGAGCCGTCGTGGCCGGGGTGCAGGTGGGCGAACTCGCGGGCGGCCGGGACGAGGAAGGCGTCGGCCGGTCCGCGCAGGGGCGGCTCCAGGACGAAGCCCCGCGCGCCGGGCACGGAGATGGCCGACGGGCCCGCAGTGACGCCCGGGAGCTGCGTGGCCCACTCGAACAGGCGCTCCTGCAGCGCCGCGGGCGCGGTGTCGGACACCTGCTGCTGCGGGATCCGGTGGCTGATCGCCGGCCGCGGGCCGCGCCGCTGCGGCAGCACACCGCCCGGCAGCCGCGACCACGACGTCGGACCCTCGTCGGCCGTGCCGTGCGACAGCACGAAGGTGAGCCGGTCGTACAGCCACTGGGCGAGCTCGCCGACGGCGCCGGCGGAGATGCCGTGGCCCACCGGATCGCGGCGGCCGCTGGTGGGGGCGCCGGACTCGTCGTGCAGGTAGGCCCACGTGCGGTCGAGCAGCTCGCGCGGGATCACGGTGTCGTGATCTCCCTGGGCCACGAACACCGGCACACCGAAGAGCCGGCCCGGGGTGACCGGGACGCCGGCGTCGAACGGCAGCGTGCCGTAGAGGATCGCAGCACCGGCGAAGCGGGCCGGGTCGTCGAGCAGCAGCCCGCCGGCGAACGCGGCTCCGCCGCTGAAGCCGACGAGCACCACCGGCCGGCCGGGCGGCGCGACGTCGTCCAGCCAGCCGCGGAACCAGTCCATGGTCGCGCGCAGCGACCCCTCGACCGGGCGTCCGATGCCCCGGTTGGCGAACCAGGCGTAGCCGCCGCCCTCGCCGATCGGCGCCCGCACCGCGGCGTAGGCCGCGCCGGCCGGGAGGTGGTCGGCGAGGCCGAGGATGCCGCTCTCGTCGGCGCCGCGGCCGTGCAGCAGGACGACGAGCGGCGCGTCCGGGTCGGTGCTTCCGCTGGTGACGACGACGGGAGCGGAGAACGTGGCCGTGGTCATGCCGTCGCCTCCACCGAGCCGGGCAGCACGCGCCCGGCCGTGCCGACGCCGGACCAGCGGGCCACCTCGGCACCGAGGTCGAGCCGCGAGGTCGGCGCCGCGTTCTCGTACTCGCCCCAGTTCTCGCGGGGCAGCATCCACATGACCTCGAACTCGTTGCCGTCGGGGTCGACGCCGTAGACGCTCTTGGTCGCGCCGTGGCTGGACTCGCCGGTGAATGCGTTCAGCTGCGCCAGCGTCATGCGCGCCTGCTCGAGCTCGTCGATCGTGTCGACCTGCCAGGCCAGGTGGTAGAGCCCGACGGTGCCGCGGGCGCGGGGCGGCTGCCCCGCGCCCAGCCCGAAGAGGCCCAGGTCATGGTGATTGCCCGACCGCGGGAGCCGCAGGAAAGCGGCGTTGGCACGCGGCTCGCGGGCGACGACCTGCATCCCGAATGCTCCGGTCCAGAACTCCAGGGAGCGCTCCAGGTCGGAGACGAACAGGACGGCGTGGTTGAGCCGGACGGCGGCGATGGTCATGGCGTTCTCCTCCTCATCGGTTCCGCGTCAGGCGGACGTGGGGCCGACCAGCTGGAAGTGGCTCTGCCACACCCAGCCGTTGCCGGCGTTCAGCGCGATGTTGAGGAAGGCGATCTCCTCCAGCGAGCGGGCGAACCGCAGGCTCGGCACCTCGACCGGCGCGAACCCGAGCGACGTGGCGAGCTCGGCGACCGTCCCGCGGGCGGCGGCGTCGTTCCCGGCGACGAGCACCTTGAGCGGCGAGCCGCCCTCGACCGGGTTGGCGTAGCGGCCGGCGAAGACCGTGTTGAAGGCCTTGACGACGGGCGCGCCGCCGGCGGCGTCCTGCACGGCCGCGGCGCCGGAGATGCCGTCGATGGCGAGGCCGTCGAAGCTCGCGTTGAGCGGGTTGGTCGCGTCGACGACCACGGCGCCGCCCAGGACGGAGGCGATCTCGGCGGCGACGGCCGGGGCGTCGGTGCCGGGCACGGCCAGGAAGACGACCTGCGCGCCCTCGGCAGCGGCGGCGTTGCTGCCGGCCGCCTGCGCACCGATCTCGGCGGCCGCGGCACGGGCCTTCTCCGGGTGCGCCGCCGACATGACGACGTCATGACCGGCGGCCACGGCCGCGCGCCCGAACCCACTGCCGACGTTCCCTGCTCCGATGACTGCGACGCGCATGACGACCTCCGAGGAAAGTATTTGACGGTTCAAGTACCGCCGTGTCCGAAGATACTCGTCGATACTTGAGACGTCAACTAATTGCTGTGCGCCTGCTCCGCCTCAACCGCGGGCGCCCTCAAAGCGGCGTCAAGACGATCCTCCGCCGCGTCAGGAAGTCGTCAAGGACGGAGGATGTGGCCCCGGCGCCGACCCAGGCTGAGGCCGTGTTCCCCACCCCGAAGCGCCTGTTCGTCGGCCGGCCGCTGCGCAGTGACCGGCTGGGCGAGACCCTGCTGCCCAAGCGCCTCGCGCTGCCGGTGTTCTGCTCCGACCCGCTGAGCTCGGTGGCCTATGCGACCGAGCAGATCGTCCTGGTGCTCGGGCTGGGCGGCCTCTCGATGCTCTCCCTGACGCCGTGGCTGGCCCTGGCGGTGGTGGCGCTCCTGGTCGTCGTCGTCGCGTCCTACCGCCAGACCTGCCACGCCTACCCGAACGGCGGCGGGGCCTACGCGGTGAGCCGGCGGAACCTCGGCGTCCGGGCGAGCCTGGTCGCAGCGAGCGCGCTCCTTGTCGACTACGTCCTCACCGTCGCGGTGTCGGTGGTGGCCGGGGTCGCCGCCATCACCTCGGCGGTGCCCGCGCTGGTCCCGCACGCCGTGGCGCTGTCGCTCGCCTTCGTCGTGCTGCTGACGGTGGTCAACCTGCGGGGGGTGAAGGAGTCCGGCCGCGCCTTCGCCGTGCCGACCTATGGCTTCGTCGCGATCGTGCTGCTGCTGCTCGCCGTCGCCGGCGTGCGGCTCGTCCTGGGGCAGTCGCTGACCGCCGAGAGTGCCGGATACGGGCTGACCGCCGACCACCGCACCGGCGGACTCCTCACGGTCTTCCTCGCCCTCCGGGCCTTCGCGAGCGGGTGCACGGCGCTGACCGGGGTGGAGGCCGTCAGCAACGGCGTCCCGAGCTTCCAGCCCCCGAAGGCGCGCAACGCCGCGACGACGCTGGGGATCATGGGCGCGCTGGCCGTCACGATGTTCGCCGGGATCACTGCGCTGGCCATCCGAACCCACGTCCACATGGCGGAGAACCCCGCGCTGCTCACCGGGCTCCCGGCCGGCCAGGCGCAGAAGACGGCGCTCAGCCAGATCGGGCTGGCCGTCTTCGGCTCCGGGCCGGCGTTCTACGCCCTCCAGGCGTTCACCGCGGCGATCCTGGTGCTCGCCGCGAACACCGCCTACAACGGTTTCCCGGTGCTTGCCTCGCTGCTCGCGCGCGACGGCCACCTCCCCCGGCAACTGGGCCGCCGAGGGGACCGGCTGGGGTTCAGCAACGGCATCCTGCTGCTCGCCGCCCTCGCGGCTGTCCTGATCGTCGCCTTCGACGCCGACGTCACCAAGCTGATCCAGCTCTACATCATCGGAGTGTTCGTCTCGTTCACCCTCAGCCAGTTCGGGATGGTGCGGCACTGGAACCGCGAGCTGCGGACGGCCCGGGCGAACGCCGAACGGCGGCGGATCCGGCGGTCGCAGACGATCAACTTCGGCGGCGCCGCAGCCACCACCCTCGTGCTGGTGCTCGTGCTGGTCACGAAGTTCGTGCACGGCGCCTACATCGTGGTGATCGCGATGCCGCTGCTCTACCTCTTGATGGTCCGCATCCGCCGGCACTACGACGCGGTGGACGAGGAGGCGGCCCCCCGCCCCGGCGGGGTCGTCCTGCCCAGTCGCATTCACGCAGTCGTCCCCGTCGTCCGCGTGAACGAGCCGACGCTGCGCACCCTGGCCTTCGCGCGGGCGATCCACCCCGACGACCTGACGGCGGTGACGGTTCGCGTCGATCCGGCCGAGACCGACCGCCTGTTCGCCGACTGGGTGCGCCGCGACATCCCGGTGCCGCTCGTCGAGATCGAGAGCCCCTACCGCGACCTCACCCAGCCGCTGCTCGACTACGTACGCGACATCCGACGGCAGTCTCCCCGGGACGTCGTCAGCGTCTTCATCCCGGAGTACGTCGTCGGCCGGTGGTGGGAGGCGCTGCTGCACAACCAGAGCGCCTTGCGGCTCAAGGCCCGGCTGCTGTTCCAGCCCGGGGTGATGGTCATCAGCGTGCCGTGGCAGCTGCAGTCCAGCCAGCCGGCCGTGGACGCCGAGGAGCGGGCGGCAGTGGCACGCTCGGCGGGGTGAGCAGGGCCGACGACGCCGGGGCGTTGCTGCCGCGCGACTTCACCGGTCTGGACCGTCGCCGCGTGTGGAGCGCGGTCGTGCTGGTGATCGTCGGCCTCGGCGCGCTCGTGGTGGCCAGGCAACCGGTCCGCGCACTGGACTACGCCGTTCCGGTCCTGCTCGTCCTGCTCCTGGTCGTGGCCAGCGCGCTGCTGGGCGGCCTGCGGGTCGCGCTTCCCGGGGCGCTTGCCGGCTTCCTCGTGCTGAACTGGTTCTTCACACCCCCGTTCGGCACCCTCTTCATCGACTCGCCCGAGCAGGTGCTGGTCCTGGTGGTCTTCCTGCTGGTGGCCGCGGGCGTGAGCTCGGTGGTCGACGTCGCCGCTCGCCGGCACGCAGAGGCCACGCGCGCGCGGGCGGAAGCCGAGGCTCTCTCGGGGCTCGCCGGGGCGACCCTGGCCGAGCACCGGACCCTCACCGACGTCCTCGACCAGGTGCGCGCCGTGTTCGGGATGCGCGAGGCGGCCCTGCTCGAGCGGGTGGACGGTCGCTGGGTGGTCGTGGAGGCACGGGCCGACGACCGGACGGCGGACGGCGAGACCGAGGTGACTGCGCCGTCGGGCACGGACCTGATGCTGCGCGTGCGCGGCCCCGAGCTCTTCGCCGCCGATCGCCGGGTGCTCGCCAGCTTCGCCGAGGCGGCGGCCGGCGCGCTACAGGGCCGCCGCCTCGCCGCCCGCGCCGCAGCGGCGGCTGAGCTGGAGGCGGCGGACCGGACGCGCGCGTCGCTGTTGGCCGGGGTGGGCCACGACCTGCGCACGCCGCTGGCGTCGGTGAAGGCCGCGGTGAGCAGCCTCCGGCAGGAAGACGTCGCGTGGACGCCTGAGGAGCGGGCGGAGTTGCTGGCGACCATCGAGACGGGGGCCGACCGGCTGCAGGGGCTCGTCGGCAACCTGCTGGACGCCTCGCGCCTGCAGGCCGGCGCAGTGAGCACGTCGCTGGAGCACGTCCGGCTCGAGGAGCTCGTCGGGCGGGCGTTGATCGGTCTCGGCAGCCTCGACCGCGTCGTCCTCGACATCCCGGAGGACCTGCCCGACGTCCTCGCCGACGTCGGCCTCGCCGAGCGGGTGCTGGCCAACGTACTCGAGAACGCTCTCCGGCACGGGGGCCACGGGGAGATCACCGTCCGCGGGCGGCTCGGCGGAGCCGGGGAGGTCGTCTGCGAGGTCGTCGACCACGGTCCCGGTGTTCCCGCGCGGGACCTGGCCACGTTGTTCGTCCCCTTCGGGAACGGAACCGGGATGCCGGGCGACCGGGGCGCCGGAAGCCTCGGCCTGGGGCTGTCCGTCGCCCGCGGATTTACGGAGGCCATGGGCGGCTCACTGGACCCGTTCGGCTCGCCGGGCGGTGGCCTGACCATGCGGCTCACCCTGCAGCGGGCGCCGTGAGCACCGTGCTGGTCGTCGACGACGACCCGGCCCTGGTGCGGGCGCTGACCATCAACCTGCGGGCCCGCGGATACGAGGTGCATGCCGCGGCCACCGGCGCCGGCGCCCTGCGGCTCGCCGCCGATCACCCGCCGGACGCCGTCGTCCTCGATCTCGGGCTGCCCGACCTCGACGGCAGCCAGGTGATCGCGGGGCTGCGCGGGTGGACCGACGTTCCGATCCTCGTGCTCTCAGCGCGGGAGCAGTCCGCCCAGAAGGTCGCCGCGCTCGACGCCGGCGCCGACGACTACGTGGTCAAGCCGTTCGGCATGGACGAGCTGCTGGCGCGATTGCGCGCGGCGATCCGGCGTGGGAGCGCCACACTCGCGCAACCCGTGGTGACCACCGAGGACTTCACCGTCGATCTCGGCGCGGGGCGGGTGACCGCTCCCGACGGCTCCGACATCCGGCTCACGCCCACCGAGTGGCACCTGCTCGAGGTGCTGGTGCGCAACGCCGGCCGGGTCGTCGACCACGCCCGGCTGCTCACCGAGGTGTGGGGCCCGGCCTATCGCGACCAGACCAACTACCTGCGGGTGTACATGGCGACGTTGCGCCGCAAGCTGGAGGCCGACGCCGCCCGCCCGCGACACCTGCTCACCGAGGCCGGCCGCGGTTACCGCTTCGAACCCTGACTCGCCGTCGAGTCATACGAAGTCGTGGCGATCAGTTGAATCCGCCCCCTCGGGTTCAAGGGGTCGATGCAACACCCCGGTGATTTGGGGTGGTGTCGATGGCGCGTCTGCGGCTGCCGAAGGAGATCGAGCGCAGGTTCTGGAGGCTGATCGCTGAGGGGCTGCCGACC
>NZ_JBXXJK010000014.1:1754-5485 GCF_057628075.1 Blastococcus sp. OS1-29
TGGGGTGGTGCTCGAGGGTGGAACGCTGACCAGTTCGGCCGGCAGCTGCTGCTGCCCCCAGTACGGCGTCACCTCGGTGGCGTGTGGAACGGGGTGGTGGGGGTGGGTCGGTTGTAGGCACGCTGTTGGGTCCTGAGAGAGCGGACCATTCCTGCGGGGATGGCTGCGATCTTGTTCAGGGCCGGTCTGGATCTCATACCGTCAGTGCCTCGTGGGGTGCTGGGTTTGGTGGGGTCGGGGGGCCGGTGTCTGGTTGTACGTTGAGAACTGCACAGTGGACGCGAGCATCTTCTGACTCTGTTAGTTCAGGGTTTGTGTAGGCCCGCTCATCGATGTCCTTCCGGGCGTGGGTGGGTGGGATTTTTGTGTGGCCAAGTTTTTAAGGGCGCACGGTGGATGCCTTGGCACCAGGAGCCGATGAAGGACGTAGGAGGCTGCGATAAGCCTCGGGGAGCTGTCAACCGAGCGTTGATCCGAGGATTTCCGAATGGGGGAACCCCGCACCAGTCATGTGGTGTGACCCGCGCTTGAACACATAGGGCGTGTGGAGGGAACGTGGGGAAGTGAAACATCTCAGTACCCACAGGAAGAGAAAACAACCGTGATTCCGTGAGTAGTGGCGAGCGAAAGCGGATGAGGCTAAACCGATTGCATGTGATAGCCGGCAGGCGTTGTGTGGTCGGGGTCGTGGGACGACTCAGTTATTTCTGCCGAGATAGCGGGGAGTGAGAAAACAGCGTCGTTAGTGGAAGGCCTCTGGAAGGGGTCGCCGTAGAGGGTGAGAGCCCCGTACACGAAAACGCGTTGTCTCCCGAGTTGTATCCCAAGTAGCACCGAGCCCGTGAAATTCGGTGTGAATCTGGCGGGACCACCCGCTAAGCCTGAATACTCCCTGGTGACCGATAGCGGACAAGTACCGTGAGGGAAAGGTGAAAAGTACCCCGGGAGGGGAGTGAAATAGTACCTGAAACCGTGTGCCTACAAGCCGTGAGAGCCTTAGCCTTCGGGCGGGGTGATTGCGTGCCTTTTGAAGAATGAGCCTGCGAGTTAGTGGTACGTGGCGAGGTTAACCCGTGTGGGGTAGCCGTAGCGAAAGCGAGTCCGAACAGGGCGTTCTGAGTCGCGTGCTCTAGACCCGAAGCCGAGTGATCTACCCATGGCCAGGTTGAAGCGCGGGTAAGACCGCGTGGAGGACCGAACCCACTTCGGTTGAAAACGGAGGGGATGAGCTGTGGGTAGGGGTGAAAGGCCAATCAAACTCGGTGATAGCTGGTTCTCCCCGAAATGCATTTAGGTGCAGCGTCACGTGTTTCTTGCCGGAGGTAGAGCACTGGATGGCTGAGGGGCCCCACAAGGTTACTGACGTCAACCAAACTCCGAATGCCGGTAAGTGAGAGCGTGGCAGTGAGACTGCGGGCGATAAGGTTCGTAGTCGAGAGGGAAACAGCCCAGATCATCGGCTAAGGCCCCTAAGCGTGTGCTAAGTGGAAAAGGATGTGGAGTCGCAGAGACAACCAGGAGGTTGGCTTAGAAGCAGCCACCCTTGAAAGAGTGCGTAATAGCTCACTGGTCAAGTGATTCCGCGCCGACAATGTAGCGGGGCTCAAGCACACCGCCGAAGCCGTGGCATTCACACGTATCCCGTCGGTCCTCTTGTGGGCCGGCCAGGTGTGTGGATGGGTAGGGGAGCGTCGTGTGGCGGTCGAAGCGGCGGAGTGATCCAGCCGTGGACGCCACGCGAGTGAGAATGCAGGCATGAGTAGCGAGAGGGGAGTGAGAACCTCCCCCGCCGGAAGACCAAGGGTTCCTGGGCCAGGCTAATCCGCCCAGGGTGAGTCGGGACCTAAGGCGAGGCCGACAGGCGTAGTCGATGGACAACGGGTTGATATTCCCGTACCCGCGAAGGAACGCCCATGCTGAACCCAGCGATGCTAACCGCCCGAACGCCCGTGACCGGTCCTTTCGAGGGCTGGGGCGGGTTCTAGCGCGGGACCCGGACTGGTAGTAGGCAAGCGATGGGGTGACGCAGGAAGGTAGTCCTACCGGTGAGTGGTAGTACCGGTGCAAGGGTGTGGCCCGTGGAATAGGTAAATCCGTTCCACATACAGGGTGAGGCCCGACGCATAGCCGAATGAGGCGAATTGGATGATCCTATGCTGCCGAGAAAAGCCTCTAGCGAGTTCCGAGCGGCCCGTACCCCAAACCAACTCAGGTGGTCAGGTAGAGAATACCGAGGCGATCGAGCGAACTGTGGTTAAGGAACTCGGCAAAATGCCCCCGTAACTTCGGGAGAAGGGGGGCCCTCTGTTGTGAACCGCCTTGCGCGGGGTAGCGGTGGGGGGCCGCAGAGACCAGTGAGAAGCGACTGTTTACTAAAAACACAGGTCCGTGCGAAGTCGTAAGACGATGTATACGGACTGACGCCTGCCCGGTGCTGGAACGTTAAGGGGACGGGTTAGCCGCAAGGCGAAGCTCAGAACTCAAGCGCCAGTAAACGGCGGTGGTAACTATAACCATCCTAAGGTAGCGAAATTCCTTGTCGGGTAAGTTCCGACCTGCACGAATGGCGTAACGACTTCTCAGCTGTCTCAACCACAGGCTCGGCGAAATTGCACTACGAGTAAAGATGCTCGTTACGCGCGGCAGGACGGAAAGACCCCGGGACCTTTACTATAGCTTGATATTGGTGTTCGGTTCGGCTTGTGTAGGATAGGTGGGAGACTGTGAAGCGGGCACGCCAGTGTCCGTGGAGTCATCGTTGAAATACCACTCTGGTCGAATTGGATGTCTAACCTCGGTCCGTGATCCGGATCAGGGACAGTGTCAGGTGGGTAGTTTAACTGGGGCGGTTGCCTCCCAAAATGTAACGGAGGCGCCCAAAGGTTCCCTCAGCCTGGTTGGCAATCAGGTGTCGAGTGCAAGTGCACAAGGGAGCTTGACTGTGAGACCGACGGGTCGAGCAGGAGCGAAAGCTGGGACTAGTGACCCGGCACCGGCATGTGGAAGCGGTGTCGCTCAACGGATAAAAGGTACCCCGGGGATAACAGGCTGATCTTCCCCAAGAGTCCATATCGACGGGATGGTTTGGCACCTCGATGTCGGCTCGTCGCATCCTGGGGCTGGAGTAGGTCCCAAGGGTTGGGCTGTTCGCCCATTAAAGCGGTACGCGAGCTGGGTTTAGAACGTCGTGAGACAGTTCGGTCCCTATCCGCCGTGCGCGTAAGAGACTTGAGAAGAGCTGTCCCTAGTACGAGAGGACCGGGACGGACGAACCTCTGGTGTGCCAGTTGTACCGCCAGGTGCACTGCTGGTTAGCTACGTTCGGCAGGGATAACCGCTGAAAGCATCTAAGCGGGAAGCTCGCTTCAAGATGAGGTCTCTCACCGACTTGATCGGGTAAGGCCCCCGCCCAGACCAGCGGGTTGATAGGCCGGAAGTGGAAGCACCGCAAGGTGTGCAGCTGACCGGTACTAACAGGCCGAGGGCTTGACCACACACACCCGCACCGGGTCTGTGCCGGCAAAGTCAGGTAAACAAGAAAGCTTCGCGTCCACTGTGCGGTTCTGAACGCCCAACCAGCATCCTGGTTGACATGTTCACAGCGTTACGGCGGCCATGGCGAGAGGGAAACGCCCGGTCTCATTCCGAACCCGGAAGCTAAGCCTCTCAGCGCCGATGGTACTGCCCTGGAGACGGGGTGGGAGAGTAGGACGCCGCCGGACAACCATTCC
>NZ_JBXXJK010000015.1:0-1329 GCF_057628075.1 Blastococcus sp. OS1-29
GGCGGATTCAACTGGTCGTCGCAACACCAGCTTGTTGATCTTCGGAGAGTAGTCGGGCGAGGACTTCGGCTGGGGTCTTGAAGCCCAGGGTCTTGCGGGGGCGCCCGTTGAGTTTGGCGGCGATGAGATCCAGGTGCGCGGCGTCGTGCACCGAGAGATCGCTGCCCTTGGGGAAGTACTGCCGGAGCAGCCCGTTGGTGTTCTCGTTCGTGCCGCGTTGCCAGGGCGAGTGCGGGTCACAGAAGTAGACCGGCAGGTCGGCGGCCAGGGTGATCTCGGCGTGGCGGGCCAGCTCGATGCCCTGGTCCCAGGTCAGCGAGCGGCGCAGTGAGGCTGGCAGGGTGTTGATCTGGGTCACGATCGCGTCGCGGACCGTTTCCGCGCCGTGGTCGGTCGGCAGATGCAACAGCATCACGAACCGGGTGCTGCGCTCGACCAGGGTGCCGATCGCCGATCCGTTCTGCTCGCCGATGATCAGGTCACCTTCCCAATGGCCGGGCACCGCCCGGTCCTCGGCCTCGGCGGGCCGTTCGGAAATGAGGATCTTGTCCTTGATGCGTTCGCGGCGGCCGTCGGCCCGGCGGCGGGGCTTGCGCAGCGCGCGGCCGGTGCGCAGGCAGACGGTCAGCTCGCGGCGCAGCGCCCCGCGGCCCTGCACGTAGAGGGCCTGGTAGATCGCCTCGTGGGAGATGCGCATGCCCTCATCGTCGGGGAACTCCTCCCGCAGCCGGCGGTCGATCTGCTCGGGGCTCCACTGTTCGGACTCCAGCTTCTCTTGCACCCAGGCCCGCAGCGCCGGCTGTTCTGCGAGCTTGCTCGACTTCGGGCGCCGCGCCCGGGCCTCGGCCTTGGCCTGCGCCGCGGCGGCCCGATAGCGCAGCCGTGTCCGCCGTCCCGGGCCCTGGGTGCCCGGCACCGGACCGGGCCGCCGCCGTTGACCGTCGGGCAACCGCGGCTTCCGTGCCACCCCCACCAGCTTGTTGCGGGCCAACTCTCGGGAGACCGTTGACGGGTGCTTGCCGATCTCCCGGGCGATGTCAGCCTGGGTCCAGCCCTCGGCCCAGCACAGGTCGATCGTTTCCCGCTGGGCCAGAGTCAGGAAGCGCTCAACGGGCTCGGCCAACGACATCGGCGACATGCCGCCACCGTCGCGGAACCACCGTTCCCCGGTGTTGGCCGACACGCCGACCATGGCCGCCGCCCGCTCGGTCGGCAGCCCCTCAGCGATCAGCCTCCAGAACCTGCGCTCGATCTCCTTCGGCAGCCGCAGACGCGCCATCGACACCACCCCAAATCACCGGGGTGTTGCATCGACCCCTTGAACCCGAG
>NZ_JBXXJK010000016.1:0-1123 GCF_057628075.1 Blastococcus sp. OS1-29
TGCTGCTGGTCGACGCGATCACCCTGGCCGAGGGCCTGCCCGCCACCCTGGCCGCGCTGGAGGCCGGCGAGCTGTCCCCGCAGCACGCCCGGGTGATGGTCGAGCAGGCCGGCCCGGTCACCGACCCGGGCAAGCGGGCGCAGGTGGAGGCGACGGTGCTGCCCCGCGCCGTGGCCGGGCAGACCCCGGCCGGGCTGAAGGCCGGCGTGCGGCGCGCGGTCGCCAAGATCGACGCCGCCGCGGCCGCCGACCGGCTGGCCAAGGCCGTGCGGGACCGGCAGGTCCGCCTCGATGCCCGCGACGACGGCATGGCCGCCCTCACCGTCCTGCTGACCGGGCCGGTCGGGCGGGCCTGCCGGGAGGCGCTGGGCGGCTACGCCAAGGCGTGCGAGTTCGACGAGGACGGCAACCGGGACCCGCGCACCCACCAGCAGCGGATGGCCGACTGCCTGGCCGACCTGATCCTGCGCCCGCACGCCGACCATCCCGTGGTGCGGGTGCTGCTCACCCTGATCGCCGGCGTGGACACCCTCACCGGACAGGGCCCGGGCGCCGACGCGCCGGGGGAGCTCGAGGGGGGCCCGGTGTCGGCGGCGCAGGTGCGGGAGCTGGCCTACCAGCTCGGCCTGCTCCCCCGCCCCGACGCCGACACCGACGCCGAGCCCGAGCCCGAGCCACAGGCCGCGGCCCAGCCCGAGCCAGCGGCCCAGCCCGAGCCAGCGGCCGGGGCCGGGGCCGAAACCGGGGCTGACGCGACCGGCGGCGACCTCGACGCGCGGCTGGCCGGGCTGCGGGCGGCCGAGCTGGCCGCCGCCGATCAGTTGCTCGCCGCCGTCGCCGCCGGGCAGCAGCCCGCGGGCCGCGACACCGCCGGTCCAGCGACCCGGGCGGCGCTCACCCGGCTGCTGGACACCCGCCGGCTGATCGACACCGCGCTGGCCGAACGCCCACGCATCGCGGTCGTCGACCAGCTGACCGGCACCCTGCTCGCGCTCACCGACAGCACCGAGATCCGCGCCGCCGTGGCCGCCGGCCGGGGGCTCGGCCCACCGGCCGGCACCGACGCCTACCAACCCACCGACCCGCTGCACCGCTTCGTCCGGCTCCGCGACCGGCGCTGCCG
>NZ_JBXXJK010000017.1:0-1047 GCF_057628075.1 Blastococcus sp. OS1-29
GGCGGCCATGGCGAGAGGGAAACGCCCGGTCTCATTCCGAACCCGGAAGCTAAGCCTCTCAGCGCCGATGGTACTGCCCTGGAGACGGGGTGGGAGAGTAGGACGCCGCCGGACAACCATTCCGAACGGGGGTCAGAGCGCTTGCTCTGGCCCCCGTTCGTGTTTCCATGTTCGGCTTCAGCCGTCACCCAATTCCACAGTGCCCCGCGCCTTATCCGATCGAAGAGGTATCCCTAGTCATGACTTCACCGAGACGAGGCTCCGACGGACCGCGCGGCAACCGCGGCACGGGCGGCGGACGTGGTTCTGGTTCCGCGGGGCGTCCCAGCGCGCCGCGCGGCGGCTCCGGGGCACGATCCGGGGGGGCGGCCGGTGGCGGCGGTCCTCGCCGTCCTCGTCCGGAGTCGGACCGGAGCGCCGGCGCGTCCGGCCGTGACGAAAAGGGCGGCTGGCAGGACCGTCGTCCGCAGGGAGAGCGTCCGCAGCGCCCGGGTGCCCCTCACGGCGAGCGCCCGTCGGGGGACCGTCCGCAGTGGCAGGACCGCCGTCCGCAGGGGGAGCGTCCGCAGCGTTCGAATGCTCCGCGTGGTGAGTGGCAGGACCGTCGTCCGCAGGGGGACCGTCCGCAGCGGCCGGGTGTGCCTCGTGGCGAGCGCCCGTCGGGAGACCGTCCCCAGTGGCAGGACCGTCGTCCGCAGGGGGACCGTCCGCAGCGGTCGGGTGCGTCTCGTGGCGAGCGCCCGTTGGGAGACCGTCCGCAGTGGCAGGACCGCCGGCCGCAGGGTGGCGACCGGCCGACCGGTGACCGTCCGCAGTGGCAGGACCGCCGACCGCAGGGGGACCGTCCGGCGCAGTCGGGCAGCCCTCGCGGTCAGTGGGGCGACCGCCGGCCGCAGGGCGACCGGCCGACCGGGGATCGTCCGCAGTGGCAGGACCGCCGACCGCAGGGGGACCGTCCGGCGCAGTCGGGCAGCCCTCGCGGTCAGTGGGGCGACCGCCGGCCGCAGGGCGACCGTCCGACCGGTGACCGTCCGCAGTGGCAAGACC
>NZ_JBXXJK010000002.1:0-735296 GCF_057628075.1 Blastococcus sp. OS1-29
CGGTCGGCAGCCCCTCAGCGATCAGCCTCCAGAACCTGCGCTCGATCTCCTTCGGCAGCCGCAGACGCGCCATCGACACCACCCCAAATCACCGGGGTGTTGCATCGACCCCTTGAACCCGAGCGCGCCATGACCCCGGAAAGTGCACAATCCTCGGCCCCAGCAGGGCGTCCTTGCTCAGTCGCGGGGGCGCTTGCGGTCCTGGTCGGCGAGGAAGCGCTCGAACTCCGCGCCGATCTCCTCGGCGCTCGGCACCTCGCCGGACCCGCCGAGCAGATCGGTGCCCTCGCGGGCCGCGGTGAAGGAGTCGTACTGCTGCTCCAGCGCGGCCACCACGGCGGTGTTCTCCGCCGACCGGCCGATCTGCTCGTCGATCTCCGTGCGGTTGGACTGGGCGGCCTCGGCCAGGGTCTCGGTCGGGAGGTGCAGCCCGGTCAGCTGCTCGAGGTGCTCGAGGAGGGTGAGCGACGCGGCCGGGTAGGTGGCCTGGGCGAGGTAGTGCGGCACGTGCGCCGCGACCCCCAGGGCGTCGACCCCGGACTGGCCCAGCCGCAGTTCCAGCAGAGCCGACGCGGTGCCCGGAATGCGCATCTCGCCCCAGTAGACCGGGTAGGAGTCGATCAGCTGGCGGCGGGTGGCGTGCGCCGTGACGGTGACCGGCCGGGTGTGCGGCACGGGCATGGGGATGGCCTGCAGTGCGATCACGCTGGTGACGCCGAGCCGCTCGACCAGCTGCATCACCGCCGCGACGAACCGCTCCCACGCGTAGTCGGGCTCGGTGCCGTGCAGCAGCAGGAACGGGACGCCGGCGTCGTCCTCGACCGCGTACAGCGCGATCTCCGGCGCTGCGAAGTCCTCGTAGTGGTCACCGCTGAAGGTCATGCGGGGCCGGTGTCCGCGGTAGTCGACCAGGCTGTCGGCGTCGAAGCGGGCGATGACCTCGTGGGGGAGGCCGGCCAGCAGGTGGGCGCCGGCCAGTGCGCCGGCGTGCGCGGCGTCGAAGTCGCCGGCGAGGTCGTGCACCAGCACCAGCCCGGCCCGCTCGGCCGGGTCGCCGACGGCCGCCTCGCGGGCGAGGAAGCGCTCGGCTTCGGGGAGCAGCTCGACGAGCTCCTCCGGTCGCTGGGCCACGGTGGGACCTCCTGGATCGGTGTCGACGTTCGACTGCTTCAGCCCCGGGGCGGGTCGCGGAATTCCCGGTACCGCTCGGTGGGGGGTCAGGCCGGTGGGTCGCTGTCCCGCGGGGCGGCCGGCCGGTCGCCGGGCACGGTCACCCGCTCCCGGACCACCTCGGTCCCCTCGACGTCTCCCTCCAGCCGCGCCTGGGTGCCGTCCGGCGCGATCTCGGGCGACCGCTCGTCCAGCTGGTCGCGGGCGTAGCGGTAGACGACGGCGATCAGCGCGGCGACCGGCACGCTCAGGAACGCCCCGATGATGCCGGCCAGGCTGCCGCCCGCCGTGACGGCGAGGATGACGACGGCGGCGTGCAGGTTGAACCCGCGGCCCTGGATGATCGGCTGCAGGACGTTGCCCTCGATCTGCTGCACGAGCAGGACGACGGCCAGCACGATCAGCGCCGTGGTGAACCCGTTGCTCACCAGGGCGATGAGGACGGCGAACGCGCCGGCGACGAAGGCGCCGATGATCGGCACGAACCCGCCGAAGAACGTCAGCACCGCCAGCGGGAAGACCAGCGGCACCCCGAGGATCCACAGCCCCAGGCCGATGAAGAAGGCGTCGATGAAGCCCACCAGGGCCTGCTGGCGGATGAACTCCGACAGCGTCGCCCAGGACTTGTACGACAACGCCGCCACGTGCCGGGACGCGCGTGGGCCCGTCTGGGCGGACAGCCACGGCACCCAGCGCGGCCCGTCCTTGAGGAAGAAGAAGACCAGCACCAGCGCCAGCACCAGGTTGACCAGGCTGCTGCCGACGACGCTGGCGCCGGTCAGGGCATAGCCGGCGATGTTCTGGGCGTTGTCCTGGATCGAGTTGATCACGCTGTCGACGGCGTTGCCGATCTGGTCCTCGCCGAAGTTGAACGGCGGCCCCTGCAACCACTCCTGCACGTCCTGCAGTGCCTTGGTCGAGGCGTCGGCGAGCTGGGTGACCTGGTCGGCCACCGAGGGCGCGATCGCCGCGATGATCCCGACGAAGGCGGCGATGAAGACGAGCAGAACCGTCGAGGCGGCCAGAGCAGCCGGCCACTGGTGTCGGCGGAGGAAGCGGGTGGCCGGCCAGAGCACGGTGGCGATCAGCAGGCCCAGCACGACCGGCAGCAGGATCGACCACAGCTTGCCCAGGACCCAGAACAGCACGACGAGGGCCGCGGCGATGAGGAGGAACTGTGCCGAGGCGATGGCCAGGGTCCGCGCCGCCCGCTGCATCTTGGGCCCACGTCCCTCCGGCGGCGCGGGAGCCGTGGTGACCTCCGCGCCCGGCTCGGCGACGGCGCCCGGCCCGTCCGGGGCCGGGGAGTCCGCCGTGGGGCCTGCCTGGTCCGGGCGGCCGGCGAATCGGAACCTCATGGGCACGATCTCAGCACACGGCGCGGGGTCGGACCGACCGAAACGATCATCGTGACCACGCCGTAGCGTCGCCCGCCGTTCCGGTCGCCCGCCGACGAACCGGTGAGGTCCCGAGGTCACCGGTGAGCTTCGGGGTGGACGGCGACGGGCGTGTCGTCGTCTCCACCTGTCCGCAGCGGGCCAGGGTGACCAACGACCCGCCAGGGCAAGTCGCTGCTCCGGCTCACTGTGACCGGATACCCGATCGCCAGCGGGCATTTCCCACTCGAGGTGGTTGACAAGCTTTGAGGCTTGCAACTGCTGAAGAAAGCTGTCAGCCTTGCCAGGTGCCCTACGTCCTGACCATCGACCAGCGTGCCAGCCGTAGCCAGCCCGACCGGGTCCCGGAGGTGCTGCGGCAGCTGAATGCCGACGTCCCCACCGTGCTCGGCTTCGAGCGGACCGCCGGCGACGAGTTCCAGGGCGTGCTCGCCGATCCCGACGACGTGGTCGAGGTGGTGCTCCGGCTGGTCCGCACCGGCAACTGGAGCATCGGGGTCGGGGTGGGGCCGGTCCAGACCCCGCTGCCGCCCAGCACGCGCGCCGGAGCGGGGCCGGCCTTCCTCAGCGCCCGCCGGGCCGTGGACGCCGCGAAGCAACGGCCCGCCCGGCTGGCCGTGCGCGGTGCCGTGCCCGTGGACGCGGGTGACGCGCAGGCCGTGCTCACCGCGCTCGCCGTGGTCGTGGAGCGCCGCAGCGAACAGGCCTGGGAGGCCATCGCCCTGGTGGGCGCCGGCCGCACGCAGGCCGACGCGGCGACCGAACTGGGCATCTCGCGGCAGGCGGTGGGCCAGCGGCTCGCCGCCGGGCTCTGGGACCTGGAGCGCGAGTTGCGGCCCACCGCGGCCCGTTGTCTCACCCGCGCGGCAGGATGAGCGCGCCATGAACATCACGGTCGCCGTCCTCCTCGTGCTCGTCGCCGTGCTCGGCCTCCTGCTCACCGCGCAGGGCGAGCGCGTGCGACCGACGTGGGGCGCGCTGTTCCTCGGCGTCCTCCTGGCCCTCGCGGCCGCCCTCGCGTGGGCCGGCGGGAACGCGTCGCGGTCGGTGGTCGAGGCGGCCGCCGTCGCCGCGGTGCTCGCTGCCGTCGCGGGTGGTGGGCCCGTGGCGACCGCGGTCCTGCGCGCTGCGGACCCGGCGGCGGTGGGGGTGACCGGCGGCCCGCAGGACCCGGCGATCCTCCGCGGCGGGGCCTGGATCGGGGTCCTCGAGCGCGCCGCCATCGCCGCGACGCTGCTCGCGGGCTCGGCCGACGGGCTCGTCGTCGTCCTCGCGGTCAAGGGCCTCGGTCGGTACGCGGAGCTCCGGGCTCCCGCCGCCGCCGAGCGGTTCATCGTCGGCACGCTCGCCAGCGCGCTGTGGGCCGCGGCCTGCGTGGGGGTCGCCCTCCTGCTGCGCCACTGATCCCTCGTCGCCCGATCGGGTAGCGGCCCGACCAGCGCGTTTGTGCGATCGGCTGGTGGGGCAGTCCGGGCGCCGGCCCCGAACGAGGAGGAAACCCCGTGAGCAACGACGAGCTGCGCCCGCTGTCCCCCGAGGAACTCGCCGCCGAGACCGGCGCCGCCCTCCCCGACAAGGAGGTCATGTCCCTCCTCGACCTGAACGCCGATCTCAACATCGCGCTCGACGCCGCCGCCCCGATCGACCTGGGAGTGGCCGCCAACGCGAACGTCGCTGCGCCCATCGAGGCCTCCATCGGCGCCAACGTCCTGTCGGCCGGGTCGACCGCCGTCGCCGGCGCGCACCAGGCTGTCGCGATCGACCAGGACGTCACCGGGGACTCGGTGGCGCACGCGCCGCAGGTCAGCTCGATCGACCAGACCGGCGCCACGGAGCCGGCGCCGGCCGACGCCGCGGCCGCGCCGGTGGCCCCGGAGCCCGCCGCCTCGTCGGGACCGCTCGACGGTCCGCTGCTGAACATCGACGTCAACCTCGACGGCAAGCTCGACCTGGCCGCGCCCATCGACGGTGCGGTCGCGGCGCAGGCCAACGTCGCCGCCCCGATCGACGCGTCGGCGGCGGCCAACGTCGGCTCGATCGACTCGGTGGCGTCGGCCTCCTCCGACCAGACCGCCCTGATCACCCAGCACATCACCGGCGACGCCACGGCCACCGCCGACCAGCAGTCCACCATCCAGCAGTGACGGCCGCCGGCCACCGACGCTGATGACCAGACCCAGCACCACCCCCATCCCGGTGGTGGGTACGCCCTCCGGCGCGCCCACCACCGCGGTGGCGTCCGGTGGAGAGGTGCTCCACCGGGCCGAGGGCCTCGAACTGCTCGGCGAGATCCCGGGCTCCGGCTACCGGCAGGCGCCCGCGCTGGCCCGCCGCGGCGACGGACAGGTCATCACGCTGACGCCCTTGCTGCACCGGACGGTGGCGGCGATCGACGGCCGGCGGGATCTCACGGCCGTCGCGGCCGCGGTGAGCGAGGCCTCGGGCCGGCTCGTCGGCCCGGACGACGTCCGCCAGCTCGTCGACGCCACCCTGCGTCCGCTCGGGCTGCTCCGGCTGGCCGACGGCAGTGAGCCGGAGCTGCGCCGCGCCAACCCGCTGCTGGCGCTCCGGGCACGGAAGATGATCACCGACCCGGCGATCACCCGGCGGTTCACCGCTCCCTTCGCGGTGCTCTTCTCGCCGTTCGTGGTGATCCCGGTGGTGCTGGCCTTCCTCGCCGTGTCCGGGTGGGTGCTTTTCCGGGAGGGGCTGGCGGCCGCGACCGCACAGGCCTTCCAGTTCCCGAGCCTGTTCCTGCTCGTCATCGTGGTGACGGTCCTGTCCGCCGGGTTCCACGAGTTCGGGCACGCCGCGGCCGCCCAGCGCGGGGGAGCGACCCTCGGCGTCATGGGCTTCGGCTTCTACCTGTTCTGGCCGGCGTTCTACACCGACGTGACCGACAGCTACCGGCTCGGCCGTGGCGGGCGGCTGCGCACCGACCTGGGTGGGCTCTACTTCAACGCGATCGTCGTACTACTCACCTTCGGCGTGTGGTGGCTCACCGGCTGGCACGCCCTGTTGCTGATCGTGGCCACCCAGGTGCTGCAGATGATCCGGCAACTGGCCCCGATGCTGCGCTTCGACGGCTACCACGTGCTCGCCGACGTCACCGGGGTCCCCGACCTCTACCAGCGGATCGGCCCGATCCTGAAGGGGTTGCTGCCCGGCCACTGGCGGGAGCCCGAGGCCGTCGCCCTGAAGACCTGGGCCCGTGTCGTGGTCACCCTCTGGGTGCTCGCGGTCGTGCCGCTGATGCTGTTCTCGATGCTCCTCGTGGTGCTCTCGCTGCCGCGCCTGGTGGCCACGGCCTGGGCCTCGGTCGGGGTGCAGAGCGCCGAGCTGTCCCGCAACTTCGCCGACGGCGACTTCCTCGGCGTCACCGCCCGGGGGCTGGCGATCGTCGTCCTCGTCGTCCCGCTGCTGGGCATCGCCTACGTCGTCGTCCGGCTGGTGCGGCGGATCGTCGCGGGCACGCTGCAGCGGACCGAGGGCCGCCCGGTGCGCCGGGCGCTGGCCGCGGTGGTCGCCGCCGCGCTGGTCGCGGGCCTGGCCTGGGCCTGGTGGCCGTCGTCCGACCGGTACCGGCCGGTGCACGCCTACGAGGGGGGCACCGTGCTGGACGTCGTGCCGGCGTCCAGCAACTCGACGCTGGGCGCGGGGTCCCGCGGCGCCGCGACGACGATCTGGCCGTCGGACGCCGGACCGCTCCCCACCGCCGACCATCCCGTGCTGGCCATGGTGATGACCCCGCGGCCCGGCGCCGCCGGGAGCGCGACCGCGCCGACCTGGGTGTTCCCGTTCGACCGCCCGCTGCCGCCGGGAGCCGGCGACAACCAGGCGCTCGCGGTGAACACCACCGACGGATCGGTGACCTACGACGTCTCGTTCAGCCTGGTCTGGGCCGACGGTTCCACCGCACTGAACAAGAACGAGGCGTACGCGTTCGCCAGCTGCACCGACTGCCGGACGGTCGCGGTCGCGTTCCAGGTCGTCCTACTCGCCGGCCAGGTCGACGTGGTGGTGCCGCAGAACCTCTCGGGAGCGCTCAACTACGCCTGCGTGCGCTGTGTGACCCAGGCGCTGGCCACCCAGCTCGTGGTCAGCGTCCCGGATGCGCTCACCGACGCGCAGAACGAGCAGCTCGCCGCGGTCTGGAAGGAGCTCCAGGCCTTCGGGTCGCACATCCAGGACGTGCCGCTGGCCGAGCTGCAGTCCCGGCTCGACGCCTTCAAGGAGCGGATCCTCGCGATCGTGGCGCCCGACACCGGAGATGGAGCGAGGACGCCGGAGAGCGGTGCGGCCCCGTCCGGGGCGTCGACGAGCGCGTCGGTGACCGGTGCCACCCGCAGCGGCGCCGCGGCGCCGACCGGTGCGGCGTCGTCCACGGCTGCCGCCGCCACCGGTGGGACGACCACGTCCGACGCACCGGCCACAACCGAGGCGCCGTCGACCAGCGCCGGGCCGACGAGCGGGCCCGCGGAGCCGACCGCGAGCGCCGGCCCGACCGGCTGACCCAGCGGGGGGCCGGTCGAGGCGGGAGACTGGAGGGCGTTCCGTCGTCGGCCCCTTGGAGGCCCCGTGTCCGAGTCGTCCGCAGTCTCTGCCGTGCACGATCGCGAGCTGCTCGGCATCTACTGCAACGACCACCTGGCCGCCGCTGTCGGCGGGATCGAGCTGGTCGGCCGGATGCTGAGCCGGTACCGCGGTACCCCGCGTGAGCAGAAGCTCGAGGAGCTGCTCGGCGAGCTGCGCGAGGAGCAGTCCGTGCTGCGCGCCTCGATGGAGGCACTCGAGCTGCCCGTGCGCCAGTACAAGCTGGTCGCCTCCTGGGTGGGGGAGAAGCTCGCCCGGTTGAAGCTCAACGGTCATGTGCTCACCCGCTCGCCGCTCAGCGACCTGGTCGAGTTCGAGTTCATCGCCACCGCCGTCCTCGCCAAGCGGTGCGGCTTCGAGACCCTCCGGGTCGTCGCGGCGGCCGACCAGCGTCTGGACGCCGAGCGGATCGACGCGATGATCCGACAGGCCGACAAGCAGCACGACTGGCTGGCCGACTCCCGGCGCGAGGTCGCGGCCGGAGTGTTCGGCGGCGATCCGGGCCCGGCGGCCGAGGCCGCGGGCAGCTGACGTAGAACGTTCCCATGTGCCACGACCACGACAGCCGTCCGCCCGCTCCGCCGCGCAGCGGTGACGTCGCCGAGCGCGGCGTCCTGACGCTGACCTCGGCCGACGGCACGGAGTTCAGCGCCGCGTACGCCGCCCCTGCCCAGGAGGCCCGCGTCGGGGTCGTCGTCCTGCCCGACATCCGTGGGTTGCACCCGTACTACGTGGCGCTGGCCGAGCGGTTCGCCGAGGCGGGCGCGGCCACGGTCGCGATCGACTACTTCGGGCGGACGGCCGGCGTCTGCGACGAGTCGGGGACCCGGCCGGAGGACTTCGACTGGCAGTCCCACATCCCGCAGACGACGCCCGAGGGCATCGACGGCGACCTCGCGGCCGCGATCGACTACCTGCGCGGCCGCACCCGCGGCGACCTCCCGGTGATCACCGTCGGCTTCTGCTTCGGGGGCAGCCACTCCTGGCGCCAGTCCGGCGGGCACCTCGACCTGGCCGGCTGCGCCGGCTTCTACGGCCGGCCCTCGATGGTCGGCGACGCCGCGAACCGCGCCCACCTGCCGACGGTCATGATCATCGCCGGGGCCGACGCGGCGACCCCGGTGGCCGACCAGTTGCAGCTGGCCGACACCATGCGGGCGGCGGGCGCCGACGTCGACGCGGTGGTCTACGACGGCGCCCCGCACTCGTTCTTCGACCGCGCGTTCGGGGACTGGGCCGAGGCCTGCCGGGACGCCTGGGACCACGTTCTCGCCCTGACCGACCGGGTCGCGGCGAGCTGACCTCCTCGTCCCCCCGGCCACTCCTACGGTGACGGGGGCGGGTGATCATGACTAGGTAGGCGCGGCAGGGAGGGGGCGGCTGTGGCGATACGACCCGACGTGCCGAGCACCGGACCGTCCGTTCCCCGGCCGCTGCTCCGGCCCGAGCCGGGGCGCGCCGACCCGCCCCCTGCGGACGCCGCAGAGGACGCGCCGGCTCCGGATGCCGCCGCAGCGGCCGCGCCGTCCCATGCGCTCGAGCCCACCGGCGGCGTCATTCCGCGCTGGCTCCTCCTCCTGGTGGGGGGCGCTGCGGCGACCGTCGCCGTGGCCGGCCTGAAGGCGATCGCATGGCTGGTCGCACCGGTGTTCCTCGCCCTCGTGGTGGTCATCGCGCTGACCCCTGTGCAACGCGGGCTGCGCCGGCTGGGGGCGCCGCGCTGGCTGGCGACCGCCGTCCTGCTGGTCCTCGTCTGGACCGTGCTGCTGTCGTTCGTCGGCCTGCTGGTGCTGTCGGTGGCGCAGCTGGCCGCCCTCCTGCCCGACTACACCGGGCGGGCCGAGGTGCTCATCAACGGGGTCGTGGCCAAGCTGAACAACGCCGGCATCGTCTCCGGCCAGCTGTCGGACCTGGTGTCGAGGATCGACTACAGCCAGCTCGTGGGGGTGGCGACCGGGCTGCTGTCCCGGCTGACCGATGCCGCCAGCACCCTCGTGCTGCTGCTCACGGCGCTGGTCTTCGTGGCCATCGAGTCCAGCGGGTTCGGCCGGCGGATCGCGCTCGTCGGCGCCAAGCGTCCGCACCTGCCCGTCGCGATCAGCCTGTTCACCCAGGGCACCCGCAGCTACCTGGTCGTGAGCACCGTGTTCGGGGCCATCGTGGCGGTCGGCGACTGGGTCGCGCTGTCGATCATCGGCATCCCGGCCGCCGGCATCTGGGGGCTGCTCGCGTTCGTCACCAACTACGTGCCCAACATCGGCTTCGTCCTGGGCGTCGTGCCGCCGGCCCTGCTCGGCCTGCTCGCCGGTGGATGGGGCGAGCTGATCGTCGTGGTGATCGTCTACTCGGTGCTGAACTTCGTCGTGCAGACGCTGATCCAGCCCCGTTTCGTCGGCGACTCGGTCGGCCTGTCGATGACGGTCACGTTCGTGGCGCTGCTGTTCTGGGGCTGGGTGATGGGCGCGCTCGGGGCGCTGCTGGCCATTCCGCTCACCCTGCTGGTCAAGGTGATGCTGGTCGACCTGGACCCGCGGGCGCACTGGATCGACGCACTGCTGCGCGAGGAACCGCGCGCCCCACGGACGACGCGGGCGCGACGCCGGATGCGCGCCCGCCGCGATGCCCTCGCCTCGGTGCGCCGGCTGCACGTCCCCCGCCGGCACCCGCATCCGCCGTCCCCCGACCCCGAGGCCGGCACCGGGACGCCGGGCGACTGAGCGCCCGCCGACCGCCGGTCTGGCACGCTCTGGTCCCGTCCGCGTCCCCGCCCCGTCCGGAGGTCCCGCCGTGCTGGCCAGCATCGGTTACGCCGTCGCCTACACCGGGGTGGGCATCGCGCTGCTGATCCTCGGCTTCGTCGTCCTGGACCTGCTGACACCCGGCCACCTGGGGCGGCACATCTACGAGCACCGGTCGGTCAACGCCGCCGTGACGCTGTCCGCGGGATTCCTCGGTCAGGGCGCCATCGTCTTCGCCAGCATCTGGACCAACGCCACCAGCGGATTCGGCCGGGCCCTGCTGTACACCGTGGTGTTCGGCGTCCTGGGGGTGCTGCTGCAGGCGGTGGCCTTCGTCGTGCTCGACCTGATCACCCCGGGCCGGCTGGGCGCTCACCTCGTGGAGCCCGCCTTCCACCCGGCCGCCCTGGTCAGCGCGGCGGCGGAGCTGGCCGTCGCGGCCATCATCGTCGCGAGCATCTGGCCCTGAGCGATCGGCCGTGTACCCGGCGGTACCGTGTCGGGCGAGAGCTTCCGGCCCGTCGCCGTCGACGGCTGCCGTCCACGACCTGAAGGAGAACGTCCATGAGCGAGGCAAGCGCAGGCACCCGTGTGGCCATCGTCACCGGTGCGGCCCGCGGTATCGGTGCCGCGACCGCACTCCGGCTGGCGCAGGACGGGTTCGCCGTCGCCGTCCTCGACCTGGACGAGTCCGCCGCCAAGGGCACCGTGCAGGCCATCGAGGCCGCCGGCGGCAAGGCGCTGGCCGTGGGTGCCGACGTGAGCGACGCCGAGGCCGTGCAGGCGGCCGTCGACCGCGTCGCCGCCGAGCTGGGCGGCCCGACCGTGCTGATCAACAACGCGGGCGTCACCCGCGACAACATGCTGTTCAAGATGACCGAGACCGACTGGGACATGGTCATGAACGTGCACCTGCGCGGGGCGTTCCTCATGACCCGTGCGGCGCAGAAGTACATGACCGAGGCCAAGTGGGGCCGGATCGTCAACCTGTCCAGCGTGTCGGCGCTGGGCAACCGCGGCCAGGCCAACTACTCGACCGCGAAGGCGGGCCTGCAGGGCTTCACCAAGACCCTCGCCATCGAGCTGGGCAAGTTCGGCGTCACCGCCAACGCGATCGCCCCCGGCTTCATCGAGACCGAGATGACCAAAGCGACCGCCGAGCGAATGGGCATCCCGTTCGAGGACTTCATCGCCTTCGCCGCCAAGGAGATCCCGGTGCAGCGCGTGGGACAGCCCGAGGACATCGCGAACCTGGTCTCGTTCTTCGTGAGCGAGGGTGCCGGCTTCGTCTCCGGCCAGGTCGTCTACGCCGCCGGCGGCCCCCGCGCCTGACCTCTTCGGCGGGCGTTGTCCCTGCACCGGCCAGAATGCTCGAGGTAATGGCCGGTTGAGGGACAACGCCCGCTGCGCTTGTCCACAGGTTCGGCGGACGGCCGCTCCCGGCCTCGACCGGCCCCCAGTCTGTGTCGATGCACGACCTCCCCGCACTGCTCGGCCCCACCCGCACGACCTCCGTTGCCGCGCTCTCCAGCGCTGTGGGCGCCCGGAGCATCAGCAGGTGGATCTCCTCCGGGCGACTGGTTCGGCTGCACCCCGGCTGGGTCACCGTGCCCGAGCTCGCCGACGACTGGACCGTCCGTGCGCACGCTGCCACCGGGTATGCGGGCGGGCCGCTCAGTCACATGAGCGCACTCGCCGCGCACCGGGTCGTGGACACCGAGGTGACCAGGATCCAGGTCACCGTTCCGAGCGACCGGCGAGTGCGCAGTTCTCGATGGCTCCGGGTGCACCGCAGCCGCAACCCGTTCAAGGTGTTGCAGGCACGCGGGCTCCCGGTGACGTCGGTCGCCCGTGCGCTGGTCGACACCTGGGGTGACGCGCACCGGGCCCGTGCCGTGCGCGGTTACCACGGCGTCGCCCGCACAGCGGTGCTGCGGGCGACACGAGAGCGACGCGTCACCGTCCGCGAGCTGGACGAGCACCTGGACGTCCGTCCCGAACTGCCCGGCCGAGCGGCCTTCACCGAGCTCCTGTTCCTCATCGCCGGTGGCTGCGAGAGCTATCTCGAGATCTACGGCGTGCGCCATCTGCTCGACGTGCCGGGGATACCGTCGTGCGTGCAGCAACACCGCCTGCGGCTCCCGTTCGGGCTGGTGAAGCTGGACGCCGCGTGGCCCGAGGTCAAGCTGGCGGTCGAGCTGGACGGTGCCGCGTTCCACGGCAGTGCGGAGGACCGTGAACGGGACTTGCGCCGGGACGCCGCCCTCGCCGCTCTCGGATGGATCGTGCTGCGGTTCAGCTACCGCCGGCTGATGCGCGAACCAGCGGCGTGCCGGGCCGAGATCCTGGCCGCCTATCGTCGAAGGCTGACCCTTGTCCCCTGATCGGCCAGTTCCGGGCCGGAAATGGCCGCCACGGGGTCAACGCCGGGACGATCGGCGCGCCGTCGGGCGTTGAGGACGGCGTGGCATCCATCCCGCTCCGTCTCGCCGTCCTCGGTGACTCCATCGGCTACGGGCAGGGCGCCCACCGCCCCGAGGAGCGGCTCGGCCCGCGCCTGGCCGCCGCCCTGGGCGACGAGGGCTTCGACGTCGACCTGCACGTGGCCGCGGTGCCCCGGTCGACGTCGGCGGAGCTCGCCGCGCAGGTGCGCCGGGTCGAGCCGCTGCGCCCGGACCTCGCCGTCGTCGTGATCGGCGCGAACGATCTCGCCCGGTTCGTGCCGCCCGCCGATGCCGCGCGTGCGCTGCACAGCGCGGTGGTGGGCCTGCGGGCCGCAGGTGCCGACGTCGTCGTCGTCCCGGCGCCGGACATGTCGGTGGTGCCGTTCGTCCCGCCGGCGCTGCGACGGCTGGTGCAGTCGGCCTGCTCGGTGCTCCAGCGCCACCAGGAGGAGGTGGCCCGCGCGACGGGCGCGAGCTTCGCCGACATCGGCCCGCAGGTCGGCGCCGCGTTCGCCGCCGATCCGCAGATGTTCTCCGCCGACCGGTTCCACCCGTCCTCGGCCGGCTATGCCCGGATCGTCGAGGCCCTCGCCCCCGCGGTGATCGCCGCGGCCCGGGCCCGGGGGACGTCGGCCGCCTGAGCCGTCAAGGCAGGTGGGCTGCCAACAGCTCAGCAAGGTGCTGGCCTTGCCGGCCGGCCAGCTGGTCGAGCTGCGTCCGGCAGGAGAAGCCGTCGGCCAGGAGCACGGCGTCCGGGCCGGCCGTCCGGACGGCGGGCAGCAGCTGCTGCTCGGCGATCGTCACCGACACGTCGTGGTGGCCGCGCTCGACGCCCCAGTTCCCGGCCAGCCCGCAGCAGCCGCCGAGCCGGGTGACCGTGGCCCCGGCCCGCTCCAGCAGCCGGGCGTCGGGCGACCAGCCCAGCACCGAGGCGTGGTGGCAGTGCGGCTGCGCGACGATCTCCACCCCGGCCAGCGAGGGTGGCTCCCAGCCGTCGGTGCCGGTGAGCAGTTCGGCCAGGGTGCGCGTCGCCGCGGCCACCCGCTCGGCCGCCGCGCCGGGCACCAGCTCGAGGGCGTCGCCCCTCAGGACGGCGGTGCACGAGGGCTCCACGCCCACGATGGGGACGCCGTCCTGCGCGAGCCGGTCGAGCGTCGCGACCGTCGCACCCAGGGTCCTCCGCGCGGCGTCGAGCTGGCCGGTGGTGATCCAGGTGAGCGCGCAGCAGGTGTCGTCGCCGGGCACCTGCACCGCGTAGCCGGCCGCCTCGAGCACCCGCGCGGCGGCCATCGCCACGTGCGGCGCGAAGTGGTCGGTGAACGAGTCCACCCACAGCGCGACCACCTTCCCGCCCGCCCCGCCGGACGCCCGCGGGCGGACGGCCCACTGCTGCCGGAAGGTCCGCGCGGCGAACGGCGGCACCTGGCGCCGCTGGTCCATCCCGGCCGACCACTTCGCCAGCCGGCCGCCCAGCCGCGAGCCGAGCACCGCGTTGACCGCCCGGGGGGCCCGCGCCGCGAGGTCGGCCCAGCGGGGCAGCCGCCCCAGCGTGTAGTGCGGGCGCGGACGCAGCCGGCGCCGGTAGGACTGGTGCAGCACCTCGGCCTTGTAGGTCGCCATGTCGACACCGGTCGGGCAGTCGCGCGAGCACCCCTTGCAGGACAGGCAGAGGTCGAGGGCGTCGTGCACCTCGGGCGCCCGCCAGCCGTTCACCGGCCCGCCCGGCGCGAGCATCTCCTGCAGCACCCGGGCACGCCCACGAGTGGTGTCCTTCTCCTCCCGGGTGGCGGCCCACGAGGGGCACATGACCGTGGCCGGCAGGTCGGCCCGGCACTTGCCGACGCCGGTGCAGCGGTGCACCGCGGCGGAGAAGTCGCCGCCGTCGTGCCGGTAGGCCAGGGCGAGCCCCTCGCGCCGGTGCGGGGCGGCCGCGACCCGCACGTCGGCGTCGACCTTCGCCGGCCGCACCAGCACGCCCGGGTTGAGTACGTCGTCCGGATCGAACAGGCCCTTGACCCGGGAGAACAGGTCGATCGCGGCCGGCGAGTACATGATCGGGAGCAGTTCGCTGCGGGCCCGACCGTCGCCGTGCTCGCCCGACAGCGAGCCGCCGTACCTGGCGACCAGCCGCGCCGCGTCCTCCACGAACGCCCGGTAGACCGGACGTCCGCGGTCGGTGCCGAACGGGAAGTCGATCCGGACGTGCACGCACCCGTCGCCGAAGTGGCCGTACGGCAGGCCCTGCAACCCGTACTGGTCGAGCAGCGCCTCGAACTCGCGCAGGTACTCACCCAACCGCGCGGGCGGGACGGCGGCGTCCTCCCAGCCGGCGTGCGCGGGCCGCCCCTCGCTGGTGCGCGCGGCCAGCCCCGCGCCGTCCTCGCGGATCCGCCAGATCGCCGCCGCGTGCGCCGGATCGGTGACCAGGAGGGAGTCCAGAGCCCCGGCGTCGGCCAGGACCTGCTGCGCCTTCGCCGCCACCTCGGTGGCGCTGTCGCCGGTGAGCTCGACGATCAGCCACCCCTCCCCGCGGGGCAGCTCCGGGACGACGGCCGCCGGCACGTCGCGCAGCCGCTGCACGATGCGGGCGTCGAGGCCCTCGACGGCGGTGGGGCCGTGCGGCAGCAGCGCCGGAGTCGCGTCGGCGGCCTCGGCCATCGAGGCGTACCCGAGGACGACGAGTCCGCGGTGCGGGGCGTCGGCGACCAGCCGGACCGTCGCTCCCAGCACCAGCGCGAGCGTGCCCTCGCTGCCGACCAGCGCGCGGGCCACGTCGAAGCCGCGCTCGGGGAGCAGGTGCTCCAGGGAGTAGCCCGACACCTGGCGCCCGAACCGGCCGAGCTCGGTGCGGATGGTGGCGAGCTCGCCGTCGACCAGGCGCCGCAGCTCGTCGAGGATCCCGCCGCTGCCGGTCGGCGCGAGCGACAGCCGGTCGCCCGTCCCGGTGACCACCTCGAGGCCGACGACGTTGTCCGAGGTCCGCCCGTAGCCCAGCGCGCGGGAGCCGCACGCGTTGTTGCCGATCATCCCGCCGACGGTGCAGCGGTTGTGCGTGCTCGGGTCGGGGCCGAACCGCAGTCCGCGCGGCTGCACCGCCCGTTGCAGCGCCGCCTGCACGACGCCCGGTTCGATGGTCGCCGTCCGGGCCTCGACGTCGACGTCGAGCACGCGCGACAGGTGCTTGCTGGTGTCGACCACGACACCCGGCCCGACGGCGTTGCCGGCGATCGAGGTTCCGGCGCCCCGCATCGTCAGGGGCACTCCGAGCTCTCGGCAGACCGACAGGGCCGCCACGACCTCGTCGGCATGCCGCGGCCGGACGACCGCCCGGGGGAGGACGCGGTACAGCGAGCCGTCGGAGGAGTACAGCGCCCGGGCGAGCCCCGAGCCGTCGACCTCGGCGAGGCCGGCCCGACGCAACGCCGCGGTCAGGTCGTCGTCGGTCACCACAGGTGCAGCGACCGCCGGAAGATGCCGGCCACGTCGTCCTCGGTGACGTCCTTCGGTGCGGTGGCGAGCAGGCGCTGCTGCTTCATCGTGCCGTCGACCAGATCGGGGATGTCGCCCTCGTCGTAGCCCACGGCAGCGATGCCGTTCGGGATGTCGATGTCGCGCATCAGGTCGACCAGCACGGTCGGCAGGAACTCGCGCGCGTCCGTCGGCACGCCGGCGTTCGGGGCGAGCAGCTGCGCGGCGCGGACGTGCCGGTCGGGGGAGGCGTCGAACGTGAACCGGAAGGCCTCGGGCGCCGTCAGCGACACCGACATCCCGTGCGGCACCATCGGCTCGTCGGGCGGGTAGTCCTTGGGGTGGAAGTCCTTCACCTGCCCGGCGATCGGGTAGGCGTTGGCGTGCGGGATGTGCACCCCCGCGTTGCCGAAACCCATCCCGGCGAAGGTCGCGGCCATCGCCATCTCGCCGCGCGCCCGCTCGTCGTCGCCGTGGCGGACCGCGCGCCGGAACGAGCCGGCGAGCAGCGTCAGCGACTTCTCCGCCCACATGTCGGAGATCGGGTTGGCCCCGCAGTAGGGCACCCGCTGCTCGGGCGTCTTGCGCTCGTAGGTCGTGTACGGCCGGGACGTGTAGCTCTCCAGCGCGTGGCAGAGGATGTCCATGCCCGACGCGGCGGTGACCCCCGGCGGCTGGGTGAGGGTGAGCGCCGGGTCGATCACCGCGAGCGTGGGACGCAGCCGCGCGTGGCTGATGCCGGTCTTCACCTTCAGCGACAGGACGTCGAGCACGCAGATCGTGGTGCTCTCCGAGCCGGTGCCGGTCGTCGTGGGAACGGCGACCAGCGGGTTGAGCGGGTTGACCGGCGCCGTGCCGCGCCCGACGGGCTTGTTGATGTAGTCCATCAGCTCGCCGGGGTTGGTCGTGAGCAGGTTGATCGCCTTGGCGGTGTCGATGGCCGAGCCGCCCCCGACGGCGACGATCGCGTCCCAGGGCCCGTGCTCGCGGGCCCAGCCGACGGCGTACTCGAGGCTCTCGTCGGTCGGCTCGACGTGCGTGCCGTCGAAGACCACGGCCTCGATGCCGAACTGCGTCATCTGGTCGGCGACGCGCTGCGGCGTGCCGGTGGCGGCCAGCCCGGGGTCGGTGACGACCAGGGCCCGCTTCGCGCCGGTCTGCGCGAGGTCGTAGCCGATCTCGTCGGCGGCGCCGGAGCCGAACTTCAGCTGCGGGGCCCCGTAGGTGAAGACGCTCTCGGGGTTCGCGGGGGAGTAGGCGGCCACGGTCGGTCCTTTCCGCTCGTCGGAGCCCCGAGTCTGCTGCCCCCTCGGCACGGCGGCGAACGCGGGGGCACCCACCGGTCACCGACGGCCGCTAACGTCGCGGAATGGTGAGGACGCAGATCGAGGCGGAGCCGCTCGACAGCGAGGAACTGGACGCCATCAACGCCTGGTGGCGGGCGGCGAACTATCTGGCGGTCGGCCAGATCTACCTGATGGGCAACCCGCTGCTCCGGGAGCCGCTGCGTCCCGAGCACATCAAGCCCCGGCTGCTGGGGCACTGGGGCACGACGCCCGGGCTCAACTTCGTCTACGCCCACCTCAACCGGGTGATCGCCGCGCGCGACCTCGACTGCATGTACGTGATCGGCCCCGGGCACGGCGGCCCCGGCCCGGTCGCGTCGTCCTGGCTGGAGGGCACCTACAGCGAGGTCTATCCCGACGTCAGCCAGGACGAGCCGGGCATGCGGCGGCTGTTCACCCAGTTCAGCTTCCCGGGCGGCATCCCGAGCCACGTGGCCCCGGAGACGCCGGGCTCCATCCACGAGGGCGGTGAGCTGGGCTACGCGCTCGTGCACGCCTACGGCGCTGCGTTCGACAACCCGGAGCTCGTCGTCGCGGCGGTCGTCGGGGACGGCGAGGCCGAGACCGGGCCGCTGGCCGCGAGCTGGCACGGCAACAAGTTCCTCGACCCGGCGCGCGACGGCGCCGTCCTGCCGATCCTGCACCTCAACGGCTACAAGATCGCCAACCCCACCGTGCTCGCCCGGATCCCGCGCGAGGAGCTGCTCGACCTGCTGCGCGGCTACGGGCACACCCCCTACCTCGTCGAGGGCGACGACCCCGAGACCATGCACCAGCAGTTCGCCGCCACCCTCGACCGCTGCCTGGACGAGATCGCCGACAACCAGCGGCGGGCTCGGGAGGAGGGCAGCACCGACCGGCCGAGCTGGCCGATGATCGTGCTGGCCACGCCCAAGGGCTGGACCGGCCCCAAAGAGGTCGACGGCGTGCCGGTGGAGGGCACCTGGCGGGCGCACCAGGTGCCGTTCGCCAACGCGCGGGGGGACGACGGCCACCGTGCGGTGCTCGAGGAGTGGATGCGCAGCTACCGGCCGGAGGAGCTCTTCGACGACGACGGCGCCCCCGTGCCGGCGATCCGCGATCTGCACCCGGACGGCGACCGGCGGATGAGTGCGAACCCGCACGCCAACGGCGGTCTGCTGCTGCGGCCGCTGCGGATGCCCGACTTCCGCGACCACGCCGTCGACGTCCCCGAGCCGGGCACCGGGGCCGTGGAGGCCACCCGCGTGCTGGGGACGTTCCTCCGCGACGTCATGGCCGAGAACATGGAGACCTTCCGGGTGTTCAGCCCCGACGAGAACAACTCCAACCGCCTGGGCGCCGTCCTCGACGTCACCGACCGCGCGTGGATGGCGGAGCGGCTGCCCGGCGACGACCACCTGGCCCCGGACGGCCGGGTCATGGAGGTGCTGTCGGAGCACCTGTGCCAGGGGTGGCTGGAGGGCTACCTGCTCACCGGCCGGCACGGGTTCTTCTCCTGCTACGAGGCGTTCATCCACGTCGTCGACTCGATGTTCAACCAGCACGCCAAGTGGCTGAAGACGACCAACGGCATCCCGTGGCGGCGTCCCATCGCCTCGCTGAACTACCTGCTGACCTCGCACGTCTGGCGGCAGGACCACAACGGGTTCTCCCACCAGGACCCGGGGTTCATCGACCACGTCGTGAACAAGAAGGCGCACGTGATCCGCGTGTACCTGCCCCCGGACGCGAACACGCTGCTCTCGGTGGCCGACCACTGCCTGCGCAGCCGGCAGTACGTCAACGTCATCGTGGCCGGCAAGCAGCCGGCCCTCCAGTACCTGTCGATGGACGACGCGGTCGAGCACTGCACGAAGGGGCTCGGCATCTGGTCCTGGGCCAGCACCGACGACGGCACCGAGCCCGACGTCGTCCTGGCCTGCGCCGGCGACGTGCCGACGATGGAGACCCTCGCGGCCGTCGAGATCCTGCGCGGGTACTTCCCGGACCTGCGGATGCGCGTGGTCAACGTCGTCGACCTGATGCGCCTGCAGGACGACCGCGAGCATCCCCACGGCCTCTCCGACGTCGCGTTCGACTCCTACTTCACCGCGGACAAGCCGGTGATCTTCGCCTACCACGGCTATCCCTGGCTGATCCACCGCCTGACCTACCGGCGGACCAACCACGACAACTTCCACGTCCGCGGCTACGTGGAGGAGGGGACGACGACGACGCCCTTCGACATGTGCGTCATGAATCGGCTGGACCGCTTCGACCTGGCGATCGACGTGATCGACCGGGTGCCGCGACTGCGCACGGTGGGCGCGCACGCCCGCGACCGGCTGCGCGACCAGCTGAGCGAGCACCGGCGGTACGTGCGCACCCACGGCGAGGACCTCCCGGAGATCCGCGACTGGCAGTGGGGTGCTCACCGGGGACCACAGGTGACCGGCGGGAACGAGCCGCTGCACGAGCCCGAGGCATGAGGCTGCTCGTCGTCAACGCGGGATCCAGCAGCCTGAAGCTGGCCCGGCTCGACGCCGCCGGCGCCGTCACGGCGGCCGTCACCGTGGAGGCGTGGCAGGGGCAGGACCACCTGGAGCCGCTCGAGGCCTTCCTCGGCGGGTGCGGGCCGGTCGACGCGGTCGGGCACCGCATCGTGCACGGCGGGCCGCGGCACACCGGACCGGCGCGCCTGGACGACGACGTGGTCGCGTACCTCGACTCGATCAGCCATCTCGCGCCGCTGCACAACCCGCGGGCCCTGGCCGGCGTCCGCTCGGTGCACGCCCTGCTGCCCGACGTGCCGGCGGTCGCCTGCTTCGACACCACCTTCCACGCGACGCTGCCGCCGGCCGCGCGCACCTACGCGGTGCCGCGGGAGTGGACGCAGCGATGGCAGCTGCGCCGGTACGGCTTCCACGGCCTCTCGCACGCCTACGCGGCGCGCCGCGGAGCCGAGCTCGCCGGCCGGCCCCCGGAGGAGCTGCGCATGGTGACCGCGCACCTCGGCGCCGGGGCCTCGCTGGCCGCCGTGCGCAACGGGGTCTCGGTCGACACCACGATGGGCTTCACGCCGCTGGCCGGGCTGGTCATGAACACCCGCCCGGGCACCCTCGACCCCGGCCTGCTGCTGTGGCTGCTCCAGCAGGGGTCGGTGCCTCCGGACGAGCTGGGTGACGTGCTCGAGCACCGGTCGGGGCTGAAGGGGCTCTCCGGCACCTCCGGCGACCTGCGGGAGGTCCTCGCCGGGCGGGCGGCCGGGGACGCGGCGTGCGCGCTGGCGTTCGACGTCTACCTGCACCGGCTGGCCCGGGAGACCGCCGCGATGACGGCGGCCACCGGCGGGCTCGAGCTGCTGGTGCTCACCGGCGGGGTGGGGGAGCACGCCTGGCAGGTCCGTGCGGAGCTCGCCGCGGCGCTGTCCCACCTGGGGATCGCGCTGGACGACGCGGTCAACCGGGTGACCACGGCCGACGCCGTCATCAGCGCACCCGGGGCGCCGGTGACGGCCGTCGTCGTCACCGCACGCGAGGACCTCGAGATCCGTCGGCAGGTTCTCGAGGTCCTCGGCGGCTGACGATCAGCTGTTCGGGGGCTCGTCCTTGCCGGCCTCCTCCAGCCGGTCGGCCTCCTCCTTGGTCGCGTGCACGGCCTGGTCGGCGTGCTCCGGCGGGCCGTAGACGGTGTAGAGGATCAGCGGGTTCTCGCCGGTGTTGAGGAAGTTGTGCTTCTTCCCGGCGGGGACGACGACGAGGTCCCCCTGGGCGACGTTGCGCTCGGCGCCCGAGACGATCGCCTTCCCGGTGCCGCTGACGAAGGTGAGGATCTGGTCGACCTCGTGCACCTCCTCGCCGATCTCACCGCCCTTCGGGATGGTCATGATCACCAGCTGGGTGTGCTCGCCGGTCCACAGCACGCGACGGAAGTCGGGGCTCTTCTCGGCTTCGGTGGCGATCGTGTAGTGGATGACGGACGCCATGACGGCGCTCCTCTCGGCTCGGGTTCACGGGACGTGTGGCCCACCGGGACGGGGCCCGATTGGACGACTGCGCTGGTCGTGCCCCCGGGAGGCGCCCCCTAGTCCTCGTTCACCGGACGGAGTCGACGGACCCGCCGCGCGGCGCCCCGATCGGGTGTCCCCCACACGGGTGAATCCCGTGCCGACACCCCGCCGTGAACGATCACGGCTGCCCACGGTCACGCCGGTCGGGTGAAAGACACCTGGTCAGGGGATCACTCCGGCGGGGACCCGGCTTGTGGCGGCGGCCACTGCTCATCTAGCTTTCCTCGGCTGGTACCACGCGGTACTGGTCTGCACCACTCAGGAGCCGGCCCTTCTCCTCCGAGGTCCGCCACGCTCCGCCGACGCCGGGCATCGTCGCCCGGCGCCATTCGATAGGAGTTCTGTGTACAGAGATCGAGTTCAGAAGGGTGGCCGTCGGTACGTCGGTCCCGCGGTGCTGCTCGGCGCCGCCGCGGCCTCGACGGCTTTCCTGCTGCTCATGGGCACCGTGTCCGCGGGCGCGGGCGACGTCCGTGACGGGGCGATCCGGTTGAACGCCGGCCAGTCCGAGTTCGCCGGCGGCTGGGACAAGCTGTCCGGCGGTGTCCAGGACCTCCACGCGGGCGCGGCCCAGGTGGCCGACGGCACCGACACGTACGTCGCCGGCGTGCAGCAGTACAGCGGCGGCGTGAACCAGTACGTCGACGGTGTCGGCCAGCTGGCGGACGGGTCCAGGCAGCTCGCCGACGGCTCCGGCGAAGCGGCCGCGGGTGCGAACAAGCTGGAGAAGGGCGCCGTCGATCTCAACGCCGGCGTCGCGAAGCTCTCCACCGGTTCGGTCGCGGTCAGCAAGGGGGCGAACGACGTCGCCGCCGGGCTGGGCACGCTCCGGGCGAAGACCGCGCCAGACAGCGAGCTCCGTCAGGGTGCCGCGGCCGTGGCGGTGGGCGGGAATGACCTCGCCGCCGGGCTCACGACCGCCAGCGGCGGCCTCGCCAAGGCGCAGGCCGGACTGGAGACGGTGAGCTCCAACGCCGACACGGCCATGGCGAAGATCGGGGCGGCCGGGACCAACGTCGCCCAGCTCAAGGCGGCCGTGGCCCAGCTCCGGACCGACGACGTTCTCACCGTGGCTCAGGCGGACGCCTTGACGGCCCTCGCCGACCAGGCCCTGGGGAGCATCGGCGCCGCCGGCACGGGCGTGGGCACCGCGCAGGCCTACATCGCGGGCATCCCCGGTACGCAGGGGCTCCGCGACGGCCTGGCCCAGCTGAAGGCCGGCGTGGACACCCAGCTCCTGCCGGGCGCCGGCAAGCTCGCCGCGGGTGGTCAGCAGCTCGCCGGCGGCATCGACCAGCTGAACGCGGGCATCGGTCAGGCGGGCGCGGGGGCCACCACCCTCGCGGCCGGCGCGGGCCAGCTCTCGGGCGGCCTGGGCGACGCGGCCAAGGGCTCGGCCACCTTGCGGGCGGGTGCCGGCGACCTCGCCGACGGCGTCGGTGAGCTCGCGGCCGGGAACCGGAAGCTCGACGACGGCGTCGGTCAGCTCACCGCCAACAACGGTCAGCTGACCGAGGGTGGTGCCGCTCTCATCGCGGGCGGCAGCGAGCTGCAGGCCGGCGTCCACAAGCTGGCGGGGGGCACCGGCGACCTCGCCGACGGCGCCGGCCAGCTGGACGACGGGATGCTCAAGCTCGCGGCCGGTCAGAAGAAGCTGGCCGACGGAGCCACCGACCTCGACGACGGCGTCGGCGCGTTCGCGCCCTCGCGTCTCGCGCTGCCCGTGGGCATCGCGTTCGTCGTCATCGCCCTGGTGATGGCGGCCATGCGGATCCGCCGGACCTCGCAGGCAGGTCACGCCGCGGACTGACGTCCCGCGTCCGCACCGCCACCGCGGCCCGTCTCCCTCGTGGAGGCGGGCCGCGGTGCGTGTGCGGGGCCTCTGACCTCAGCGTCGTTCGAGCAGTCCGATGACGACGTCGGCGGCGACGTCGGCGTCGTCCCCGAGCCGGGCGGCGTCCCCTCGCTCGACCCGCGCGAGGATCAGCTCGTTGATGCCGCCGACCGCCGCGACGACGAGCTCCCGGGGCACGGCGCGGACCTCGTCCGGGTGCTCGGCCGAGAGCTCGGCGGCGAACGCGGTGATCAGGTCCACGTACCGGTCGATGACCACCCGGCGCAGGGCCAGGGCGGGCCGCCCGGCGGCCTGCACCTCGATCAGTGCCGCCCACGCGACGTCGGGGCCGGCGGCCAGCGCCGCCAGGTAGGCGCCGATGACGCTGCGCAGCCGGTCCCGCCAGGGCAGCCCGGCACCGCGGGCCTCCTCCTGCGCCTGGCGCACGGTCTCCAGGACGTGGTCGGTGGAGCGGGTGTAGAGCTCGAGCAGGCACTGCTCCTTGTCCCGGAAGTGCGCGTAGACGATGGTCTTGGAGACCCGTCCGGCGCGGGCGATGTCGGCGATCGTCGTCGCCTGGTAGCCCTTCGCGGCCATGCTGGCGGCGAGGGCGCGGAGGATGCGTCCCCGGCGCTGGCCGTCGTCGACCTCGGGATCGTCGGCCGGATCCACCAGATTGCGCATCGCAGGGCACTGTAATGGGCACATCCGGGCCGGTGACCGAACTCACCGGGTGGTTTCGGAAGGTGTGCCACGGTGACGACGTCATCCTGAGGTGACCATGCCGATCGCTCCCGCCCGGGCCGCCGGGCCGTCCGCCCGCGCCTACGCGGCGTGGCTGGTCGCGCTGTCGGCCTACGTGCTTGCGGTGTTCCACCGGGCATCGCTCGGCGTGGCTGCCGTCGACGCCCAGGAGCGGTTCTCCGCGGGCGCATCGGCGATCTCGCTGTTCCTGGTCCTGCAGCTGGCGGTGTACGCCGCCCTGCAGGTGCCGGTCGGCGTCGCGCTGGACCGGTTCGGCTCCCGGCGGATGATCCTCGCCGGCGCCGTCACGATGGCCGCGGGTCAGCTCGTGCTGGCCCTCGCCTCCGACGTGCCGTCCGCGGTCGCCGCGCGCGTCCTCGTCGGCGCAGGCGACGCCATGACCTTCATCAGCGTGCTGCGGGTGATCGGCATGTGGTTCCCCGGCCCGACCGTCCCGCTGATCACGCAGCTGACCGGGATCTTCGGCCAGCTGGGTTCGATCGCCGCGGCCTATCCGCTGGTGGCCCTGCTGCACGGCACCTCGTGGCGGACGACGTTCCTCGGCGCGGCCGGGGTCGGCGTGCTCGTCGCCGTCCTCGTCGCCGTCGCCCTGCGCGACGCCCCCGCCGGGTCAGCCGTGCCGCCGCCGACCCCGCTGTCGGAGCTGCGCGGGCGCCTGCTCGACACCTGGCGGGAGCCCGGCACCCGCATCGGGCTCTACACGCACCTGGTCACCCAGTTCTCCGGCACGGTGTTCGCGCTGCTCTGGGGTTATCCGTTCCTGGTCGTGGGGGAGGGGCGGTCCCCGGCGACGGCGGCCGGCCTGCTCACGCTGCTGGTCGTGGTCGGCATGGGCGTCGGACCGCTGCTCGGCCGCCTGTGCGGACGCTGGCCGCTGCGCCGCTCGGTCCTCGTCTTCGGGATCCTGGCGGTGACGGCGAGCATGTGGACCGTCGTCCTCCTGCTGCCCGGCCGCGCTCCGCTGTGGCTGCTGGTCCTGCTCGTCGTCGTCCTGGGCACCAACGGGCCGGGCTCGATGATCGGGTTCGACTTCGCCCGCACCTGGAACCCCGTGGAGCGGCAGGGCAGCGCCAGCGGAGTGGTGAACGTGGGCGGGTTCGTCGCGTCGCTGCTGACCATCCTCGCCGTCGGCGCGGTGCTCGACCTGCTCACGCCGGGCGCGTCGACCGACTACAGCCTCGACGCCTTCCGGGCCGCGTTCTCGGTGCAGTACGTGTTCTGGGCGATCGGCCTGATCGGCGTGGTGCGGCACCGCCGCCAGCTGCGCGACCGGCTGGCCCGCGACGGCGTCGTCCTCGCGCCGCTGTACGCGGCCGTCGGGGCCCGGCTGCGTGGCGGGTCCGCCTACCGCTGACCGGAACCCGGCGCGGCCGCTCCTCTTGACGGGCAACCGTTCCCGAGGAGGGTGACGGCCATGAAGCCTGTGTCGCGGGCGGCGGCCGCCGGGCTGGCCGCGCTGGCCGGGGTCGCCGCCCGGGACCTGCTCCAGCGCGAGCACACCCTGCTGCGCAACTTCCCGGTCATCGGCCACGCCCGGTACCTGCTGGAGTCCGTCGGGCCCGAGCTGCGGCAGTACCTGGTCGCCGGCAACAACGAGGAGCGGCCGTTCACCCGCGACCAGCGGCGCTGGGTCTACGCGTCGGCGAAGCGGGACAACAACTACTTCGGGTTCGGCACCGACAACGACCTCGAGTACACCGCCGGCTACCCGGTCATCAACCACCGCACGTTCGGTCGCGCCGTCCCGCCCTCGCACCCCGCGTCCGCCGCTGACGTCGCCCTGCCGGTCGCGAAGGTGCTGGGCGGCGCCCGTGGTCGCGCGCAGGCGTTCCGGCCGGCGTCGGTCGTCAACATCTCGGCCATGAGCTTCGGCTCGCTGTCCGGTGCCGCGGTGGAGGCGCTGAACCGGGGGGCGGCGCTGGCCGGCTGCCTGCAGAACACCGGGGAGGGGGGCCTGTCGGTCCACCACCGGCACGGCGGGGAGCTGGTCTTCCAGATCGGGACGGCGTACTTCGGCTGCCGTGACGACCAGGGGCGGTTCGACCTCGACCGGCTGAAGGACCTCGTCGCCGGCGCCCCCGTGCGGGCGCTGGAGATCAAGATCAGCCAGGGCGCGAAGCCCGGGCTGGGCGGCGTGCTGCCCGCCGCCAAGGTCTCTGCCGAGATCGCCGCGGCCCGTGGCGTGCGCCAGGGCGTCGACTGCGTGAGCCCGTCGCGGCACGCCGAGTTCTCCGACACCGACAGCCTCCTGGACTGGGTCGAGCTGCTCGCCGACGAGACCGGGCTGCCGGTCGGCATCAAGTCCGCCGTCGGCGACATGCGCTTCTGGGGCGAGCTGTGCGAACAGATGGCCCGCACCGGGCGCGGCGTCGACTTCGTGACCATCGACGGCGGCGAGGGCGGCACCGGCGCGGCGCCGCTGATCTTCACCGACTCGGTGTCGGTGCCCTTCCAGCTGGGCTTCGCCCGGGTCTACTCGCTGTTCGCCCGGCACGGGCTGCACGAGCAGGTCGTGTTCATGGGCGCGGGGAAGCTCGGCCTGCCGGACAACGCGATCGTCGCCTTCGCCCTCGGCTGCGACATGGTGAACGTGGCGCGCGAGGCCATGCTCGCCATCGGCTGCATCCAGGCGCAGAAGTGCCACACCGACACCTGTCCGACCGGCGTGGCGACGCAGAACGCCTGGCTCGCGCACGGCCTCGACCCGGCCCTCAAATCGGTGCGCGTGGCCAACTACATCGCCACCCTGCGCCGCGACCTGGTGAAGGTCGCCGAGGCCTGCGGGGTCGAGCACCCCGGGTTGATCGAGTCCGACGTCGTCGAGGTGCTGGACGGCCGCACCTCCTCGACGCCGCTGCGCGACGTGTACGGCTACGAGCCGGGGTGGGGGATGCCGTCGCCGGCGGACCAGGCCGAGATCGTCCGGATCATGTCCGCCGAGGCGCCGCAGGGCGGCAGCGCCCCGCCGTCACCGGACGCCGTCGGCTGACTCCGGTAACGATCCGGCGCGCCGCGCGCGAACTCGTGGACACCGGCGTTCCGCATGGCTAGCTTCGCGGCCAACGACGACATCCGGGGAGGAGGGTCGGCATGCGCGGCAGCAGCTGGAGCTGAACCCGGACGGCGCGGCAGGCGCGTCAGCGGCGAAGAAGACTTGATCGAGGAGCCCGGTGCGGGGGATCCGCACCGGGCTCCTGCACGACCGACGGGGGTTGGGGATGGGGCGGGTGCGCGCACGGCTGGCCAGGCTGGCCGAGCCGCTGGCCGACGGGTCGGTGCGCCGGCTCTGGTACGCCCGCACGGTCTCCGAGGCGGGGGACTGGGCCGCCCGGATCGCCCTCACCCTGCACGTCTTCGCCGTGACCGGCAGCCCGCTCGCCGCCGCGGCCGTCACGGCCGTCTCGCTGCTGCCGCACCTGGGCATCGGCCAGCTGCTCGGCACCCTCGCCGACCGCTTCCCGCACCGCAGCGTGCTGGTGACGTCCGACGTCGTCCGCGGGCTGCTGTTCCTCCTGCTGGCGTTCACCGACCTGCCGGTGCCGGCGCTGCTGGGCGTGGCCTTCCTCGCCGGCCTCGCCGACCCGCCGTTCACCGCCGCCTACTCCGCCGCGCTGCCGCAGCTGGCCGGGGACCGCTACCTGGCCGCCCAGACGCTGTTCACGGCGACCCGCCAGGCGATGATCCTGCTCGGCTTCGCCGCGGGCGGCCTGCTCGTCGCGGCGGCCGGGACGTCGCTCGCCTTCGGGCTCAACGGCCTGTCCTTCTTCGCGGGGGCGCTGTTCATCGCGGGGATCCGGCCCACCCGGTCCCGGGACGCGGCCGACCGGGAGCCGCTGATCCGGCCCGCCGTCCGCGCCCTGACCTCCGACCGGCTGATCGTCGTCTCGGTCGCCGTCGTCACGCTGGGCACGCTGCTCGGCATGACCGTGGAGAGCCTGATGGTCGCCTACGCCGGGCACCTGGCGCTCGGCCCGACCGGCGCCGGGCTGCTGGCCACCGTGCCGCCGCTGGCGGCCATCGCGACGGCGTTCTTCCTGCCGACCGAGGGCGAGCACGCGCGCCTGGTGCGCCTGGTCTGCTGCACCGTCGCGGGAATGGCGACGATCTCGTTCGCCGTGTTCGTGCTGGACAGCCCGCTCCCGCTGGTGCTCGTCGGTTTCCTCGCCGCGGGCTCCCTGGACGTGATGACCGTTCCGGCCGGGGCCGTCATCGCGCAGCGGCTGCCGCAGGCCTCGCGCGGCACCGCGTTCTCGTTCCTCGAGGGCCTGTTGATGGTCAGCCACGCCGGCGGCGTGCTGGTGGCCGGCGCCCTGGCCACGGGGACGTCGGTGCCGACGGCGGCCGCGCTCATGACGCTGCCCGCCGTCGGCACCGCGGTGATCGGACTGCTCGCGCTCGGCCGGCGCGCTGCGGTCCGGCTGCCCGTCCCGGTCGCCGTCCCCGACTGATCCGGGCGGTCAGTGGCCCCGGAGCAGCTCCTCGAACGACGGGGTGCCGCCGAAGGGAGCGTCGAGTGCGTCGGCGCGCCGCGCGGTGGCCGGGCGGCCCGTGACCAGGTCGGCCAGCTCGGCCGCCGCCCGGTCGATACGGTCGGCCAGCGCACGGTCGACGCCGCCGCCGGCCCAGTCCTCCGACGCGGCGAACACCCCGGTCGGCACGGTCACCGCGCGCAGGTAGGCGAACAGCGGCCGCATCGCGTGCTCCAGCGCCAGGGAATGCCGCGCGGTGCCGGCAGTGGCCCCGAGCAGCACCGGCTTGCCGACCAGCGCGTCCTTGTCCAGGACGTCGAAGAACGTCTTGAACAGACCGCTGAACGAGGCGGAGAAGATCGGGCTCACCGCGATCAGCCCGTCGGCGCCGGTGACCGTGTCGACCGCGCTGCGCAGCGACTCGTTCGGGAAGCCGGTGAGCAGGTTGTCGGCGAGGTCGCGGGCGTGTGCCCGCAGCTCGACGACCTCGACGGTGGCGTCGTCCCCCCGGGCGCGCAGGGCGTCGACCGTGGCTGCGGTGAGCCGGTCGGCCAGCAGCCGGGTGGAGGACGGGTTGCTCAGCCCGCCACTGACGACGGCGAGCGTGCGGGTGCTCATCGGGCCTGTCCCGTCACGCTGTCGGCCGCGGCGTACACGGTCGAGTCCTTCGCGCCACCGGCGGCGGCGACCAGCGAGGCGTGCGTGGGCGCGTCCGGCACGTGCGCCGGCTTCAGCGCGGCGAACTCCTTGCGGAGCACCGGCACGACCTCCTCGCCCAGGAGGTCCAGCTGCTCGAGGACGGTCTTCAGCGGCAGGCCGGCGTGGTCGATGAGGAACAGCTGGCGCTGGTAGTCACCGACGTAGTCGCGGAAGCCGAGGGTCCGCTCGATGACCTGCTGCGGGCTGCCGACGGTCAGCGGCGTCTGGGAGGTGAACTCCTCCAGCGAGGGGCCGTGGCCGTAGACCGGGGCGACGTCGAAGTACGGGCGGAACTCCTTCACGGCGTCCTGGCTGTTCTTGCGCATGAACACCTGCCCGCCGAGGCCGACGATCGCCTGGTCGGCGCTGCCGTGGCCGTAGTGCTCGAAGCGGCGGCGGTAGAACTCGACCATCTTCTGGGTGTGCTCCGGCGGCCAGAAGATGTGGTTGTGGAAGAAGCCGTCGCCGTAGTAAGCGGCCTGCTCCGCGATCTGGGGGCTGCGGATCGAGCCGTGCCAGACGAACGGGGCCACGCCGTCCAGCGGGCGCGGGGTGGAAGTGAAGCCCTGCAGCGGAGTGCGATACTTGCCCTCCCAGTTCACGACGTCCTCGCGCCACAGCCGGCGCAGCAGTGCGTAGTTCTCGACCGCGAGCTCGATGCCGTCACGGATGTCCTTGCCGAACCACGGGTAGACCGGGCCGGTGTTGCCGCGGCCCATCATCAGGTCGACCCGGCCGTCGGCGAGGTGCTGGAGCATCGCGTAGTCCTCGGCGATCTTCACCGGGTCGTTGGTGGTGATCAGCGTGGTGGCGGTGGAGAGCTGCAGCGTCGAGGTCTGGGCAGCGACGTAGCCCAGGTAGGTGGTGGGGGAGGACATCACGAACGGCGGGTTGTGGTGCTCCCCGGTTGCGAAGACGTCGAGCCCGACCTCCTCGGTCTTCTTCGCGATCGCCACCATCGCCTTGATCCGCTCGGCCTCGCTCGGCGCGCGGCCGGTGGTGGGATCCGACGTGATGTCGCTGACGGAAAAGACTCCGAACTGCATCTCGATCTCCGTTGCTAGTTGAAAGTGCAACTACTGATCGGCTCAACGCAGGGTGCCCTCCCAATATGCCCGGTGCCGGGGGTCGCCGCGATCGGCACGGAACGTCACCGTCCTGGCACGCGGAGCGGAACTACGCCGGTGCCACTCGCCGCGCGGGTCACGGAGCCGTCACGGCGTACGTCCCGGAACGGATCGGTCTGGCACTGTCCGTCGGGCGGGGGCGGTGTGCAGGAGGGGGATCCATGGGTCGGCGTACGGACACAGCGGGCGGAACAGGAGGCGCGGGTGCCACGGACCACAGGTCGGTGCCCAGGCCCAACCTCACCGGAGACCTCGATGAGCTGCTGAGCCAGCGGCCGGTCTTCCGGACGAAGGTGAACGGCTACGACCGGCTCCAGGTCGACAACTACGCCGCCTGGGCGGAGGCCGAGCTGACCACGCTCCGTCGCGAGGTCGACCACCTCCTGGTCCGCTTCGGCGAGAGCTCCGCGGAGCTCGAGATCTCCCGCCGCCTGCTGGCCGACGCGCCCCGGGGGCGCGACGTCTTCCCGGTGTCCGAGCGGGTGCAGGAGATGCTCCAGCTGGCCGCGGACGAAGCCGACGCCCTGCGCGAGGCGGGGGTGCAGGACGCCGAGCGCATCCTCGCCGAGGCGCGTACCGAGGCCGACGCCCGCCTGCGGAAGGCCCACGAGATCAAGGAACTGGCGGTGGCGAGCGCCGACGAGCTGCGCGACCAGGCCCGCGCGCTCCGTGCCGAGGCCAACAGCTACATCGATGCGGCCAAGCACGAAGCCGCGAAACTGCTGCGCGAGGCGGCGGCCGAGCGGGACCGGCTGGCCGCCGAGGCGGCCCGCGAGCGCGACCGCAGCGCGGCGGCGGCAGCCGCCGCGCTCGCCGAGGTGCAGAGCGAGGTGGACGACCTCCGGCGGCAGCGCGACCAGGCCCGGCAGTCGCTGCGCGGCCTGACCGACCGCATCGGCGAGGCGCTGCAGGCCGTGGCCGGCACCGGCCCGGACGAGTGGCACGGCAACGTCGCCGTCGAAGGCATGACCGACGACGTGCGCGTGCTCGTGGGGCGTCCCTCACCCGTCCCGTCCTGAGCGGGCCTCCCCCGCGTCCCGCGCGCCGGCGGCGATGAGAGGCTGGCAGGCACACCGGCCGGGATCCGCGACGAGGAGGCAGTGATGGACGAGGTCCGCGAGAGCGTGGAGGTCCAGGGCGGCATCGTCCTCGGCCACGACGGTTCCCGATGCGCGCAGGAGGCCCTCCAGTGGGCCGGCCGCCTGGCGCTGCGTGCCGACCTGGACCTCCACGTCATCCGCTCGTGGGCCATGGTGACCGCGCCCCGGCCCGCCAGCTGGACCCCGGGCTACGTGCCGCCGCTGGTCGACTGGGAGCAGGCCGTCCTCGAGGAGCTGACCGGCCACGTGACGGCCGCAGGCCTCGACCCCGCGGTGCGGGTCACCTGCCACGCCGTGCACAAGGCACCCGTGCCGGCGCTGATGGCCGCGGCGGAAGGGGCGAGCCTGCTGGTCGTCGGCGCCCGTGGCCGTGGCGGCTTCGCCGGGCTGCTGCTCGGCTCCGTCGGCAACCAGCTCGTGCACCACGCGCCGTGCCCCGTCACCGTGGTCCGGAGCGGGGCGACCGGGCGGGAGCTGGACCCCTCCGCGGCGCCTCCGGCGTGAGCCCGGCCGGGGCCTTCGGCGGCAGCACCCTGCTGCCGGTCGGCCCCGCGTCCGCATGCTGACCGGCGTCCGGGAGGCCGGGGGTGTGCTGAGGCTCGCCACCGTGGACGGCGCCGCCGTGGCCACCGCGGCCACCCGTCAGGCGTCCGGTGCCGTGCCGTAGATCGCCCGCAGCCAGATCTCCAGCAGGACGTCGACCGCTCCGGCCTCGGTCACCGCGGGGCCGTCGGCGGTGAACGTCGCGTACAGCACCCGCTCGTTCATCGAGTTGAGCGCGACGGCGATGTCCCGCGCCGGGGGACCGGCCGGTGCGGCGCCGCGTTGCCGCTCGGCCTCGATGGCCTCGGTGCACCGGCGGACCCAGCCCTCGAACACCTGCGCCCACAGGTCGCGGACCTCGGCGTTCGTCGACCGGGCCTCGGCCCAGGCGAGGGTGAGCGCGCGGTGCGCCCGGAACGTCTCGTAGTAGGCCGTGATGGCACGCTGCCAGCCCTCCCGGGGGCCGGCGGGGCGCCCCCGGAACGCGTCCTGCGTGGCGGCGTCCGCCTCGGCGACGACGCGGTCGAGCAGGGTGAGCAGGACGGCGTCCTTCGACGCGAAGTAGAAGTAGAAGGTCGGCCGCGAGATGCCCGCGCCCCGGGCGAGGTCGTCGACGGAGATGGCCGACAGTGGCCGCTCGCCGAGCAGCCGCTCGGCCGTCTGCAGGATCGCCAGCTCGCGATCGTCGCCGGAGGGCCGGACGGCCCGCCGGCTCCGGGTGGGTGAGCTCGCGGACGTGGGCACGACCGGAGAATACCGTTCGCGCACCCGTTTCTCGACACCATGTTGACTCGTTCAACAGACCGTCGATACGGTCGGTGCAGCAGAGTCTCGGCGCAGCGCCGCCCCCGCGGACCTTCTTGGAGAGCGCAATGGAACACGTGGACGTCCTGATCGTCGGTGCCGGCCTGTCCGGCATCGGCGCCGCCTGCCACCTGCAGGAGGAGTGCCCGGGCAAGACCTACGCGATCCTCGAGTCGCGGGGCGCCATCGGCGGCACCTGGGACCTCTTCCGGTACCCGGGCATCCGGTCGGACTCGGACATGTTCACGCTGGGCTACTCCTTCCGGCCCTGGAAGGACTCGAAGTCGATCGCCGACGGCGAGGCGATCCGGCACTACATCCAGGACACCGCCCGGGAGTACGGGGTCGAGCAGAAGATCCGGTTCCACCACCAGGTGGTGTCGGCGGACTGGTCGACCACGGAGGCCCGCTGGACGGTGACCGCGCGCCGCACCGACACCGGCGAGACCGTGCAGCTCACCTGTTCCTGGCTGTCCTCGTGCTCGGGCTACTACCGCTACGACGAGGGCTTCCGCCCCACGTTCGAAGGCGAGGAGGAGTTCGCCGGTGAGCTGATCCACCCGCAGCACTGGCCCGAGGACTTCGACGCCACCGGCAAGCGGATCGTGGTCATCGGCAGCGGCGCCACGGCGGTCACCCTGGTGCCGAGCCTGGCCCCGGAGGCCGCGCACGTGACGATGCTGCAGCGCACTCCCAGCTACATCCTGTCGCTGCCCGGCCGCGACCCGCTGGCCCAGTGGCTGCGCAACAAGCTGCCCGCGAGGATCGCCTATCCGATCGTCCGCTGGAAGAACGTGCTCATGTCCACGGCGCTGTTCCAGTTCAGCCGCCGGCGGCCCGCGGCCGCCCGCAAGCTCATCCGCCGGCTCACCGAGAAGCAACTGCCGGCGAACGTCGACGTCGACACGCACTTCAACCCGCCGTACGACCCCTGGGACCAGCGGCTCTGCCTCGTCCCCGACGGCGATCTGTTCCGGGTCCTGCGCGCGGGCGAGGCGTCCATCGCGACGGGGCGCATCGCCCGGTTCACCGGGAAGGGCATCGAGCTCGAGTCCGGCGAGCACCTCGACGCCGACGTGATCGTCACCGCCACCGGCCTGAACCTGCTGACCATGGGCGGCATGTCCCTCCGCCTGGACGGGGTGCCCGTCGACGTGTCGGAGACGGTGTCCTACAAGGGGATGATGATCTCCGGCGTCCCCAACTTCACGCTGGTCATCGGCTACACGAACGCGTCGTGGACCCTCAAGGCCGACCTGGTGAACCGCTACGTGTGCCGGCTGATCAACCACCTCGACGCCGAGGGCTACGTGTCGGCCACGCCGGTCGCCCCGCCCGAGGGGGCTGACTTGCCGTTCCTCGACCTCGCCTCGGGGTACGTGCAGCGCAGCATCGACGAGCTGCCCAAGCAGGGCTCGCGGACGCCGTGGCGTCTGCACCAGAACTACATCCGGGACGTGCAGATGATGCGGCGCGGGGATCTCGACGACGAGGGCATGACGTTCCAGCGCGCGGCGGCGCGGGCCGGGGCGGTCGCCTGATGGACGCCTACCGGTTCAGCGGCGGCACGGCGGTCGTCACCGGCGCGGCCAGCGGCATCGGGGCGGCGCTGGCCGGCCTGCTCGCCGAGCGCGGCAGCAACCTCGTCCTGGTCGACCGGGACGAGGAGCGGCTGGACGGCGTGGCCGCGGCGGTGCGCCGGCAGCATCCGCGGCTCGCCGTCGACACCTACGTGGTCGACCTGTCCGACGACAAGGCCACCGACGCCGCCGCCGAGGCCCTGGCCGCCGCCCACCCCGGGACGACGCTGCTGGTCAACAACGCGGGCGTCGCCCTCGGCGGCCGCTTCGACCAGGTGACCCTGGAGGAGTTCGACTGGGTGATGGCGGTCAACTTCCGCTCCGTCGTCCGGCTCACCCACGCCTTCCTGCCCGTGCTCAAGTCGCACCGGGGCGCGCACCTGGTGAACGTGTCCAGCGTGTTCGGCATCTTCGCGCCGGCGGGGCAGGCCGCCTACGCGGCGAGCAAGTTCGCCGTCCGGGGGTTCAGCGAGTCCGTGCGGCACGAACTGGCCGACGACGGGGTCGGGGTGACCGTGGTGCACCCCGGCGGGATCAGGACCCGGATCGCCGAGTCGGCCCGCACCGGCTCCGGCGTCTCGGTGGAGGAGTACGAGCAGGGGCGCAAGCAGTTCGCCAAGCTGCTGCGGATGCCGCCCGAGGATGCCGCCGCGCAGATCGTCGCCGCGATCGAGAAGCGCCGGCCCCGGCTGCTCATCGGCGCGAGCGCGAAGATCCCCGACGTCCTCGTGCGGCTGATGCCGGGCAGCTACTGGAAGCTCATCGCCCGCCGGGCAGGCCGTCCGGCCACACGCGGAGGTGGAGTGACGGAGTGACTGCCGAGCGATCCGTGTCTCCCGATTTCGTGCGCGCGCACACCCGGCCCGGTCGCCCCTCCCTCGTGCCGGAGGTCCGCCTGCAGGTGGCCGACGACGTCGTGGCCCTGTGGGAGGCGCTGGAGGCCGGCGATGTCGACCCCGGTTCCGACCCGCCGTTCTGGGCCGCGGCGTGGCCCGGCGGGCAGGCCCTCGCCCGGTACGTGCTGGATCACCCGGACGTCGTGGCCGGCCGCAGCGTGCTCGACCTGGGCGCGGGCAGCGGTCTCGTCGCGGTCGCCGCGCTGCATGCCGGTGCCGCGCGGGTGCTCGCCAGCGACGTCGATCCCTGCGGCCGGACGGCGATCGCGGTCAACGCCGACCTCAACGGGGTGGGCCCCGTCGAGGTCGTCGGCGACCTCCTGGACACCGAACCGGATCCGGCCATCGAGGTGATCCTGGCCGGGGACGTCTGCTACGACCGGGAGATGACCGCGCGGGTGCTGCCGTACCTGGGCAGGGCGTGGCTCGGGGGCGCGGCGGTCTACCTCGGCGACCCCGGCCGGCCCTACGTGCCGCGGGAGGGCCTGGTGGAGGTGGCAACCTTCGACGTGCCCGACACCGAGGGGCCGCAGGTTCGCCGGACGACGGTGTGGCGGTTGCCCTGATCGGACGGGGCGACATGCATCACGTGAGGAATTTCGCCGATTCGATTGTCACGAGTCGATAACGGCGGTTAGCGTGGCTGCGTCCGGTAGGTAGTCGACTCCCCAGACCGGGGGGTCCGTGCCGGGCGCCGCCGAGTCGCCCATGCGGGCGAGCCGGGGACCCACCGTAGTACTGGGGTGAATCCCGCCCTCGAGCCTGGCTCGAGAGCCGGTAGGGCTGCTTCCCGCCCGAATCCGTCAGCTAACTCGGTAGGCGGCCGTGGAAGGAACGGAGAGCCGCCCCGTGGCGCGTCCACGGGCCCACCCTGCACGGAGCAGCAGCCCGCCCGGAGAACTCCGCGGGCACCTGGCAGAGATCTGCCTGCGCTGATCCGGGTCTGCTGACCCGGTCGGCCGCTGCACCTCACACGTCCGCAGTCGTACGCCGGTGCCCTGCTCCGGTCCGCTGCGCCCGATGTCTCGGAGCACCCGCACGCCATGAACCTCCGCACCATTGCCCCTGCACGCCGTCCCGCCCTCTACCTCACCGTCGCGACGGCCGGGGCGCTCATGGTCAACGTCCTCACCGCCGGCGAGCCGGCCGCGCACGCGGACTCCCGGTCGGTGAGCATCGCCACCCAGCTGGACCTGGCCGCCGCGAAGTCCGACCTCAGCCCCAGCGACGCCGTCCGCCCGCTGGAGCAGCTGGCCGCCAGCCGCGGGGCGCGGGACGCCGACCGCGCGGCCGCCGCGCAGGCCCAGGCCGACGCGGACGCCGCGAAGGTCGCCGCCGACGAGGCCGCCCGCGTGGCCGCGGAACAGGCCGCCGCCGCGCAGGCCCAGGCCGAGGCCGCCGCCGCCCGCCCGGGCCAGGGCACGTCCGCGCCGGCTGCGCCGTCCGGGTCGTACAAGGACTACGCGATGAACAAGGTCGGCAGCGGCCAGTTCGGCTGCCTCGAGAACCTGTGGGGCAAGGAGAGCGGCTGGAACCCCAACGCGCAGAACCCGAGCAGCAGCGCGTACGGCATCCCGCAGCTGCTGGACTCCACCTGGGCGGGCACCGGCATCGCCAAGACCTCCGACGGCTACCGCCAGATCGACGCCGGACTGGTCTACATCGACAAGGCGTACGGCTCGCCGTGCGGCGCGTGGAGCCACTCGCAGTCCACCGGCTGGTACTGAGCAAGGACCCCCCCTCACCGCTGGCAAGCTCGCGGTGAGCCTCTGGACGGGGCCGGGACCGCTGTCTGCTCAGCCCAGTAGCCCTGCCTGCGCCTTCGCCAGTAGCGCGACGTGTACGGCCGCGTCGACCTGCTCGGCGAAGGCCGGGTCGGCGGCGCTGCGGGCGAGGACGGCGTCGATCATGTCCGGGACGACCGTGGCGTCGACGGACAGCACCAGGGTGCCCCCGGCGGCGAGGAACCGGACCGCGCGCTCGCCGGCCGGCACGGCCTGCACCGCCTTCGCGCTCCCGACGTCGTCGGTGATGATCGGACCGGTGAAGCCCAGCTGCCCCCGCAGCAGGTCGGTGAGGACGACGGGGGAGAACACGGCCTCGGTGGTCGGGTCGATCTGGCTGTAGATCGCCGACGACACCATCACGAACGGCCGGGCCGGTGAGGACGCCAGCCGACCGAACGCGGTCACCTGCGCGTCCCCGGCGGTGGTCGCGGAGTCGACCACGTGCGCGCTCGTGTCGGTGTTCTGCTGCACCCGGCCGAGCCCGGGAAAGTGCTTGAGGGTCGAGGTCACCCTGTGGGCGGCCAGACCCGCGACGACGGTCCCGGCGGCCGCGACGACGACGTCCGGAGTGCTCCCGTACTGCCGCTCGAACGCCCCGATCGGCGGATTGGCCTGCTCGGTCCCCGCGGGGACGACGTCCGCGACCGGAGCGAGGTCCAGGTTCACCCCGGCGGTGTCGAGTGCGGCGCCGAGGCCATCGGCCAGGTCGGCGAGAGCAGCCTGCGGCAGCGCTCCCTGGGCCTGCGCCGTCGGCAGCACGGCGAAGCCGGGGCCGCGCAGGGTCTGTACCTTGCCCCCCTCCTGGTCGGCGGCCACCCAGAGTCCGGGGCCCGGGGCGGCCGACTGCCAGCCCGCCGCGGCGGCGCCGAGGTCGGTGGCCGCCGTCTGGGACCGGCCGGCCAGGAAGATCCCGCCCACCCCCGTGCCGGCCAGCTGGGTGGCGGCGGCCAGGTGGTCGAGCCGGACGCCGACGACGAACAGCTGGGCCACCTTCGCGCGCCGGTCCATCCCCGCCAGCGCCGCGGCGACCGCGGCCTCCGGTCCGGTGGCGGGGGCCGGGGAGGGGGTGGTGCCTGTGGTCGCCGTCGACGACCGGGTGGACGTCGCCGACGAGCCCGCGCCCTCGGTACCGGCGGAGCAGGCCGCCACGAGCGCGAGCAGGCAGCCGTAGACCGCGATCGCGCGGGCGGGGTGGCGCATGGGTCTCCTCGTCGTCGGCACGAAGTCTGCCCGATCGGCCGCCGTCCGTCGGTGGACGCGCAGAGGCCGCACGTGCACGCGTTAGCGTCCTCATGTGACCGCACCCCTGCGCGCCCGCGCCGACGTCCCGACCGATGCGCCCGCCCGCTACGCCAAGCAGCTCGTGTCCCACCTCGGCCGCCGGGTGGAATGGGCGACGGAGGGGACCGTCTCGACGGCGGAGATCGCCGGCGGTACCGGCGTCGTCGAGGTGGGTGACGGCGTCCTGCACCTGCGTGCGGAGGCCCCCGACACGGAGACCCTCGAGCGCGTGCAGGACGTGCTGGGCCGGCACCTGGAGCGGTTCGGCCAGCGCAACGAACTGGTCGTCACCTGGGAACCGGAGTCCGCGGAGGGCTGAGCCGCGGGTGTGGCGGGGGTCGCCGGTCCCCGCTCCCGGGCCTACGGTCGAGGCATGACCGACGACGAGGAGACCGCCCAGGACGCAGCCGAGCCGGATCCGGTGTACGGCGGCCGGGTCGGCCGTTCGATCGACGAGTTCGTGCACCAGCTGCGGGGCTTCACCGACCGCGCGCGCAGCCTCGCCGGCGTCGTCCCCTCGAAGTTGTCCCTGCCGTCGCTGCCCAGCCCGCCCGGGGCCATGTCGGCCGCCCAGCTGCGTGCCGTCGCGCAGACGGTGACCGCGCAGCGGCAGTCGATCGCGGCCATGCGGGCCCAGCTGGATGCCTTCGACCAGCAGATGGCGGTGTTCGAGCGCATCCTCGAACCGCTGGTGGAGTGGAGCGCCACGTGGGCCCGGCTGGAGGAAGCCGTCGGTGACTTCGTGCGGCCGGGCAGCAGCGACGGGAAGTAGTGCGGGTCAGAGGTCGGCGCCCGCCTCGTCGTCGTCCTCGCGCGGACGGCGGCGCAGGATCCCGGTGACCGAACCCATCCGGGTCTGGGCCTGACGCAGGCCGTGGATGAGCGGCAGCAGGTCGTCCTGGATCCGGCGCAGCGTGTCGGGCACGGTGTCGACGGCGGGGTCGTCCAGCACGCGGCCGACCCGCTCGAGCCCCGGCTTCAGCGCCCGCACCGGCTCCTCCAGTTCCTCGACCAGGTCCTCGAGCCGCTCGGCGATCTGCTGAGCCGACTCGATGGTCTCCCGCGCCATGGTGGTCGCCTGGGTGAGCTCGCGGACGGTCCCGTTGAGGTCGCTCAGGGTCCGCGGCAGCTGAGCCAGCGCCTCGGTCTGCGTCTGCAGCAGGCTCAGCAGGTCGGTGAGACCGGGGATGCGCGGCATCCCGAGCCCGCGGAAGGGATCCACCCGCTCACCGTCGGGGACGGGGGCGGCCGGCGCAACCGCACGGCGTCACTGCGGCCGCAGCTGCCCGGTGGTCACGAATCGCTCGGCCAGGTCGCGGACCTTCACGTTGCTCTCCATCGACACCCGGGTGAGCACCTGGAACGCCTGCTCGGCGCTGAGCTTGAAGCGCTCCATCAGGATCCCCTTCGCCTGGTCGATGACGGCCCGCGAGTCCAGGGCCCGCTCCAGGTGCCCGGCCCGTTCCACGGCGGTCTCGTACAGCAACGCGTTGGACACCGCGACGACGGCGTAGTCGCCCAGCCGCACGACCCGCTCGACGGTGCGGTCGTCGGGCACCGCCGAGGCGGAGGAGTACACGTTCAGCGCGGCCGTGACGCGGTCGCGGCCGGGCAGCGGGAAGGACAGCACGCTGCGACAGCCCTCGGCGGCGGCGCTCGTGGCGAAGTCCGGCCAGTCCCGCGGGTTCCCGGTGTCGACCAGCTCGCTGCGCCGTCCGCTGGTCGCGGCGGCCAGGCACGGGCCCTGACGCAGCCGGTACTGCACCTCGTCGAGGGCTCTCGCGAGCTGTGCACTGGCGGCCACCGTCACCGCCCGCCCGCCGTCGACGACCGTCACCGAGGTGGCGGGCTCGGCGGGCAGGATCTCCGCCGCCACGGCGGACACCTGCTCGAGGACCGAGGTCAGCGAGTGCTCGGCCACGGGCAGCCGGCCGAGCCGGTCGACGACGGGGCCGAGGACGGCGTCGTCCTCAGGGGCATTCACCAGCTGTGCTCCGTGGGGCATGGCACCGGACGGACACGTACCGGCGGTCAGGTCCGGAGACCCGGGTTTTTCCAGGTTCCGGCCGGGAGGGACGCGACGTCCCAGCACCGCACGCCGACTGTGTGACGCGCAATCGCCTGAAGATGATAGCCACCGCGGCGCGGCCCGTGAGACTCCACGCCGAGCGCGGGCGGATCAGAACCAGGTGATGACGCGCACCGTCGTCCCGCTCGCGGAGGAGCGCAGCTGGACCAGGTCGCACAGCTGGTTGACCAGGTACAGGCCGCCGCCCCCCTCCTGCTCGACGGTCGGTGTCCGGCGACCGCTCAACGGATCGGCCACGATGCCGGAATCGCTGAACTCCACGACCGCGGCCGAGCCGTCGAGCCACATGGCCAGGGTCCCGGCGCCGCCACCGTGGCGGATGCTGTTGCTCGCGAGCTCCGAGGCGGCCAGTTCCAGCACACCGACGCGGTCCTCCGGCAGCCCGCACGAGCGCGCCCACTGGGCGACCGTGCGGCGGGTGGCGGAGACGTCGGCCGGGCCGAACCGGCCCCGGAGGACGGCGTCCCCCGGTGGGGGCAGCGCCTCGGCGAAGCCGACCACGTGGCCGCCGGCGGTGTACGCGTTGCTGGGCAGCCGGGAGGCCGACGTGGAGCGCACCGGATGCGAGCGCAGGGCGCCCTGGGTCACCGCGCGCGGCAGGTGTTCCTGGTCGTAGGGGCAGAGCAGCCGCCAGCCGGGCCCGTCGTCGAAGGCGTGGTTGAGCAGCAGTTCGTGCAGGCGGCACTCGACCAGCTCGGCCGGACGCCGTCCGGCGAAGGCCGGCTCGCCGACACCCCGCAGCCGCCGCCCCGCGGCGGTGTGCCGCTCCAGGACCTCGGCCCAGACCGCGATGATCCGTGCCGGGTTCGCCCCGATCTCGGCCATGTCGAGGAACTCCACGCCGCCGGCCTCGCCGCCCAGTGCGTCGCGGAGGAGCTCCAGCCGGGGGCCGGGCTCCGCCACGACCACGGCCTCCCCGGTCTCCAGGCCGTCCCGGATGAAGGGCAGCAGCCCGGCAAGGAAATCGCCGTCCCCGCGGTACAGCATCGCCTCGTGCTCGAACCGGTCGGCCCGCAGCGCAGCGGTCACGCAGTCATCTCCACGAACCTCAGCGGCACGAGCCGGTCGAGCTCCAGCACCCGCCACACGCGACGCAGCAGCGGCGAGGCTCCGGCGACCTGCACGCTCACCGAGCGCTCGGCGAGACCGGCCGCCCACCGCGCCAGGACCCGGCAGGCGGCCGCGTCGGCGAACTCCAGCGCCGCGAGGTCCAGGACGACGGCGTCGCCGGTGATCGCCGCCGAGTCGAGCAGCCGGGCCAGCCGGTCGCTGGTGAAGGTGTCGACGCTGCCGGCGAGGACGAGGCGGCCGCTCTCGGCGTGCAGCGCGAACGGGCACGCCTCCTGCGCCGCGTGCGCCGTCGGATGCACCGACGCCAGGTCGGCGAGCGTGTCGGATGCGAGGTCGGCGCGGTAGGCGCACATCGCCGAGAAGCCGGTGCCGCGGGCGGCCAAGTCGTCGGCGAGCTGCTCCCAGCGCACCAGCTCGGGACGCCGCGCCGGATCGGCCGCCAGGTCGCTGACCTCGGCGATCACCCGCAGTCCCCGATACCCGGCGTCCACCGCCTTGCGCGTGGCGGCGTCGTAGTAGGCCAGCTGGTCCTCCGGCCGGAAGGGGCCGGTGGCCTCGTAGACCTGGGCCAGGCTCAGGGTCTCGACGGCGCCGCGTGCGATCAGCTCGTCGAGGTGGGGCACCTCGCAGGTCGCCGTCCGCAAGCCCGCCAGCACGCGTTCGCCGACGCACAGCACGCGTTCTCCCCGGGCCATCCCGCCGGCGAGGAACTCGCGCACGGCGGCGTCGAACTCGGCGTCGTCGTCGTAGACCCAGCAGACGTGGTCGGCCGCCGCGGCTCCGGGGAGCTCGTCGACCCGACCGTGTGTGCGCACGCTGTCACGGTAGGCCGCACAGGTTCGGGCGAACAGGGTCCCCGGACGTCACAGCTCGCGGAGGATGTCCTCCACGCGCTCGCGGGCGTCCCCGAAGAGCATCCGGCTGTTGTCGCGGAAGAAGAGCGGGTTCTGCACCCCGGCGTAGCCGGTGTTCATGGACCGCTTGAAGACGACGACCCGGTCGGCCTCCCAGACCTTGAGCACCGGCATGCCGGCGATCGGGCTGGTCGGGTCCTCGGTGGCGGCCGGGTTGACCGTGTCGTTGGCGCCGATGACCAGGACGACGGAGGTGTCGGCGAAGTCGTCGTTGATCTCGTCCATCTCCAGGACGATGTCGTAGGGCACCTTGGCCTCGGCGAGCAGCACGTTCATGTGCCCGGGCAGCCGTCCGGCGACGGGGTGGATGCCGAACCGGACGTCGACGCCCTTCTCGCGGAGCTTGCGGGTCAGCTCGGCGACGGCGCCCTGCGCCTGCGCCACGGCCATGCCGTAACCGGGCGTGATGACCACCGAGTCGGCGTCGCGCAGGAGGTCGGCGGTGTCGGCCGCGCTGATCTCGGTGTGCTCGCCGTAGTCGCGGTCGTCGGTGCCGGTGCTGCCCTCGTTGCCGAACCCGCCGGCGATCACCGAGATGAACGACCGGTTCATCGCGGTGCACATGATGTAGGACAGGTAGGCGCCGGAGGAGCCGACGAGGGCGCCGGTGATGATCAGCAGGTCGTTGCCGAGCAGGAAGCCCGACGCCGCGGCCGCCCAGCCGGAGTAGCTGTTCAGCATCGAGACGACGACCGGCATGTCGCCGCCGCCGATCGAGGCGACCAGGTGCCAGCCCAGGGCGAGGGCGAGCACGGTCACCGCGGTGAGCAGCCCCAGGTTGGGGCCGGCCACGAAGAACACGGTGAGGACGACGAAGGCGACCAGCGCACCGAGGTTGAGCAGGTTGTGCGCGGGCAGCATCAGCGGGTTGGACTTCATCCGGCCGGACAGCTTGCCGAAGGCGACGATCGATCCGGTGAAGGTGACCGCGCCGATGAACACGCCGATGACGACCTCGGCGGAGTGGATGCCGAGCAGATTGCTGGGAACCTCGCTCTGGCCCGCGTGCGCCTCGACCGACAGGTAGCCGTTCCAGCCGACCAGCACCGCGGCCAGGCCGACGAAGCTGTGCAGCATGGCGATCAGCTCGGGCATGCCGGTCATCTCGACCTTGGCCGCCCGCCACAGCCCGATGCCCGCGCCGAGGACCATGGCGATGACGAGCAGGCTGATCCCGAGGGCGGAGATGCTGCGGGTGGCCAGGCCGATGGTGGCGGCCAGCGCGATGGCCATGCCGGCGATGCCGAAGCCGTTGCCGGCCTTCGCGGTCTCGTGCTTGCTCAGACCGGCCAGCGCCAGGACGAACAGCAGGCCGGCGACGATGTAGGCCGCGGACGCGGCGGCGGTCGCGGTCATCGGGTGAACATCCCCAGCATCCGGCGGGTGACGGCGAAGCCGCCGAACACGTTGATGGAGGCGAGCAGGATGGCGACCGTGGCGAGCACCGTCACTACCGGCTCGTCGTGCCCGGTCTGCACCAGCGCGCCGACCACGATGATCCCCGAGATCGCGTTGGTGACGCTCATCAGCGGGGTGTGCAGGGCGTGGTGCACGTGCCCGATGACGTAGAAGCCGACGACGACGGCCAGGGCGAACACGGTGAAATGCCCGATCAGCTCGCTCGGTGAGAACGCGGCCACGAGGAACAGCAGCGCGGCGCCGATGCCGACGAGGGCGAACCGGCGGGACGGCGGCGGGGGCGCCTTCTTCGCCGGTGCTTCGACGGGCGCGGCGGCCACCGGTACCGGGGCGGCGGAGACCTGCACCGGCGGCGGGGGCCACATCACCTCGCCCTCGCGGACGACGGTGATCGCGCGCTGGACGACGTCGTCGAAGTCCAGGACCAGCCGTCCGTCCTTGCCCGGGGTCAGCAGGGTGAGCAGGCTGACCAGGTTCTGCCCGTACAGCTGGGAGGCCTGCGCCGGCAGCCGTCCGGCGAGGTCGGTGTAGCCGATGATCGAGACGCCGTTGTCGGTGACCACGAGTTCGTCGGCGACGGAGCCGGCGACGTTCCCGCCCTGCGCGGCGGCCATGTCGACGATGACGCTGCCGGGCTTCATGCTCGCCACCATCTCCTCGGTGATCAGCCGCGGAGCCGGCCGGCCCGGGATGAGCGCGGTGGTGATGATGATGTCGACGTCGGGCGCCTGCTCGGCGTACATCTCCGCGGCCCGTCGGTTGAAGTCCTCGCCCATCTCCCGCGCGTAGCCGTCCGCGCTGACCTCGCCCTCGCCCGCGGGCACGGCCACGTACTCACCGCCCAGCGAGCGGATCTGCTCGGCCACCTCCGGGCGGACGTCGGTCGCGCGGACGATGGCGCCCAGGCTGCTGGCCGCGCCGATCGCCGCGAGGCCGGCCACTCCGGCGCCGGCGACCAGCACCTTGGCCGGCGGGACCTTGCCGGCGGCGGTGACCTGGCCGGTGAAGAAGCGGCCGAAGGTGTGCGCGGCCTCGATCACGGCGCGGTAGCCGGCGATGTTGGCCATCGAGGACAGGACGTCCATCGACTGCGCCCGGGAGATCCTCGGGACGGCGTCCATCGCCAGAGCGGTGATCGGCCGGGCGGCCAACGCCTCCACCAGGTCGGGGTTCAGCGCCGGGCTCAGCAGGCTGATCAGCGTCGCGCCGTCACGCAGCCGGGCGATCTCCTGGTCGCTCGGGGCGTTGACCCGGAGGACGACGTCGGCCTGCCACGCCTCGTCGGCCGGGCCGGCGACGCTCGCACCGGCCTGGGTGTACGCCTCGTCCGGGAAGCTGCTCGCCTCGCCCGCGCCGCTCTCGACGACCACGTCGTAGCCGAGGGCCACCAGTTTCGTGACGGTGGCAGGGGTCGCCGCGACCCGCGTCTCGCGGGGCCTGGTCTCGCGCGGCACTCCGATACGCAACAGTGCGCTCCGTTCGTCGCCGGGGGCATGCTGGGGAAATGCTGTCGCCCGCCCGCAGGGATCATGCCTGCTAACGCGTGACGCGGCGGCTAGGGTCCGCCGATGTGACAGGCAACACGTCGTCGCGGCTCGAGGTCGTCGAACGGCAGGCGTCCGGTTCAGCGGAGCAGCCGCCGCTGCTCATGGTCCACGGGCTGGGACATGGCGCCTGGTGCTGGGAGAAGTGGCAGGACGCCGCCGCGGACGCCGGTTACGACTCGATCGCGCTGTCGTTGCGCGGTCACGGGGACAGCGGTGGCCGGCTGCGGACGTCGCGGCTCGGGCACTACGTCGACGACGTGATCGAGGTGGCCACGTCGCTGCCCGCGCCGTCGGTGCTGGTCGGGCATTCGATGGGCGGTCTCGTGGTGCAGCAGGTGCTGGCGCGCTACGCCGTCCGTGCCGCCGTCCTGGTCGCGCCCATCCCGGCGCACCCGGCGATGGCCTCGCTGGCCGCGATCGCTCGCCGGCATCCGCTCGACGCGCTGCGGATCGTGTCCGGCGGATCGCTGCCGCTCCGTCCCGAGTACCTGTTCCACGAGCTCGACAGCACCGAGGCGCGGAGACATTCCGACCGGTGCGGTGGCGAGTCACCGGTGGTCCAGTACCAGTTGCTCATGCATCGCCCGGCGGGCCCGCCGCTGGGGGCACCGCCGGTCCTCGTCCTGGCCTCGCCCGACGACCGGCTCGTGCCGATCACGGGAGTCCGGCGGACGGCGGCCCGCTACGGCGCGGACGTCATGGAGTTCCCGGGGATGGGCCATGACCTGATGCTGGATGCCCGTTGGTGCGAGCCGCTGGACGCGATGCTCGGCTGGCTGCCCAAGGCGGTGCCCTCGCACTGAATCCGCTGTTCGGCGGGCAGAAAACTGTCGTACGTGTGTTCTAACGTGCAGGCATGTTCCCTCCGGAGTCGTTCGCGGTCGGTGTGACCGTCGACCGGCTGCACCCGGACCTGGGGCCGGACGTGCTGCCGGACGGGGTGGTGTCGTCGCGGCCGTCGCGGATCGGGGACCTGCTGCGGGTGGCGTCGATGTCGCCGGAGCAGAAGGCCGCGCAGCTGCAGCGGGTGCAGCAGGCGAAGTCGGTGCTGGCCGCCTTCGAGGTGGAGCTGGTGGTGGGGTTGGCCGCGGATCGGCCGGCGACGGTGGACCGGCGGCGGGGGCAGACCGGCGCCGCGTCGGATGCGTGGGCCGACGATCTGCTGGACGAGGACGTGTCGGAGTTCTACGCCGACGAGCTGGCGATGGTGCTGAACTGCTCGCGGACGGCGGCGACCAACCTGTGGGAGCAGTCGACGACGTTGCGCAGGCGGCTGCCGGGCACGTGGGCGGCGCTGGCCGACGGGGAGCTGGACTGGCCGCGGGCGCGGGCGATCGCCGTCGAGCTGGGCTGGCCGGCCCGGGAGACCCCCGACGACGTGCTGGCCGGCATCGAGCGGGTGGTGCTGCCGCGGGCTACGGGGCTGTCGATCACGCGGTTGCAGGCGCTGGTGCGGGCGGAGCTGATCAAGGCCGACCCCGCGGCCGTGGAGCTGCGGAAGAAGAAGGCTCTGCGCGCCGCCGACGTCACCGCGGGCGGGATCGGGAACGGTATGGGGGAGCTGCGGGCCACGATGCCGCTGCCGGAGGCGAAGGAGATCCGGGCGCGGGTCGACGCCGACGCGCGGGCGGCGAAGGCCGCCGGGGACCAGCGTCCGATCGGCCTGCTGCGGGCCGTGGCGCTGCACGCCCGGGTCACCGGCGCCGGGCAGGACCGGCCGGCGGTGTCGGCGCACGTGGAGGTCCTCGCCCACCTGGACGCGTTGGAGTCCGCGGCCGCCGGGGCGCCCGGTCTGGGGCGGGAGCCGGTGCTGGTCGACGGGGAGCCGGTGACCGCGGCGCAGGCCCGGGAGCTGCTGGAGCGGTTGGACGCGCTGTGCCCGGGCGGGCTGCAGGCACCCACCGACGGCACCCTGATGATCTCGGTGACCGACGCCGACGGGCGGCTGCTGGCGGCGGTGACCCGCCGGGAGCTGGAATCGGCGGTGCGGCACGGCCGCGGCCTGTGCCCGCCGCCGGCGGTGGACCGGTACGAACCCAGCCCCGCCCAGCGGCGGTTCACCACCACCCGCGACCGCACCTGCCGGCACTACGGCTGCGCCAACCGGGCCGGCTGGGCCGACCTGGACCACGTGCTCGCCCACGCCGACGGCGGCGAGACCGACTGCACCAACCTGTGCTGCCTGTGCCGCCGGCATCACCGGCTGAAGACCCACGCCCCCGGCTGGCACTACGTCATGACCGCCGAAGGCGTCCTCGCCATCACCACACCCAGCGGCGTCACCCGCACCAGCCGGCCACCGGGCATGACCGCCGCCGACGACAGCGCGGTGCTGCGGGTCCCGGCCGAACGAGATCCCGACCCACCACCCTTCTGAGGCCTCCCCGGGCATCCCCGCGCCTACCACCGGCCCGGCACGCCCGGTGACGGGCGGGTCACCCTCCCTCCCCCCAACGGGGGAGCCGGAGCACGTACGGGTGAAGACGGGGGGTCCTACCGGCCGAAACACTCCCTGCGGGGCACAGGTGCCTCGTGTACGGGGCCGATGTGCGGCGCCGGAACAGGGAGGGGAGGACCGTGTCCGTCACGATCAGCGTGCCTGACGACGACCTCGTGCCACCGGAGATCGTCTCCACGGTCTTCTACAGCGCCACCGTCAGCGACAACATGGCTCTCCTCGTCGCCGAGTCGGTGCTGGGCACCCCCCGCCTGAGCTGGTGCAACGAGGGCGCCGTCCAGCTGCTCGGCTACGGGCTCGACGACATCCGCAAGCTGCCGCTCGACCACCTGTTCCCGACCCTCGGCGGTGGCGAGCTCAAGCTGCTCCTCCGCCGTGAGCGGGCCGCCCGCATGACCCTGGCCGTCCGCACCGCCAGCGGCGCCCTCATCGAGTCGGTCGTGGTGACCACGCCCGCGCCCGACGGCCGGATGTGGACGATGCGCGTCGTCGCCACCTCGAACGAGCAGGAGAAGGCGCTCCGTGCCACGGCCGACGCCCACGAGCGGCGCTTCTCCGCGCTGACCGAGCGCTCCCCGATCCCGACGCTCCTGTCCGAGCAGGGCATGCGCCTCGCGCACGTCAACGACGCGTTCTGCACGCTGGTCGGGCTGCGCGCCGAGCAGCTGCTCGGTACCGGCTGGATCAACACCATCCACGAGGACGACCTCGACGGCGTGATCGAGCAGGTCGCCGCCGCCCTGGACGGCGAGGACGTGGAGATCCAGGCTCGCCTGGTGCGTGACGACGGCGCCGTCCGGATGACGATCATCCGCTTCTCGCACCTGTTCACCCCCGGCGTCGGCGCCGGCTTCGTCGGCACGATCGAGGACATCACCGATCGGCTCGCCTTCGAGGCGAAGCTCGCCCACCAGGCCAACCACGACCCGCTGACCGGGCTGCCCAACCGCACCCTGCTCGCGCAGTACGTCGCCGAGCGGTTCCGGCCGGGCGCCGGCGGACTGGCCTGCCTCTTCCTCGACCTCGACAACTTCAAGGTCGTCAACGACTCCCTCGGCCACACCGCCGGCGACGAGCTGCTCGTCGAGGTGGCCAACCGGCTCCGCGCGACCGTGCGCCCCGGCGACCTCGTCGCCCGCTTCGGCGGCGACGAGTTCGTCGTCGTCTGCGAGAACGTCGACGAGGATGCCGTCGTCGCGCTCGCCGGCCGCGTCTCGGAGGCCCTCGCCCGGCCGATGCGCCTCGGCGGCGTCGACATCCGTCCCTACGCCAGCGTCGGCGTGACGGTGCAGACCGCCGAGCACGCCGCCGCCGACGAGCTCATCCGCGACTGCGACATCGCCATGTACCAGGCGAAGGCCGGCGGCAAGGGCCGGATCACCGTCCTCGACCAGCAGGCCCGTGCCGAGGCGCGCGACAAGCTGCGCCTGGTCGCCGAGCTGCGCGACGCCATCGAGCACCGCGAGATCACGCTGATGTACCAGCCGATCTTCAACAGCGTCGACGGTCACCCGGTGGCCGTGGAGGCGCTCGCCCGCTGGACGCACGCCGAGCGCGGGGTCATCAGCCCGGCCACGTTCGTGCCGCTGGCCGAGGAGAGCGGCCTCATCGCCGGCCTGGGCCTGCTCGTTCTCGACGAGACGTGTCACCAGCTGGCCGACTGGGACCACCTGCTGGGCGCGCTCGCGCCCCCGAAGGCCAACGTCAACGTTTCGGCCCTGCAGCTCGACGACAACCTGCCCGGTCAGGTGGCGGCGGCGCTGGAGCGGCACGGGCTCGACGCCTCGCGGATCTCCATCGAGATCACCGAGTCGGCCCTGATGAAGGACCCCACGAGCGCCCGGGACGTGCTCCAGCAGCTGCGTGATCTCGGCATCGAGCTGGCGATCGACGACTTCGGCACCGGCTACTCGTCGCTGGCCTACCTCCGGCACCTGCCGGTCGACTGCCTGAAGGTCGACCGCTCGTTCGTCGCCGAGATGGCCGATGGTCACGAGGAGATCGCCTCAGCGGTCATCGCGCTGGCCGCGACCCTGAACCTGTGCACCGTCGCCGAGGGCGTCGAGACCCTCGACCAGGCCGAGGAGCTCACCCGCCTCGGCGCCACCTATCTCCAGGGCTTCTGCCTTGCCGAGCCGATGACCGGTGGCCACGCGGCAGCCTGGTTCGCCGCACACGTGGAGGAAGAAGTCCGATGACCGTCGTCCCGCTGCCCAGCTGGGCCGAAGTGAACGATGCACCGGTGTTCGACATCGAGCACGTGCTGGCCAGCATCGACACCATGGCCGCCCAGCGGCCGGTCGCCGCCCAGATCGTGTCGGTCGCCAACTCCGACGACACCAGCGCCCGCGCCCTGTCGCGGATCCTGGCATCCGACGTCGCGCTGGCCAGCCGCGTGATGAAGCTGGCCAACTCGGCCTACTTCGGGATGCGTGGCCGGGTGACGTCGCTGCAGTTCGCCGTCACCGTCGTCGGGTTCACGACCGTCAAGACCATGGCGACCGTGGCGCTGACCAACCTCGACGACGAGTCGCGGCTGCCGGAGAACTTCTGGAACGTGACCACGAGCCTCGCGCTGGCCGCCTCGACCCTGGCGCCGCGGTTCGGCGAGCGTCCCCAGGACTCGCTCTGCCTGGGCCTGCTCGCCCAGATGGGCGCGGCCCTCCTGCACCACAACGACCCGGACGGCTACGAGGAGATCGTCAAGGCGCAGCCGACCTACCGCGGCCGGCGTGCGGCGGAGACGCGGCGGTACGGCATCAACAGCCTGCGGTTGACCGCGGTGGCCCTCGAGCAGTGGGGCTTCCCGGCCACGCTGACGACGCCGCTCAAGGAGATCGACGACTACCAGACCCTCGACGGCGCCCTGCTCCGGGCGGCGTTCGAGGTGGCGGCCCGGCTCACGACCGAGGACTACGACGAGGTGCCGATCCACCGGCTCAGCTGCGGCAAGCTGGTGGAGGCCGACGTCGTCCCGGTGATGGACCAGGTCCGCGCCGACGCCGAGGAGCTGCGCCACGCGATGCTCGGTGAAGCCGCCGGTCCCGACGAAGCCGACGACTGGATCGCCTAGAAGGAGGACCCCCGTGCCCCCCCGCCACTCGCAAGCTCGTCGCGGGACCCCGCACGGGGGCCTGATCCGGTAGAAGTGACCGGGTGACGGGTCCCCGCAGCATCTTCATCAGTGGCGCCGGCCGAGGCATCGGCCGGGCGACCGCGGAGCTCTTCCTGTCCCGCGGCTGGCGGGTCGGCCTGTTCGACGTGGACGCCGACGCGGTGGCCGAGGCTGCGGGCGGGCGCGCCTCGGCCGTGCACGGCAGCCTCGACGTCCGCGACGCCGGCCAGTGGGACGAGGCGCTGCGCGCCTTCAGCGGCGACGGCGGGCTGGACGTGCTGGTGAACAACGCCGGCGTCCTGGCGTCCGGCCCGTTCGCCGAGCTGTCCGCCGACGCGCAGCAGCGGATGGTCGACGTGAACGTCACCGGCGTCGTCAACGGCAGCCTGGCCGGCCACGCCTACCTGCGCCGGTCGCCGGGCAGCCTGCTGCTCAACCTCTGTTCCGCATCCGCCCTCTACGGGCAGCCGACCCTGGCGACCTACGGGGCGACGAAGGCCGCCGTGAAGTCGCTGACCGAGGCGCTGGACATCGAGTGGCGGGGGAGCGGCGTCCGCGTGCGCAGTCTGCTGCCGCTGTTCGTCGACACCGAGATGGTCAGGCGCGACGGCCGCCGGGCCACCAGCGTCGCCCACCTGGGCGTGCGGCTGACGGCCGGCGACGTCGCCGCCGCGGCGTGGAAGGTCGTGCACGAGCGCCGCCGGTTCCTTCCGGGCCCGCACCGTGCCGTGGGCCGGCAGACCCAGCTGATGGCTGCGGCGTCGGCGGTGACGCCCGACTGGGCCAACCGGCTCGTGGTGAGCCGGTTGGCCCGGTGATCAGCCGGAGTACGGCGCGCCCAGCGGGTCGACCGTCTCGTAGCCCGCGACGTTCTCGGCGAGCCGGGCCAGCGCCCAGTCGCCGTCGCCGAGCAGGTGGTCGATCGCGGTGAGCCGGCTCGTGTAGTGCCCCACGGAGTACTCCGCCGTCACGCCGATGCCGCCGTGCAGCTGGATGGCCTCCTTGCCGATGTGCCGGCTCGCGCGGCTGATCTGCAGCCGGGCGCGGTCGGCGGCCTGGACGACGTCGCCGCCGGCGTCGGCCACCATCGACGCCCACAGGGCGATGCTGCGGGCCAGCTCCAGCGACACGTACATGTCCGCGGCCCGGAAGGTCAGGGCCTGGAACTTGCTGATGGTGACGCCGAACTGCTTGCGCGTCTTCAGGTACTCGGTGGTCGTGCGCAGCGCGGTGTCCATGGCGCCCAGGGCCTCGTGGGCGTAGGCGATCCGGGCCACCGCCAGCGCCTTCTCGATCTCCGCCGTCGCGTCGCCGCCCTCGCCGAGGGCCACCGCCGGCGTGCCGTCGAACCGGATGTGGGCCGCCCGCGTGCCGTCGTGCGTGCGGTAGCCGGTGCGGGTCAGGCCCTCGGCGTCCCCCTGCACCAGGAACAGGCCGGTGCCGCCGTCGACCACCGCGGAGACGACCAGGACATCGGCCCGGGCGCCGCTGGGCACCGGCTCCTTGACGCCGCTCAGCGTCCAGCCGTCGCCGCTCTGCGTGGCGGTGACGCCCGCCGCGCTCGCCGTCCAGCGGGTGCCGGGCTCGGCGTGCGCGAAGACGGCGATCGTCGTCCCCTCGGAGATGCCGCCGAGTACCTCGCCCTTCTGCTCGGCCGTGCCGACGGCCGCGACGAGGCCACCGGCCAGGACGACGGTCTCGATGAACGGCTCGGGCGCCAGCACCCGCCCGATCTCCTCGGCGACGATCGCCACCTCGACCGGGCCGGCGCCCATGCCACCGTCCTCCTCCGCGAAGGGGAGACCCAGCAGGCCCATCTCGGCCAGCCGCGACCAGGTCTTCTCGTCGAAGCCGGGGTCGGCCTTGACGACCCCCCGGCGCGCCTCGCTGTCGGCGTAGGCCCGGGCCAGCAGGCCGCGGACTGCGTCCCGGAGGTCGTTCTGCTCGCTGTCGTAGTCGAAGTTCACGGTTGTCTCACAACCCCAGGATCGAGCCGGCGATGATGGTGCGCTGCACCTCGTTGGAGCCTCCGTAGATGGAGACCTTGCGGTAGTTCAGGTAGTGCGGCGTGGCCACCCGCGCCCAGTCCGGCACCTCGGAGCCCTCCTCGGCGAACGAGGCCAGCGACAGCGGGCCCGCGAGGTCGACCATCAGCTCGGTGGCCGCCTGCTGCAGCTCGGAGCCGCGCAGCTTGAGCACCGACGAGGCGGGGTTCTGCTTGCCGCCCGCGGAGTCGGCGACGACCCGCAGGGCGGTGAGTTCCAGGGCCAGCAGCTCGTTCTCGATCGCCGCGATGCGGTTGGCCATGATCGGGTCGTCGGCCAGCGTCCGGCCGTCGACGGTGATCGAGCGGGCGTGCTCCTTGGCCTGGGCCAGCATCCGCTTGGTGGCGCCGACCCGCGCGATGCCGACCCGCTCGTTGCCGAGCAGGAACTTCGCCATCGTCCAGCCCTGGTTCTCCTCGCCGATCAGGTTCTCGGGGGGCACCCGGACGTCCTCGAAGAACACCTCGTTGACCTCGAAGCCGCCGTCGATCAGCTCGATCGGCCGCAGGGTGACGCCGGGGGAGTCCATCGGGAAGACCAGCAGCGAGATGCCGCGCTGCTTCTTCTCGGCGGTCGGGTCCGTGCGGACGAGGCAGAAGATCCAGTCGGCGTGCTGGCCGAGCGTCGTCCACGTCTTCTGGCCGTTGACCACCCAGTCGTCGCCGTCGCGGACGGCGGTGGTGCGCAGGGAGGCGAGGTCGGAGCCGGCGTCGGGCTCGGAGAAGCCCTGGCACCACCAGATGTCGAGGTTCGCCGTCTTGGCCAGGAAGCGTTCCTTCTGCTCCTGGTTGCCGAAGGCGGCGATGACCGGGCCGATCATGCTCGCGTTGAACGCCAGGGGCTCCGGCACGTTGGCCAGCTGCATCTCCTCGCGCCAGATGTGGCGCTGCAGCGGCGTCCAGTCCTTCCCGCCCCACTCCACCGGCCAGTGCGGCACCGCGAGACCGGCGGCGTTCAGCACCCGCTGGGTCTCGATGTACTGCTCCTTGGAGACGTGCCGGTGGGCCGCGACGGTGTCGCGGATCTCCTGCGGCACCTGCGTGGTGAAGAAGGTGCGCATCTCCTCCCGGAAGGCCTCGAGCTCCGGGGACAGCTGCAACCGCATCGGTCCTCATTTCCTGACGGCGGACACGTCCTGGTGGTGCCGCCGTCGCGTCGGGTCACCCCGACGATCCCACATCTGCTACCCGCCGGTAACCGGAGCCTCGCCCGGTCCCTCCCGACCCCGGGTCAGACGCCGCTCTCGCAGGGCAGCAACCCCCGGTCGACCGCCGCGAGGAGGGCGGCGTGGTCGCGTTCGGTCTGGTCGGCGTAGCGCCGCGCGAAGGTGGCGAGGGCGACGTCGGCCTTGTCGCCCCGGCCGAGGTAGCCGGTGATCATCGACGCGCCGCTGGTGCGCGCATGCCCCTTCGCGAGCAGCAGCCCGCAGACGCCGGCGTAGTCGGCCAGCGCCGCGGCGTCGATGCCGTCGACGATGACGGCGCCCTTCATGTCGCGGAACTGGCGCACGTAGTACTGCCGCTCGCCGACGGTCGTCCAGCCGAGCAGTGGATCGCTGACCGTCTGCAGCGCCTGCTGGTACTCCACGACGCGCTGCCCCTGGTGGTCGTGCCAGGCCGAGTCGCCGTGCACATACGGCGCGACGACGGACCGCCGCGCCTGTTTCAGCTGCAGGAACAGCAGGTCGTCCGAACCGGAGCCCTCGCACAGTGCGATGTAGGCACGCAGCCCGACCGAGCCCACCCCCACCACCTTGTGCGCGATGTCGACCAGCCGGTAGCCGCCGACGATGACGGCCCACTGCGTCCGCAGCGTCTGTAGGTACTCGTCGAGGGCGGCGACGATGCGCTCGTACTGCGCCGGGTCCGGCCGGGTGATCAGCGGCGGTTCCTCCACCAGCCGCAGCCCGCCGTCGCGCTGCTCGGTGAAGCGGGGGAGGGCGCGGTCGCTGGTGCGCTTCCGGGCCCGGACCGCGGCGTTCTCGAGCGCCCGCCGGCCGGCCCCCGCGGCAGTGCGGTGCAGCCGGTCGACGTTCAGCCGTTCGTAGGCGCGCTCGAGCAGCGGCTGCCCCGCGAGGTGGGACAGGTGCTCCCGGTAGGAGCGGACGCAGCGGGTGACGGCGGCCCCGCACTCCTCCTCGGAGGCGCCGTTCTGCCGTCCGGCGACGTGCACGCTGGCGATCAGCCGGCGCAGGTCCCACTCCCAGGCGCCGGGATGGGCCTCGTCGAAGTCGTTGAGGTCGAAGACGAGGTCGCGCTCGGGCGAGGCGTAGAAGCCGAAGTTGCTCAGATGGGCGTCCCCGCAGATCACCGGTGTGATGCCCGTGGCCGGCAGCCCGGAGAAGTCCTCCGCCATCACGCCCGCCGCACCGCGGAGGAACGCGAACGGACTGGCGGCCATCCGCCCGATCCGCACCGGGACCAGCCGGGCCACCCGGCCCTCGTTGCTCGCGATGACCTGCTGCACGGGATCGGCCCGCCGGTCGTCCGGGTCCCACCCGGCCAGCGCCGAGCGCGGCACCCGCTCACGGAGCCCCCGCCCGATCGCGTAGCGCTCCGCGCGGGGGGTGGCGGTGTGCCCCAGCGACGCGAACCCCGTCGCGTCGGTCGCGGCGAGGACCGTGTGCCGTCGGGCGCCGTGTGCCATGGCACAGAGTGTCGATGACGGCGTCGTCAGAGGTCGAGCGGCAGCCCGGTGTAGTTCTCCGCCAGCTCACGGGCGGCGGCCTCCGAGGCGACCACCCGGCGCAACTGCGAGAGCTGGAGTTCGGCGTCGAAGTCGTCGCCGGAGCGGTGCAGCATCGAGGTCATGAACCACGAGAAGTGGGTGCACCGCCACACACGGGCCAGCGCGCGGTCCGAGTAGCTGTCGACGAGGTCGCTCTGCTTCTCCTGCAGCAGCCGGACCAGGGCCGAGGCGAGCAGCGTGACGTCGGCGGCGGCGAGGTTGAGTCCCTTGGCGCCGGTCGGCGGCACGATGTGCGCGGCGTCGCCGGCGAGGAAGAGCCGGCCGCGGCGCATCGGCGCGCTGACGAAGGAGCGCATCGGGAGCACCGACTTCTCGGTGATCGGGCCGGTGTTGATCTCCCACCCGTCGAGGGTGAACCGGGTCGCGAGGTTGTCCCAGATGCGGTCGTCGGACCAGTCCTCGATCTTCTCGGACGGATCGACCTGCAGGTACAGCCGCGAGACCCTGGGCGAGCGCATGGAGTAGAGCGCGAAGCCCTCGGGGTGCCAGGAGTAGATGAGCTCGTCGGTCGCCGGGGCGGCGTCGGCGAGGATGCCGAGCCAGGCGTAGGGGTAGGTGCGCTCCCAGACCCGGCCGCCGGAGCGCTGCTGGACGACCGGGCGGGAGACCCCGTGGAAGCCGTCGGTGCCGGCGATCACGTCGCACTCGAGCACCTGGGCGTTGCCGTCGGCGTCGGTGAACCGGATCTTCGGGTGGTCCGTGTCGACGTCTGCAGGTGCCACGTCGGACACCTCGAACAGCAGCGGCGGACCGCCGTCCAGCTGGGCCTTGATGAGGTCCTTCGTGACCTCGGTCTGTCCGTAGACCCAGACCGTGCGCCCGCAGAGCTCCGGGAAGTCCAGCTTGTGCCGCGTCCCGGGGTATTGCAGGTAGATGCCGCGGTGCTCCAGGCCCTCGCGCTGCAGCCGGTCGCCCACGCCCGCCGCCGTCAGGGTGTCGACGGTGTGCTGCTCGAGGATGCCGGCGCGGATGCGGGCCTCGACGTAGTCGCGTGACCGGTTCTCCAGGACGACGTTGTCGACGCCCTGGAGGAAGAGGAGCCGGGACAGGAGCAGGCCGGCGGGGCCCGCGCCGATGATGCCTACCTGGGTGCGCACGGACCGAGTGTGACCAGCGTCCGCGCCGGTGGGAACCGGGATCTTCCGGTCAGTGGAAGTCCCGCGTGCGCGCCAGCTCCCGCCCGATGCCGCGGGCGGCGACCTCGAGCACGGGGACGAGGCGGGCGACGTCGCGACGCTGTGGGGGGACGACGATGCCGAGCGCGGCGACGACGATCGGCCCGCGCGGCCGGTCGACCTGCACGGGCACGGCCAGGGAGGCGGCGCCCGGGGACATCTCCTCCGACGTCCGGGCGTAGTGCCGTCGCCGCACCTCGGTCAGCTCGCGGCGCAACCGGCCGGGGTCGACCACGGTGTGTCGGGTGACCCGGCTGAGCGAGCGCAGCACCTCCTGCTCCACCTCCGGAGGGGCCGCCGCGAGCAGCACCTTGCCGACGCCGGTGGCGTGCAGCGGCAGCCGGCTGCCCACGGAGCTGACGACCGGTACCGACTCGCGGCCGGAGACCCGCTCGACGTAGAGCGCGCTGAGCCCGTCCCGGACGGCGAGGTGGACGGTGTCGCGGATGGTCGTGTGCACGTCCATCAGGAACGGCGCCGCGACCTGGCGCAGCTCGAGCTGGACCGGGGCGAGCAGGCCGAGGTCCCAGAGCTTGGCCCCGATCTCGTAGCGGCCGTCCGCGCGTCGCGCCAGGGCTCCCCACCCGGTCAGCTCGGCGAGCAGGCGGTGGGCCGTCGTCAGCGGGGTGCCGGATCGGTCGGCGATCTCGGAGAGGGACAGTCGCGGGCTGGTGGCGTCGAAGGCGTCGAGGATCGCGAGTGCTCGCGAGGTCACCGATCGGCCGGGTGTCGTGCTGCGGCCGGCCATCGACGCTCCTCTTTCACTGGGTGGAAGGTCCCCCTTGGGCACGATAGCCCGCCGCACGTACTGTCCCGGCATGACCGGGACGACCACGGCGAGCGGCCTGCACCTTCCGCAGTACTACCGCGAAGCGGCCGAGATGCGCACACCCGTCGGCTTCCCCAACTACCGGAGCACTGCGCTGCGGGCGCCGCTGCGCACGCCGGTCGACCTGCCGCAGCGGCTCACCGAGGTCACCGGTCCGGTGCTCGGCGAGGACAGGGTGCTGCCCCAGGACGCCGACCTGACGCTGCGCAACGGCGGTGAGGCACTGGGTCAGCGGATCCTCGTGTTCGGCCGCCTGCTCGACAGCGACGGCCGTCCGGTGCCCAACGCCCTGGTCGAGGTGTGGCAGGCGAACTCGGCCGGCCGTTACCGCCACGCGGTCGACTCCTTCCCCGGACCGCTGGACCCGCACTTCGACGGGCTCGGCCGGGTGGTCACCGACAGCCTGGGCCGCTACGAGTTCCTGACGATCAAGCCCGGCGCCTACCCGTGGGGCAACCACCACAACGCCTGGCGGCCGGCGCACATCCACTTCAGCCTCTTCGGCCGTGCATTCACCCAGCGGCTGGTCACGCAGATGTACTTCCCGGACGACCCGCTCTTCGGCCAGGACCCGATCTACAACGCAATCCCCGCGGCGGCGCGGCCCCGGACGATCAGCCGGTACTCCCTCGAGCGCACCCAGGACAACTGGGCCCTGGCGTTCGAGTGGGACATCGTGCTGCGCGGGACCGACCAGACGCCGTTCGAGACCGAGGACGACGGAGACGTGGCGTGATGACAGCCGAGCGAGCATCGCAGGGAGCGCTAGCGACCGAGGAGCGGAACGAGGCGCGGAATCGCGCTGGAGGTGTCGCATGACCGTGAACCCGCTGGACGTCCCGGACGTCACGGAGCCGTACCAGCCCCGTTCCGGGCAGCGGGGGAGCGGCTTCCTGACCGACCCGTTCCGGCTCGGTCCCACGCCGAGCGCCACCGTCGGCCCCTACCTGGCGATCGGGCTCACCTGGCCCGACGGCATCTGGGCCGCGAAGGAGGGCACCGACGGCGGGATCTGGATCCGCGGCCGCGTGTTCGACGGCGCCGGCGAGGTCGTCCCGGATGCGATGGTCGAGACGTGGCAGGCCGACCCCGACGGCGGCTTCCCGTCGCCGGAGGACCCGCGCGGCGCCTCGACCTACCCGGGGTTCCGCGGCTACGCCCGCGCGCAGACGGTCGACCCGCCCGGTGAGTTCGGCATCTTCACCCTCAAGCCCGGCCGCGTGCCCGACGGCGAGGGTGGGCTGCAGGCGCCGCACATCGACGTGTCGCTGTTCGCGCGCGGGATCCTCGACCGCGTCGTCACGCGGATCTACTTCGCCGACGAGGCGGAGGCGAACGCCGAGGACGTCGTCCTGCGCGGGCTGTCGCCCGAGCAGCGCGCCACCCTGGTCGCGGAGAAGACCGACGACGGCTACCGGTTGGACCTCTACCTGCAGGGTGACCGCGAGACGGTGTTCTTCGCGGTATGAAGTGCTCCGTGACGACGGCGCTGCACGGATGACGGGGCTCTTCGACGGCACGTTCGCGCGCGGCGGTGCAGCCGTCGCCGTCTCGGACGACGCCTGGTTCCGCGCCCTGCTGGCCGCCGAGGCGGCGCTGGCCCGCGCCGCCGCGACGGCCGGCCTGGTGCCACGGACGGCCGCCGATGCGGTGACCGCAGTCTGCGCCGATCCCGGCCGGCTGGATCTCGCGACCGTGGTGGCGAAGGCCGCGGACGCCGGCAACCCGGTGCCGCCGCTGGTGCGCGCGCTGCAGGACGCGGTGGGGGAGCGGGACGCCGTCGCCGTGCACGTGGGCGCGACCAGCCAGGACATCGTGGACACCGCGCTCGTGCTGCTCGCCCGGAACGCGATCTCGGCCATCGACGGCGACCTCACCGCAGCCGCCGCGGCGGCGGCTCGCCTGGCGCAGACGCACCGGGACGACGTGGTCATGGGCCGCACCCTGATGCAACAGGGCCTGCCGACGACGTTCGGGCTGAAGGCCGCCGGCTGGCTCGCCGGCCTCGACGGCGCCCGCCTGCGGCTGGCCGAGGTGGTGGCCTCGCTGCCGGTGCAGTACGGCGGGGCGGTGGGGACGCTGGCCGCCGGCGGCGGTTCCGGCGTCGTCGTCCGGACGGCGTTCGCGGCGGAGCTCGGCCTCGCCGACACCCCGGCGCCCTGGCACACCGTCCGGCTGCCGATCGCCGACCTGGCCGGCGCGCTCGGTGCTGCGGCGGGGGTGGTGGCGACGGTCGCCGTCGACATCGTGCTGATGGCGCAGACGGAGGTCGCCGAGGTCAGCGAGGGAGGCGCCCGCGGCGGCTCGTCGGCGATGCCGCACAAGCACAACCCGGTCGCCGCGATCTCCGCGCGGGCCTGTGCCCGGCGCGCGCCCGGGCTGGTGGGCACGCTCTTCGGCGCCATGGAGCAGGAGCACGAGCGGGCCGCGGGCGCGTGGCACAGCGAGTGGCCCACGCTGACGACGCTGCTGACCACCGTGGGCTCGGCCGCCGCCTGGCTGGCCGAGAGCCTCGACGGGCTCCGGCCGGACACCGCACGGATGGCCGCCGCGGTCGCCGCGGCCCGGGACCCGGAACTGGCGGGCGCGCTGGCCGAGGCCCTGACGCCGTCGCTCGGTCGGGGCGCCGCCCACGACGCCGCCGCCGACGCCGTCCGGTCGGCCGCCGCGACCGGCCGGCCGCTGGCCGACGTCGTCGCCGAGCGTGCCGACGTCGACGTCGCGGCCCTGCTTCCGGGCGCCTCCGACACCGGGGAGGCGGGCGCGCAGGTGGACGCCGTCCTCGCCGACCACGCCCGGCTGACCGAGGGAACCGGATGACCGCCGTTGCAGTCAGCTACACCGTCGCCGGACCGGCCGACGCACCCGTCGTCGTCCTGTCCCACTCCCTGGGCGCCACCCGCGCCATGTGGGACCCCCAGGTACCGGAGCTGGCCGAGCGGTTCCGGGTGGTCACGTACGACACCCGCGGGCACGGCGAATCCCCTGCGCCGGGCGGCCCGTACACGCAGGACGACCTCGTCGACGACCTGATGGCGCTGCTCGACGAGGTCGGAGCGCCGCGGGCGCACGTCGCCGGGCTGTCGCTGGGCGGGATGACCGCCCTGCGGCTGGCGGTGCGCGAGCCGCAGCGCCTCGACCGGCTGGCGCTCCTGTGCACGTCGGCGAGGCCCGACCCGCAGCCCTTCCTCGACCGGGCAGCAACCGTCCGGGCCGGTGGCACCGCGCCGCTCGCTCCGGCCGTGGCCGCCCGGTGGCTGACGCCGGAGTACGCGGCGCAGCACCCCGAGCTGGTGGCGCGCCTGGAGGCGATGATCGCCGGGGCCGACGACGAGGGATACGCGTCCTGCTGCGAGGTGGTCGCGAGCGTCGACCTCGTCGCGGACCTCGCCCGCATCTCGGTGCCGACGCTCGTCGTCGCCGGCCGCGAGGACCTGGCACTGCCGCCGGCGCACCAGCAGCTGATCGCCGACGCGATCCCCGGTGCGGAGCTGCTCACCGTGAGCCCGGGCGCCCACCTGGCGAACCTCGAGCAGCCCGGGCAGGTCACCGGCGCGCTGCTGAGCCACTTCGACACCGCAGGGGGCACCCGATGACCGAGCCACGGACCGACGACGAGCGCCGCGAGGCAGGCATGCGCACCCGGCGCGAGGTGCTCGGCGACGCGCACGTCGACCGCGCCGTCGCCCACACGACCCCGTTCACCGCCGACTTCCAGGACTTCATCACCCGCACCGCGTGGGGTGACCTCTGGCAGCGGCCGGGCCTCGCCCGACGCGACCGCAGCCTGATGACGCTGTCGATCACGATCGCGCTGCGGCACTGGGAGGAGTTCGCCCTGCACGTGCGGGCGGCGAAGAACAACGGCCTCACCGACGAGGAGATCGCCGAGGTCATCCAGCACGCGGCGATCTACGCCGGCGTGCCCGCGGCCAACCACGCGTTCAAGGTGGCGGCGCCGATCCTGGAGGAGCTCCGCGACTCCATGTCCTGAGCTCCGCGACTCCATGTCCTGAGCTGCGCGGCGCACAGCGATGAGTTCCTGGCCGCTCGCAGGTCTGTCCGGCATGGGACTCATCGAGATCGAGCTCTTCGCGACCCTCGACCTCGTCGGGCAGGCGCCCGGCGGCCCCGAGGAGGATCCGGACGGCGGCTTCCCGTTCGGCGGCTGGCAGGCGCCGCTGATGGACGACGTCGCCGGGGAACAGATCATGGCCGCGTACGAGCAGACGGACGCACTCCTGCTCGGCCGGAAGACCTACGACATCTTCGCCTCGTACTGGCCGCACGCCGAGGGCGGCGAGGACAACGCGATCGCCACCCTGTTCAACAGCATCCCGAAGTACGTGGCGTCGCGCGGGACTCCCGACCTCCCCTGGGCCGGGTCCTCACGGCTCGGCCCGGATCTGCCCGCGGCCGTGCGGGAGATCCGGGACCGGCACGAGCACGTCAAGGTCGTCGGCAGCCTCGACTTCGTGCAGACCCTGCTGCGCGAGAAGCTCTTCGACCGGCTCGACCTCTGGGTGCACCCGATCACCCTCGGCGTCGGCAAGAAGGTGTTCGAGGGTGGCACGGTGCCCACCAACCTCACCCTGCTGGAACAGCCGTTCGCCGGGCCGAAGGGCTCGGTCCTCCTGCGCTACGGGCTCGCCGAGGGCACGCCCGCGACGGGGGACATGAGCGCGCCGGACCGGGGTCTCTAGCCCTGCCGGCGCCAGCGCTCGAGCACGCTGCACAGCGTCTCGAACGCGGGCTGGCGGGGGTCCAGGAAGGCGTAGTGCCCCTCGCCCTCGAGCTCGATCAGGTCGGTGGGGTCGCCGGCGTCGGCCGCGGCCGCGGCGAAGGCGCGGGACTGCTCGACGCCGACCGTGCTGTCGGCCGTGCCGTGGATCAGCACCCGCGCGGTGCCGGTCGGCAACCGGTGCATGAGGCCTGCGGCCGCATAGGTGCCGGGGTCCTCGTCCGGCCCGGCCCCGAGCCACTCGGTGACGGCGCCGCCGTCCCAGCCGGCCCGGACCACGCCGGCGAGATCCATGACCCCGGCCAGCGGGACGACGAGGTCGACCCGTGGGTGGGTGGCCAGCGTCTCGGCCAGGTAGCCGCCGGCCGAGTGCCCGAAGACGGCGACCTGCCCCGCGGTGGGCGGCAGCGCGTCGACCGCGGCCCACACGTCGGCCGTCGTCTCGCGCAGCCCGCCGCCGGTGCCGCTGCGCCGGTACTCCACGTTCCAGACGGCGAAGCCGCGCCGCACCAGCTCATGCACGATCGGCACGTGCAGGTCACGCCGGTAGGGCGCCATGAAGTAGCCGCCGTGGATGCTGACCACCAGCGGCGGGACACCGGTGAGCGGCAGCGCGTCCTCGGGCGGCAGCCAGAGATCCGCGACCTGATCCGGGTGGTCGCCGTAGGGCACCGTGGCCGGGGTGGACGCGACCGCCCGCTCGGCGTCCCAGGCGCGCAGGCCCACGAGCCAGGACGCCAGCGACTGGCCGCTCTCCGTCTCCGACATCGCGGGGGTCAGCCTCCGGGCGGCCAGGGATCGAGCAGGACGACGTCAGGTAACCATGCCTGGTCGGGCCGCGGAACGCCGGCGGTCGTCGGTGCTCTTCTCCTAGGCTGCCGGGGTGATGGAACCCGTCGACCAGCCCGCGGTGGCCAAGGACGAGCTGCGCGCCGACCTCCTCGTCCGCCGATTCGCCCGCACGCCGGCCGAGCGCGCGGCCGCCGCCGACGCGATCGTCGCCGCCCTGCTCGAGAAGCTGACGGGGGTCGGCACGCTGGCCGCCTTCGTCCCGGACCCCGCCGAACCGGGATCCGGCCGGCTGCCGGCCGCGTTCGCGCAGCTCGGCGCCCGGGTCCTGCTCCCCGTCATCCCGTCGCGGGGGCGGATCCTGGACTGGGCGGAGGACTCGGGCGAGCTGGAGGTCGGCCGGTTCGGGCTGTCCCACCCGGTCGGGCCGCGGCTGGGCCCCACCGCCCTCGCGGCCGCGGACGCCGTCGTCGTCCCGGCGCTGGCCGTCGACCGTTTCGGCATCCGGCTGGGCCGCGGTGGCGGGTACTACGACCGCGCGCTCGTCCACGCCCGCCCGGACGCCGTCCTCGTCACCATCGTGTTCGACGACGAGCGGGTCGACCGGCTCCCGCGCGAGGTCCACGACCGGCCGGTGACCGCCGTGGTCACGCCGTCCGGTGGCTGGGAGGACTTCGTCCCGGCGTGAGCTCAGCCCTCGCCGAGAGCCCCCCGGATCGCCGCGGCGAAGGCGTCCGGTGCCTCGATCGGGACGAAGTGACCGGAGTCCGGCAGCGGCGTCACCGTGACGTCGCTGAAGAACTCGTCGAGCCGGTCCGCCCACGCCGCCGGGAACAGCGGGTCGTGTGCCGGCCAGAGGACGCGCGTCGGGACGGCGAGCCGGTCCGCGGGGTCCGGTGCCCCCTCGGCCAGGCCGCGGGCGAGGATGCCCGGGCCCTGCCGGTACCAGCCGATCGACGCGGTGAAGGCCCCCCGCCGCGCGTAGCCGTCGGCGAGCCGGTCGAGGTCCGCGGCCGCCGGCGTGAAGGACGGGCCGGACCAGTGGGTCCAGAAGTGCTCCAGGTAGGTCCGGACGGCGTCCCGGTCGCCGTCCAGCAGCCGCTCGGGCAGGCCCGTGCGGTGGAAATTCTGGTACCAGAACTCGGTCACGACGGCCGGGTCCAGCAGCCGCTGCCCGGCGCCGGGCAGGGGCGGCGTGAGCACCAGCGCCCGCACCCGCTCCGGCGACCGGGCGGCGACGACCTGGGCGATGCGGGCGCCGATGTCGTATCCCGCCAGCACGACCCGGTCGAGTCCCAGTTCGTCCAGCAGGCCGGTCACGCTGCGCGCCTGGGCATCGCCGGTGTACCCCTCGTCGGGCGCGACCGGGTGCGTGTCGGACTCCCCGAACCCCCGGAGGTCCGGGACGACGACGTCCGCGGCGTCGGCCAGCAACGGCGCCACCAGCCGGAAGTCCGAGCGGCCGCCGGGCCACCCGTGGAGGAGCACCACGGGTGGCCCGCTGCCGGTCCGGTCGTAGGCGAGGGAGAAGCCGTCGACGGAGGCGCTGCGCGAGGGCACGACTCAGTGCCCGGCTGCCTCGGCCGGGCGGGGATGCGCGATCGAGCGGGTGTCCTGGAAGGCCCGCACTCCCTCGATGCCCTGCTCGCGACCCATCCCCGAGTGCTTCATGCCACCGAAGGGAGCACGCAGGTCCAGCCGGGCGGCGCCGTGGTCGTTGACCCAGACGTAGCCGCACTCCAGCTGGTTGCCCAGCCGGGTCGCCGTGTCGGGGTCGGCGGTCCAAACCGACGCGCACAGCCCGGCCCAGGTGTCGTTCGCCAGCCGCACCGCGTCGGCGTCGTCGTCGAACGGGATCACCGGGATCACCGGGCCGAACTGCTCCTGGGTGACGACCCGCAGCGACGGGTCGGGGTCGACCACGATGGCCGGGCGCAGGAAGTTGCCCTCGGCGAACTCCCCGCCGGGCAGCTCGCCGAACTCCAGGACCGTCGCGCCGGAGGACTTCGCCTCCTCGACGATCTCCGACACGAACGCCTTCTGCGCGGGCTGGTGCAGGGGCCCCATCGTCGTCCCCTCGGCCAGACCGTGGCCGAGGACGACCTTCTCCAGCCGTGCCGACAGCCCGGCCACCAGCTCGTCCATGCGCGACCGGTGCACGTACAGGCGCTTGGCGTTCATGCAGATCTGGCCGGTGGTGTCGTAGATCGCGCCGAACAGCCGGTCGAGGTGGTCGTCGTCGAGGACGGCGTCCTCGCGGATGATGGCGGGGTCGTTGCCGCCCAGCTCCAGGGTGACCCGGGTGAGGCTGCGCGCGGCCATCTCCATGATCCGCTTGCCGCCGTTGACGCTGCCGGTGAAGCAGACCTTGGCGACGTCGGGGTTGTCGATCAGGCCGGCCATCTCGGGATCCCGGCCGGTCACCACGTTGAGCACGCCCGGCGGCAGCTTCTCCGCCACCCGCTGCACCAGCCGGGTGGTCGCCAGCGGCGTCGAGGGCGGCGGCTTGACGATCGCGGTGTTGCCGGCCAGCAGGGCGTGGGGGAGCGCGGCGGCGAGGATCGCGATCGGCCAGTTGAACGGCACGATCACGGTCACCACGCCGATCGGCTGGTAGGCCACCGTCGTCTCGACCGGGATGCCGGGGGCGGGCGGCAGCACCTTGCTCTGCTCCACCTCGTCGGCGAGGGACAGGGCGAGCTGCCACCGGATCTCGAAGACCAGCGCGTCGATCCAGGCCTCCATGCGGATCTTGCCGTTCTCCAGCGAGAGCACCCGCGCGTCCTCGTCGCGCTCGTCCGCGATCCCCTCGATGGCGGCGGCCATCTGAGCCGCCCGCTCGGCGGCCGAGAGTGCCGACCACGCCGGGAAGGCCGCCTTCGCCGCCGCGACCGCGTCCGCCACGTCGTCCTTCGACGCCGCCGCCGCGGTGCCGACGACGACGCCCGGCCGGGCCGGGTCGACGACCTCGAGCACGTCCTGCGTGGACCGCTCCTGCCCGCCGATGTAGAGCCCCGTCGTCACCGGGGCCGTCGTGCTGATCGTGTCCGTCATGCGGATCGCCACCTCTCTGTGTGTCCGAGTTCTTCCCTTGCTGGCGCCGTCAGCGCCAGAGTCCGAGGTGCCGGTGCTCCGGCGGTGGCGGCGACCACCCGCACGGCGTCCACGCTGCCCGCCACGTCGTGGACACGCACGCCCCATGCGCCCGCGGCTGCGGCGAGCACCGTGGTCGCGACGGTGGCGTGGTCCCGTCCGGCCGGTGGCCGGGGGAGGCCGTCCGGCGAGGCGAGCAGCGCGCCGAGGAAGCGCTTGCGGGAGGCGCCGACCAGGACGGGGAAGCCCAGCTCGGCGATCCGGTCCAGGGCCGCCAGGAGTGTGAGGTCGTGCTCGGGCTGCTTGGCGAAACCCAGACCCGGGTCCACGACGATCCGCTCCGCGGCGACCCCGGCCGACAGCGCGGCGTCCACGCGTCGGCACAGCTCGCGGCGCACGTCGGACACCACGTCGTCGTAGGTAGCCCGGGCGTACATGTCGCGGCTGTCGCCCCGCCGGTGCATGAGCACCCAGGGGACACCGGCGTCGGCGACGGCCGGGGCCATGCCGGGGTCGGCGAGTCCGCCGCTGACGTCGTTGACCAGCACCGCTCCCGCGTCGAGGGCGGCGGTGGCCACCGACGCCCGGGTGGTGTCGATGCTGACCGCGACCCCCTGCCCGGCCAGTGCGGTGACCACGGGCAGGACCCGCCGGCGCTCCTCCTCGGGAGCCACGCGCCCGGCGCCGGGCCGGGTCGATTCGCCGCCGACGTCGACGTAGTCCGCGCCGGCTGCCGCCAGCTCCAGCCCGTGCGCGACCGCGGCGTCGAGCGAGTCGTAGCGGCCACCGTCGGAGAACGAGTCCGGCGTGACGTTGAGGATCCCCATGACGACGCAGCGGCCGGGCCGCGCGATCGACGGGACGGCGGCGGTCACCGGCGCATCCGCTCGCGGACCGCGGCCTCGACGTCGTCCGCCCGTCGCGCCAGGTCCTCGACCACCCCGACGGCGGTGGCGAGGTCGTCGCGGGCGGCCTGGTCGTCGATGCCGGGGAGGTTCGCCTCGACCGACAGCCGCGCCGTCGTGGCGGCGGCGCGGGCGGCGGCGGTGGCCGCCGCGACGTCACTGACCAGGTTGGGGTTGGCGACAGGCAGGACGCGTGCCGCGAGCGTCACGAGCTCGGCGGCCGACCGGAGGACGGCCAGCGGGGGCTCGGTGGCGTGGAGCGAGGCCGCGGAGAGCCGACGTCGGCGGGCCGCCTTCTCCTCCGCGGTGTCCTGGGGCAGCTTCATCGCCTCGGCGACCGCCGAGAACGCGGCCTCGTCGTCGGCGGCGGCCGCGAGGCACGCGTCCCGCTGCGCATCGGCTGCCGCCACGATCTCGCCCACCAGCCGGGCGTGCTCCTCGTCGGTGGTGAAGCGTCCGACCATCGCCACGAGCGAGGCGGACAGCGCGGCCTCCACGGCGGCCGTGGCGCCGGCCCCCGGGGCGGCCATGCGGGCGGCCAGCTGCCCCAGGAAGTCGCCGAGCGACTGGTCGTCGAGGTCCTGCTCGGTCCCGCTCACGAGTTCCCTCCGGAGGCACGCCCGACGGTCACCGTGCCCCGCTTCCCGGCAGGCGCGCGGTCGGCGACCAGCCGGGCCGCCCGCCAGCCGCGCAGCGAGTTGAGCACCGCCAGCCGCTCCGCGGCGTCCAGGTCCGGAACGGTCAGGACGCGCTCGTGCAGGCGGCCGGCGGCCAGCAGCCGGCCGCGCTCCACGCCCGGCAGGCAGCCCGACGTCGTGGGCGGGGTCCACCACCGGCCCCCGATGCGCAGGACGAGGTTCGCCGTCGTGGTCTCGGTCAGCTCGCCGCGCTCGTTGACCAGGACGACGTCGTCGGCGTCCGGATGCCGGAGGGCCCGCGTCAGGTAGACGTCGCGCCGGGTCGTCTTGTGCTGGAGCCACGGGTCGGTGGCGTCCACCGGATCGTCGTCCAGCGCCAGAGCCACCGGCCCGGTGCCGGCGGGGGGCATGGCGCTCAGCTCGACGTCGACGTCGCCGTCCCGGGAGCCCAGGATCCGGACCCGCGCAGGGGTGGACCGGCCGGAGACGGCCCGGGTCACGGCGTCCAGGACGGCGGCGCGGTCGAACCGGAATCCGGTCCAGTCGGCTGAGTCGGCCATCCGGGCGAGATGGCCGTCGAGATTGCGCAGCCCCTCGGCCGGGACGAACCCCAGCGTCTCCAGCAGCCGGTGCTCGGTCACGTCGTGGTCGAGGACGGCGGCCTTGGCGTGGATCTCCGCGCGTTCCGGGACCGCCTCGGAGCCCCACGTGATGCCGCCCCCGACCCCGTACACCGCGTCGCCGGTGCCGCGGTCGACCACGACGGTCCGGATGGCGACGTTGAAGCGGGCCCGGAACGGGGCGGTCGGGGGAGCCACCAGCCCGACCGCTCCGCAGTAGACGCCGCGCGGCGTCGGCTCGAGCTCGTCGATCAGCTGCATCGTCCGCTGCTTCGGCGCGCCGGTGACCGATCCGCAGGGGAACAGCGCGCCGAACAGGTCGAGCAGCCCGGTCCCCGGCCGGACCCGGGCGTTGACCTGCGAGGTCATCTGCCAGACGGTCGGGTACCGCTCCAGGGCGAAGAGCTCGTCGACCACCACGCTGCCGATCTCGGCCACCCGGCTGAGGTCGTTGCGGAGCAGGTCGACGATCATCAGGTTCTCGGCCTGCTCCTTGCTGCTGGAGCGCAGGACGCGGCTCTGCTCCCGGTCCTCGGCGGTGGTCCGGCCGCGACGCGCGGTGCCCTTCATCGGCCGTGTCCGGACCACGTCCCCGGCCCACTCGAAGAACAGCTCCGGGCTCGCGCTGGCGACGACGTGCGGGCCGAGGTCGAGATAGGCGTTGTAGGCGCCGCGCTGGGCGAGCGCGAGCCGGGCGTAGAGGTCCAGAGGGTCCCCGGTCAGGCGGGACCGCAGCCGGTCGGTCAGATTGCACTGGTAGGTCTCGCCGTCCGCGATGTGCTCCCGCACGGCGGCGACCGCTCGTGCGTGCTCGCCATCGGTCCAGTCCGGGCGCCACGGGGGGCTCGGCGACACGGCCTCGGCGGGCGGGGCGAGCACCTCCACCCGGGCCGGTTCGCCGCACAGCCCGAACCAGACCAGCGGTGGCTCGCCGGGGGAGGAGGGGCCGCCGGGCAGGTGGGCGTCCAGGCCGGCGGCGGCCTCGTACGCCACGTACCCGAACGCCCAGCTGCCCGCCTCGGTCGCGTCGTGCACCTCCTGCAGGACGCCGGGGACGTCCTCGGGCCGTGCCGCGGTCAGGATCCGGGACGGCGGCGGGCAGAGCAGCGCCTCGCCGGCGTCGAGGTCGTCGAACCGGGCCCACGGCTGCCCGTCCATCAGTCCCCGATGCCCTGTTGTACCCGGGCGGCGGTGAGCGTGTTGGCCAGCAGCATCGCGATCGTCATCGGTCCGACCCCGCCGGGAACCGGGGTGATCAGGCCGGCCACCTCCGCGACCTCGTCGAACTGCACGTCCCCGCGCAGACCGGTCTCGCCGCGGTGGATGCCGACGTCGATGACGGTCGCACCCGGCTTGACCGCGTCGGCGCCGATGAGCCCCGGGATGCCGGCGGCCACCACGAGGACGTCGGCGCGGCGGCACACCTCCGCGACGTCGCGGGTGCGGGAGTGGCACGTCGTCACCGTCGCGTGCCGGCCGAGCAGCAGTTGGGCCATGGGCTTCCCGACGAGCGGCGACCGGCCGACGACCACGGCCTCCACCCCCTGCAGGGGGACGTCGTACTCGTCGAGCAGCGTCATGACACCGGCCGGCGTGCAGGGCCGCAGTCCCGGCCGTCCCTGCATGAGGCGGCCCGCGTTGAGCGTGGTCAGCCCGTCGACGTCCTTCTCGGCCGGGATGCCGGCGATCAGCGCGTCGGAGTCCAGCTGCCCGGGGGTGGGCAGCTGCAGCAGGATCCCGGAGACCGCAGGGTCGGCCGCCAGCTCGGCGAGCAGCGCGGCGGCGGTGTCCTGGTCGACGTCGCCGGGCAGGTGCCGGTGCTGGTCGAGCATCCCGGCTTCGACGCTGAGACGGCGCTTGTTGCGGACGTAGACCTCCGACGCCGGGTCGTCGCCGATGAGCACCGTGGCCAGGCCGGGTGGCGTGCCGCCGTCCGCGAGCAGCTTCTCCACACCGCGCGCCACGTCCTCGCGCACCCGCCGGGCGACGGCGGTGCCGTCGATGAGGCGCGCGGTCACGCGAGCGCCTCGAGCGTCTTCTTCCGCCAGGCCTCCGTCGAGTGCAGGTCGTTGAACGTGAAGATGTGGAACCCGTCGAGGGTGTTGTCCGGCTTGCCGATGTGCGGCGCCAGCCCCTTGATGATCTTCGCCGGGTTGTAGCCGCCGGGCACGAAGAAGCGCCAGAAGAGGTTCTGCTGCTTCTTGAGGAACCCGGCGGACGCGCCGATCCCCAGGCTGCCGGAGACGCGGAGCAGCTTCTGCCGGTGGACGGCCCCCGGCACCCCGACCTGCACGGGGAGGTCGATGCCGCGGCGCTTGAGCTCCCGGGACCAGTTCAGGATCACCCGTGGATCGAACACGATCTGCGTCTTGATGTGGGTGGCGAGCTCCGCCTTGTCCTTGAGCGCCTGGAACAGCACCTCGTCGGACACGGCCGGGTGGCCCTCGGGGTGGCCGCCGATGCCGATGTCGGTGAAGCCGTGGTCGAGCTCGTGCAGGGCGACGAGCAGGTCGTGCGCGTGCTTGAACTCGGTGGGTGTGTCGGTCGGGTCGCCCCCGACGACGAAGACGTCGGTGATGCCGGCCTCCCGGCAGCGGGCGACGAGGTCGGCCAGGTGCGCCCGGTCCCGTACCTGCTGTGCCGAGAGGTGGGGCGCCACCGAATACCCGTGGCCGGCGAGCTTCACCGTGAGGTCGACGGTGGCGTCCTGGCCCTTGGCCGGGGAGGCGGTGACGGTCAGCCGCACGTCCTTCGGCACATTGGCGAGGACCTGCTCCTCGGTCTTCTTGAACGGGATGACCTCGTAGCCGAGGTTCTCGAAGGCGCTCCGGAGGGAGGCGCGGGTGGTCGAGTCGCGGGCGGTCAGGGCGCGGTTCATGTGGATGCCTTTCAGGCCGGCTCGTGCACACGGTTGTCGAACAGGGCGAGGCCGGCCGCGGTGTTCGAGGCCGGCACGAAGTAGTGCGAGTGGACCTGCGTGATCTGCTCGTTCATGGCGCCGCGCATGACCAGCCACATGATCAGCTCGATGCCCTCGGAGCCGGCCTCGCGGATGAGCTCCTCGCGGCTGAGCATCGCGAGCTTCGCCGGGTCTGTCCGGATGGTCTCCATCCACATCCGGTCGAACTCCGGGTTGATGAAGCCCGCCCGCGCGCCGGCCAGCTGGTGGGACATGCCACCGGTGCCGAGAATGCCGATGGTCACGTCGTCCCGGTAGCTGCGGATCGCCCGGCCGAGTGCCTGGCCGAGGGCGTAGCACCGGGCGGCCGTCGGCTGGGGGTACTGGATGACGTTGACCAGGATCGGCACGACGGGGCAGGGCCAGGCGTCCCCGGGATCGGGCGTCCAGACCGAGAGCGGCACGGTCAGGCCGTGGTCGACGTCGAGCTCCTGGAAGACGGTCAGGTCGAAGCCCTCGTCGATCAGGCTCTCCACCAGGTGCAGCGACAGCTCGGGGTCGCCGATCACGTCGGGCACCTGGCGCGGTCCGTAACCCTCGTCCGCCACCTGGTAGCGCTCGGCGGTGCCGAGCCCGAAGGTCGGCACGAAGTCGAGGTCGATGCCGTTGGCGTGGTCGTTGTAGACGACGATCGCGACGTCGGGGCGGTGCTCGGCCAGCCAGGCGCGGGCGGGGGCGTACCCGTCGAACAGGTCCTTCCAGTTCGGGTCCTCGGTCTTCTGCCGGTCCATCGCCGCACCGATGGAGGGGACGTGCGACGTGGCCAGCCCCCAGATCACCTCAGCCATCCCGGCGCCCTCCCGCCCGCATCGCCGCGAGGAAGTCGTCCTCGCCCATCCCTGTGAAGACGCCGCCGAGGTACTGCATCGAGCGGCCGTCCATCATGGCCAGCTTGTAGACGTAGAAGATGCTGCCGCCGAGGTCGATCATCGCCGTCCAGTCGCGGTCCAGGACCGCCTGCTGCTGCTCCGGCGTCAGGCCGAACTCCTGGCAGTAGGCCGCCTCGTCGGCCGCGAACCGGGTGCGGTTCGCCTCGTCGCGGAAGCTCATGAACATCTTGTTCATCCGGAGTCCGCGACGGCTGCTCTGCCCGTCGAAGATGGGCGTCCCCGGCAGGTCCAGGCGGCCGCGCGGCTCGCCCGCGCCGGTCACGTCCGCTCCTGCGGGTGGGTGGCCAGTGCCTCGACGTGGACGTCGAGCCACGGGGCCATCGGGAGGGACATGAGGGCGTCGTGCAGCGCGGCCGGGTCCTCGGCCTCGTACAGCCCCACGGTCGCATTGCGGCCGGGCACCCGCCACAGCCGCTTCAGCACACCCTGGGCCCGCAGCTCCATGGCCCGCGCGCGCTCACCGGCGCGCAGCTCCTCGCGCCGCTCGGCCGGGGTGTCCGCGGGCAGCCGGTTCTCCGACCTGACCAGGAACTCCATCTCAGACCTCCGTGTCCGTTGCCAGGTCCTGCAGGACGCGGGCCAGTTCGGCGGGCGCGGTCACCATCGCCTCGTGACCGGTCTCCAGCTCGTGGACCGGCCACCCGCGGGCCCGGGCGCGGTCGGCCTGGCCGGCGAACACGCGCATCCAGCTGACGCACTCGACGAACGCCGCCGGGACGCCGTCCACCGCACCGGTCAGTCGCAGCGGGTCGGTGTAGGTCCTCCAGGGGTGCGGCGTCAGCTTGGGCAGCAACCAGTCGACGTCGGACTGCTCGGTCACCCCGAGCACCGACAGCTTGCGCACCGGCACCAGCCACCCGAAGCCCTGCTCCGCCGCCGACTCCGCCCAGTGGTGCTCCACGGTCTCGGGCAGCAGGTCGCGGGCCGCCTCGCCGTCGGCGCCGACGAAGGCGTCGAGGTACACGCGCCGCGCGATCGCCTGCGGCCGGCGGTCGGCCACCGCGGTCACGATCTGGCCCGCGTAGCTGTGGCCCACCAGCACGATGTCGGTCAGCGCGAGCGTGTCGATCACCCGGACGACGTCCTCCACGTGGGTCTCGAGCCCCACCAGCGGTGAGAGCAGGTGCGCCCGCTCCGACAGCCCGGTGAGGGTCGGCGCGTGGACGCTGTGGCCGGCCTCCCGCAACGGCCCGGCCACCCGGTCCCAGCACCACCCTCCGTGCCAGGCGCCGTGGACGAGGACGAAGGTGCTCATGGTGACCACGCTAGGGACGGCGACGACGTCGGGAATCCGTCCGATGTCACCGCCGCGGCGACCGATGCCGCGCGGATCACGTAGGACATCCGTCTTGCATACCCGGTTGCGTGCCGGTCACAGATCGAGCACCAGCGGGTCCGTCCTCGCCCTCGAGACGCAGATCAGCATCGTGTCCCCGCAGGCGTGCTCCTCGGGGGTCAGGAGGACGTCGCGATGGTCGGGCTCGCCCTCGAGGACACGCGTCTCGCACATGCCGCAGAGGCCGTCGACGCAGGGCGGGGTCACCTCGAGACCCGCCTCGCGGACCGCCTGCAGGATCGTGGTCCCCGCCGGGACGAGCACCACCCTGCCCGCGGTCTCGCAGACGACCTGGACGGGAGCGAGTTCGACGTCGTGCGCGCCAGTCATGGGGTCCTCCCTCCGGGAGGTCCACGCTACGAGCGCAGGCCCTCCGGCGGATCGCGCGGTTGACCCGGCCGGCAGGTCATCGGCGTCGCACCGGGGGCGCGACAAATGATGCGTGCGGCGGTCAGCGGGGCTGGACCAGCCCCTCCTTGACCGCCAGCAGCGCCGCCTGCGTCCGCGAGGTGAGGCCCATCTTCGTGAGCAGGTGGCTCACGTGCGTCCGGGCGGTCCGCTCGCTGATGTCGAGCTGCCGGGCGATGTCCTTGTTCGACTGCCCCTCCGCCACCAGCACCAGCACCTCCTTCTCCCGTGCGGTCAGGACGCCGAGCCCGGCGCGGGGTGCGCGCATCTCCTGCGTGAGCCGCCGGGTGACGGCGGCATCGAGGAAGACCTCGTCCCGGACCGCTGCGCGCAGCGCCCCGTCGACCTCGCTGGGACCGGCGTCCTTCAGCAGATATCCCGATGCGCCCTGCTCGAGCGCGGCGTGGACCCGTTCGGTCTCGCCGAAGCTGGTCAGGATCACCACGCGCACGCCGGGGAACCGCGCGACGATCTCCCCGGTCGCCGTCACGCCGTCCATGACCGGCATCTGCAGGTCCATGAGGACGACGTCGGGCAGCTCCTTGTGCGCCGCCGCGCGCGCCAGGAAGTCGAGGGCCTCCTGCCCCGTGCCGGCCTCGCCCGCCACCTCCAGGTCCTCGATGGCCTCGAGGTAGGCGACCACGCCGCGGCGGACCACCGCGTGGTCGTCCACCACCAGGACGCGGATCGGTTCCGCGGCGCTCACGGCCGGTCCGTCCGGTTCGCCGGGAGCGACGTCAGCAGCGGCAGCGTGAGCTGCATCCGCGCCCCGCCGGCGGGCAGGTCGCGCACCCGGACGACGCCACCCCAGCGGGCGGCGCGCTCCTGCATCACGGCCATCCCCAGCCCGCTCGAGGCCGGGCCGGCGCCCCGCTCCGGGCCCTCGCCGATCCCGCGCCCGTCGTCGCTGACCTCGGCCAGGAGTCGTCGCCGGCTGCCGTGGGAGCTGACCGACAGGGAGATGGACACCCGGTCGGCCGCCGCGTGCTTGACGCTGTTGTGCAGCGCCTCCGCGACGATGCGGTAGACGTCCTCGAGCAGGTCCGCGTCCAGCCGGGACAGCTCCTGGGCGGGATCGTCCACGTCCAGCTCCACGACGAGCTCGGTCCGGGCCCGGGTCGTGTCGACCAGGGAGTGCAGTGCCGAGACCAGGCCGCGCTCGGTGCCGGTGGCCGGCCGGAGCTCGACCACCATCCCGCGCAGATCGGCCAGGACGGCCTCGGCGCTGCTGCTCAGGTCGTCGGCGACCTGCGCGACCTTCTCCGGCGCCGGTGCCAGCCCGCGGGCGACGAGCACGCCCAGCGAGCGCGCCTGCATCATCATCGAGAAGACCTGCTGCACGACCGAGTCGTGCAGGTCGCGGGCCAGCTTCTGGCGCTCCTCCCGGCGGGCGACGTCCCGTTCCCGGTCGAGCAGCGCCGCGTGGTCGACCGCCATCGCCGCCTGCTCGGCCATGGCGAGCAGGAATTCCAGCTGGGTGTCGCCGACCGTCTGGCCGGGGGCGAAGAAGGCGTTCAGGATGCCGACCGGTTCCCCGCGGGCGAGCAGCGGCACGCTGGCGAACCAGTCCCAGCGGGGATGGCGCATGAGCTCGTGCAGCGGCGCCCAGGCGGGATCCCGCTGGATGGCGTCGTAGCGGTCGGCGACGACGAGGGGCTGCCGGGTCTCGAGGGCCTCCAGCATGACCAGCCGGGCGCCGAGGGCGCGGCACTCCATCAGCTTGTCGAAGAAGTCGGGGGCGCGGCCGAATCCGGCCGCCCCCATCACGTGCAGCCGGTCGCCACCGGGGGTCGTCGTGAGCACCTGCACGCCGGCGAGCGAGTCCGTCCGCAGGACCTCGCGGGCGAGCGTCTCGAGCGTGCCGACCAGGGACCGCTTGGAGGCGACGCTGGAGGCGGCCTTGGCGATGGCGGCCAGCCGGCGCTGGTGCTGCCGGCTCACCGTCACGTCGCGGAACGAGACCACCCACAGCTGCCGGCCCGGCACCTGGTCGATCAGGTAGGCGAACTCCCGGCGCTCGCCGGGGGCCGGATGCCACTCCACGGTCGACTCGCCGGTCCTGGTCGCCGCCGGATCGCTGCCGGGCGCCGGGAAGGGGGATGGCGCGCCGGTCAGCTGACCGCGCAGGAGCCCGCAGAGCGCCACGGCGGCCGGGTTGGCGTCGACGAACCGGGCCTCGGCGTCGATGACCGCCAGCCCCTCCGGCGCGTGCTCGACCAGCTCGGCCCGCAGGGCGCTCGTGGCGGGGGAGGCGCTCGTGGCGCCCCTCCGATCGAGGTCCACCGTCCCGTCCTCCTGTCCCGAGCGGCCGGCCCGGCCGGAGTTCCCGCTGTCGGCTTCAGCCAACCACGCCGGTCCGGCGCGGCCGATCACCGTCCTCGGTAGTTCTCGCGGGCGTCGTAGGGACTCGCGGCGACGACCGCCCGGATCTGCACCTGCACGTGGTCCTCGACGGCGGGCTTGGCCGAGACGGGCTGCTCGCCCCAGACGACGGTCACCTCGGTGCCCGGTTCGGCCAGCGCGCTGTCGATGGTGGCCAGGGAGACCATCTCGCGCTCGTTGGCGAGGTAGCCGACGTCGAGGGAGATGCCGACCTGCTCGCCGTCCTTGAGGACCTTGTCCTCGTGGTGGGTGGCGTAGCGCGCCTTGGGCATGTCGATGAACTTCGCGCCCGGACCCGGGCGGTAGAGCGAGCCGATCGCGGCAGTGACGTCGTCGGCGTTCCAGACGAGGGTGACCTTGGTGCGCGGCGGCGGCGTCTGCGCCATGCGCTCGAGGGCCTCGCGGCCGACGAAGTCGTGGTCGAACTTGATCGTCTTGCCGTAGCCGATGTCGTAGGGGGTCAGGTAGTAGTCGGCGATGTCCGCGGAGTCCAGGCTGCCGCCGATGGAGCCGACCCGGTCGACCGGGAGCCAGTCCCGGTACTCCTGCATGAGCGGGTCCGCGGAGAACAACGCGGGCATCGGGGCCGGGACCCAGCCCGAGCCGAGGTTGGCCGTCGAGTACGCCTTGGCGCCGACCCGCACCAGTCCGTGGTCCTTCCCGGCCTCGAGCAGCGCGGCGAGCACCGCCTCGCCGTCCGCCCACGGGCCGAACAGCTCGAAGCCCGGCTGGCCCGCCATGCCGTGCCGGAGCGCGCGGGCGCGCGTGCCGGCGATGGTGAACTCGGCCATGGTGAAGAACTTCACGTCGGGCACCGGGGCGCCGGTCGCCTGCTCCACGATCGCCGCGGCGGTCGGACCCTGCAGCTCGTAGCGGTAGAGCTTCGGCGGCCCCGACTTCCGCAGGTGGGAGTTGGGATCGCGCTCGGAGGTGGCCTCGTAGTCGCCACGCTCGAGGTGGAACGTGACCCAGTCGAGGACCATGGGGTGGCCGACCAGGTCGAAGGAGTTCTCCTCCAGGTGGAAGAGGATGGCGTCGCCGATCAGGTGGCCCTCGGGATCCACCGCGACGAACTGCTTGGCCTTGCCCGGACCGAAGCCGGCGAAGCTGTTGACCCCGGTGTCGCTGAACAGCCGCAGCGCGTCCGGGCCCTCGACGAACAGATCGTGCATGTGGTGCGACTGGTCGAGCAGCGCGCAGGAGTCCACCCACGCCCGTTGCTCCGAGCGCCAGTTCGTGAACTCCGGCTGCACCGGGAACGTGCTCGGTGGGAAGGCGAGGTTCCTCAGCAGCTCCACCGGGCCGGCGGCCCGGGCGAGTGCGGCGGCAAGGCTCTCGGACGGCATGGCGGAGCACCCTTCATCGGGGGGCGGGTCCCAGGCGCGCAGGGACGTGGGCCGAGCTGGAACGGCTGACCTGACGGAGGTGATCCGGGGTCGGGTGGCCGTGCGACGGCCACCCGACCCCGGAGATCGCCGGGCCTAGCTCGTGGCGGCGCTGCGCCAGCCGGCGTGGTAGGTCTCCCGAGCCATCTTGGCGTAGGGAACCGGGCTGACGGTGGCGCGCACCTCGAACTGCTCGTGCGGCTCGACGGTGGTCTTCTTGCTGCCGCCGTCGGGCTCGCCCCAGACCACCTTGACCTCGGCGCCGTGCGGGACGTCGGGGCTGATGGTGGCCAGCGACAGACCCTTCTTCTCGTTCGCGGAGATGCCGGTGAACATCGACAGGCCCAGCAGGGTGCCGTCGGCGTCGATCACCTTGTCGAAGTTCGACGACCCGTAGTTGGCGTTCGGCAGGTCGAAGAACTGGTACTTGGCACCCTCGACGGGGGAGGAGAGCAGCGTGGCGAGGTCGTCGGAGTTCCACTCCAGGGTGACCTTGCGGCGCTGCGCGTCCTTGTCGATGGCCTCGAGGGCGTCACGGCCGATGAAGTCGTGGTCGAACTTCACGAAGGAGCCGTACCCGAGGTCCCACGGGTTGGTGTAGTAGTCCTCGATGTCGTCGGAGACGAAGCTGCCGGCGATGGCGTTGGTCGCCTCGTAGCTGTCCGCCCCGAGCCACTCGCGGTAGGGACGCAGTTCCTCGCCGGTGTAGATGGCGGGCAACGGCGAGGGGATCCACCCGGACTCGAGGGTGTTGGTGGAGTACGCGCGGGAGCCGACGGGCTCCATCCCGAACTCCTGGCCCGCCTCGAGGATGGCCTCCCGGATCCGGTCGTAGCTCTCGTAGGGGCCCCAGATCTCCAGGCCCGGCGCGCCGGCCATGCCGTGCCGCAACGTGCGCACGGTCTCGCCGGCGATCTTCATGGTGCTCATCCGGAAGAACTTCAGCTGCTCGAGTTCTCCGCCGTTGAGCTTCTCGATGATCGGCCAGGCCTGAGGGCCCTGGATCTGGAAGCGCCACAGGTCGCGGGTGACGGCCTTGCCGTACGGCCGCGAGGGCGACCGGGGGTCGTTGCGGATCTCGACGTCGTAGCCACCGGTCTGGCCCTGGAACTGCAGCCAGTTGGCGCCGGGGGCGCGCCCCACGTAGACGTACTCCTCCTCGGCCAGGCGGAAGAGGATGCCGTCACCGATGACGTTGCCGGCGTGGGTGACCGGGACGAACTGCTTGGCCATGTCGACCGGGAAGTTGGCCACGCTGTTGATGCCGGTGTCCGAGATGAGCTTGATGGCGTCCGGCCCGGTCATGAACAGGTTGAACATGTGGTGGGTCTGGTCGAAGAGCACGGCGGTCTCCTGCCACGCCTTCTGCTCGCGCCGCCAGTTGGTGAACTCCGACGGCACCACGGGGTAGATGTAGGTGCCGAGCTGGGAGTTGCGCAGCAGGCCGACGGTGTCGCCGGTCTGGTCGAGGAGCTCCTGCAGGTTCTTCGCGGTCATGTACATCCGTCCTTGTGTCATCTCGGCGGGACGCCGTCTCGGGGAGGCGGCTCGTTGCCTGCTGGCCGGCTGCGGCCCGCGGGATCCGGTCATCCGGGTGGAACGCGCCGCGGGCACGACGGCCGACCGGGCCGGGCGTGGTCCGAGGTCGACGCTAGGCCCGGGAGGTGGCGCCGCCCACAGCCGGATGTCGGGCTGCGTCCGGCCACATCGGCGTGCCCGGCTACGTCAGATGTCGTATCAGCGGCCCAGGGTGTCGAGGCTGCGGTGCTCGTCGGTGCGGTGATCGTCGGTGCTCTGAGAGACGCGCCCCCTTCCTCGCTCGGCGTCGGTGGCCCGAGCCTGCGCCGGATGACCCGCATTCGCACGGCGAGTGCAGGGGACGCAACGGTCTGACAAAAATGCCGACAGGATTGTTGGCAATCCCGTCAGCATGGGTTAGCGTCCCGGCCCATGACCAGAGCGGCGCAGGCGGCGGCGGAGCGCGCCATCCGTGTCGCCATCTCGCGCGGCGACATGCCGCCGGGGTACCGGCTGGTCGAGGCCGAGCTGGTCGCCCTGACCGGGGCCAGCCGCAGCGCCGTGCGGCTGACGATCGACGCGCTGGCGGCCGAGGGCCTGGTCGAGCGGATCCAGAACAAGGGCGCCCGCGTGCGGGTCGTCTCCCTCGAGGAGGCCATCGCGATCACCGAGTGCCGGATGCCGCTGGAGGGCTTGCTGGCACGCAAGGCCGCCGAGCGCATCACGGCTGCGGAGGCGCAGCAGCTGCGCGCACACCTGGGCGCCATGACCGCGGCGGTCGACGCCGGGGACGTCCTGAAGTACTCCGACCTCATCCAGCAGCTGCACGGCATGGTCCGGGAGGCCGCGCGCCATCCGGTGGCGGCCGGGCTCGTCGGCCGCCTGCAGGCTCAGCTGGTGCGCCACCAGTTCCAGTTGTCCCTGCGGCCCGGCCGGCCGCGGGTGAGCCTGGCCGCCCTGAGCGCCGTCGTGGACGCGGTCATCAGCCGCGACGCCGATCGCGCCGAGGCCGCCGCCGTGGCGCACATCCGCGGCGTCATCTCGGAGCTCGAGAACGCCCGTCAGGACGCGGGCGAGCAGACATGAGGACCGGGGGAGGGCGGGCGGTCACGGTGTTGTATCGGCCCGGCGTCACCCCCCGGATCCGACGATAGGTTCCGTGCCGGGCTGCCTTCTTCTGGGGCCCGCACACCGATGCAACGTGGCAACGGCGGGAGAAGCGGTCAATGGCGGCTGAACTGACCTTGCAGGACGTAAGCCTGCAGTTCGGCGGCATCAAGGTGCTGCAGGACGTGAGCTTCTCGGTCGAGCCCGGCCAGATCTTCGGGCTCGTCGGGCCCAACGGCGCGGGCAAGACCTCGCTGTTCAACTGCATCAGCGGGCACTACAAGCCGACCGCCGGAACCGTGCGGATCAACGGCACGGAGGTGCAGGGGGCGCGCCCGGCGACGCTGGCGCGGCACGGCCTGGCCCGGACCTTCCAGCACCCCGCCCTGCAGCTGCGCGAGACGGTGCTCGAGAACGTGCTGCTCGGTGCGCACACCCGGCTCCCCGGCGGCGCCCTGGAGTGGTCGCTGCGGCTGCCGCGCACGCGGCGCTCGGAGAAGGAGCTGCGCGCCGAGGCCCTGGACCTGCTGGAGCGCAACGGCCTCGGCTGGGCCGCGCACCTGCCCGCCGACGAGCTGTCGCACGGCCTGCACAAGGGCGTCGAGCTGTGCCGGGCGCTGCTCATGAAGCCTGCGCTGCTGCTCCTCGACGAACCCGCTGCCGGCCTGCCGCACGCCGAGGTGGAGACGCTGATCGCGACCGTCCGGCGGCTGCGTGCCGAGGACGACATCACCGTCGTCATCGTCGAGCACCACATGGGCCTCATCGCCGCCCTCACCGACCGCGTCGTCGTGCTCGACCACGGAGCCAAGCTGATGGAGGGCACGGCCGCCGAGGCGCAGTCCGACGCCCGCGTCATCGAGGCCTACATCGGAAAGGACGCGGCGGATGACGCTGCTTGAGCTCGAGGACGTCACCGCGTTCTACGGCCCCGTGCAGGTGCTGGAGGGTGTGTCGCTGAGCGTCCCGGACAACGGGGCGGTCGGCATCCTGGGGGCGAACGGCGCCGGCAAGACGACCACCCTCCGCGCGATCAGCGGGACGGTCCGCGCGGCCGGTCGCATCGTGTTCGACGGCAAGGACATCCGGGGCATGCGGCCCGACCAGGTCGCCGCCCTCGGCATCGCCCACGTGCCGGAGGGGCGCGGCACGCTCGGTGACCTGACGGTCCGCGAGAACCTCCGGGTCGGGGCCTACCTCCGCAAGGACGCCAAGGGGATCGACCGGGACATCGACTACTGCCTGGACCTGTTCCCGAACCTCAAGAACCGGATCAAGTCCAACGCGTCGGCCCTGTCCGGCGGCGAGCAGCAGATGCTCGCGGTGGCCCGGGCGATCATGTCCAAACCGCGGCTGCTGCTGCTCGACGAGGCCTCGCTGGGGCTGGCGCCGAGCACCGCGAAGAACGTCTACGACGCGATCCGCCGACTGCGCATCGACTCCGACATCGCCATGGTCGTGGTCGAGCAGAACGCCAACCTCGCCTTCAGCCTCGTCGACAGCGCCACGGTCCTGGAGACCGGACGGAACGTGCTGACCGGCACGACCGCCGAACTCCGGGGCATGGACGAGATCCGTCGCGCTTACCTGGGAGGCTGAGATGGGAAAATTCGTCCAACTCGTCGTCGACGGCCTGTCGACCGGCTCGATCTACGGCGCGATCGCACTGGCGATCGTGCTGGTGAACCAGGCGACCGGCCTGGTCAACTTCGCGCAGGGCGGCATGGCCGTGCTCGCCGCGTACGTGGCCTGGTGGCTGACGACCCACAGCCTGCCGCTGATCGTCGCCATCCTGCTGTCGGTCGTCTTCTCCCTCGTGCTCGGTGCCGTGGTCGAGCGGTGGCTGATCCGGCGGTTCGAGCGCGGCGACCCCGACACCGCCGTCGTCGTCACCATCGGCCTGCTGACCTTGATCACGGGCATCTGCGGGTGGTTGTTCACGTACAACAACCAGCAGTTCCGCTCGCTCTTCCCGCTCGGCACGGTGTCGTTCCTGGGTGTGCACATCAGCATCCGCTCGATCGGGACCACGCTCGTGATCGTCGTGGCGATGGTCCTGCTGCAGGTCCTCTTCGTCGGCACGAAGCTCGGCCTCGCGCTGCGGGCGGTCGCGATCAACCCGGAGTCGGCGGCCTTCTCCGGGCTCCCCGTCGGACGTCTGCTCATGATCGGGTGGGGTCTCGCCGCGGCCCTCGGCGCCGTCGCCGGTGCGCTCGTCGCGCCGCAGCTCACGCTGACGCCGGGCATGCTCGACACGGCGCTGGTCTACGCGCTGGCCGCCGTCATCCTCGGCGGGCTCACGAGCCCGATCGGCGTGGTCGTCGCGGCCTGGATCATCGGCGTCCTTGAGAACCTGGCCGCCGTCTACGTGAAGTTCATCGGCTTCGACCTCAAGGTCGCCGTGCCGTTCATCCTGATCTTCGTCGTCCTCATCGTCCGTCCTCAGGGCCTGTTCGGCCGGAAATCCGTGGTGCGCGTGTGATGGCCCGAGCGATCGCGAGTTCCCAGGGGGCAGCCTCCCCCTGGATGCAGCGCCCGTGGGTGCGCTGGGGAGCGCTGCTGGTGCTCCTGGCCGTGCTCGTCGTGGCACCCCTCCAGATGTCGGAGTTCACCAACCAGACGCTCGCCCGGATCGGGGTCTTCGCCGTCGCCGTGCTGGGGCTGAACGTGGTGATGGGGTACACCGGGCAGGTCTCGCTCGGTCAGATCTTCTTCCTCGGTCTGGGCGCGTACGTCACCGCGTACGGCGTCACGCAGGGCTGGAACATCGTCCTGGTCTTCGTGCTCGCCTGCCTGGCCTCGGCCGTGGCCGGACTGCTGGTGGCGCTCGCCGCCGCACGCCTGGGCGGACTCGCGATCGCGATGGTGACGGTGGCGCTGCCCATCGTCGGCGTGCCGCTGGCGAAACGGCTCAGCGATTTCACCGGCGGCTCCGAGGGTCTGTCCACGGCCTTCGCCGCCGCGCCTTCCGGCAGCGGGCTCTACGACGACCAGTGGCAGCTCTACCTCGTGCTGATCATCGGCGGCATCGTGTTCCTGCTGACCCGCAGCCTCGTGCGCGGCAAGTACGGCCGGGCGTTCGCGATCGTCAAGGGCAACGAGGCCGTCGCGTCGTCCATGGGCATCTCGCCGTACCGCTACAAAGTGCTGGCGTTCACGATCGCCTCGCTGATCGGTGGCGTGAGCGGGTTCCTGTACATGCTCGTCATCCAGTACACCTCGCCGGAGACCATGAGCTTCGGGCACTCGATCAACCTGCTGGCCGCGATGGTGATCGGTGGCTCGGCGAGCATCGTGGGCTCCGTCCTCGGCGGGCTCTACTACGTGCTGGTCCCGCAGCTCACCAACGCGGTGGACCCCAGCCTCACGGCGCTGCTGCAGGGCGCGCTCCTGCTGATCGTGCTGTTCCTGCTCCCCGGCGGCCTCGTGTCGCTGCCCCGCGCGCTGACCCGCGGACGGCGGCGCTCCTCCGCCGCGCACGGTCCGGCCGCACCCCCGACCACTCCGTCGTCGACCACCGGGTCGGGCACCGCGGCGGAGGAAGCTCAGACAGAGAGGCAAGGTCACGCATGAACTCCCACCTTCGAACGCGGACGGCGGTCCGCGTCGTCGCCGGCGCGTCGGCGCTCGCGCTGCTGCTCGCGGGCTGCGGCGGCAACAGCGGCAACAGCGGCCGCAGCGGCGATGCGGCCAAGGGCGCGCCCAGCCCGGGCATCACCGACACCACGCTCACGCTCGGCATCACCACCCCGCTCAGCGGTGCCACGGCGGGACCGGGCACCTGCACGGTCGCCGGCGTCAAGGCGTACTTCGGCGCGAAGAACGCCGCGGGCGGCATCAAGTTCGGTGACGGGAAGACCCGCACCGTCGAGATCAAGGCGCTCGACGACACCTACGACCCGCAGAAGGCCAAGGCGAACTACGACCAGCTGAAGGGCGACGTCTTCGCGATGACCGCCGGGCTGGGCACGCCGACCAACCGGGCGTGGCGGCAGGCGGCCATCTCCGACAAGGTGCCGCAGGTGCTGATCATGACCGGCGACCCGATCTTCTCGGACACCAAGCAGAGCCCCTGGCAGCTGGGCTTCGTGCCCAAGTACCAGAACGAGGGCGAAGCGTTCGGGAAGCTGCTGGCCTCCTCGAGCGGCCAGCACAAGGTCGCGATCCTGTCCCAGAACGACGACTACGGGAAGGGTTACGTCGAGGGCTTCAAGTCCGGCATCAAGGGCAAGGACAACATCCAGGTCGTCAAGGAGCTCACCTACGAGGCGACGGACACCTCCGTCGACGGGCAGATCACCGAGCTGGCCTCCAGCGGTGCCGACGTCTTCTTCAACGCGATGTCGGTCACCCCGCTGGCCATCTCGGCGCTGCAGAAGGCGCAGCAGGTCAACTGGAAGCCGAGCTGGTTCCTGCCTTCCAACACGTCGAGCCCAGGTGCGATCCTCACGCCCGGCGGCGCCGCGGCGTACCCCGGCATCTACTCGGTCGCGTTCAGCAAGGCGCCGGCCAGCCCGGCGTTCGCCTCGGACCCGGACGTGGTGGAGTACCTGGCGGCACTCAAGCAGTACGGCGAGTACGCGGATCCGCCGGCGTTCCCGCACTGCCAGTGGAGCTGGATGGTGGGCGCGACGCTCGACCAGGCATTCCAGAAGATGACCGACCCGACCCGGGACAGCTTCATGAAGGCGCTGCGTTCGATCAAGGACTTCCAGGCGCCGCTCATGCTGCCCGACACCTCGGTGAACACCACCAAGGACGGTCAGCCTGCGGTCTCGACCGTGGTCGTGCAGAAGTTCAACGGCAAGGGATACGACACGGTCACCGACTTCAAGTGACCGGCGTCTGATCGCCGAGGGGCGGCCCGTTCTCGGACGGGCCGCCCCTTCGTTCGTGCGGGAGAAGGAGTTCCATGGACGACACGACCACCCAGTACCTGTTCCGCGCGCCCCGCAGCACGCCGGAGTCGCGCGGCGGCCGGCCGCCGGAGCACCGGTTCGAGAACCGGCCCGGCATGGTCATCGAGAAGGACATCGCCGTCCCGTACGGGGACCAGGGGCACGTCATGTACGTGGACGTGTACCGGCCCGAGGGGGACGTACCGGCGGCGCCGCTGGTGAGCTGGTCGCCCTACGGCAAGCACAACCCCGCGCCGATCGGCCAGATCTATCCGAACAGCGGCGTGCGGCCGGAGTGGACCTCGGACCTGACCACGTTCGAGGCGCCGGACCCCGAGTACTGGGTCCCGCACGGCTACGCGATCGTCCTCGCCGACGTACCCGGCACCTGGTACTCGCAGGGCCGGGCCACGTACCACTCGCCGGAGGAGGCGCGCGCGTTCGCCGACCTGGTGGAGTGGGCCGGTACCCAGCCGTGGAGCGCCGGGAAGGTCGGGCTGTCCGGTGTCTCCTACCTGTCGAGCCTGCAGTGGTTCGTCGCCGCACTGAACCCCCCGCACCTGGCCGCGATCAACCCGTGGGAGGGGTGGAACGACACCTATCGGGAGGTCGCCCGGCACGGCGGCATCCCGGAGACCTCCTTCTGGCCCTACATCTGGGAGCGATGGGGCGCCGGCACCGGCGAGATCGAGGACCTCGAGGCCGAGACGGCCGCCCACCCCTGGTACGACGAGTTCTGGGCGAGCAAGGCCGCCGACCTGGAGGCGATCCGGGTGCCCGCCTTCGTGGTGGCCAGCTGGGCCGACCAGGGCCTGCACACCCGCGGCACGCTCGAGGGCTTCCGGCGGATGAGCTCGGCGGAGAAGTGGCTGGACGTGCACGGCCGCAAGAAGTGGGCGTACTACTACGAGCCGGAGAACGTCGAGCGGCAGCGCGCCTTCTTCGACCACTACCTGCTCGGCAAGGACACCGGCATCGAGTCCTGGCCGCGGGTCCGCGCGGAGGTGCGCGAGCGGTACGACGAGGGCATCTGGCGGGACGCCGGCGAGTGGCCGCTCGAGGACGTCCAGTACCGGCAGGTGCACCTGGACGCCACCAGCAGCTCGTTGAGCTGGACGCCGGTCACCGCCGAGGGCGCGGCCTCCTACGACGGGCTCGGCAGCGGGCTGGCTCCGCGGCGGGCGACCTTCGCGATGACCTTCGAGGAGCCGGTGGAGCTCGTCGGCCACGTCCGCGCGGTGCTGCACATGTCGGCCGAGGACGCCGACGACCTGGACGTCTTCGTGGCGCTCTTCAAGCTCGACGCCGACGGCAACCAGGTCGGGTTCCCGTACTACGGGCAGTTCGAGGACGGCCCTGTGGCGGTCGGCTGGCTCCGCGCCTCGCACCGGGAGCTCGACCCGGAGCGCTCGACCGACTACCTGCCGGTGCTGGCCCACCGGCGGGCGCTCCCGCTGACGCCCGGCGAGCCGGCCCGGCTCGACATCGAGGTGTGGCCGTCGGGCACGCGCTTCGAGGCGGGGGAGCAGCTGCTGCTGGTCGTCCAGGGCAGCGACGTGATGCGCTATCCCGAGCCACTCACCTACGCCCGGCACGCCGCATCGGTGAACGTCGGGCGCAACGTCGTCCACACCGGCGGCCGGTTCGACTCGCACCTGGTGGTTCCCGTGCTGCCGCAGGGCGGCTGATGGCGTCCCGGTCCCCGGCCGCGTCGAGGCAGGACGTCACGTCCTGGGGTGCGGTCCTCGCCCTCGTGGCGGCCGGGGTGGTGGGGGCGGCGCAGATCGGCAAGGGTGCCGCGGCGCTGCCCGTGCTGCAGGACGAGTTCGCGCTCAGCTCCGCGGGCGCGGCCTGGTTCCTCTCCATCGTGAGCGTGATCGGCGCGGTGGCCGGCGCTCTGCTCGGCTGGCTCGGTCAGGCGCTCGGCTTCCGGCGGCAGGTCCTGCTGGGACTGTTCGCCATCGTGGCCACCAACCTGCTGGGCGCCGCGGCGAGGACCGCCGGGTGGCTCCTGGCCGCCCGCGCCGGCGAAGGCCTGGGCTTCGTGCTGGTCGTGCTGGCCGCGCCCGGCCTGCTGACCGAGGTCACCGGCGAGGCGCACCGGCGGCTGGTCATCGGCGCCTGGGGCGTGTACATGCCGCTGGGCACGGGGCTCGCCACCCTGGTCGTGCCGGTCGCCATCACCGGGCTCGGCTGGCGCGGCGCCTGGCTGGTCGACGCCGCGGTGACGGCGGGCGTGCTGCTGGCCGTGGCGCGCTGGGTGCCGTCCGGGCCCGCGCGGCGACCGCCGGGGCGGAGCGGCCTGTGGGCGGCGATCCGGTCACCCGGCGTGATGTGCCTGGCCCTCGCCTTCGGGTTCTACGCCGGGGCGTACCTGGCGGTCGTCGGGCTGCTGCCCACCATGCTGGTCGACGGCGGCCTGTCGCTGGCGGCCGCGGGGCTGGTCACCAGCATCGTCTCCCTCGCCAACGTCCCCGCCAACCTGCTGGGGGCCTTCCTGCAGCACCGCGGCGTGCCGCGCTGGGTGCTGATCGTGGGCGGCAGCGCGTGGATCGCCGGCACGGTCTGGGGGGTGCTGGATCCGGCGTTGCCCCTGCCGGTCCGCATCGCGTCCGCCCTGGCGTTCACGCTCGTGGTCGGGATCGTCCCCTCCGCCGCCTTCAGCGGCGTGGTGTCGATGTCGGCCGGCACGGCCTCCGCCGGCGCCGCGGTCGGTCTGCTGGTCCAGGGCTCCAGCGTCGGTCAGCTGCTCGGTCCACCCCTCGTCGTGGGAGTGGAATCGGCCGTCGGCTCGTGGGTCGGTGGGGCCGTGGCGCTGACCTGCCTCGCCGCATGCCTGCTCGCCGGTGGACTCCTTTACCGGCGGTGGGAGAGGCCGCTCGTTGTTGACGGGATTGTTGACAATCGTGGTTCCGGGCCGATAGCGTCGATGGAGTCGTAGCAGGGGAGGTGGCACGTGAGTGGACCGGGGCGTCTCGTGGCGGAGCATGCCCTGCGGGCAGCGATTGCCGACGGCGACCTCCTCCCCGGTGCCCGGCTCGTCGAGGCCGACCTCGTGACGATGCTGGGCGTCAGTCGCGGAAACGTCCGGCTGGCCATCGAGGCGCTGGACGCCGACGGGCTGGTCGAGCGGATCCCCAACCGCGGCGCGCGGGTCCGCGTGATCTCCCCGGACGAAGCGGTGGCGATCACCGAGGCCCGGATGGCGCTGGAGGGCCTGCTCGCCCGCAAGGCAGCCGAGCGCGTCACGACCGCGGACGCCGACCGCCTCCGCGCCCATCTCGACACCCTGCGGAGCGCGCTCGAGGCCGGCGATCTGCCGAAGTACTCGGCGCTCATCCAGCGGCTGCACGAACTGGTTCGGGAGATCGCCGACCAGCCCGTGGCGGCGGGTCTGGTTGATCGTCTGCAGGCCCAGCTGGTGCGCCACCAGTTCCAGCTGTCGCTGCGCCCGGGGCGGGCGCAGGTCAGCCTGGGCGAACTCACCGCGCTGGTCGAGGCGGTCGCCACGCGCGATCCGGACAGGGCCGAGGCCGCCGTCGTCAGTCACTTCCGCAGCGTCATCGCCGCGCTGACCGAACCCACCCCCGGAGGACCCGCATGAGGACCGTCGTCGTCACCGATCCGCCCCGCGCCGACGCAGCCGATGCCGAGGCCCTCGGCGGTTTCGGCGTCGCCACCGTGCACGAGGCCCTGGGCCGCAGCGGCTACCTGGGCCCGGAGTTGCGACCCGCCTGGCCCGGTGCCCGGATCGGCGGCACGGCCGTCACCGCGCTGTGCTGGCCCGGGGACAACCTGATGATCCACGTCGCGGTGGAGCAGTGCCGGCCCGGTGACGTGCTCGTGGTCGCGACGAACTCCCCGTCCACTGACGGCCTGTTCGGCGAGCTGTTCGCGACCGCCCTGGCCCACCGGGGGGTCCGCGGCGTGGTGCTCGGCTGCGGGGTGCGCGACGTGGCGGAGCTGCACGAGATGGGCTTCCCGGCCTGGTCGCGCGCCGTGAGCGCGCAGGGTTCGGTGAAGGCGACGGCCGGCGCGGTCAACGTGCCCGTCGTGCTCGGCGGGCAGACGATCCACCCCGGCGACGTCGTGGTGGCCGATGATGACGGCGTCATGGTGGTGCCGCGCGCCGACGTGCCCCGGGCGCTCACCGCGGCGCAGGCCCGCATCGACAAGGAGACCGCCAGCCGCGCGGCCTTCGGCCAGGGCGAGCTCGGGCTGGACCGCTACGGCCTGCGCGACAAGCTGCCCGACTTCGGCATCGAGTACGTCCCCTACGAGAAGTGGGCGGAGGAACGGTGACCTACGACGAGACGGGCGTCCGCGCCACCATGCTGCGCGGCGGCACGTCGCGCGGGCTGTACTTCGAGGCGGGTGACCTGCCGGCCGACCCGGCCGCGCGCGACGACCTGCTGCTGCGGCTCATGGGCACGCCGGACCCCCGGCAGATCGACGGGCTGGGCGGCGCGACGACGCTGACCAGCAAGGTGGCCGTGGTGTCGCCGTCCGACGACCCCGACATCGACGTCGACTACCTGTTCCTGCAGCTGGGTGTCGACCGGGCCACCGTCAGCGACCGGCAGAACTGCGGCAACATCCTCGCCGGGGTCGGACCGTTCGCGGTGGAGCGCGGGCTGGTGCCCGCGGCCGACGGGGAGACCAGCGTGCGCATCCGCATGGTGAACTCCGACAGCGTCGCCGTCGCCACGTTCCCGACGCCGGGCGGGCGCGTGGAGTACCGCGGCGACGTCGCGATCGCCGGGGTCCCGGGGACCGCGGCGCCCGTCGTCCTCGACTTCGCGGACACCGAGGGGTCGGCGACCGGCGCGCTGCTGCCGACCGGGCACGTCCGGGACACCGTCGAGGGCATCGAGGTGACCTGCGTCGACAACGGGATGCCGGTGGTGCTCGCGCTCGCCGAGTCGTTCGGGCTCACCGGCCACGAATCCCACGAGGAGCTGGCCGCCGACGCCGGGCTGCTGGACCGGGTCGACGCGTTCCGCCGCAAGGCCGCCGAGCTCATGGGCATGGGGGACGTGTCCTCGGCGTCGGTGCCGAAGACCGTGCTCCTGTCCGCGCCGCGTGACGGCGGTCAGGTCGGCACGCGTTCGTTCATCCCGGTGCAGCCGCACACGTCGATCGGCGTCCTGGGCGCGGTCAGCGTGGTCACCGGCATGCTCCTGCCCGGCGCCGTCGGCCACGACCTGACCGCGGACTGGCCGCGGGACACCTCGCAGGTCGACGTCGAGCACCCGACGGGCCATCTGCTGGTCGACGTCGTCGTCGACGGCTCCGTCGACCCGCCGCGCGTGGTCCGCTCGGGCGTCGTCCGCACCGCCCGGAAGTTGTTCGACGGACTTGCCTTTCCCCGAGCTTGAGCCGCCCCCACGGATTGGACCTCTGAATGCCCCCGCTGCACGACATCGCGCACCTCGCCCACGTCGAGCTGCTCACGCACAAGCCCGAGGAGAGCCTGGACTTCTTCGTCCGCTACCTCGGCATGACCGAGACCGGCTCGGCCGGCGACTCGGTCTTCCTGCGGGCGTGGGACGACTACGAGAACACGACGATCAAGCTCACTGCCGCCGCGCAGCCCGGCGTGGGGCGGACCAACTTCCGCAGCAGCACCCCCGAGGCGCTGCAGCGACGGGTGGCCGCGATCGAGGCCACCGGCCTCGGCCGCGGCTGGGAGGACGGCGACCCCGGTTACGGCCCGGTCTACGTGTTCACCGACCCCGACGGGCACGAGATGGGCGTCTACTACGAGACCGAGTGGTACCGGCCCACCGGTGACCTGGTGCCGGCGCTGAAGAACCAGGCGCAGGCCTACCCCGGCCGCGGGGTGAGCGTCCGGCGGATCGACCACATCAACTACCTCGGGGTGAACCCTCAGGAGAACCGCGACTTCTTCGTCGACACCCTCGGTGCGATGACCACCGAGCAGATCGTGCTCGACAGCGGGGAGATCGCGGGCACCTGGACGACGTTCACCAACCAGGGCTACACCGCGGTCTGGACCAAGGACAAGACCGGCACGGCCGGCCGGCTGCACCACCTGGCGTTCGCCGTGGACAGCCGCGACGACATCATCCGGGCCGCCGACCTCGCGCTCGAACAGGGCATCCACATCGAGACCGGGCCGCACAAGCACACGATCCAGCAGAGCTTCTTCCTCTACGTCTGGGAGCCGGCCGGCAACCGGATCGAGCTGGACAACCCCGGGGCGCGTCTGGTGTTCGCCCCCGACTGGCAGCCGATCGACTGGTCCGAGGCGGAGCGCGCCAAGGGCCAGGCCTGGGGTCTGCAGACCATCTCGACCTTCCACACGCACGGCACGCCGCCGGTGGGGGAGTGAGCACCCGGATCGCCGTCCTCGGGCTCGGCGAGGCGGGTTCGGAGATCGCGCGCGACCTGGTCGCCGCCGGGGCCGACGTCCGCGGGTACGACCCGAAGGGCATCGTCGTCGACGGGGTGCAGGCGCGCGGCAGCGAGGGCGAGGCGGTGGCCGATGCCGACGTCGTCCTGAGCCTGAACAGCTCGCACGACGCCATGACGGCGCTGGAGAACGCGCTGCCGGCCCTCCCGGCCGGCACGCTCTGGGCCGACCTCAACACCGCCAGCCCCGGGTTGAAGCAGTCGCTCGCCGACCGGGTGGCCGGACGCGACGTCGAGGTGGTCGACGTGGCGCTGATGTCCCCGGTGCCGGGCAAGGGCCTCCGGACGCCGATGCTGGCGTCCGGGGAGGCGGCCGGGCGCTACGCCCAGCTCCTCGGTGACCTGGGCGCCGACGTCGGCGTGCAGCCGGGCCCGGTGGGGACGGCGATCTCCCGCAAGCTGCTGCGCAGCGTGTTCTACAAGGGTCTCGCCGCCGCTGTCGTGGAGGCGCTGCGCGGCGCGGAGGCGGCCGGTTGCGCGGACTGGCTGCGCGGCAACATCGCCGCCGAACTCGAGAGCTTCGACGCGCGCACCGTCGACCGGCTGGTCGACGGCACGCATGCGCACGCCCGGCGGCGGGCCGACGAGATGGCGGCCGCCACCGATCAGCTCGAGGAGCTCGGCGTGACCGCCCGCATCGCACCCGCGGCCCGCGACCTGCTCGTGGAACTGCGCGACGCACCGGAGAGGACGACGGCGTGATCATCGACTGTCACGGCCACTACACCACTGCCCCTGCCGCGCACACCGCGTGGCGCGAGCAGCAGGTGGCGGCCTGGGAGGCGGGCACGACGGCGCCGGCCTACCCCTCGATCAGCGACGACGAGATCCGCGAGACGATCGAGACCAGCCAGCTGCGGCTGATGGACGAGCGCGGCATCGACGTCACGCTGTTCTCACCGCGCGCGTCGGCCATGGCGCCGCACGTCGGCGACCCGGCGGTGAGCCTCGAGTGGTCGCGCCGGTGCAACGACCTCGTCCACCGGGTGGCCACCCTCTACCCGGGCCGGTTCGTGCCGGTGGCCCAGCTGCCCCAGTTCCCCGGGGCGGACCTGCGGGCGTCGGTCGCCGAGCTGCGCCGGTGCGTGGAGGAGCTCGGGTTCGTCGGCTGCAACCTCAACCCGGACCCGAGCGGCGGTTTCTGGACCGAACCGCCGCTGACCGACCGCAGCTGGTACCCCCTCTACGAGGCGGCGATCGAGCTGGACGTGCCCGCGATGGTGCACGTGTCGGCGTCGGCCACACCCGTCTTCCACGGGACGGGCGCGTACTACATCAACGCCGACACGACCGCGTTCATGCAACTGGTGCAGGGCAACCTGTTCGGCGACCTGCCGGGCCTGCGCCTGGTCATCCCGCACGGCGGGGGAGCGGTGCCCTACCACTGGGGCCGCTACCGAGGGCTGGCCGACATGCTGAAGCAGCCGCCGGTCGAGTCCAACGTGATGGGCAACGTCTTCTTCGACACCTGCGTCTACCACCAGCCCGGGATCGACCTGCTCCTCGACGTGATCGACACCCCGAACATCCTGTTCGGTTCGGAGATGGTGGGGGCGGTCCGCGGCATCGACGAGCGCACCGGCCACTACTACGACGACACCCGCCGGTACATCGAGGCATCCGCTCTGGACGCCGAGGCGCGCTCGGCCGTGTTCGAGGGCAACGTCCGGCGCGTCTATCCCCGGCTCGCGGCCGCGCTCGCGGGCTGACCGCCGGGGGTCAGATCGTCTCGGGCACCCGCAGGTGGGCGATCGCGACGTCGAACACCGCGGTGTCGACGATCTCGACCCCGAGGGTGGGTGCGAACTCCTCCCGGAACTCGCGCGCGCCCTCGTTCGCGCGCTCGAGGTCGGCCCGGGTGTCGTAGGAGACGGCAGCCACGGTCAGGCCGTCCTCGCGGCGGACCATCGCGCTGACGCTGCAGAAGCCGGCCAGGTCGTCGAGCTTCGGCATGAGCGAGAGCCGCACGGCGTCGACCGCGCGATGGACCGAGCCGGGGTCGGTGCGCAGCCAGGTGACGCGGGCGGCGGCCCCGTGGTGGGCCTCGTGCACGCGGTGCATCGCGGCGATCTCCCACTCCTGCAGCTCGGGACGTCCACCGAGGATCGCGATGGTCCGTTCGGCGGCCGACCGCACGCCGTCCTCGCTGGACCGCAGCGCGGCCTCGTCCCGCCAGGACGTCGTGACGATGCAGTGGCCCGAGCCCCGCTCGGCGAGCATGGAGAGACCGACGCAACCGTCCATCGACCGGACCGTCGGCATGACCTCGTCGCGGACGAAGGCGATGCCGGCGTCCACCGCTGCCGGGTCTCCGTGGATCGTGGTCGATCGGGCGTGCATGCCGGCCATCAGTCCTCCGTGCTCGGGGTCGGCGTCACCGGCGGGCGACGCGGCTGCGCCCAGGCTGCCCGCCCGTCCCGGCCGGGGCAATCCGCCGATGGCGGTGGGGACCTACGTCGATTGTCGCGGCCCGGGTGCGACCCGCTCGGGGCCACGAGGGGTCATCTGCGGCATGGCCGGACGCGGTCCGGTCGGTACCGTCCCTCCCGTGTCCACTGGACGCAGGTCCCGCATCCGATCCTGCCCGCACTTGATCATGGAGGTGTCATGACGCGGCCCGCCGACGCTCAGCACGGCGTCCTCGTGCTGTCCTGCCAGGATGCTCCCGGCATCGTGCACGCCGTGTCCGGCGTGCTCCTGGACGAGGGCTGCACGATCGTGGAGAGCCACCAGTTCGACAGCCTGACCAGCGGCATGTTCTACATGCGGGTCGAGTTCGCGCGCGCCGACGGGTCGCCGCTGGACTTCGGCCGGCTGTGCGAGGCCTTCGAGTCGACCGCCGCGCGGTTCGACATGAGCTGGCACATGGCCGACGCCGCCGAGCGTCAGCGGGTGGTCATCATGGTCAGCCAGTACGCGCACTGCCTCAACGACCTGCTGTTCCGCAAATCGATCGGCGAGCTCAACCTCGACGTGGTCGCGGTCGTGTCCAACCACCCCGATCTGAAGTCCACGGCGGACTTCTACGGCGTCCCGTTCCACCACATCCCGGTGACCCGCGAGACGAAGCCGCAGGCGGAGGCCGCGCTGCTGGACATCGTGCGCACGGAGCGGGTGCAGTTGGTGGTGCTGGCCCGGTACATGCAGATCCTGTCCAACGAGCTCTGCACCGCCCTCGAGGGCCGGGCGATCAACATCCACCACTCGATGCTGCCGAGCTTCAAGGGCGCCCGGCCCTACCACCAGGCGCACGCCCGCGGTGTGAAGTTCATCGGCGCGACCGCGCACTACGTGACCGGGGACCTGGACGAGGGCCCGATCATCGAGCAGGAGATGCTCCGCGTCGACCATCACCTCAGCCCGGAGCAGCTGGCCGCCCGTGGCCGCGAGGCGGAGACGCGGGCCCTGGCCCACGCGGTCCGCTGGCACACGGAGAACCGCATCGTCATCCACGGGAGCCGCACCGTCGTCTTCGAGTGAGCGGGGCGACCCGGCCCCCCGGCGGATGCCCGGGGGGCCGGGTGCGGCGGATCAGGCGGGCGGCTCAGGAGTAGGCGCGGGTGACCCACTCGGCGATGCAGACCGGCTTGTCGCCGCCCTCGCGCTCGATGGTGACGGCGAAGGTGTTCTGCAGCCCGCCGGCCACCTCCTCCACGTCCTTGAGCGTCACGCGGGCCCGCACCTTCGAGCCCACCGGCACCGGGGCGGGGAAGCGCACCTTGTTCAGGCCGTAGTTCACGCCCATCTTCGCGTCGCTGATCGTGTAGGTCTGCGACACCAGCGGCACCATCAGCGACAGCGTCAGGTAGCCGTGCGCGATCGGCCCGCCGAAGGGGCTCTCGGCCTTGGCGCGCTCGACGTCGACGTGGATCCACTGGTGGTCACCGGTGGCGTCGGCGAACGTGTTGACCCGCTCCTGGGTGACCTCGATCCAGTCGCTGGTGCCGAGCTCCTGCCCCTTGAGGGATGGCAGCTCGGCGATGGTCGTGGTGGTGGTGCTCATGCGGGGTTCTCCTCCATGGGGACGTACCGGTCGCGCAGGTCTGGCTTCCGGATCTTGCCGGTTGCGGTCTTGGGCAGCTCGTCGGCGAACTCGATCAGGCGGGGCACCTTGAACCCGGCGAGCCGCTCGCGCAGGGCCGTGCGGATCTGCTCCGGGTCGCGGTTCGCGCCGGGGGCGGCGACGAGCACGGCCAGGCCGATCTCTCCCCACGTCGCGTCGGGGACGCCGATCACGGCGGCCTCGACCACCTCGGGCAGCTCGAGCAGGGCCGACTCCACCTCGGCGGGGTACACGTTCTCCCCGCCGGAGATGATCATGTCCTTGTACCGGTCGCGGATGTACAGGTAGCCGTCCTCGTCCGTCGATCCCGCATCCCCGGAGTGGTACCAGCCGTCGACGATCGCCGCCGCGGTGGCCTCCGGGTCGTTCCAGTAGCCCGCCATGATGTTCGGCCCCGAGAGGACCACCTCGCCGACCTCGTGCGGAGCGCACTCGGTGCCGTCGGGCCGCACCACCCGGACGTCGACGAAGAACTGCGCCTTCCCGGCCGACCCGACCTTGGCGACCGCGTCGGCGCTGTCGAGCATCGTGCCGGCGGGTGCCGACTCGGTCATGCCGTAGGCCTGCTGCACGGTGATCCCGCGGTCGAGCCAGGTGCGCAGCAGCGGGAGGGGGAGCGGCGCGCCGGCGGCGCCGATGGTCCGCAGCGCCGACAGGTCGATGGTGTCGAAGTCCGGCTGCCGGCTCAGCGCGTCCAGCATCGTCGGAACGGCGAAGAACGACGTCACCCGCTGCTCTGAGATGACCGCCAGCGTCGCGGGCGGGTCGAAGCCGCGCACGAGGACGACGGACCCGCCGCGCATCAGGGTCGGGTTCACCGTGCCGTTCAGTCCGCCGATGTGGAACAGCGGCGCCAGCCCGAGCGTGCGCTCCTCGGGGGTGAAGTCCAGGCCGAACGCCTGGTTGATGCACGACCACGTCATGTTGCCGTGGGTGAGCACCGCACCCTTCGGCCGGCCCGTGGTGCCCGACGTGTACATGATCAGGCAGGGGTCGTCGTCGGAGATCGGCTCGTCGCGGTGCACCGGGTCGGCGTCGGCGAGCAGCTGCTGCCAGTCCAGGGAGTCCGCGCCGCCCGCCAGCGGGGGCTCGGCGGCGACCCAGTGCCGGACGGCGGGCAGCTCGGTGCGGAGCGCATCGGCCGTCGTCCCGTGCTCCCGGCCGTGCACCACGAGGCTCGCGCCCGAGTGCTCGAGGACGTACCTCGCCTCGGGCGCGGTGAGCCGCGCATTGACCGGGACCCAGATCGCACCGAGCTGGCCGCAGGCGTAGAGCATCTCCAGCGCGGTGGGGTGGTTGGCCCCGAACCAGGCGACCCGGTCGCCGCGCCGGACCCCGAGGGCGTCCAGGGCGGTCGCCGCCCGCCGCACGCGGACGGCGAACTCGCCATGGGTCGTCGTCGTGCCCTCGAACCAGATCGCCGGCCGGTGCGGCGAGATGTGCAGCCGGCGCTCCGGCCAGCTGCCCAGGCCCGCGTTCCTCACCGGAGGCCCAGGGCCCGTATCGCGTTCTCCTTCATGATCAGCGGCTTCACCTCGGGCTTGATGTCGAGCTGCTCGAAGTCGGCGATCCAGCGCTCGGGGCGCAGCAGCGGGTAGTCCGAGCCGAACAGCACCTTGTGCTTCAGCAGCCCGTTCGCCGCCTTGACCAGCTGCGGCGGGAAGTACTTGGGCGACCACCCGGACAGGTCGATGTAGGCGTTGGCCTTGTGGGTGGCGACCGAGATCGCCGCGTCCTGCCACGGCACCGAGGGGTGGGCCATGATGATCGTGAGGCCCGGGAAGTCGGCGGCGACGTCGTCGAGCAGCATCGGGTCGGAGTAGCGCAGCTTGATACCGCGCCCACCGGGCAGGCCGGCGCCGATGCCGGTCTGGCCGGTGTGGAACAGCGCCGGGACACCGAGGCTCTGCAGCTCCTCGTACAGCGGGTAGACCTTCGGGTCGTTGGGCTCGAAGGCCTGGATCGACGGGTGGAACTTGAACCCGCGGACGCCGTGGGACTCCACCAGCTTGCGGGCCAGCCGGATGCCGGACCGCCCGCGGGCGGGATCGATCGAGCCGAACGGGATGAGCACGTCGGGGTGCTCGGCGGCGAGGTCGGCGATCTCCTCGTTGGACAGCGCCGGCTGCCCGGTCGCCATCTCCGTGTCGACGCTGAAGACGACCGCGGCCATGTTCTTGGCCCGGTAGTCCGCGGCGATGTCGGGCACCGTCGGGTCGTAGGGGTCGCCCTTGAAGTACTTCGACGCGGCGGCGGACAGCTCGTCGTCCAGGGCCATGTGGCCGTGCGTGTCGGCGTGCACGTGGGTGTGCACGTCGATCGCGATCAGGTTGTCGAGGTTCAGGTTGAGGGTCACTTGGGGGGCTCCGGGAACTGTTGGCCCACGGTCTGCTGGGCGGCGGCGAACTGCTTCGGCCACACGTCGGCGATCGCGTCGGCCGACCAGCCCGTGCCGTCGGCGAACTCGACGACGACCTCGGACGGGTGCGACCAGAGTGCCAGGCGGTCACCGCCGATGCCCACGGCCTGGCCGGTGATCCCGGCGGCCTCGTCCGAGGCGAGGAAGGCGACGACACCCGCGGCGTCCTCGGGGCTGCCGAAGCCCAGTTGCTGGCGGGCGAACGGAGGGAGCGGTTCGCCGGCCTTCAGCGCGTCGACGTACGGCTTGAGGAAGGGCACCGTCTCGGTCATCGCTGTGGCCGCCACGGGGACGATCGCGTTGACGGTGATCTCGGCGCGGGCCAGCTCCATCGCCCACGTGCGCACCATGCCGACGATCCCGGCCTTGGCCGCGGCGTAGTTGGTCTGGCCGAAGTTGCCGACCTGTCCGGTGGGGGAGCCCACGCAGATGATCCGGCCGCCCTCGCCCTGCTCGCGCATGCGCACGGCGGCGGCGCGGGTGCAGGTGAAGGTGCCGCGCAGGTGGGTGGTGAGGACGGCGTCGAAGTCGTCGTCGCTCATCTTCCACACCGTCGTGTCGCGCAGGATGCCGGCGTTGTTCACGAGGATGTCCAGCCGGCCGAACTCGGCGACGGCGCGGTCGACCAGCGCCTGTGCCGCCTCGCTCGTGCCGACCGGCACGACCTCGGCGACGGCGGTGCCCCCGTCGGCGGTGATCGCCGCGACGGCCTCGTCGGCGACGGCGCGGTCGACGTCGTTGATGACGACGGCGGCGCCGCGGCGGGCCAGCTCCCTGGCGTAGGCGAGGCCGAGGCCCCTGCCCGATCCGGTGACGACGGCGACCTTGCCGGTCAGGTCCACGAGTGCTCCTCATCGATGCAGGGGTGATGCAGGGGTGGTCTGTGGAACGTAGGACGGTATCGTGGAGGTTGTCAACGATGGAGGTGCGCAATGGGTCAGCCCCTGGCCGACGACCTCGGCTTCCTGCTCTCGCGCGCCAGCGGGCAGGTCGTCCGGGCCACGAACGCGGCGCTCGCCGAGCACGGCTTGCGGGTGCGGCAGTACTCGGTCCTGGTGCTGGCCTGCGAGGCGGCCGACGGGCTCAGTCAGCGCGAGCTGGCCACGGTGCTCGGGCTCGACCCCTCGCAGGTGGTGCTGCTCGTCGACGAGCTCGCCGCCGCCGGGCTGGTCGAGCGGCAGGCCCCGGAGGCAGATCGGCGCACGCGGCTGGTGGTGGCCACCGCGGAGGGTCGCCGGGTGCGGGCGGCGGCGGGCAAGGCCGCCGACGCCGCCGTCGAGACGCCGCTCCACCTGCTGGGCAGTGCGGAGCGGGACCGGCTGCGCGACATGCTGCACCGCATCTGGACCGCGGCCGGCTGAGGGGTCGGCCGGCCGAAGGGTCGGCCGGCCGAGGGAACGCTGCCGCGGAGGACCTCAGCGGCCGCTGGCCCGCAGGCTGCGTTGGAGTGCGGCCCGGGCGGCCGGCTCGAGGCCGTCGAAGATCCGCCGGTACAGGGCGCTGCTGGTCGCGGCCGGCCAGTCCGGACCCAGCTGCGCGGCAGGAAGCCCTGGGTCGGTGCGCAGCAGGCGCAGCCAGTCGGCGCCGACGAGGGTCAGCTGGGCCAATGAGCCGTTCACGCGCGGCGGCCGGCTCCAGGCGGCGATGAACCAGTCGTGCGCCTCGCGGACGGCGGGAATGTCCCAGGCCCGGTGCAGCAGCCGGTCCACGTCGGTCCCGGGCAGCGGCCTGGCCGCGAAGGCGTCGGCCAGACCGGCTGCGTCCGCGAGGTCCGATCGTCCGAGGACGCCGACGACGTCGACGGTTCCCGGGGCGATCCACAGTCCGTCGCGCAGGCCACCGAAGCCTGCCCAGGTGAGCCGCGCCCGGACCCGGTGCCGAAGATCCCGGCGGCTCTCGGGGACCGAGTAGCTGAGCAGCGTCCATTCGCCGTCGGGGTGCTCGAACGGGGCCGGTGACGCCACGCGCTCGCGGGCCTGACGGATCACGTCTTCGGCGAGCGGGGTCAGCGCGTACTCCGCGGTCCGGCCCACCTGGCCGCGCGAGAGCAGGCCGCGCTGCGTCAGCCGCTTGAGCGTCGCTCGGGCGGCGGCCTCGGTGACCCCGAGGTCGGCCAGGAGGTCCAGCAGGACCATCGACGGCATCGGTGGCAGACCGAAGTCGACCACGAGCGCCCCGAAGAAGCTCAGCAGCAGCGACTGCGGGCGGTGCGTGCCCGCGGTGGCGGGGCGTTCGCCGCCGTCGGTCTCGACGGCCTCCGCTGCGCTCATCCCGTTGCCTCCCGGCGTCGCCGGTGATCCCACCATGGTCACGTTCGGCGGCCACAAAGTTAGACACTTACTTGACGTGCGTCTACAACGTCTCTAGCTTTTGCGTGACCTGGACCACGGCGTATCACTCCGTCGGGTCTGCCGTCCGGCCACCGAAGGACGCCGATGTCATCACCGCTGCTGAGCGTCGAGGGTCTCGACGTGTCCTACGACGGCGCCGTCCAGGCGCTGCGCGACGTCTCCCTGGAGGTCCAGGCCGGGTCGGTGGTCGCCGTCCTCGGGTCCAACGGCGCCGGGAAGACCTCGCTGCTGCGTGCCGTCTCTCGCGCACTGGGCAACTACGGCGGCGCGGTCACCGGCGGCACCATCCGCTACCGGGGGGAGGACCTGGCCGGACTGGACGCCTCGGCCGTCGTCCGGCGTGGCCTCGTGCAGGTGCCCGAGGGACGCCGGGTGTTCCGCGACCTGACCGTCGAGGAGAACCTCCGCGCCGGCGGGTTCACCGTCCGCGACGCGAAGGCCGGCAACGAGGCCCGCGACCGGGTCTTCGACCTGTTCCCCATCCTCGCCGAGCGCCGCAACCAGCCGGGCGGGCTGCTGTCGGGCGGACAGCAGCAGATGCTCGCGATGGGCCGGGCCCTGATGGCCGCACCGCAGCTGCTGCTGCTCGACGAGCCCTCCCTCGGCCTGGCGCCGCTCCTGGTCGACCAGATCGGCGAGATCGTCACCGCCATCAACGCCCAAGGCACCGCGGTGCTGCTGATCGAGCAGAACGCGGTGATGGGCCTCAGGGTCGCCGACTCCGCCTACGTCCTCGAGGTCGGCCGCGTCACGGCGTCGGGCACCGCCGACGAGCTGGCGGCCAGCGACGACGTCCGCGAGCGGTATCTGGGCGTCGCCGTCCCGGTCCGTCCCGTCGACGTGGTCGTCAGCGAACCCGCGATCCCGACCGCCTCGGCGCCCGAGCGGCTCGCGGTCGACAACCTCACCGTGCGCTTCGGCGGCGTCGCGGCGCTCGCCGGCGTCTCGTTCGCCGTCGAGCCCGGCACGGTGCACGCCCTGATCGGGCCCAACGGTGCGGGCAAGTCGACGTGCATCAACGTCCTCGGGGGCGCCTACCGTGCCACGGAGGGTCGGGTGACGTACGGGGATGACGAGCTCACCGCCCTCCCCGCGCACCGCACCGCGGCGCTCGGGGTGGCCCGCACGTTCCAGAACATCTCCCTCGCCCTCGAGGACACCGTCGAGGACAACCTGCTCGTCGGCCGCCACCGGCTGATGCGCTCCGGCGTCGTGACCGGCGCCCTGCGCACCCCGCGTGCCCGACGCGAGGAACGGGAGCACCGGGAGACCGTCCGGGACATCGCCGAGATGCTGGGGCTGACGCGCGTGCTGCACACCCCCGTGCACACGCTGTCCTACGGCGACCGGAAGCGGGTCGAGATGGGGCGCGCGCTGGCCGCCCGCCCGTCGCTGCTGCTGCTCGACGAGCCCGTCGCCGGGATGACGCACGGCGAGTCGCAGGAGATGGCCGAGACGATCCGCCAGGTCCGGCGGGACCTCGGGCTGTCGATCCTGCTCGTCGAGCACGACATGCCCTTCGTCATGGGCCTGGCCGAGCGGGTGACCGTCCTCGACTTCGGCAAGAAGATCGCCGACGGCACCCCCGCGGAGGTCCAGCGCGACCCCGAGGTGCTCCGCGCCTACCTGGGAGCGGCAGCCGCATGAGCTACCTCCTCTCGCAGGTGCTCAACGGCCTGTCCTACGGGCTCGTGCTGAGCCTCATCGCCGCCGGCTTCGCGATCGTGTTCACCTCCACCGGGGTGCTCAACTTCGCCCACGGCTCGGTCGTGCTGCTCGGCGCGTACCTGGTCGCCGTGACGCAGCCCACCATCGGGTTCTGGGCGGCGGTCCTCGTGGGCATCGTCGGCGCCGCCGTCGTGGGCGTGCTGATCAACGCCCTGCTGGTGCGCCACCTCGCCGACCCCAACCCGGGCACGGCGGCCATCCTCATGCTCGGCGTCGACATCGTGCTGCTGACCGAGCTGACCCGCCGGATCGGCAACCAGGTGCTCCCGCTCGGCGCCCCCTGGGGCGCGGACGTCATCCACTTCGGCGGCATCGCGCTCCCGGCCGGCCGGGTGCTCGCGGCCGGACTGGCCGTGGTGGTCTTCGCCGGTCTCTGGTTCCTGTTCGCCCGCACCCGCCTGGGCATCGGGATGCGCGCGGCCGCGGCCGACGGGCCGACGGCCGCCCTCATGGGTATCCGGCTCTCCCGCACCGGCGCCACCGGCTGGGCACTGGCCGGAGTGCTCGCCGCGCTCGCCGGCATCTTCCTCACCTCGTTCCCGGCGCCGGGGGTCGCGCCGACCGTGGCCGTCTCGGCGTTCCTGGCCATCCCCGCCTGGGTCCTCGGTGGCTTCGACTCGGTGCCCGGGGCGGTCATCGGCGGCCTGGTCATCGGCCTCGTCACGTCGCTCACCGTGGGCTACGAGAGCCACCTCGCCTTCCTCGGCAGCGGCTTCGGCGAGGTCGCGCCCTACGTGGTCATGATCATCGTCCTGCTGGTGCGGCCCCAGGGTCTGCTCGGCAGCAAGGAGGCAGTCCGTGTCTGACCTCCCTCGCCGGCTCGGCGTCCTCGGCCTGCTCGTGGTGGCGCTCGCGCTGCCTCTGGTGCTCCAGGACTTCTGGCTGCAGCTGGGCCTGTTCGTGATGGCGACCGCCGTCGGTGCCGTCGGGCTCACCCTGCTCGTCGGCGTGGCCGGCCAGCTCTCGCTCGGCCACGCCGCCTTCGCCGCCATCGGCGCCTACGTCTACGTCTGGGCCACCTCGGAGCCGACCGACACCCTCGCCGGCGTGGGGCTGCCCGCCGTCGTCGGGCTCGTGCTGGCCGTCGCCGCGGCCGCGCTCGTGGGGTTCGTGTTCTCTCCGGTCGCCAGCCGGCTGCGCGGCATCTACCTGGGCCTGGCCACCCTCGGACTGGTCTTCGTCGTCCGGCACCTGCTGCTGAACCTGGACAGCTGGACCGGGGGGTTCAACGGCCGCTCGGTGGAGCCTTTCGCTCTCGGCGGGTTCAGCTTCAGCAACAGGAGCCCGGACTACCTCGCCGTCGCCGGCGTGGAGTTCGAGGGCCTGCACCGGCTCTGGTACCTGTTCCTCGTCCTCACCCTGCTCGCCTGCTGGCTGGCGCGGAACCTGCGCACCAGCCGCGTCGGGCGGGCGTGGGCGAACGTCCGCGACAGCGAGACCGCGGCGGCGGCCATGGGCATCGCCGTCGCCCGGCACAAGGCCTCGGCGTTCATCGTCTCCTCGGGCTACGCCGGGCTCGCCGGGGCGCTGCTCGCACTCGCCTACGGCCGGCTGGCCCCCGACGTCTTCACGCTGACCGTCTCCGTCGACTTCCTCGTGATGATCGTGCTGGGCGGCCTGGGCTCGGTGGGCGGCGCCGTGGTCGGCGCGCTCTTCGTCACCGCGCTGCCGCTGGTGCTGACCCAGTACAGCAGCGCGCTGCCCTTCCTCGCCTCCCCGGGCTCCGGTGGGCTCGACCCGGCGACGGCAGCCCGGCTGCTCTACGGCCTGGCGATCATCGCGGTCCTCCTCTTCCTGCGCGGCGGCCTCGCCGGCGCGTTCCGCCGGCTCCGCCCCCGCGGTCGCGGGGGCGCCGTCTCCGGTGCCCCCGACGACACGCCTCCTCCCAGCTCGCCCCACACGGACCCCGGTCATCCGGCCGGGCCCAGCCCCTCCAGGTCTAAGGAGACCGCTCGATGAGCAAGACCCGTCCCGCCCTGGCACTCGCCGCCGCGTGTCTGTTCGCGGTCACCGCCTGTTCCACCACGAAGCCGGAGGCCTCCGGCGGGGGTAGCGGCGGCGACGTCAAGACCGGGAACGGGGTGACCGACTCCGACATCAACATCGGCGTGCTGACCGACCTGTCGGGCCCCTTCGCCGCCGGCGCGGCCGTGCAGGTCACCGAGTTCCAGGCCTACTGGGACAAGGTCAACTCCGACGGCGGCATCTGCTCCCGCGACGTCAAGATGCAGGTGCAGGACCACGGGTACGACCCGCAGAAGGCCGTCTCGCTGTACCGCAGCATGTCCCCGAACATCGTCGCCCTGCAGCAGGTCCTGGGCGGCCCGACGAGCGCCGCTGTCCTTCCGCTGGCGCAGCAGGACAGCCTGTACGTCGGCGGGGTGGGCTGGGCCAGCTCGGCGCTGCAGTACGAGAACAACCAGCTCCCCGGTGCCAGCTACAGCATCGAGGGCGCCAACGCCATCGACTACCTCGTCGACGAGCTCGGCCTGGCCAAGGGCGACAAGGTCGGCGTCGTGTACTTCACCGGCGACTACGGCAGCGACGCCCTCGCCGGCGCCAAGTACGCGGCCGGCAAGCGCGGACTGGACGTCGTCCCGCAGGAGATCACCCCCGCGGTCACCGACCTCTCCGCGCAGGCCTCGGCGCTGGTGCAGGCCGGCGTGAAGGCCGTCATCCTCGGCGCCGCCCCCGGGCAGCTCGCGTCGCTGGCCGGCGTCCTCTCCGCCCAGGGGGCCGACGTGCCGATCATCGGCATGAACCCGACGTTCAACCCGGCGCTCCTGAAGACGCCCGCCGCCGCTGCGCTGGAGGCGAACACCTACAGCATCACCAGCGTCGCCCCCTACGCGACCGACGCGCCCGGCGTGAAGGCCGCCGAGGAGATGTACGCGAAGGCGGACCCGAAGGGAGCCATCGGCTGGGAGGTCCCGCTCGCCTACGGTCAGGCCGAGCTGCTGAAGACCGCGCTCCAGGACGCATGCGACAGCGGCGACCTCACTCCCGAGGGCGTCGTCTCCGCGCTGAGCAAGGCGTCCGACGTGAACACCGACGGCGTCTTCCCCGACGGCCTGGACTTCACGAAGAAGGGCGAGTCGCCGACCCGGAAGGTCTTCATCTCCAAGGTCGACGCCGGGACCGACGCCGGGCTCAAGCTGCTGGACACGATCGAGGGTCCCAGCGCCAAGAGCTACACGTTCGGCTGAGCCTCCGGTGGATCACGTGGCCCTGGAGCGCAGTGAACTGCTGGTCGCTCCGGCCCCCGGTGCGGTGGAGGGCGTCCTCGGAGACGTCCTCCACCGCGCCGCCCAGGAGGGCCCGGACGACCTGCTGCTCTGCACGCCGGCGACCGGGGAGACCTGGACGGCGGCGCAGCTGCTGGCGGACGCGCACGGGGTGGCGGCCGGCCTGCTGGGGCGGTGGGCGCCTGGGGCGCGGATCGCGACCTGCCTCGGCAACGGTCCCGAGGCCGTCCTGCTCCAGCTGGGCGTCGCGCTGGCCGGGATGACCCTCGTGCCGATCAACCCCCGGTCGCGGCCGCCGGAGCTGGAGCACGCGCTGCGGTTGTCGCGCGCCGTCTGCCTGTACGCGGCCGAGGACGTCGCCGGGAACCCGGTCGCCGACCTCGCCGCCGAGGCCGCCGAGCGGTTGCCGGATCTGGTGGAGATCCGGCGGTGCGGCGACGACCGGCGGACGGCGATCGAGCTCGGGCCGCCGTCCGACCTGCCCGTGGTGGATCCGCAGAGCCTGGCGCAGGTCCAATTCACCTCGGGCACCACCGGGCGCGCCAAGGGCGTGCAGATCACCCACGCCGGGATGGTCGCCACCGGCCGGGCCTTCGCCGAGCGCCTCGGCCCGACGGCGGGGCGGGTCTGGCTGAACCCGATGCCGCTGTTCCACACCGCGGGCAACGTGCTGGGCGTGGTCGGGGCGCTCTGGGCACGAGCGGAGCACGTCGTCCTCCCGTTCGCGCCGGAACCGGTGCTGCGGGCCCTGGCCGACCGCCGGGTCACCCTGCTGTCGGCCGCGCCGACGCTGCTCGACCTGCTCGCCGCGTCTCCCGCGCTGGCGGGCACCGACGTCTCGGCCCTGCAGGTGCTCTTCACCGGTGGCATGACGGTCACCCCGTCCTTCGTCGACCGCGTCGAGACGCTGTTCGGTGCGCGGCTGTCGATCACCTTCGGCATGACCGAGACCTGCGGTGCCGTGCTGCAGACCTCGCCGACCGACCCCGACCGGGTCCGCCGGGAGACCGTCGGGGCGCCGCTGGCCGGCACCGATGTGCGGATCGCCGGGCCGGACGGCGCGGCCGTACCCCCCGGCGTGCCGGGTGAGCTGTGGGTGCGCGGCGCCCGCATCACCCGCGGGTACCTCGACGACCCGGTCGCGACCGCCGCGGCCATCGACGCCCACGGCTGGCTGCACACCGGCGACCTCGCCGAGATGGACGACGACGGAGCCTGCCGGGTGGTCGGCCGGCTCAAGGACATGATCAAGACAGGCGGCGAGAACGTCTCACCGGTGGAGGTGGAGGAGCTCCTCGTCGCGCATCCGGACGTCGACCGGGCCGCCGTGGTCGGTGTGCCCGACGAGCGCTGGGGCGAGCTCGTGGTGGCGTTCGTCGTCCCGGCGCCGGGGCGTGAGCCCGACCCCGGGGCGCTGACCGAGTTCTGCCGGAACGGGCTGTCCCCGTTCAAGGTGCCGCGGCTGTGGCGCGTCGTGGACGACCTGCCGATGACCGCCTCGGCGAAGGTGCAGCGCGCCGAACTGCGCCGGCTGGCGGCCGAGGACGCTCCGCCGCGGGCCGACTGACCGTCACACCGGCGGATGCGTTCCGGACAGCGTGCGGGTGATGCCCCGGGCGGCCGCCAGGAGGACGGGCACGTGGGTCTGTGCACGACCGTCGTTGGGGACGATCACCGACAGCGCGGCGACCACGTCGTTGAAGGCGTTGCGGATCGGGACCGCCACCCCGGTGGCCTCCGCGTGGACGTGACCCGGGAGCACGGCGTAGCCCCGGCGCCGCGTCTCGGCGAGCGCGGCCTGCAGGGCGGCCGGCGTCGTCAGCGTCCGGTCGGTGTACCGCTCCAGTGGTCCGGCGAGGACCCGGTCCTGGAGCTCGGGCGGCCCGAAGGCCAGCAGGACGTGTCCGGACGAGGATCCGTGCGGCGCGAGCCGGCCCGCGACGCGGGAGTAGTTGATGACCGCGTCGCGGGCCGAGAGGCGCTCGACGAAGAGGACGTCGTCGCCGTCGAGCACCCCCAGCTGGGCGTGGTGGCCGACGACGGCGTGCACGTCCTCCAGGTAGGGCATCGCGGCGTCGCGCAGGGACAGCGTGGGGGAGGCCCGGGAGGCGAGCTCCCACATCCGGACGCCGACCCGGACCTCCCGCTCGGGGCCCCGCTCCAGCAGCCCGTGGGACGTCAGTTCGGCGACGAGCCGCGAGGCGGTGGCCACGTGCAGACCGGCGCGCCGGGCGATCTCGGAGACCTGCAGGACCGGGTCGTCCGGCGTGAACGCGGCGAAGATGCGCACCGCGCGGGCGATCGACGACTCCCCGGTAGCGGTACGCGGCACGAGCACAGTCTGACACGTCGTCTCATCCATTGAGAGGGTGCTTCGCCACGGCGGGTGACGGACGCCACGCTGGCCAGGACGACGAGGAGGTCGCGTGATCCACACACTCACCGGGGTGATCGGCACCGAGAAGGGCGCCGTGTCCGCGGACGTCGCCACGCTGCGCGTCACCGGCAAGACGCTGGTGGCCGGCGACGTGCTGACCCTGGAGCTGGCCTCCCCGCAGGGGCTCCGGCTGCGGGACTGGTCTCCCGGGTCGCACATCGACCTGGTGCTCCCCAACGGCATGACCCGCCAGTACTCGCTCTGCGGCGACCGCTGGGATCCGTTCACGTACCGCGTGGGCGTCCTGCGCGAGCAGTCGGGCCGGGGCGGCTCGGCCTACGTGCACGACGAGCTGGAGGTCGGTGACCTGGTGGGCGTCGGCGGCCCGCGGAACAACTTCGCGATGGTGCCGTCGGAGGAGTACCTCTTCGTCGCCGGGGGCATCGGCATCACCCCGCTCGTGCCGATGGTGCGCCAGGCCGAGCTCCTCGGCGCCGACTGGCGGCTGCTCTACGGCGGCCGCACCCGGACGTCGATGGCCTTCCTCGACGAGCTGGCCGGCTACGGCGACCGCGTCCAGGTGGTGTCCCGGGACGAGCTCGGCCTGCGACACCACCTGCCGGGCTTCCTCGGCAGTCCCCGGTCCGGGGTGGCGATCTACGCCTGTGGCCCGGCCGCGCTGCTCGCGGGGATGGAGACGGCCTGCGCCGGATGGCCTGCCCACACGCTGCGCACCGAGCGGTTCGTGGGGGAGGAGCTGGGCGGGCCGGTCCGCACGTCGTCGTTCGAGGTGGAGCTCGCCCGCACCGGCGCGACCGTGACCGTGACGCCGGACACGACCGTCCTCGAGGCGGTCGGCGCGGCCGGCGTCGACGTCCTGTCCTCCTGCCGGCAGGGCATCTGCGGTACCTGCGAGACGACGGTCCTGAAGGGCGTGCCCGACCACCGGGACGCGCTTCTGGACGACGACGAACGCCTGGCCAACGACTGCATGTTCATCTGCGTGTCCCGCGCGCGCAGCGATCGCCTCGTCCTCGACCTCTGAAAGGCAGACCTGTGACCGCCACCCTGGACTCCGGCACCGCCCTCCCGACGGACGACGTCGACCCCTTCAGCCACGAGGTGCTCGAGGACCCGCTGCCGATGCACGCCGCGCTGCGCGAGGCGGGCCCGGTCGTGTACCTCAGCACGTACGACCTCTACGCCTTCGCCCGCTACGAGCAGGTGCACGCGGCGCTGGTCAACTGGCAGGTCTTCGAGTCCAAGTCCGGGGTGGGGATGTCGCACTTCGGCAAGGAGAAGCCCTGGCGCCCGCCGAGCCTGCTGCTCGAGGCGGACCCCCCGCGGCACGACGCCCCCCGGCGCGTGCTGACCAAGGTGTTGGGCCCCCGGGCCCTCCACCGGTTGCGCGAGGGCTGGGCCGCCGATGCCGAGTCGCTCGTCGACGAGGTCCTGTCCGGCGGGCGCGAGTTCGAGGCGGTCGGCGCGCTGACGGGGGTGTTCCCCTTGCGGGTGTTCCCCGACGCCGTCGGCATCCCGCAGGCCGGCCGGGAGAACCTGCTGCCCTACGGCGACCACGCCTTCAACGCGTTCGGGCCGAGCAACGACCTGGTGGCCAAGGGCGCGCCACGGGTCGCCGAGATCTCGGCCTGGGTCAACGCCCAGTGCGAGCGGGACGTGCTCAGCGACGACGGCTTCGGCGCGCAGATCTGGGCGGCGTCCGACCGCGGCGACATCACCGCCCAGCAGGCCCCGCTCATCGTCCGGTCGCTGCTCACCGCGGGTGTCGACACCACGGTGCACGGCCTGTCCGCGGTCCTCTACGCGTTTGCCACCAACCCGGATCAGTGGCAGCGGCTGCGCGAGCAGCCGGAGCTCGCCCGGGTCGCCTTCGACGAGGCGGTGCGGTGGGAGTCGCCGGTGCAGACCTTCTTCCGGACGGCGACCGTCGACGTCCGCGTGGGCGACCACGTCGTGCCCGAGGGCAAGAAGATCCTGATGTTCCTCGCCGCGGCCAACCGCGACCCCCGGCGCTGGGACGACCCCGACAGCTTCGACCTGTCCCGCGACCCGTCGGGCCACGTGGGCTTCGGCATGGGCATCCACCAGTGCGCCGGGCAGCACGTCGCCCGGCTGGAGGCCGAGGCGCTGCTCACCGCGCTCGCCCGGCGGGTGCGCCGCATCGAGCTCGCGGGCCCGACGAAGCGGCACCACAACAACACCCTGCGGGCCTGGGAGAGCATCCCGGTCCGGGTCGAGCCCGCCTGAGTGTCGACTTGTCGTCTTCTCGACCGCGCTGAGACGACGACAAGTCGACAGTCGAAGCCGCCTGTGGACGACGACGCGGGCCGCCGCGCAGATCGGCCACGATTCCGCGGTGCCCCTCAGCCCCCGTCGCCCCGCAGAACTCCGCGGTAAGGCGTTCCGCGGTTCCGCGGTCGTTGCCGCGGGGATGCTCTCGCCCGCCGAGCTGCGGAGCCGGGCCTGGCAGCGGCTCTTCCGCGACGTCTATGCCTGCGCCCGCCTGACCGTCACCCATGAACTGCGGGCGGTGGCGGCGGCCGGGCTCCTCGTCCCCGGAGCGGTGGTGAGTGGTCGCAGCTCCGCCGTTCTCTGGGGCCTGCCCGTGGCCGAGCGGGACGACGACGTCGAGCTCACCGTGCCGCCGGGAACGAACGTGTGCCGCGTTCCCGGGATCACCGTTCGGCGTCGCGCCCTGGAGCCGGCTGCGGTCACCGTCCGTCGAGGTACGCGCACGACGACGCCGGAGGTGACGGCGGTCGACCTGGCGCGGCGAGGGCCGCTCGACGAGGCCGTCGTCCTCCTCGACCGCCTGATCGATGCGAAGGTCACGAGCCTGGAGCGGGTGCGCGCCGAGGCGGGCCGAGCATCGGGACCGGGGTGCCGTCAGGCCCGGATGGCCACCGAGCTCGCCGACGGTTTGGCGGCGTCACCACCGGAGACCCGACTGCGGCTGCTGCTGCACCGTTCCTCGCTACCGAGGCCTGTCGCCCAGTTCGTCGTCCGCGACCACACCGGTCGGATAGCCCGCGTGGATTTCGGGTGGCCCGAGGCCAAGGTGGCCGTCGAGTACGAGGGCAGGTGGCACGGCGAGACCCCGCAGCAGGTCGACGCGGACCGGCGCCGCTTGAACCGACTCACGGCCGCCGGCTGGACGGTCGTCTTCGTGACGGCGGCGGACATGCGAGACCCGGACCGGATCGTCACCCGTGTCGCCGCCGCGCTGGCGCGCTGACTGTCGAGTTGCGGTCGTCTCAGGCCGGCTGAGGCGACCGCAACCCGACAGTCGACGTCTGCGAGGGGCCTAGAGGGCCATGGCGGGGATCTCGCCGGCGACCTTCAGCGGCGCGGCGGTCTTCTCGATCACCTCGTCGACGCTGACGCCGGGTGCGACCTCGACGAGGGCGAGTCCGTCACCGGTGACGTCGATGACGGCCAGGTCGGTGATGATCCGGTCGACGCACGCCTTGCCGGTGAGCGGCAGGGTGCACTCCTCGACGACCTTCGCCGACCCGTCGCGGGCGACGTGCTCCATCATCACGATCACCCGCTTCGCGCCCTGGACCAGGTCCATCGCGCCGCCCATGCCGTTGACCATCTTGCCCGGGATCAGCCAGTTGGCCAGGTCGCCGCGGACGTTCACCTGCATGGCGCCGAGGATCGCGAGGTCCAGGTGGCCGCCGCGGATCATGCCGAAGGACAGCGACGAGTCGAAGAAGCTCGCGCCGGGCAGGATCGTCACCGTCTCCTTGCCGGCGTTGATCAGGTCGGCGTCCTCCTCGCCCTCGAAGGGGTAAGGGCCGACGCCGAGGATCCCGTTCTCGCTGTGCAGGACCACGTGGACGCCGTCGGGCACGTAGTTCGGCACCAGTGTCGGCATGCCGATGCCCAGGTTGACGTACTGCCCGTCCTCCAGCTCCTGCGCGGCGCGGGCTGCCAGCTCGTTGCGGGTGAGGGTCATGCGGGGGTCGCCTCCGAACGCGGCCGGGTGGTGCGGAACTCGATCTTCTTGCCCTCGGTGCCGACCTCGACGACCCGGGACACGAAAACGCCGGGCAGGTGCACGTCCTCGGGCGTGATCTCGCCGGGCTCGACCAGCTGCTCGACCTCCGCGATGGTGATCCGGCCGGCCATGCCGGCCAGGGGGTTGAAGTTGCGCGCGGACTCGTGGAAGACCAGGTTGCCGTGCCGGTCGCCGACCGCCGCGCGGACCAGTGCGTAGTCGGCGGTCAGCGCCGTCTCGAGGACGTACTGCCGGCCGTCGAACTCGCGCACCTCCTTGGGCCTGCTGGTCTCGACGACGTTCCCGTCGGCGTCGTACCGGATCGGGATGCCGCCGTCCGCCACGAGCGTCCCCACGCCGGTGGGCGTGTAGAAGGCCGGGACGCCCGCGCCACCCGCGCGCAGCCGCTCGGCGAGCGTGCCCTGCGGGGTCAGCTCGACCTCCATCTGGCCGGTCAGGTACAGGCGCGCCAGCTCCTTGTTGCCCCCGACGAACGAGCTGATCGTCTTGCGGATCCGGCCGGCGTACAGCAGGACACCCAGGGCCTGGTCGTCGACGCCGCAGTTGTTCGAGATCGTGGTGAGGTCGTGGGCGCCCTGCGCCAGCAGCGCGTCGATCAGTGCGATCGGGACGCCGCAGAGGCCGAAGCCCCCGACGGCGAGGACGCTGCCGTCGGCGATGTCGGCGACGGCCTCCTCGGTGGACGCCAGGACCTTGTCCATCGTGCTCCCATCGGTCGGAACTGTGATTCCCCAGTATTCCTGGCCCGGGGCGCGGGCCCCACGCCCGGGCACCACTGGCCGGAAGCAGCGGTGTTCAGATGATGATCGTCAGTCGCACCAGCGCCCCGTCCGGACCGGTGGTGATGTCGACGTGGTCGCAGAGCTGGCGGGCGAGCCACAGCCCCATGCCCCCCTGGGAGAGGTCGTCGCCGTGCGCCGGCCCGTAGCCGGCGAAGGGGTCGTCCCACCCGGTGCCGTGGTCGCCGATCGTGCAGACGACGCGGTCGGAGCCGATCCACAGCCGCAGGTCGACCGGCCGGCCACCGTGCCGCAGGGCGTTCGACGTCATCTCGTCCACGGCGAGCAGGAAGTCCTGCAGGAGTTCCTCGTCGGCCGGCACGGTGGCGAGCTCAGCGGCGAGGGCCCGCCGCAGCGAAGCGAAGTCGGCGACGTGCGAGGCGTGCAGCCGGGGGACCGTCGCCTCGAGCGGCTCCTCGGGCACCGGCAGGCCGCGCAGGTACTCGGCCGGGTCGGTGAACCGCGGGTTGGCCTCGGACCCCCGGGGGGTCGCGAGGCGGGAGTGCGTGCGCCGCGCCGCGTCCAGCAACGGCCCGGGCAGCCGCTGGGTGTCGAACATGCACAGTCCCCACAGCGGCCAGCCAGCCAGGGCCTGGTTGATGACCGCCTCGTAGCGCTGCCATTCCAGCCAGTCCCGCTCGGTCGGGCCGAAGTCCACCTCGCCGAGGACCCGCACCCGGCCGGCGCCGGCGGCGGTCTGCTGTTCCGCGAGCCGCCGGAACGTCGTGATCGCGGCCGGGGTACGGGCGCGGTAGACCTCACCGCGGTCGAGCACGTGCACCCGGGGGTCGCCACCGACCGCCTCGCGGAGCAGCTCGGCGGTGGGCGCGCTCGTCGCCACGACGGCGCTGTCACCGGCCGCCAGACCCTCGGTCAGGAAGGGGACGGCGACCTGCGCCAACTGGTCGGAGGAGTCGAAGAGCAGCGCGTCGTGGCGGTAGCGCCGGCGGCCGTCCGGCACGGCACGGTCGTCCGGCCACTGGCCCACCACGTGCTCCGTCTCCGTCCGATCCTGACGTCGTTCGCCCTCACCGTAGGTCGTGCGCGCCCGACCGGCCGGATGGACGGTCAGCCGGCGACCGGCGTCCGGTCCGCCGTGGCGTCGGCCCGCACCCGCGAGTGCCGGTAGCCGTAGCCCGCGTAGACCACCAAACCGATGGCCATCCACGCGAGGAAGCGGATCCACGTCTCCACGCTGAGGTTCGCCATGAGGTACAGGCAGGCCACCGCCGACAGGATCGGCACGACCGGGGAGAACGGCACCCGGAACGGACGTCGCAGCTCCGGGCGGGTGCGGCGCAGCACGGGCACGGCGGCCGACACGAGCACGAACGCGAACAGCGTGCCGATGCTCACCAGGTCGGCGAGCGCGGTCAGCGGGACGAAGGCGGCCATGGCCAGGACGACGGCCGCGTACGCCAACGTCATCCGCACCGGAGTGCCGGTCCGCGGACTCACCTTGGCGACGGCGGGCGGCAGCAGGCCGTCGCGGCCCATCGCGAAGCCGATCCGGCTGACCGTGACGAGGTCGACCAGGATCACCGACGTCAGCCCCGCCACCGCCGCGAGGGAGACCAGCGCCGAGGCCCACCCGAGGCCGACCTGGTCGAACGCGTCGGCGATGGGGGCGCCCTCGTCGATATGGGTGTACTTCACCATCCCGACGACCACGAACGAGACGCCCACGTAGAGCACCGTCGACAGCGCCAACGTGCCGAGCAGCCCGAGCGGCAGGTCGCGGCCCGGACGGCGGGTCTCCTCGGACAGGTTCGCGACCGCCTCGAACCCGGTGTAGGAGAAGAAGACGACGGCGGCCGCGGTGAGGATCCCGCCGATGCCGAACGCGGCCGGCTCGATCCCGGCGATGACACCGATCAGGGGCTGGGCGAGCCCGCCGCCGGTCTCGGCCGACGTCCCCGGGGGCACGAACGGCGTGAGGTTGGCGCCCGTGACGAACCATGCGCCGGCCACGATCACGAACACGCAGATCGCCACCTTGACGATGACCAGGGCGCCGGTCACCCGGGCCGACTCGCGGATGCCCAGGACGGCGATCACGGTGAGGACGACGACGATCAGGACGGCCCCGACGTTGACCGCCGCGGCCTCGCCGAACAGCCATGCCGGCAGCTGGAGCAGGTTGCCGACGTATCCCGACCAGCCGCGGGCCACGACGGCGGCGCCCAGCGCGAACTCGAGGAACAGGTCCCAGCCGATGATCCAGGCGACCAGCTCACCCACGGTGGCGTAGGCGTAGGAGTAGGCACTGCCCGCCGTCGGCACGCTGGAGGCGAGCTCGGCGTAGCAGAGGGCAGCCAGCACGGCGACGACGCCGGCGATGACGAAGGAGATCACGACGGCCGGCCCGGCCACGTTCTTCGCCTCGATGCCGGTGAGCGTGAAGATGCCGGTGCCGATCACCACCCCGATGCCGAACGCCACGAGATGCCGGGCGCTGAGGTGCTGGCGCAGTCGGCCTAGGTCGATCGCATCGCCCTCGCCCTGGGTGTCCGCCCCGATCTTCTCCACGGACTTCGTCCGGAACAGTTCCACTACGGGAACGCTAGGTGTCCTCCGGCCGCCCCGCGCGCCGGACCGTTTCAGCGGCGGTCGCGCGGGCAGGGGAGGGAGCAGAGATCCAGGCAGACGGGAGACCACCATGGCCATCGCCACCATCAACCCGGCGACCGGCGAGACGCTGAAGACCTACGAGCCACTCAGCGAGGCGGCGGTCGAGGACAAGATCGCGCGCGCCGCGCAGGCCTGGGCCCGGTACCGGCTGACGACGGCGGAGCAGCGTGCCGGCTGGCTCGAGGCCGCCGCCCGCGTGCTGGACGAGGACACCGACACGGTGGCCGAGCTGATGACCACCGAGATGGGCAAGACCCTCGCCTCGGCGAAAGCGGAGGTGGGCAAGTGCGCGAAGGCGCTGCGCTGGTACGCCGAGCGGGGGCCGTCGCTGCTGGAGCGCCGTCCCTACGACGCCGACGCCGTCGGGGCCACCGAGGCCTTCGTGGAGTACCAGCCGCTGGGCGTCGTGCTGGCGATCATGCCGTGGAACTTCCCGCTCTGGCAGGCGATGCGCTTCGCCGCCCCGGCGCTCATGGCGGGCAACGTCGGCCTGCTCAAGCACGCCAGCAACGTGCCGCAGACCGCGCTCTACCTGGAGGAGCTGTTCCGCAAGGCCGGCTTCCCCGACGACGTGTTCCAGACGCTGCTGGTCGGCTCGGACACGATCGAGCGGGTGCTGCGCGACGACCGGGTGGTCGCCGCGACGCTGACCGGCAGCGGCCCGGCGGGCCAGTCGGTGGCCTCCATCGCCGGTGACGCGCTGAAGAAGACCGTGCTGGAGCTCGGCGGCAGCGACCCGTTCATCGTCATGCCGTCGGCGCACCTGGAGAAGGCGGCGGAGGTCGCCGTCACCTCGCGCTGCCAGAACAACGGGCAGAGCTGTATCTCGGCCAAGCGGTTCTTCGTGCATGCCGACGTCGCCGAGGAGTTCACCCGGCTGTTCGCCGAGAAGCTGGCCGCGCTGACGGTCGGCGACCCGATGGCCTCGGACACCCAGATCGGCCCGCTGGCCACCGAGCAGGGCCGCGAGGACGTCGAGAAGTACGTGCAGGACGCCGTCGACAAGGGCGCGACCGTCGTCACCGGCGGGCAGCGACCCGACGGCCCGGGCTGGTTCTACCCGCCGACCCTGCTCACCGGGATCACACCGGAGATGGACCTCTACGCCGAGGAGGTCTTCGGGCCGGTGGCCGCGCTGTTCACCGTGCAGGACCTCGACGAGGCCATCGAGATCGCCAACAGCCACCCGTACGGGCTCGGCTCCAACCTCTGGAGCGAGGACTCCGACGAGCGGGCCCGGTTCATCCGCGACATCGCCTCGGGCATGGCGTTCGTCAACGGCATGACGACCAGCTATCCCGATCTGCCCTTCGGCGGGGTGAAGCAGAGCGGGTACGGCCGCGAGCTCACCGAGCTGGGCATGCACGAGTTCATGAACGCCAAGACGGTGTGGATCGGCGCGCCGAGCAGCGAGCAGGCGGCGGGCGACACCGCGGGGTCCGCCTCTGAATGAGAAGGGACCGCCCTTCCCCCCTCGCCGCCCCGTCCCGGGGCCCGCCCTGAGCTTGCGAAGGGTGGGGAGGACGGGGTGTTTCTCCTTCCGGTCCGGCCGCGGCGCGACCAGACTCGGAGGCGTGCCGCGTTCAGTGCAGGTGGCGTTGCCAGTCGGCGGGCACCCGCCCGCGGGGGCCGGGTGCGGGCTGGTCGACCGGGTGGGCGGCGGGTGGGGCGAGTTCGGGCCCCTGGAGGTCCCGCTCGGTCCTGAAGTCCCAGAACCAGCTCTCGCCCGGCTCGAAGCTGCGCATGACCGGATGCCCGGCCGTGGCCGCGTGCGCCCGGGCGTGCTGGGCGGGCGAGGAGTCGCAGCAGCCGATGTGCCCGCACTGGGCGCAGCGACGCAGGTGGAACCACCACCCGCCGCTCTCCTCGCAGTCCGCGCAGCCGGTGCCGCTGGGCGGCACCGACGGGTCGATGTGATCTGACACAGCCCACCGCCGATTCGAAGGAGTTCAGATGGAGCCCGGCATCTACGGTACGGACGGCACCGACCCCGAGGAAGCGTCCGGCGTGCTGGAGCCCGAGGACACCCTGGAGGACACCCACGGGGTCCGCGACGTGCTCGACACGGGCTGGTCTCCTCCGGAGAAGCCCTGGGCGGTCGACGACTGGGGGACCACGGAGGCGGAGGAAGAGGCGGGCGAGAGCCTCGACGGCCGGCTCGCCCGCGAGCTGCCCGACCGGGTCGACGACGAGGGTGACGGCCTCGGCGACTCCTCCGACACCGACGGCGAGCTGCTGGACGACGAGGTCGGCGACGAGCGGGCCGGTCGGCTGGTGGACGCCGACGACGGCGGTGCGGACGACACCGACGACGAGCTGTACGCGCGCGACGAGGGCATCGACGGGGCGGCGGCCTCGGCGGAGGAAGCGGCGGTGCACATCGTCCGCGGGCGCGGCTAGCGTTGCCGCCCGTGGGCAAACCCGTTCTGCTGAGCGTGGACGACAACCCCGGGGTCTCCCGCGCGGTGGCCCGTGACCTGCGGCGGCGCTACGGCGAGGAGTTCCGGGTGCTGCGCGCGGCCTCCGGCGACGAGGCGCTCACCGCCCTGCGCGAGCTGAAGCTGAGGGGCGACACCGTGGCGGCCCTGCTCGCCGACTACCGGATGCCGCAGATGAACGGCATCGAGTTCCTGGAGCAGGCCATGGACCTGTTCCCGCGGGCCCGCCGGGCGCTGCTCACCGCCTACGCCGACACCGACGCGGCGATCCGCGCGATCAACGTCGTCGACGTCGACTTCTACCTGCTCAAGCCGTGGGACCCGCCCGAGGAGAAGCTCTACCCGGTCGTCGACTCGATGATCCAGTCGTGGCGGGACAGTCCCGACGCCGCCGTCTCCGACGTGAAGCTGGTCGGGCACCGCTGGTCCGCGCCGTCGTTCCGCGCACGCGACCTGCTCGCCCGCAACGCCGTCCCCTACCGCTGGTACAGCGTGGACGAGCCGGAGGGGCAGCGGCTGCTGGAGGCCGCGGATGCGACACCGGGGGACGTCCCGGTCGTCATCACGCCGGACGGCGTGGTGCTGCGTGCGCCCACCGAGACCGAGCTGGCGGCGACCGTCGGGCTGAGCGTCGAACCCAGCGCCGACTTCTACGACCTGGTCGTGGTCGGCGGCGGCCCGGCCGGGCTCGGGGCGGCGGTGTACGGCGCCTCGGAGGGCCTGCGGACGGTCCTCGTCGAGCGGGAGGCGACCGGCGGGCAGGCCGGCCAGAGCAGCCGGATCGAGAACTACCTCGGCTTCCCCGACGGCGTGTCCGGCGGGCAACTGGCCGAGCGGGCGCGGCGGCAGGCGGCCAAGTTCGGCGCCGAGATGCTGCTGACCCGCGACTGCGTCGCCCTGGAGGCGCACGGCTCCAAGCGGGTGCTGCGCTTCGCCGACGGGAGCATGATCTCCGCGCACGCCGTCGTCCTCGCGACCGGGGTGTCCTACCGGAGCCTGGGGGTCGCGGGGGCCGACGGCCTGACCGGCCGGGGTGTCTTCTACGGATCGGCGATGACCGAGGCGGCCGAGTGCGCCGACCAGAAGGTGTTCATCGTCGGCGGCGCCAACTCCGCCGGCCAGGCCGCGGTCTACTTCGCCCGGTACGCGAGCTCGGTGCACCTGCTCGTGCGGGGGCCGTCGCTGGCGGAGTCCATGTCGCACTACCTGGTCGAGCAGCTCGCCGGGACGGAGAACGTGCACGTGCACACCTGCACGACGGTGGCCGAGGCCCACGGCGACGACCACCTGGAGCAGGTGACGCTGCAGGACGCGAACACCGGCGCGCGCACCACCTATCCGGCGAGCCATCTGTTCGTCTTCATCGGCGGGGCGCCGCGCACCGACTGGCTCGACGGCGCCGTCGTCCGTGACGACCGCGGCTTCATCCCCACCGGACCGGCGCTGATCGAGGACGGCCACCGGCCGCACGGCTGGACCCTCGACCGCGATCCGTACTTCCTGGAGTCGAGCCTGCCCGGCGTGTTCGTCGCCGGCGACGCCCGGTCGGAGTCGGTGAAGCGGGTGGCCTCGGCGGTCGGCGAGGGCGCGATGGCCGTGACCCTGGTGCACCGCTACCTGGGGGAGCAATGACGACGACCCCCGTCCGGCTCGGCGCCGACGAGCTGCGCGAGCTGTTCCTGTTCGAGAACCTGACGCCCGAGCAGCTGGACTGGGTGTCGGCCAACGGCGACGTCCTGACCTTCCCGGCGGGGGCGGACGTCACGGTCGAGGGCGAGCCGGCCGAGTGCTTCTACGTCCTGCTGTCCGGTGAGATGACGATGTCGCGCCTGGTCGGCGGCACCGAGGTGGAGACGGTGCGGACGACGGCCCGCGGCGTGTACTCGGGCGCGGTGCAGTTCTACTTCGGCGACCGGCTCGAACAGCGGTACCCGGCGACCGTCCGGGCGATCACCGAGGCGAGCTTCCTGGCCCTGCCCGCGCAGCCGTTCGCCGAGGTGTTCAGCCGCTGGTACCCGATGGCGGTGCACCTGCTGGAAGGCCTCTTTCTCGGCAGCCGCAGCTCGAACGAGCTGGTCGGGCAGCGGGAGCGGCTGCTCGCGATGGGGAAGCTGACCGCCGGGCTCACCCACGAGCTGAACAACCCGGCGGCCGCCGCGGCGCGAGCCACCGCCGCGTTGCGCGACCGGTTCGCCGGCATGCGGCACAAGCTGGCGATGCTCGCCGAGGGCAGCCTGGACGGCGCCGTCCTCCGGTGTCTCACCGATCTGCAGGAGGAGTTCGTCGCCCGCGTGGGGGCGGCGAAGGACCTCTCCGCGCTGGAGCGGTCGGACCGCGAGGACGTGGTCGGCGACTGGCTGGAGGACCACGGCGTGCCGCAGCCGTGGGAGCTGGCCGGCGTGTTCGTGGCGGCCGGTCTCGACGAGGACGACCTCCACCGGGTCGCCGACGCGGTGACGCCCTCCCATCTCGAGCCGGCGCTGCGCTGGCTGGCCTACACCGTCGAGACCGAGACCCTGCTGGCCGAGATCGCCGACAGCACCAGCCGGATCTCGCACCTGGTCGACGCGGCCAAGCAGTACTCGCAGATGGACCGGACGCCGCACCAGCAGACCGATCTGCACGCCGGGCTGGACGCCACGCTGGTGATGCTCGGCGGCAAGGTCCCGCCGGGCGTCACCGTGGTGAAGGAGTACGACCGGAGCCTGCCGGAGGTGCCCGCGTACGCCGGCGAGCTCAACCAGGTCTGGACGAATCTGATCGTGAACGCACTCGACGCGATGGGGGAGGAGGGACGGCTGACCCTGCGCACCGGGACGGACGGCGAGTGCGCCGTCGTGGAGGTCTGCGACACGGGGCCCGGGATCCCCGAGGAGCTGCGCAGCCGGGTGTTCGAGCCGTTCTTCACGACCAAGCCGGTCGGGCAGGGGACCGGGCTGGGGCTGGACGTGTCCTGGCGGATCGTCGTCAAGCGGCACGGCGGTGACCTGCGGGTGGTCTCGCAGCCGGGCGACACGCGCTTCACGGTGGTTCTGCCGCTGACCGAACCGAGCCCGCCGGCGGCCTGAACCCGCCTCTCGGGGTGTTGTGCACGCGTTCCAGGTCCTGCAGAACTCCTGGAGCGTGCAGAAGACTCCAGGAGCGGGCGCTGGGACAGTGGACGGCGTGTTCGACGTCGACTGGATGGGGCTGCTCACCCGCGAGGTGTTGCGGGAGCGGACGGCGGAGCTGATCGCCGAGAGCTGCGCCTGGGCCGTCGGGATGTCCGACCAGCCGCATTACCAGCGCAGCGCCGGCCGGATCGTCGCCACCGGGACGACGGTGGGCGAGCGGGCCGCGAAGGAACTGCTGCTGGGCGACCAGGAGGACGGCCGTCTGGACCTCGACGACGCCCGGCCGGGCAGCTTCCAGGACGCGCTCAACTCCGTCGGCGCCGACGGAGTGCTGCAGGCGCAACGCTTCGACGACGAGGTGCTCCACCCCTTCGTGGCGGCGACCTGCGTCCGCGCCGCCGAGCGGGCCAGGAACACCCGACCCGAGGACTGGGCGGAGCTGGCCGACGACGTCGGTGCGGACGAGGCCGACCTGGCCCAGGTCGTCCGCGGCGGAGGCTGGGAGGCGCCGCTGCGGATCGACGCCGAGCACCTGGTCCTCGCCGCGCTCGGCACGGTCCCGCTGATCGAGGTCGAGGCGGAGGGCCTGCCGCTGTCCCTGGTCCGCGCCGCCGAGGCGGTGACCCGGGGCGCGGCGGCCGCGCCGGTTCCGCCGCCGGACGCCGACCTGCACGGGTCTCTCTTCCTCGCCCAGGCGGCGGTCACGGCGACCGGCGCGGAGCTTCCCGTCGCGCCCGATGCCGCCGAGGGGCTGGTGGAGCAGCTGCTCGCGCACGGTCTGGAGCCCGACGAGGTGATCGCCGTCCTGCCGCACCTGCCGCTACAGCCGGAGACGGCCGACACCGTCGTCGCGATCCTGCGCGCCGCCGGCATCGGGTGAGTCAGCCGGCCAGCACGATCCCGAGCAGCAGGGCGAGCAGTGCGGTCAGGCCGGTCAGCGCGCCGAACACGGCCATCCCACGCCGGCTGGTCGCGCGGGCGTGCAGGAAGGCCGTCACCCCGGAGGCCGCGACGACGGCGAGCTTGATCATCAGCGTCGTCCGGTAGGCGGCGCCCCGGTCGCCCTCGGCGATGACGTTCCACACGCCGGTCAGGATCAGCACGCCGAACGCCGGCCAGGCCACCCGGTTGAACGCCCGCGCCGCCAGCCGCGGCACCTCCGCGCCGGCCCCGCGGAGCGCCGGGACCAGCGCGGCGAGCACGAGCTGGCCGCCCACCCAGATGGTGGCGGCGAGCACGTGCAGGAAGAGGCGGAGGGTCTCCAGATGGAACGGGAGCATCTACAGCTGCGCCGCGACCAGGGACTCGAGGGTGAGCTCGGGGTTGTTCTCCTTGAAAACCCGCAGCCCCCACTTGTCGCTGAACACCGCGATGAACTCACCGTTGGTGCGCTGCAGCACTTCAGCACCGCGGGCCGTCGAGACCTTCGCGGCCGACGCCTCGTCGGTGCGCAGGGCGAGGGAGTAGGGCAGCCGCTCGAGATCGATCGGCGCGTTGAACTCGTGCTCCATGCGGTGCTGAGCCACCTCGAACTGCATCGGCCCGACGACGGCGAGCACCGGCGCCTGGTCGCCGCGGCGGTCCGAGCGCAGCACCTGCACCACGCCCTCGGAGTCCAACTGCTCGATGCCGCGGCGGAACTGCTTGTGCTTCGCGGTGTCCTTGCCGCGGCAGACCGCGAAGTGCTCGGGGGCGAACGTGGTCAGCGGCGGGAACGTGACCGGCCGCTCGGCGTAGAGGGTGTCGCCCACGCCGAGGGCCGCGGCGTTCACCAGGCCGACGACGTCGCCGGGAAAGGCGCGGTCGATGCTCTCCCGCTCCCGGCCGAACACGTGCTGGGCGTACTTGGTGGCGAACGGGCGGCCGGTGCGCGCGTGGGTGACGACCATGCCGCGCTCGAAGACGCCCGAGACGATGCGGATGAACGCCAGCCGGTCGCGGTGCGCGGTGTCCATGCCCGCCTGCACCTTGAACACGAACGCGCTGAACGGGTCGGTGAGCGCCCGCGCGCCGCCGTCGGCGTCGGGCTGGTCGGTCGGTGCGGGCGCGAGGTCGACGAGCGTGTCCAGCAGCGCGCCGACGCCGAAGTTGGAGACCGCCGAGGCGAACAGCACCGGCGTCGTGACGCCGTCCAGGAACAGCGCCTGGTCGTGCTCGCCGCTGGTCTCGGCGAGCAGCGACACCTCCTCGACCGCCTGCGTCCACGCGTCGCCCTCGCGCGCGGCCGCCGCGTCGGCGGTCAGCGTCTCCTCCGGGGCGATCGTCGCGCCGCCGGCGGTGCGGGTGAACCGGCGGTAGGTGCCGTCGGCGCGGTCGAGCACGCCCCGGAAGTCGCCGGCGATGCCGACCGGCCAGGTCAGCGGCGTGGGCGTGAGCCCGGTGCGCTCGGTGATCTCGTCCATGAGCTCGAGCGCGTCCTTGCCCGGGCGGTCCCACTTGTTGACGACGGTCAGCACCGGGATGCCGCGGTGCCGGCAGACCGCGAACAGCTTCATGGTCTGCGCCTCGAGCCCCTTGGCGGCGTCGATCAGCATCACCGCGGCGTCGACGGCGGTGAGGACGCGGTAGGTGTCCTCGGAGAAGTCGGCGTGGCCCGGGGTGTCGAGCAGGTTGATGACCGCGTCCCGGTACTCGAACTGCAGCGCGGCCGAGGTGATCGAGATGCCGCGGTCGCGCTCCATGTCCATCCAGTCCGACACGGTGCCGCGGCGGCCTGCCTTGCCGTGCACCGCGCCGGCCTGGCCGATCACGCGGGCGTGCAGGGCCAGTGCCTCGGTCAGCGTGGACTTGCCCGCGTCGGGGTGGCTGATGACGGCGAAGGTGCGGCGGCGGCCGGCCTGGCGGACGACGTCCTTGATGCTGGTGCCGACGGTCGCCTGCTCGGCGGAAGGTGCTGCGCTCACCAGGTCCAGGGTAACCGTGCGTCAGCGGTCACTCGGCCGACCTGCGCAGCCGCCGGTGTGCCGCCATGCGCACCGGCGCGTTGACCGAGCCGTAGCCGTCGTAGCCGCCGATGCGCTGCACGATCTCGAAGAAGACCCGCGAGCCGAGCACCTCGGTGACCAGGTGCAGGTAGCTGCCGTGCTCGTCCTCGTCGTAGAAGAGACCGCATTCGCGCATCGCGGCCAACAGGTCGGGGTCGAGCTCCAGCCGCGCGGCCAGGTCGTCGTGGTAGTTCGCGGGGACGGCGAGCAGCGGCGCTCCGGCCGCGCGCAGGGCCCGCGCCGTCGCGACGACGTCGTCCGTGGCGAAGGCGATGTGCTGCGGAGCCGGGACACCCGGGGCCCACTCGCCCCTGCGCAGCAGCGACACCGACAGCGCGAGCCGGACGGCGCGGTCGGGACCGGTCACGGCGCGGCTGCGTACCAGCCCGAACGGGGCTGCGTACTCCGTGACGCTCTCCGGGTCCATCCCGAGCACCGCCCGGTAGAACAGCCCCGCCTCGTCGAAGGCGTCGAACGGCTGGGTGAGCGCCACGTGGTCGACGGCGGTGAGCCCGGCGCCGGGACCCGCCGCGGTCCCGGTCGGCAGGAAGTCGGCCGGCCAGCCCTCGGGGCCCGTGCGGGTGAAGAAGACCTGTGTCCCGTCGGGCGCGGCGACGGCGGAGAGGTCGGCCTCGGCGGCGCCGCGGGTGCGGGGGAGGACCGGCGCGGCGAACGCCTCGGCGCGGGCCGCCGAGCGGCCGGGGTCCGCGCTCTCCAGGGCGATCGCCGCGACCTCGGCGACGCCGGTGGCCGCCGGTCGCACCACGGAGGCGTTGAGCAGCACCCGCGCGCCGCCCTGCTCCCACAGCTGCACCGGCTTCGACCGGTGCTGTCCGGTGTGCGTGAACCCGAGGGTGTCCAGCGCGCCGGCGATCTGCGGACCGGAGACGCCGTCGACGGCGAGTTCGGCGAAGGCGTAGCCGGACAGCGCCGGCGCGGGTGGGGGCGGCGGTGCGCCGAGGTCGGGGCGGAGCAGGTCGAGCCGCTCCTCGAGCCACAGCAGCGAGCGCATCGCGTCGACAGCGGCGCGGGCGGGGTCGGCCTGGCGGAAGACGTCGTTGAAGACCTCCAGCGACAGGGGGCCGGTGTAGCCCGCCGCCAGCACCTGCGTGAGGAAGGCGCCCAGGTCGAACGCCCCCTGGCCGGGGAACAGGCGGTGGTGGCGGCTCCACTGCAGGACGTCCATGTGCATGTGCGGGGCGTCGGCGAGCTGGAGGAAGAAGATCTTGTCGCCGGGCACCTCGGCGAAGTCGGCCGGGTCCCCGCCACGGGAGAGCACGTGGAAGCTGTCCAGGCACAGGCCGAGGGCAGGGGCGTCCGCCCTTCGGGCGACGTCCCACGACGCGTCCCAGGTCGAGACGTGCCGCCCCCAGGCCAGCGCCTCGTAGGCGATGCGCATCCCGCGCTCGCCCGCGGCACTCGCGGCGACGGCGAACTGCCCGGCCAGCCGATCGCGATCCTCGACCGCGTCCGGGGAGACCGAGGAGCAGACCAGCACGGTGTCGGTGCCGAGCGCGGCCATCACGTCGAACTTCGCCTCCAGCCGCCGCAGGTTCCGCGCGAAGCGCTCCTCGTCGGTGGAGTCGAGGTCGCGGAAGGGCTGGTAGAGGTCGATCGAGAGTCCGAGGTCGGCGCACCGTGCGGCGAGCTCGGCCGGGGCCCAGGGGGAGGCGATCAGGTCGGGCTCGAAGACCTCGATGCCGTCGAAGCCGGCCGCGGCCGCTGCGACCAGCTTGTCCTCCAGCGTGCCCGAGAGGCAGACCGTGGCGAGGGTGCGGCGCACCGGTATGCGCTCAGCCGACACGGACGTCGGTTCCGGGGGCGGCGACCAGGTCGGCGAAGTGGGTGAGCATCCGCTCGGCGTCCGGATCGATGCCCGTGAACAGCCGGAAGGAATCGACCGCCTGGAAGACCGCCATGCCGCCGCCGTCGAGCACTCGACAGCCCAGCGACCGCGCCGTCCGGACGAGTGCGGTCTCCAGGGGGCGGTAGACGATGTCGGCCACCCACAGGCGCGGGTCGAGCAGTTCTGCCGGCAGCGGCAAGCCGGGATGTGCTGCCATGCCGGTCGGCGTGGCATGCACGAGCCCGTCGGCTCCGGCCAGCGCCTCCCCGATGTCCGCCGCTCCGGCTCCGCGAGCACGGGCCGCCCCGAACCGTCCGCACAGCGACTCGGCCAGCGCTGCCGCCCGATCGGCGTCCACGTCCACGACGTGCAGCCGTTCGGCTCCGAGACTGAGCAGTGCGTGTGCCACAGCAGAGCCGGCACCTCCGGCACCCAACAGGACGACGTGGTCGAGGGCCGCGCCCGGCAGACCCCAGTCGAAGGCGCGCGCGAAGCCGGACCAATCGGTGTTGTGGCCGATCGACTTGCCGTCTGCGAACACCACCGTGTTCACAGCGTTCAGCTGCGCCGCGTCGGGGGAGAGGTCGTCGAGGTACGGCAGGGCCAGCTGCTTGCAGGGATGGGTGATGTTGAGGCCGTCGTAGCCCGCCAGCTGGGCAGCAGCCAGTATGTCTCCGACCGATTCCGCCGGCAGCCCGAGGACGTCGAGGTCCAGCCGCCGGTAGAGGTAGCGGAGCCCGAGCTGGTCGGCTTCGCGCTCGTGCAGTGCAGGGCTCAGTGACGGCCCGATCCCCGACCCGATCAACGCCACGAGAACGCTCGAGCCCAGAGCCGGGCGGTCTGCCTGTGGGGTGGGCACGGGTGCCTCCTGGTGGGGGTGGGTCGACGGAGGTCGTCAGCTGAGCGGGAAGCACGCCAGGAGCAGTGCCCCGTGGGGGTCGACGGCGTCCGACCGGTTCCGGCGCATCTTGAAACCGGTTACGCACTCGTGTCAAGGACGGCGCGGCGCGCCGTTCCGAAGGAGTGGCTGCCGCGGCGTCAGCGGGGGGCGGGCCCGGTGCTCGAGCGGACGATGAGCTCGCAGGTGAGCCGGGCGTGGCGCCGCGCCGCGTGGCCGGGGTCGTCGATCAGCTCGATGAGCCAGCGCAGTGCGGTCGCGGCGGCGGCGGCAGCGGGCGCGTGCACGGTCGTCAACGGCGGCCGGGTCATGGGGGCCAGCCAGATGTCGTCGAAGCCCACGACGCTGATGTCCGAACCGACCTTCAGCCCGCGTTCGGTGAGCAACTCGATCACGCCGAGGGCGAGGAGGTCGTTGTACGCGATCGCGCCGGTCGCGCCGCTGGCGATCAGCAGGTCGCCCGCCCGGACCCCCGACCGGAAGAACGGCTCGAAGGGGCCGAGCTCCACGAGGTCGACGGCGGACTTCCTGGCGGCGGCGTGCACCGCGGCCGTGCGCGCCCGGTTGGAGAACGTCCCCGACGGGCCCGAGATGTAGGCGATGCGACGGTGCCCGAGCGCCGAGAGATGCTCGACGGCCTGGTCCATGCCTTCGTCGGAGGAGATGATGACGGCGGGGACCCCGGGGATCTCCCGGTTGATCACCACGACCGGAACCCGCTCGCACAGCTCCAGGACCGCCTCGTCGGGCATCCGGGGCGAGAAGAGGATCAGGCCGTCGGCCTGCTGTGCAAGGATGTTCGAGAGCCTGAACTCGTCGGCATCGAATTCGTCGGAGTCCGCGGTGAAGACGGTCAGGTCCTGGCGCCGCGCCTCGCGCTGGACGGTCTTGATGACCGGTCCGAAGTAGGGGTTGGCCACGTCGGGGACGACGAGCCCGATGCTGCCCGTGCGCCCTCTGGCCAGCGAGCGGGCGATCCAGCTCGGCTGGAACGAGAGGTCGCGGGCGGTCGCGAGTACGCGCTCACGCGTCTCCGGCCGTACCGCCTCCGGGCGGGAGAAGACCCGCGACACGGTCGCCTTGGACACGCCTGCCTGGGCGGCCACATCGGCGATCGTGGTCACGGTGAGACTCTCCTCCGGAGGACGGGCGCGGCGTCGATAGGCGGGACGAGGTCGGCGAACCATGGTCCGTCTCGACGGTCGCAGCGCCGTGCATACGGCGCGCACAGAGCGTAGGCGTTGCCGAATGCAGGGGACGGCGCGGCGGCGATGGTCTCCCACCGACGTGTGACTGTCACCCTCTGGCCGGCCCGCCGCCGGGGCGCCCGTAGACACGTCGGTCCGTCGTCCCGGGTTCGGCCGAACGACACGCAACTGTGTCTTGACACATCTTGCAACCGGTTCCAGGGTATGGCGCACACCACAACGCGGCCACGTCGGCCGTTCGGGTCTGCAAACACGGGAGCCGCCGAGCCTCGGCGCCCGATGGATCATCACGCCGCGGCGTGATCAACGACAGATGGGACTGCTGATGAGGAACGGGATTCACCCCCGAGTGCTCGTGACGGGCGCGATGATCTTGGGCGGTGCGCTGCTGGTGACCGGCTGCAGCGCTCCGGGCGAGTCGTCGTCCTCCGGCGGGACCGGTGGCGATTCGGGGCCGGTCAAGCTCGCCATCGTGGACGCCCAGAGCGGCCAGCTGAGCTCGCTCGGGCACTGGGAGGCCAGCGGGGTCACCCTTGCCGTGGACCAGATCAACGCCGACGGCGGCGTGTGCAACGGGCGGAAGATCGAGTTGACCCAGTTCGACGACCAGGGCGACCCGACGACCGGCACGACGCTGGCGCAGAAGGTCGCGACCGGCGGCTACGCAGCGGTCATGGGCACCGCCGAGAGTGGCGTCACCCTGGCAATGATCCCCATCATGAGCCAGGCGTCGATCCCGATGGTCACCTCGGGGCAATCGCCCAAGCTGGAGGCGGCCGGCAGCGACTTCCTGTTCATGAACTCGCCGACGAGCACCACGTTCGACACCACCCTGGCGAAGTATCTGGTCGACACCAAGGGCATCAAGTCGATCGCGATGATCACCAACAACGGGGCGTACGGCACCGGAGAGCACGACGCGTTCACGGCGGCCCTGAAGGACCTCGGGGTGACCCCCGTCGCCGACGAGGTCGTGACGCCGGACCAGAAGGACTTCACCGGGGCCCTGACCTCGATCCGCGGTGCGAACCCCCAGGCGGTCTTCATCGGCTCCGAGGAAGTCGAGGCAGGGCTGATCGCCAAGCAGGCGCGCACGCTCGGCATCCAGGCGCAGCTCGCCGGGGGGGCACCCATCGGCACGCAGGTGTTCATCGACACCGCGGGGGCCGACAACGCCGAGGGCGCATTCGTCAGCACGCCGTACCTGTCGAACGACGCCACGGCGGCGACGAAGAAGTTCGCCGCGGACTACCAGAAGAAGTTCGGCGAGACGGCGGAGGCGCACGGGGCCAAGGCCTACGACGGTGCCCAGATCGTCGCCAAGGCGCTGGACAGCGTGAAGTGCCAGACGGGCAAGAAGCTCGCCGACGCCATGCGGAGCACCAAGTACGAGGGCCTGCAGGGCACCTTCACCTTCGACAAGAACGGTGTCGGCCTGACCAAGACGCAGATCGGCGTCATCAAGGGCGGCAAGGTCGTCGCAGCGGAAGACTGACGGAAGCGCGGCCGGCGGTCCTCCGCCGCCGGCCGCGCTTTCCTCTTTCTCCTCCCGTCAACCGGCTCCGGACAAGGAGAGCTCGTGCAGGACTTCCTGCAGACCGTCATCGGCGGTCTCAGCATCGGCTCCATCTACGCACTCGTCGCCATGGGTTTCTCGATCGTCTACCGGACGATGGGTCTCGTTAACTTCGCGCACGGCGGCGTCGTCATGGTCGGGGCGTACATCGCGTCGACCTTCTTCCTCACAGTGTCGCTGCCCTTCGTGCTCGCGATGGTGGTGGCGGTCGTCCTGACGGCCGCGATCGGCCTCGTGATCGAGGGCGTCCTGCGGCCCCTGGAGACCAAGGACGTCGACCTGATGCTGATCGGCACGATCGGGTTCGGCATCGTGCTGCAGGCGCTGGTCATCATCGTCTGGGGCGCCACCGGCCGCGCCGTGCCGACGCCTGTGTTCCGGCACCCGGTGACCGTTGCCGGCATCGTCGTGCGGCCGTACGACCTGGTCATCATCGGCGTCGCGGCGGTCGCCGCCGCCGCCATGTGGCACTTCCTCCGGGCGACGAAGGCCGGTGCGGCGATGCAGGCCGTGGCCATGGACCCCGACGCGGCCACCGCGGTCGGCATCCGGGTGGGGCGCAGTAACGCGATCGCGTTCGGCATCGGCGCCGGGCTTGCGGCGCTGGCCGGCGGCATGGCCGGCCCCGTCCTCTACGTGAGCCCGGCACTCAGCGGCGTCATAGGTATCAAGGGGTTCGCCGCGGCCATCCTCGGAGGCTTCGGCAACGTTCCCGGCGCCATCCTCGGGGGCCTGCTGTTCGGCCTTGTCGACGCCTTCAGCTCGAGTTGGTTCCACGGCTTCGCCGATGTCGTCGTCTATCTCGTCTTCGCGGTCATCGTGGTCGTCCGGCCCGAGGGCATCTTTGGAGAGCAGACGGTGAGCCGAGCATGAAGAAGCTGTCCTTCGCCGGCGCGGGCGTCCTGGCCCTCGTTCTGGCCTTCGCCCTGCCCTACATGCTCAACGGTTACCTGATCTACGTCGTCGACATCGCGATCATCTTCATGCTGCTCGCCCTCGGGCTGTGTCTCTCGCTCGGGATCGCCGGGCAGATCAACCTCGGGCAGATCGCATTCTTCGGGGTAGCGGCGTACGCGTCGGCGATCCTCACGACCAAGGTCGGCCTCGGCTTCTGGCCCGCGGCAGTCCTCGCGGTCATCGCGGGCACGCTCGCCGGCCTGTTGATCGGCATCCCGGCCTTGCGCGTGCAGTCACACTACCTGGGCATCGTGACCCTCGGGTTGTCGCTGGCGTTCACCGCGCTCGTCGGCAACCTGCAGGTCGCAGGAGCTGCGGAAGGCCTGCTCGGGCTGCCCGTCCCGTCGTTCCCGGGCGTCGACCTCTCCAGCCACTTCCTCTACTACTACTTCGAGCTCGTCGTCCTGCTGGTCGTGGCGCCGTTCGCCTATTTCGTCGTCTTCACCCGGTTCGGGCGGCGACTGCGCGCGATGCGTGACGACAACCTCGCGGCCGCGTCCACCGGCGTGCAGGTGCCGCTGCACCGGATGTCCTCCTTCGCCCTGGCCGGATTCTTCGGCGGCGTCGCCGGCGTCCTCTACGCGGGTCTGGTCCGATACGTCAGCCCGCCGTCGTTCAACATCGACACGATGTTCCTGCTGCTCGCCATGGTGATCATCGGCGGCCGCTTCAGCCTCACCGGCGTGCTCGTCGGCGTGGTCACGCTGACGGTGGTGCGCGAGGTGCTGGCGGACTACTCGACGTACGCGCAGCTGGTCTACGGCTCGCTGATCGTGCTCATGGTCGTCTTCGCCCCGACCGGTCTCGCCGGGGCTCCCCGGCGGATCTGGGAACTGACGAGGCGGCGGACTACAGAGGCAGCCGGCGGCACACGGCCCTTCGTGCCGTCCGCCACCTCGGACGGGACGTCGGCCCGAACCGGCCGGCCGGCGCTCGAGGTCGACGGGCTGAGCAAGCGGTTCCGTGGCGTGAAGGCTCTGGACCAGGTGTCGCTGACCGTGGAGGAGGGGGAGATCCGCGGCATCGTCGGGCCGAACGGCTCAGGCAAGACCACGCTGTTCAACACCGTCAGCGGGCTCTACACGGCCAACGGCGGAGCAGTCCGGCTCTTCGGCCGGGTGGTAACCGATACCAAGTCCTACGACCTGTCCCACCTGGGCGTGGCTCGCACCTTCCAGAACCTCCGCTTGTTCGGCCGGCTAACGGTGCGGGACAACATCCTGGTCGGCCTCGACCGGACACGGATGCGGTGGGCCTGGCGGTACGTCCTGTGGCCGGTGGGCGTCCTGAGGGCCGAGCGCGAGCTCCGTCTGGGTGCGCGGGAGATCCTCGACCAGTACGGGCTGACCGCGGTCGCCGATGCCGTCCCCGGCGAGCTGCCCTACGGCACCCAGCGACGCGTCGAGATCGCCCGGGCCATGGCGAGCTCGCCGCGGCTCCTGCTGCTGGACGAGCCGGCCGCCGGCCTCAACCAGCAGGAGATGCAGCAACTGGCGGAGATCGTGCGCGACGTCCGCAAGCGCGGGACGACCGTGGTCCTCATCGAGCACAACATGGGCCTGGTCATGTCCCTGTGCGACCGCGTCACCGTGCTCGCCAACGGCGTCGTGATCGCCGACGACGTGCCCGAGGTCGTCGCCAATTCTCCGCAGGTCATCGAGGCCTACCTCGGCGGAGGAGGCGAGGTCGTCGCCTCCGATACGGCCAGCACCACCGAACGGGAGGGAGCCCGGTGACCGAGGTCCGACCGGAGCTGCAGGAAGCCGCCGAGCAGCTGACCGGAACTCCGAAGGAACTCGTCGTCGAGGGGCTTCAGGTCCGCTACGGCGGCGTGCAGGCCGTGCACGGCACGTCGTTCACGGTCGCTCCCGGCGAGGCGGTGGGCATCATCGGCGCCAACGGCGCGGGCAAGACGTCGACGATGAAGGCCGTCCTGGGGCTGGTCGGCCGCTCGGCCGGGAGACTCTCCTACGGCGAGACCGATCTGCTCCGCACCCGCGCGAGCGGGATGGTGCGGCTGGGTATCGGCTACGTCCCCGAGGGACGGCACGTGTTCCCCGGCCTGTCGGTGGAGAAGAACCTGTTGCTGGGCGCGTATGCGCGCAAGTGGGATGCGAAGACGCGGGGCCAGGTCGACGAGGTCTACGAGCTCTTCCCGGTGCTCGGGGACATGCGGGCCCGGCTGGCCGGCGCCCTGTCCGGCGGCCAGCAGCAGATGCTCGCGATGGGCCGCGCGCTGATGAGCCGGCCGAGCCTGATCGTCTGCGACGAGCCCTCGATGGGCCTGTCGCCGATCCTGGTCGACGACATCCTGGCGGTGCTGCAGCGGCTGCACGGCGCGGGGCTGAGCATCCTGCTGGTCGAGCAGAACGCCAAGCTGTGCTTCGAGGCCGTGACCCGCTGTCTCGTCATGGAGCACGGCCACGTGGTCAAGACGGGGCCGGTCGCCGAGCTCCGGACCGACCCCGACGTCCGGCGCATCTATCTGGGCATCTGAGCCTCACCCGTCCCCGATCCCTCGTCCACAGGAGCGTGCCCATGCCGTCGGTGTTCGTCCTCAACGGTCCCAACCTCAACCTTCTCGGTACCCGCAAGCCGGAGGTCTACGGCACCACGTCGCTGGCCGAGGTGGAGAAGATGTGCCGGGCGGAGGCCGAGCGACTGGATCTCGAGCTCCAGTTCCGCCAGTCCAACCACGAGGGGGAGCTCGTCGACTGGATCCAGGAAGTGGGACGCGAGGTCAAGGCCGGCCGTTCCATCGGCGCCGTGCTCAACCCTGCGGGCCTCGGCCACACCTCCGTGCCGCTCCACGACGCCATCGAGGGAGTGGAGGTGCCGGTCATCGAGCTGCACATCTCGAACATCCACCGGCGCGAGGAGTGGCGGCACCACTCCTACATCTCTTTGGTGGCCAGTGGGATCGTGATGGGCATGGGGGTCGTCGGCTACCCCGTCGCAATCAATGCCCTGTACCGGTACACGCGGGACAAGGCCTGAGCACGTGTACAGGCTGTCGGTCCACCAGTCCTTGCTGCATCCCCGGACGCCCTTGGAGACGATCGACCTCGCACGAGAGGCCGGTTGGGATGCCGTCGGTCTGCACATCGGCGCCGTGGAGGAGGCCGAGCCGTGGTGGTCGGGCGGAGCCGGAGAGCGCCTGCTGCGAGCGACGATCGACCGGCTGCTCGAGACCAGGGTCACCGTCCTCGACGTGGGGCGAGTGGTACTCACCGCTCCGGACGAGGCGCAGGCCGTCGAGGAGGTCCACCATCGTGTGCTGGACTTCGGCATGCGCCTGGGGGCACAGTTCGTGACCGTGCGCTTCGCCGACCCGGCGGATGGGGCAGTTCTCGGTACCGCGGACCGGGCCACCCGCTTCGCTGCCTTCGCCGACCAGGCACGCCCCTACCGAATGCGCCCGTTGCTGTCCTCGGTCCCCGTCGACAGGCAGGACCTGTTCGCCGAAGCGGCAGCCGTCGTCCAGCTCTGCGGGGGAGGGCTCGTGCTCGACGTGCCAGTGCACTCCAGCTCCGAGGACCTCGTCAGTGAGGCGATCGCGGAGCTCTGGGAGTACATCGGATACGTGCGGATCGACGCGCGGATGCTCGAGCTGGACGGCGAGGCCGCGGCCGGACAGCTCGCGGTCCTTCCTCCTCACGTGCCGGTGGTGATCGGCGGCGACGACGGCCTGGGGCTGCTCGATCAGGATCCGCTCCGGCGTCTGGAGCGGCTGAGGGTGCTCGTCGACCACATGCTGGAGCATCCCCGCGCCCGGGCGCTGCGCGAACGCGAAGCCTGACCTATCCGCCGTGCGCCGGGTGGCCGACCCGTTGAGCGAAAACTCGGGTCGTTGCCCGATGGGTCGCGGTGGCGAACTCGAGCGGCGACATCGAGGCCTGCAGCCAGGCGTGCGGCACCTCGACACTGATCGGTGTCCCCGGGGGCACTGCGCCCAGCAGCGCCGTCAGGGGGAGCTCGCCTTCTCCGGGCAGCTGCCGGAGGAACCGGGCCTCGGTCTGCAGCACCGGGTCGGTGGCGGCGCCTGTCGCCGCGAGCTCCGGCGGCAGGTCCAGCCTGTCCGGTGCCGCCAGCGGGCCGTCGCAGAACTGCACACAGGGCACGAGTTCGGGAGGTAGCGCACGGACGTCGTCCACCGTGCTACCCGACCGCTGCAGGTGGAGCGCGTCCACCAGGACGGCGGCACCGGCCGCGGTGGCGACGGCCGCCGCATCGGTGAGTCGACACAGCGGCTGGTAGCTGATCGGTTCCAGCGTCGGACGGATGCCGAACGGCGCCGCGTCGCTGGTGAGCCGGGCCAGGGTCTCGGTGAGGCGCCCGCGGTCGGGATCGGCGCCGGTGACGCTGAGGGTCGTGGCGCCGAGGGCGGCGCCGGCCTCCAGGGCCGGCAGCCAGTCCTCGGCGCTGGTGCGCGCCTCCAGCGGGAGAAATTCCACGTCGCGGACGACGAGGCCGGTATCCGCCAGGCGCTGCACCGTTTCCTTCGACATCGGTGACCCGGGCTCCATCGGCCAGGGTTTCTCCGCTGCCGTCACTGCGCGCACCCGGATTCCCACGAAGTCGTATCCCGCGGCGGCCGCGGTCGTGACCAGGTCCGGTGGGCTCAGCCGAAGCAGGGTGAGGTGGGCGATACCCACCGGGGTCGGAGGAGCGCTCATCGAGGTGGGTCCTCTCGGGGACGGAGATCAGGAACGGGCTCGGGCGCGCCGGAGGCCGCCGACGCGTACACGGCGGTGACGATGCCCAGCGATCGGAGCGCCTCTCGTCCGGTCACCGCCGGCGGCGTACCGGTTCGCACCGACCGGACGAAGTCGTCGATCAGGGCAGCGTGGAAGGGCGCCAGCCCGGCGTTGATCTCCGGCAGCGACGGGTCGGTGAGGATGCCGGCGGGATAGGACGGTGCCGCTGTCAGCTGACCGGGAACCGCCCACAGGTCGGTGACGGCCTCCGTGCCCTCGGGGTACTCGATGAGCCCGACCGTCGCCCCGGTCCTCCCGGTGATCCGTACCAGCGCACCGAGTCCCGGCGTCAGGGCGGTGGACGCCGACAGCGTCACCAGCCCACCGCCGGCGCACCGCAGGGTGGCCACCAGGGTGTCCTCGACCTCGATCGCATCGGCGTGCGCGAAGGTGGCGGCGCGGGCGCTCACCTCCACGACCTCGCCCATGAACCACATCAGCAGGTCGAGGTGGTGGATGGCCTGGGTCATCAGCACCCCGCCACCGTCGGTCGCCCACGTCCCGCGCCAGGCGTCGGCGGTGTAGTACCCGGTGTCCCGGTGCAGGAGGACCGAGGCATGACCGAGCACCGGGATGCCCACCGTTCCGTCCTCGATGGCTGCCCGGATCCGGCGGGCCGCCGGCCAGAATCGCCGCTGGAAGGCCACACCCAGGGTGACACCGGCGGCCTCGCAGGCCTCGACCATGCGCAGCCCGGCGGAGAGGTCGACGGCGATCGGCTTCTCGCAGAGGACGTGCACCCCGCGGGCCGCGGCGGCCAGCACCACCGCCTCGTGCGTCGGGTGCGGCGTGCAGACGCTGACGACGTCCGCCCCGAGGCCGAGCAGGGTCTCCACGTCGCCGACGGCATGCTCGATCCCGTGCCGGGCGGCGAACGCGGCGGCCTTCCCGGGGACGGGGTCGCAGCAGGCGACGAGGTCCACCCCGGGCGCCGCCCGGTAGGCCCCCGCGTGATTGGCCGCCACCGTCCCGCAGCCGACGATCGCTGCGCGCAGCTGGGTGGGTACCGTCGTCGACACGCTGCTCCTTCCGCGGACGAGCTGACCGGCACGCCGCTGCGATTCGAGGCTGCCAGCGGGAGTGCTCAGCTGTCCAACACCGAATCGCTCTGTCAGTCAGTGCGGGTTGCACATGGTCGTCTCAACCCGCGCTGGGCGTGGGAAGCACCTCCTCGGCGACTTCGAGCACGGCTCGCAGGGCGGGGGAGCGGTTCTCGGCCGACCAGGCGAGGCCGTGGTTCATGTAGGTCGGGTCGCCCGTCAGCGGCACCAGGACCGAGCCCGACGGCAGGATGCCGGCCACCCCGGCGGTCATGAGCGCGACCCCCACGCCGGCCGACACCAGCGTGAGGATCATGAACGGGTCGGTGATCTCCTGGACGACCCGTGCCCGGAACCCGGCGTCGACGCAGGCACGCATGGCGGCCTCCTGCAGTGCGGAGCCCGCGGTGACCGGCGTGGTGATGAACCCCTCGCCGGACAGGTCGCGGAGGTCGATCTCCGCCTCGCCGGCGAGCGGATGGTGCGAGGGCAGGACCGCGCCGAGCGGCTCCCGGCCGATGAGCCGGGTGCTCAAACGGGTCGGGTCCAGCGGCAGGCCGACGAAGGCGACGTCCAGCTGGCCGTGCTCGACCTGCTCCACGCCGTCCCGCGTCATGACCCGCCCGACGAGGGTGAGGTCGATCTCCGGATAGCGCTCACGGATCGCCCGGGTCAGCGGCGGCAAGGTGTGGTGGTTCAGGGCCCCGGTGAAGCCGATGCTGACCGGGCCGTAGACCGCGCCGGTCGATGCTCGCGCGGCCTGCCGGGCGAGGTCCAGCTCCTCCAGGACCCGGTAGGCGTGCGGCAGCAGCGCGCGGCCGGAGGCGGTGAGCGAGACGCTACGGGTGTTGCGGTCGAACAACGGCGTCCCGATCTCCTTCTCCAGTTTGCGGATGACCTGGCTCAGCGGGGACTGGGCCATCCGGAGGCGCTCGGCGGCCCGGCCGAAGTGCAGCTCCTCGGCGACGGCGACGAAGGCCTGCAGCCAGCGGCTCTCCATGGCGTTTCCTCTCCGGTGGCTTGTCTTCCGCGCCACCGTCATATAGACCTGAACCAGCACAGCAAAGCACATACCTAGACGTATATGCACACAGTCTGTGTGCGGATCTGTCCGGATCGTTCGCACGTGAAAGGTGGACCATGACCGGCACGCCTGCCCCGGCGGCTTGCGACGTGGTGGTGGTGGGCGCCGGTGCCGGCGGTCTCGCCGCTGCCGTGACGGCGGCCTTCCACGGGCTCCGGGTGATCGTGCTGGAGCGCGATGCCGTGTGCGGCGGCGCGACGGCGTGGTCGGGTGGCTGGATCTGGGCCCCGGGGAATCCGCTGGCCCACGCCGACGGCGTGCAGGAGGACGTGGCGACCTTCCGCACCTACCTGCGGGCCGCGCTCGGTGAGGACTACGACGTCGTCCGGGTCGACGCCTTCCTCGACGCCGCGCCGCACATGGTGGGTTTCTTCGACGGGAGGACCGCCCTGCAGTTCGTGCCGGGCACCACCATCTGCGACGTCTACGGAAAGCTCCCCGGCGCCGGGACCGGGCACCGTTCCGTGGCGCCCGCGCCCGTCGACGCGCGGCGGCTCGCGCCTGAGGTACGCGCCGTCCTGCGCCACCAGCTGTACGAGACCTCCTTCCTCGGGATGGGCATCATGGCGGGGCCCGACCTGCGCGGCTTCCTCTCCGCCTCTCGGGGCGACGTCCGGGGGCTGTGGCACGCGACCCGCCGCGTCGCCCGGCACCTCCGGGACCTCCTCGTGCACCGCCGCGGCATGCACCTGGTGAACGGAACGGCGCTCGTGGGGCGGCTGCTCCAGTCCGCCGCCGAACTCGGGGTCGACATCCGCGTGAGCTCGCCCGTGACCCGACTGTTGCAGGACGCCGATGGACGCGTGTCCGGCGTGGTCGCCGCAACCGCTCACGGCGAGCTGCGGATCGAGGCGTCGCGGGGGGTGGTGCTGGCCGCGGGCGGGTTCCCGCAGGACGTCGGACGGCGGCAGGCGCACTTCGCGCGTACTCCCACCGGGCACGAGCACTGGTCGCTGGCCCCGGGCACCGCTGATGGAGCCGGCATCTCCTTGGGCGAGTCCGCCGGAGGCCGGCTGCGGACGGATCTCGCCGCGCCGGCGGCCTACTGCCCCGTGTCGCTCGTGCCCTACCGTACGGGCCGGGTCGGCACGTTCCCGCACATCATGGATCGGGCCAAGCCCGGCAGCATCGCCGTCCTCCGCACCGGTCGACGGTTCGTCAACGAGGCCGACGGCTACCACGACTACGTGACCGCGCTGCTCGACGCAGCCCCGGAGGACGAGCCGGTCGAGTCGTGGCTGATCGCGGACGCACGGTTCGTCCGCCGCTATCCCCTGGGCATGGCCAAGCCCCGCCCCGTCCCCCTGTTCCCGTACCTCCGCAGCGGCTACCTGAAGCGCGGCCGCTCGCTGGCCGACCTCGCGCGTGCGTGCGGCATCGACGCCGCTGGGCTCGAGGCCACGGTGGCGCGCTTCAACCAGCATGCCCGCCAGGGGCACGATCCCGACTTCGGCCGCGGGGAGACCCCGTTCAACAGGTACGGCGGGGATCCAGCGGTGGCGCCCAACCCGTCCCTCGCGCCGCTGGAGAAGGGTCCGTTCTATGCGGTCAAGGTCGTGCCCGGCAGCTTCGGCACGTTCGCCGGCCTCGCCGTCGACGAGCGGGCCCGGGTGCTCGACGTGCACGACAGACCCGTCCCGGGGTTGTACGCCGTCGGCACCGACCAGGCCAACGTGATGGGCGGTCACTACCCCGCGGGCGGCGTCAACATCGGGCCGGCGATGACCTTCGGCTACGTCGCCGGTCGAGACCTCGCGGGGGCGGTGGCGTTCGAGACGGAGGCCGTCTCGATGCCTTTTTCTGGTCGACGCCTCCGCCCCACCGATTTCTCACTCGGGACAGGGGCGCAGGCGTGACGACGAGGGAGGCCGACCGGGACACCGAGGTGGACCTGCTCGTGCTGGGATCGGGCGCTGGGGGCCTCGGCGCGGCCGTGGTGGCGGCCAACGAGGGCCTGCGGGTCCTCGTCCTGGAGAAGAGCGAATTCGTGGGCGGTACTACGGCCTACTCGGCGGGTACCTGCTGGATCCCCGACAACCGCTTCCAGCGGGCCGACGGGGTAACCGACGACGCCGAGGCCGCTGGGCGATATCTCGACAACCTCGTCGGGGACCGGTCTCCGCGCCCGATGCGCGCGGCCTACATCCGACACGGCACCGAGATGGTCGACTACCTCGACGGGATCGGGGTGCGCTTCTGGCCGTCGAAGAAGGTCGTGGACTACCACCCCGACCTGCCCGGGGCCAGCATGGGCGGTCGCGCGCTGGAACCGGTGACCTTCGACGGACGCAGGCTGGGCCGGGCGCACTTCGGGCGGGTCCGCCGGCCGGTGCCCGAGTTCGCACTCTTCGGCGGGACGATGATGCTGCGCCGCACGGAGGTGAACCAGCTTCTCGGGCTCTACGACGGGTCACTCGCCGGCGTTCCGCTGGCCCTCCGGCTCGGGCTGCGCTGGGCGTCCGACCGGCTGCGCTACCCCCGGGGCACGCGGCTGGCCATGGGCAACGCCCTGATCGCGAACCTGTACTCCCAGCTGCTCACGCACGGCGGCGACGTCTGGTTCACCGCCGTCACGACCGAACTGCTGGCGGACCGTGGGCGGGTCGAGGGCGCGCTCGTCACCTATCGGGGTCGCCAGCTACGGATCCTCGCGCGACGCGGCGTGGTGCTCGCCGGCGGCGGGTTCTCGGCGAGCCCGGAGCGCCGGGCGCAGTACCTTCCCGCCCCGACCGCTCAGTTCACGCGGGCGGCGGAGGGCGCAACCGGCGACACGCTGGCCCTCGGGCAGTCCGTCGGGGCAGCGCTCGGGCCCTGGCACGACGACAACGCGTTGTGGTTCCCCAGTTCGATCGGGCGGCGCCGGGACGGCTCGACAGCGGTCTTCCCGCACATCTGGGACCGGGCCAAGCCCGGACTCGTCGCGGTGAACGAGGCGGGCCGGCGGTTCACCGACGAGGCTGTGTCCTACCACCGGTTCACCAGGGCCATGTACGACTCGCACAAGGACGTGCCCAGCATCCCTGCGTGGCTCGTCGTCGATTCGCGCACCCTGGCGAAGTACGGGCTCGGCATGGTCCGTCCGCATCTGCCCGCGCTGCTGCGAAAGAAGTACGAGGTCGCCGGCTACCTGGTCACGGCACCGACGGTGCGCGAGCTGGCGACCACCATCGGCGTCGACCCCCGGGGTCTCGAGCAGACGGTCATCGACAACAACCGCTACGCCCGGACGGGCGTCGATGAGGAGTTCGACAAGGGGGCGAACCCGTTCGACCGGCAGTACGGCGACCCGGAGCACCGGCCCAACGTCAACCTCGGCCCGATCGAAGCGCCGCCCTACTACGCGATCGCCGTCGTGCCGACGCCGCTGGGCACCGCACTCGGCCTGCGGACCAACTCAGCCGCCCAGGTGCTCACCGAGTCCGGGGCGGCGATCGACGGGCTCTATGCGTGCGGGAATGACGCGGACTCGGTCATGGCCGCCGAGTACCCCGGCGCCGGGTGCCAGGTCGGCTCCGCGCTGACGTTCGGCTACCTCGCAGCACGACACGCGGTGCACGCGGCGCCGCCGTCATGAACGGCTACCCCACCCTGTCCGGCCGGACGCTGGTCGTACCGATCCTGGGCGACCCGATCGCCCAGGTCCGATCGCCCGACGGCCTGACCCGGACCCTCGCCGCCCGCGGACGCGACGCCGTCGTCGTCCCCCTGCACGTCGTTGCGGACGACTTCGACGCGGTCGTCCGCGGCGTGAGCCGCTCGCCGAGCGTCGCCGGGCTGATCGCGACGGTGCCGCACAAGTTCGCGCTCGCCGCGCACTGCGGCACCCTCTCCGACCGCGCCCGGTTTCTCGGGTCGGCCAACGTTGCGCGGCGCGGTACCCACGGGACCTGGCACGGGGACCAAGTCGACGGTGCCGCGTTCGTCGCCGCGGTGCGGGCGGCGGGCGGCGTTCCCCAGGGGGCGCGGGTCCTCCAGGTGGGCGTCGGCGGCGCCGGCTCGGCGATCGCGCTGGCGTTGTTGGAGGCAGGGGCGGCGCGTCTGGCGCTGCACGACGCCGACGGAGATCGCCTCGACGGGCTCCTCGCTCGGCTGGGAGAGCACTTCGGCGACCGGGTCGAGCGTGGGTCGGCCGATCCCCAGGGGTTCGACCTGGTGGTCAACGCCACCCCGATGGGGATGCGCCCCGATGACCCCTTCCCGGTGGACGTCGCCCGGCTCGGGCCAGGCACCTTCGTCGGCGACGTGATCACCACCCCGGCTGTCCCGCCGCTGATCGAGGCCGCGCGGCGGTTGGGCTGCGGCACGTCGACGGGCGGCGCGATGTTCGACGCGGTCGCCGGCCTGCTGGCGGACTTCCTGCTCGCCGAGGGACCGCTTGCGCGCCGAGCCTGATGCGCTCGAGCAGCCAACGGTCATCCCGGGGCCGCGGCTCCAGCGCCCGGGCGACGATGTGCTCGGCTATCCCCGGCGCCGACGTCGCAGCGGGCGAGGGCGCGTCGGAGACCGCCACGACCGTCCCGGTCTGCGAGATGCGGAAGTCCTCCACCAGGCCGCCGGCGAGGTCCAGCGCCTGGGAGGAATCCCGGGCTGTGAACGGCTGAGGTCCGCCGCGCTCAGCTCCGGCACGTAGCGGTGGCCGGCGGTGGTGAACGCCCGCTTGCCGGCGAAGACCGGGATGGCCCGCGGCACCTCCCGCGACGCGCGCATTGCCGGCTGGTAGCCCTGACGACCCTGGCGCCCGCCGCACCGCGGTCCTGGCCGTCAGCCCGGTGGTCCGGTCCGACCCTGACCCCGAGCGGCGTCGGACGTCGATCTCCGTCGGGGGCTGACGACCAGCGCGACGCCGACTGCGGTGACGCCGATGCCCACCAGCGACAGCCCGCGCAGCTGTTCGCCGAAGAGGAAGTACGCCTCGACCGCGGTGGCCGGCGGGACCAGGTAGTACAGGCTCGAGACGCCGGCCGCGGTGCCCCGGCGCAGCAGCAGGAGCAGCAGCAGGACCGCGCCGAGGGAGAGCACGAGCACCAGCCAGACGAGGGCGCCGACGAAGTGTGCCGTCCAGTCGATCGACAGGGGCTCGGTCACCGCGGCGAGTGCGAGCAACGCGACGGTGGCGGCCGCGTACTGCACCGCCGTCCCCCAGACCAGCGGGATGCCGTCGCCGTGGCGCTTCTGGTAGACGGTGCCGAGCGTGCCGGAGACCAGCGCCACCGCGCACGAGACGAGCCCGCTCAGCGGCAGCGACTCGGCGGATCCACTCTCGACCAGGCCCGGTACGACGACCAGCGCGACACCGGCGAGGCCGAGGGCCAGGCCCAGCCACTGCCGCACCGATGGCCGCTCGCCGAGCATCCGTGCGGCCAGAACGGCGGTCAGTACCGGCTGCAGGCTCACGATGACCGCGGCCACGCCGGCCGGGACGCCGCGGGAGATGCCGAAGAAGGTGCCGCCCAGGTACCCGGCGTGCAGCAGCAGTCCGACGACGGCCGCGCGGCCGTACTGCTGACGGGACGCCATCCGGGCCCCGCCGATCGCCCGGGCGAGGACCGTGAGCAGCACGGCGGCGATGGCCAGCCGCACGGCCAGGAACAGGAACGGCGGGGCGTAGGGCAGGCCGTACTTGGCGCCGACGAACCCGGTGCTCCACAGCAGCACGAACAGGGCCGGGCCGCCGAGCTGCTGGACGCGCGAGGCGGTTGCGGGCGCGGTCACCGGCGGAAGACCTGCTCGCCACGGATCCACGTCTCGGCCACCCGCACCTGGCCGATCTGCTGCGGCGGCACAGTGAACACGTCGCGATCCAGGACGACGAAGCTGCCCTCGAACCCCGGGTGGATCAGTCCCACGCCCTCGAACGGAGCCACCCGCCGGGCCCGCCCGGTGTAGAGCAGCAGCGCCTGGGCGACGGTCACCGCCTCCGCCGGGTTGAACGCCGCGCCGGTGTGCGCCTCGCGGAGCACGGCCGCCTGCACCGAGAGCAGCACGTCGTCCGCGTCGGACCAGGAGGTCGCCGGGGTGTCGGAGGAGAGGGCGGCCGCGGGCACCCGGTCGTAGAAGGAACGGATCGGATAGGCGACGGCGGACTGGCCCTCCGAGAGGTTCCGCTCGTAGCTGCGGTACTCGGCGAAGAAGAAGATCGAGTGGCTGACGACGCCGAAGTCCATGGTCGCGGCCTCGAGCCGGTCGATCAGCTCGGGCGGGAACAGGGTGGCGTGCTCCAGCCGCACCGAGGGCCGGTCGGTCAGCCACGGCTCCTCGCCGCCCAGGACGTCGACGACGTAGCGGAGCGACCGGTCACCCATCGCGTGCACGGCCACCTGCACGTCGTTGCGCCGGGCCCAGCCGACCGCGCGCAGCAGGTCGTCGTCCGTCGCGGTCTGCAGCCCGTGGTCGCAACTGCCCGGATACGGGTCCTCGGTCCACGCCGTCCGGTCGGAGTAGGCGCCGTCCATCACGAGCTTGACCCCGGCGATCGTCGTCCGCCCGGTGCGGTCGTCGTCGGTCAGGTCGGGCAGTCCGGCGGCGACCAGGTCGGCCCACAGCGGGTAGAGGCCGACCTGCGGCCGGAGCCCGGCCCGTTCGGCCTCGCGGAACAGGCGCAGCGGCTCGTCGGTGGTGAGGGTGGCCATCAGGTCGCCGACGGCGACGATGCCGCGCTCGGCGAAGTGCGCGTCGAGTCGGGCCAGCCGGGCGACCTGCTCGTCGCGCCCGACCGGGGGCCGGAGCGACAGCAGCTGGTCCCACGCGGGGCGTTCGGCGAGCAGGCCGTCCGGCTCGCCGTCGGCGTCCCGGCCGATCCGGCCGCCCTGGGGGTCCGGGGTGTCCCGCGTGATGCCGGCCAGCTCGAGGGCCCGGGTGTTGCAGACCAGCGAGTGGCTGTCGCAGCGCCGCGCGAACACCGGCTGGGTGGTGGACACCAGGTCCAGGTCGTGCCGGGTCGGCTTGCGGCCCTCCGGCCAGGCGGACTCGTCGAACCCGTACCCCTCGATCCAGCGGTCGGCGCGGCCCAGGTCGGCGTGCGTGCGCAGCCGGTCCAGCAGGCCGGCGAGCGAGTCGATCTCCGGCGGCAGGCACAGCACGGCATCGGCCAGTTCGGCCAGCAGGCTGGGGTGGCTGTGCACGTCGAGGAACCCGGGAACCACGGTCCGGCCCCCGAGGTCGGTGCCGCCGCTCACCGCGGACTCGTCGCCGACCCAGGTGAACACGCCGTCCTCGATGCGGAACGCGGTGGCGAAGTCGTCCTCCCCGGCCCCCGTGAAGACCTTGGCGTTGACGAACAGCACGCCTCAGACCTCGTCGACGGGGAACGTCCGGGTGGGAGCGACGAACTCCTCCTGCGCCTCGACCAGCAGGATCTCGCGGGATCCGGCGTCGGCGGTGCGCCGGAGCAGGCCGAACACCGACGCCGTGGCGCTGCCGAGGGCCTCGGCGGCCGACCCGGTGCGCAGCCAGTGCGCGAGGAACAGGGCCGCGATGGCATCGCCGGCGCCGTTCATCGACAGGTCGAGCCGTGGCGTCCGCACGCGATGGAAGCGGCCGCCTTCGGCAGCCAGGAGGTCGAGGCACTCGTCGGGGGTGTCCTCGGTGATCAGCGACGTCGTGAGCACGACCCGCGGACCGAGGGCCTGCACAGCGGCGACGGCGTCCTTCACCGCGTCCAGCGAGGTGGTCGTCGTCCCGGCGAGCAGGTCGAGCTCGAAGTGGTTGGGGGTGACCACGTCGGCGGCCGGCACGGCCACGTCGCGCAGGAACTCCTCGATGCCCGGGCGGACGAACACGCCGCGACCGACGTCGCCGATCACCGGGTCGCAGCAGTAGACGGCGGCCGGGTTGGCCTCGCGCACGCGGGCCACCGCCCCGGTGACCGCGTGCCCGATGTCGGCCGAGCCGAGATAGCCCGACAGGACCGCGTCGCAGCCGCCGAGGACGCCGCGGTCGGCGATGCCCTGGACGACCTCGTCGATGGCCTGCCCGTCGAAGACCCGGCCGGTCCACGCGCCGTAGCCGGTGTGGTTGGAGAACTGCACCGTGTGCACGGGCCAGACCTCGATGCCGAGCCGCTGGAGCGGGAAGACCGCGGCCGCGTTGCCCACGTGCCCGTACGCGACGTGCGACTGGATGGAGAGGACGTTCACCACGGGGGAGACGGTCGCACACGGCGTCCGTCGCGCTGTGACGCCCCGGTGACGCCGCGCCCGCTAGACCCGGCGCATGACCAGCCTGGCCACCTACGTCGAGCGGCCGAGGCCTCGGCGGCCCCTGGCCGACGAGTCACTGCCCGCCGATCTGACCGTCGCGTACGGCGCTTCGCAGGCCCCGGTGCCGGGCTCGGTGCCCCTGCACGACTTCCTCGCCACGGCGGGCGGTCTCACCTACGCCGATCGCATGGTGCTGGTCGAGCAGGCGCTGCTGCTGCTCGAGGGCAACTACGTGCACCTGTCGCTGAAGACGGCGATGCACGCGGTCAACCCCGTCCAGCGACTGCGTCTGCTGCGCGCCCGGCTGCTGCGCCAGACGGCGGAGACCATGGACCCCGAGCGGCTGTTCCACATGGAGATGTCGGAGATCTTCCACTCGGTGCGCGACCTGCACACCAACTACCTGCTCCCGGCGCCGTTCGCCGGCATGATCGCCTACCTGCCGTTCCAGGTGGAGCGCTGCGTCGACGGCGGCGTGGAGAAGTACCTGGTCACCCGCGTCGCTCAGGGCATGTCCGCTCCACCGTTCGGCGTCGGTGTGGAGATCACGCACTGGAACGGCATCCCGATCGCGCGCGCGGTGGCCGTGAACGCCGACCGGTTCGCCGGCAGCAACATGGCCGCGCGGCTGGCCCGGGGGGTCGACTCGCTGACGCTCCGCTCGCTGCGCATCCACCTGGCGCCGGACGAGGAGTGGGTGACCGTCAGCTACCTCGACGCCGACGGCGTCCGGCGCGAGCTGCGCGAGCCGTGGCTGGTGGCGGCGAACGCCCCGGCCCTCACCGACAGCCAGGGGGTGACGTCGGCGGCCGCGTCGATCGGGGTCGACCTGCACGCCGACGAGACGGCCCGCGCCCGGGCCCTGCTGTTCGTCCCGCACGTGGTCGCGCAGACCTTCGGCAACCTGGCCGTCGACATCACGGGCGGCCCCGCCGAGGCCGGCGCCGACGTCCCCTCGACGATGCCGCTGGTCTTCCGGGCCCGCAGCGTGGTCACCTCGTCGGGCACATTCGGCCACCTGCGCATCTTCACGTTCAGCGTCCAGGACCCGGCGGCGTTCGTCGCGGAGTTCGTGCGGCTGGTTGAGCTCCTCCCGCAGGAGGGCCTCGTCCTCGACGTCCGCGGCAACGGCGGCGGCAACATCTTCGCCAGCGAGTTCACCCTGCAGACCATGACGCCTCGCCGGATCGTCCCGGAGCCGGTCCAGTTCGCCTGCACGCCGCTGAACCTCGAGATCTGCCGGCGGCACAAGGACAACCCGACGCACCAGATCGACCTGGGCGCCTGGTTCCCGTCGATGGACCAGGCGGTCGAGACCGGGGCGGTGTACTCGTCGGCGTTCCCGATCAGCTCCGAGGACGGCGCCAACTCGATCGGCCAGCGCTACTTCGGACCCGTCCTCCTGGTCACCGACGCCCGCTGCTACTCGGCGACCGACATCTTCGCCGCGGGCTTCCAGGACCATGAGATCGGCCCGGTGCTCGGCGTGGACGACAACACCGGCGCCGGCGGCGCGAACGTGTGGACCCACGGCCTCCTCAAGGCGCTGCGCGACCTCCCGCCCGACCCCGAGACGCCGTACGCGGCGCTGCCGCGCCAGGCCGACATGCGGGTGGCCATCCGCCGGACGCTGCGGGTGGGGAAGCTGGCCGGCACCCCGGTGGAGGACCTGGGCGTGCGCTCCGACGTCCGGCACGAGATGACCCGTCGCGACGTCCTGGAGAACAACGTCGACCTGCTCGACGCCGCGGGCGCCCTGCTGGCCGGCCGGCCGGTCCGCCGCCTGCACGTGACCCCCGCGCGGGCCGCCGACGGGACGCTGACCCTGCAGCTGTCGACGGGCGGCCTCGACCGTGTCGACGTGTACGTCGACGGCCGGCCACGGGGGAGCAGCGACGTCGCCGAGGGCGAGACGACGCTGACGTTCGCCGATGTCGCCGCTACTGCGTCGGTGCAGGTGCAGGGGTTCGCGGCAGGGGGGCTGGTGGCAGCGCGCACTCAGCTGCTCTGATCGTCGGCGTGGCGACTCCGAACCTGACCTCCCGGCCGCCGGCCCCGGGCACGCAGACGCCTGCCTCCGGGCTCCGGGCCGCCGAGGTCGCCGAGCGGGTGGCGCTCGGCCGGACGAACGCCACGACGGTGCGCACGAGCCGGACGGTCGGCGAGATCGTCCGCGCCAATGTCCTGACGGTCTTCAACGGCATCCTGGTCACCCTCTTCGTGCTGGTCCTGGCGACCGGCCGGTGGCAGAACGGGCTGTTCGGCCTGGTGGTGGTCGCCAACGCCGGGATCGGGATCGTGCAGGAGCTGCGGGCCAAGCGCACCCTCGACCGGCTCGCGGTGCTGAGCGCGCCCCGGGCCCGGGTGGTGCGGGAGGGGAGCGAGGAGGAGATCCCGGTCGCGGACGTCGTCCTGGACGACCTGCTCGTCCTGGCCGCCGGCGACCAGGTGCCGGCCGACGGCGTGGTGCGGACGACGGCGGGGCTGTCGGTCGACGAGTCGCTGCTCACCGGCGAGTCGGAGCCGGTGGCCAAGGCGCCGGGTGACCCCGTGTGGTCCGGCGCCATCGTCGTGTCCGGCCGCGGACGGGCGCAGACGACGGCGGTCGGGGACGACTCCTACCAGGCGCGGCTGGCCACCGAGGCCCGCCGCTACGCGACGACGTACTCCGAGCTGGTGGCCGGCACGAACCGGCTGATGCGGGCGATCGCGGTGATGCTGGCGGTCGTCGGCCCCCTGGTGCTGTGGAGCCAGTTCCGCACGCCGGAGAACCCGGGATGGCGGCACTCGGTCACCGGCACGGTCGCCGCGCTGGTCGGGATGGTCCCGGAGGGGCTGGTCCTGCTGACGACGCTGGCGTTCGTGGTCGCGACCGTCGGCCTGGCCCGCCGGAACGTCCTGGTGCACGAGCTGCCGGCGGTGGAGGGGCTGGCGCGGGTCGACGTCGTCTGCCTGGACAAGACCGGCACGCTCACCTACGGCGACGTCCGCTTCGACCGGCTGGTGCCGCTCGACCGCTCCGATCCGGCGCCGGCCCGCGCGGCCCTGGGGCTCCTGGCTGCCGCCGACCCGGCGAACGCGACCGCCGCGGCGCTGGCCGCGGCCTTCCCGGGTGCCGACGGCGGGGTGATGTCGAGCGTCCCGTTCTCCTCGGCGCGGAAGTGGTCCGCGGTGCGCATCGCGGACGGCGCGACCTGGGTGCTGGGCGCCCCCGAGATGGTGCTGCCCGCGCCGTCGGGTCCCGAGCAGCTCGACGCCCGCTCGACGGCCGACGCGCTGGCCGCCCAGGGGAACCGGGTGCTGCTGCTGGCCGCGTCGCTCGCCGACACCGGAACCGACGACGAGGGGGAGCCCATGCTGCCCCTGGCACTACGGCCGGTGACGCTGGTGCTGCTGGCCGAGCGGATCCGGGAGGACGCCGCCGAGGTCCTCGCCTACTTCACCGAGCAGGGCGTGGCACTCAAGGTCATCTCCGGGGACAACCCGCGGACGGTCGGCGTGGTCGCCGCGGCGGTCGGCGTGCCGGGCGTCACCGGCGCCGAGGACGCCGTCGACGCCCGGACCCTGCCCGAGGACCCGGACGCGCTCGCCGCGGCGATGGACGCCGGCAGCGTCTTCGGCCGGGTCACCCCGCACCAGAAGCGGGCAATGGTGCAGGCGCTGCAGCGGCGGGGGCACGTCGTGGCGATGACCGGTGACGGCGTGAACGACGCCCTGGCGCTGAAGGACGCCGACATCGGCGTCGCGATGGGCAACGGCACCGCCGCGACGCGTGCGGTGGCCCAGCTCGTGCTGCTGGACGGACGGTTCGCCTCGCTGCCGCAGGCGGTGGCGGAGGGCCGGCGGGTGATCGCGAACATCGAGCGGGCGGCCAACCTCTTCCTGGTCAAGAACATCTACTCGCTGGTGCTGGCGCTGATCACCGTCGTCGCGGTGTCGGCCTATCCGCTCGAGCCGATCCAGCTCACCCTGATCTCGACGCTCACCATCGGCGTGCCCGGCTTCTTCCTGGCCCTCGGCCCCAACACCCGCCGCTACCTGCCCGGCTTCCTGCGCCGGGTGCTGCGCTTCTCGGTGCCCGCCGGCCTGATCACCGGGGCGGGCGCCTACGCGGGGTACGCCGTCGCCCGCTGGCTCGACCCGGGAGCGGGCGTGGGCGGCGCCCGGACTGCGGCGACGCTCGTCGTGCTGGTCGTCGCGCTGTGGACGCTGGTCGTCCTCGCCCGGCCGCTGCGCGCCTGGAAGATCGGGCTGGTCCTGGCGATGGCCGGGATCGCGGCCCTCGTGGTCGTCCTACCGCCGCTGGGGGAGGGGATCGTGCTGCTGCAGGTCACGCCCGAGGTGGTCGCAATCGCCGCCGTCCTGGGCGCGTCGGGCGCCGTGCTGGTGGAGCTCTCCTCGCGGGTGTTCAGGGCGTCGCCGGCACCGCCCAGGAGGAGGTCTGCCCCAGCGAGCTGACCGCGGCCGCGCCCAGCGCGTCGACGTCGCCGGCGAGGCGGCGCAGCGGAACCGGGTGCGGCGCGCGCAGCAACCCGGCGAGCCGGCCGGTGGCCAGCGTGACGCGGGCGGCCCCGGGCAGATCCGGGTCGTAGGTCGGGGCGGTGCGGTCCCAGGGCTCGCCCAGCTCGTCGCACAGGCCCGGCAGCAGGCGGAGCAGATCGGCGCAGCCTGTGGCCAGCCGCCACCACCGCGCGGCGTCCACGCCCGCGCTGCTGGTGGTCGCGGCCGACCAGCGCAGCAGCCGCACCACCTCGAACCAGACGACGTCGGACACCACCGAGGTCATCGCGCACGAGTGCGCCGGACGCCGGGCCAGCACGAGCCGGTGCGCACCGGCCGGGTCGAACAGCTCCTGCCGCAGGTCCTCGTCCATGCGTCCACGCTGGCCCCCGCTGCCGACAGGAAGCTGAACGACACCTGGAGAACGGATGTCAGCGGGGGGCGGCGAGGATGAGGTCGTGATCCGGGACGCCGACGCCGCCGACGCCGCACGGTGCGCGGACATCTACGCGCCCTACGTGCGCGACACCGCGATCTCCTTCGAGAGCGAGCCGCCGTCGGCCGAGGAGATGGCCGACCGGATCGCCGCCGCGCAGCGCGCCCACGCCTGGCTCGTCCTCGAGGACGACGGTCACGTTGTCGGCTACGCGTACGGCGGCCCGTTCGCGAGCCGCGCCGCCTACCGGTGGTCGACCACCGTCAGCGTGTACGTCGACCCCGCCGGCCACCGGCGCGGCGGCGGCCGCGCCCTGTACGAGGCGCTCCTCGATCGGCTCGCGGCGCGCGGTCACCGCACCGCGCTGGCCGGGGTCGCGCTGCCCAACGACGCCAGCGTCGGCCTGCACCGGGCGCTCGGCTTCGAGCCCGCCGGCACCTATCGGCGGGTCGGCTGGAAGCTCGGCCGCTGGCACGACGTCGCCTGGTTCCAGCGCCCCCTCGGCGACGACGACGGGCCGCCCGAGCCGCTCCGCTGACCGGCCGAAAACCGTTCGTCAGCGATCTCCCCGCGGCCTAGCGTCGCGCCCGTGCCTGCTCGTCTGGTCGCCCTGAGCATCGCCGCGAACGATCCGGCGACCCTCGCCCTCTTCTGGGCCGGCGTCCTCGGCTGGCCGGTGACCGGCGACGGCGTGACGCTCCTGCCGAACGACGACACCGGCTTCCGGATCCGGTTCCGGCCCACGCAGGAGCCGAAGACGCGGCCGAACCAGATGCACGTCGACCTGACGAGCACATCCCTCGCGGACCAGCAGCGGACGGTCGCCCGAGCGCTGGAGCTCGGCGGCCGGCACCTCGACATCGGCCAGGGCAAGGTGGCGCACGTCGTGCTCGCCGACCCCGAGGGCAACGAGTTCGACGTCATCGAGCCGGGCAACAGCTTCCTCGGCGACTGCGGCTTCGTCGGGGCGCTCTCCTCCGACGGGTCGCAGGAGGTCGGCTACTTCTGGAGCCAGGCCCTGGGGTGGCCGCTGGTCTGGGACCAGGACGAGGAGACGGCGATCCGCTCGCCGCACGGCGGTCCGAAGATCAGCTGGGGCGGTCCGCCGGTGCGGCGCAAGGTCGGCGAGAACCGGCTGCACTTCGACGTCGCACCGCCGGCCGGTGGAGACCAGGAGGAGGAGTCGACCGGCTGGTCTCCCTCGGCGCGACTCGCCTCGCGGCCGTCCGGGACGGGATCGTGCGGATGGCCGACCCGGACGGCAACGAGTTCTGCGTGCTGCCCGACGACGACGGCAGGTGAGTCAGGTCGTGGGCAGGCCTGCCGCGGCCCAGGCGAGAAAGCCGCCGACGACGTCCGTGGCCCGGTGCAGCCCGAGCGAGCGCAGGGCGTCGGCGGCCAGGCTCGAGGTGTAGCCCTCCGAACAGAGCACGATCACGTCGACGTCGTACCCGGTCGCCAAGGGCAGTCGCGCGTCGCTCGCCGGGTCGAACCGCCACTCCAGCACGTTGCGCTCGACGATCAGCGAGCCGGGCACCTCGCCTTCTCGTGCCCGCTGGGCGGCCGGCCGGATGTCGACGAGCAGCGCGCCGTCCGCGACGCGCGCGGCCGCCTCGTGCGGATCCACCCGCACGAGGCGCGAGCGCGCCTCGGCCAGCAGGTCGTCGATCGTGCGCGGGCGGGGGAGCACGGGGGCGCTCACCAGTCCACCCCGGCGCGCTCGGTGCCGGTGCGGACCAGCGACGGACCGTCGATCCGGTAGGTGTTCATCCAGGCCAGGCCCGGTGTGTAGACGTGCACGCTGACGGCGGCATCGGCGCCGTCGTTCGTCACCTGGTGCACGTAGTGCGGGCCGAAGTGCCGCACCCGGCCGGCGCTCAGTTCGTGCGTGGACTCGCGGACACTGCCGCGGCCGGCGCCCACGACCCGTTCGGTGAGGGTGCCCCGGACGACGCTGAACGCGCCTGCCGAGGCGCCGTGGTCGTGCAGCGGGGTGCCCTGCGCGGGCAGCCAGGAGAGCAGCCAGACCTGGGCGCTCGCGAGATCGGCGTGCAGGCCGGGATCGAGCAGGTCGGCCGCGGAATCGGCCGCGAGCAGGTGCGTCCATCGGCTGGTGGAGCGGTACTCGACGAGGGGGAGCCAGTACGGGGCGGCCGCCACGAGCGCGGCGGCCAGGCCGGCGGCGCCGGTTCGGCGGACAGTGGGATCGGTAGGGGACAGGAGCGTGCTGGACACGGGGATTCCTCGGAAGGGTGCGGCGCGTCGTCAGGCCGCACGGCGGCGGACGCGGAGGTGGCTGGAGGGTGCGAGGTCAGTCAGCGCGCCGGACAGAGCGCGCTGGCGACCCGGCCCAGGTCGACAGCGGCCCGGCGGTGGAGGTCGGTCGCGGCAGCCATGTCGAGATACGACCAGAGGTCGATATGCGTGTCAAGTCGATCGAATTAGTAGGGATAGTCGCGTCAGTCGGGGAGGCCGCCGCGGGCGACCAGCTGGGCGACGATGACGTTGCGCTGGATCTCGTTGGTGCCCTCGCCGACGATCATCAGCGGGGCGTCCCGGAAGTACCGCTCGACGTCGAACTCGGTGGAGTAGCCGTAGCCGCCGTGCACCCGCACGGCGTCCAGCGCGTTCTGCATGGCGCTCTCCGAGGCGAACAACTTGGCCATGCCGGCCTCCAGGTCGGCCCGCTCGCCGCTGTCGACGCGCTCGGCCGCGTGCAGGACGAGCTGGCGGGACGCCGTCAGCCGCGTCGCCATGTCGGCCAGGAGATTCCCGACCGACTGGTGCCGCCAGATCGGGACGCCGAAGGACTCCCGCTCCTGGGCATAGCGCAGCGCGTCGTCGAAGGCGGCCCGGCCCACGCCGACCGCCCGCGCGGCCACCTGGATCCGCCCGAGCTCGAGTCCCCGCATCATCTGGGCGAAGCCGCGGCCCGGTTCGCCCCCGAGGACGGCGTCCCGTGGCGCGCGGTAGCCGTCGAGGACCACCTCGCAGCTCTCGACACCCTTGTAGCCGAGCTTCGGCAGATCACGCTCGACGGTGAGGCCCGGCCCCGGTTCGACCAGCAGGATGCTCATGCCGCGGTGCGGAGGGTCGGCGTCCGGATCGGTCCGGCAGAGCAGGGCGATCAACCCGGCCCGGCGGGCGTTGCTGATCCACGTCTTCGACCCCGTGACGACCCATGCGTCGCCGTCCGGCCGCGCGGTGGTGCGCATCGCCTGCAGGTCCGAGCCGCCGCCGGGCTCGGTGAGTGCCATGGTGGCCCGCAGCTCACCGGTGGCCAGCCGGGGCAGGTAGCGCTCGCGCTGCGCCTGCGTGCCGTAGGTCGCCAGCAGCGAGCAGACGACGCTGTGGCCGCCCATGGCGCCGGCCAGGCTCATCCACCCCCGCGCCAGCTCTTCGGTGACCAGAGCGAACGCCGCGGTCGACACCTGCACGTCGCCGTAGGGCTCCGGGACGACGAGACCGTAGACCCCGAGCGCCTTCATCTGCTCGATCAGCGCCTCGGGATAGGTGTTCGCCTGCTCCAGCTCGCGGACCACGGGGCGCACCTCGCCGTCGACGAACCCGCGGACCAGCCGCACGATGTCCTGCTCCTCGACCGATAGCCGCCGCGTGTTCATCGGAGTGCTCATGGGGCTCCTCTCGTGTGTCCCGCCGCCGGTTATGGTGCGCTGATGCAGCCCTCGACCGGCCCGCTGACCGGTATCCGCGTCGTCGAGCTGGCCGGGATCGGGCCCGCGCCGTACGCCTGCATGCTCCTCGCCGAGCTCGGCGCCGACCTGATCCGGGTCGACCGGCCTGGCGGCGGCGGGATCTTCGTGGACCCGTCGAAGGACGCCCTCAACCGCAGCCGCCCGAGCGTCGCGGTCGATCTGAAGTCCGCCGGCGGCCGGGACGTCCTGCTCCGCCTGCTGGACTCCGCCGACGTCCTCGTCGAGGGGCTGCGGCCCGGCGTCCTGGAGCGGCTGGGTCTCGGCCCGGACGAGGTGCTCGCCCGCAACCCGCGGCTGGTCTACGCCCGCATGACCGGCTGGGGCCAGGACGGCCCGCTGGCCCAGCGCGCCGGCCACGACATCAACTACCTGGGCCTCACCGGCGCCCTGCACGCCATCGGGACGGCGGACAAGCCCGTCGCGCCGCTCAACATCGGCGCCGATTTCGGCGGCGGCTCGATGTTCCTGCTCGTGGGCGTGCTGGCCGCACTGGTGGAGCGGGGGACCAGTGGGCGGGGTCAGGTCGTGGACGCCGCCATGGTGGACGGCGCCAGCTCGCTGATCACCATGGTCTACGGCCTGCTGGGCGCCGGGTTGTGGCGCGACCGGCGGGCGGCGAACCTGCTCGACGGTGGGGCGCCGTTCTACGACACCTACGCCTGTGCCGACGGCCGGCACGTCGCCGTCGGCGCGCTGGAGCCGCAGTTCTACGCCGCGTTCCTCGAGGGGCTGGCGCTGACCGGCGCGCTCCCGGGCGGGCAGTACGACGTCGCACACTGGCCCGAGCATCGGCGCCTCTTCACCGAGGCGTTTCGGGCGTTGCCCCGCGACGAGTGGGCCGCCGTCTTCGAGGGCACCGACGCCTGCGTGACCCCCGTGCTCGGCCTCACCGAGGCGCCGGCCCATCCGCACCTGGCCGCGCGCGGCACCTTCGTGGAGTGCGACGGCGAGCCGCAGCCCGCGCCCGCCCCGCGGTTCTCCCGCACCCCCGGAGCGGTCCGCGGCGCGCCCGCGCGGCCCGGCGCGGACACCCGCTCGGTGCTCGCCGCGTGGGGTTTCGGCGACGACGAGATCGGCCGGCTGCTCGAGGCCGGCACGGTGAGCGAGGCCCCGCCGTCCGGACCGACCGACGAGGAGTAGCCATGGCCGACGAGGTGCTGGTGGAGCGGCGCGACGACGGGGTCCTGGTCGTGACGATCAACCGGCCGCACGCGAAGAACGCGCTCGACCGCGCGGTGGCCGAGGCGGTGGCCGCGGCGGTCGACGAGCTCGACGCGTCCGAGGACCTGCGGGTGGGTGTGCTGACCGGGGCCGGGGGCACGTTCTCCGCGGGTATGGACCTCAAGGCCTTCCTGCGCGGGGAGACGCCGGCCATCGAGGGCCGGGGGCTGTGCGGCATCACCGAGACCCCGCCGCGCAAGCCGCTGATCGGCGCCGTGGAGGGCTGGGCGCTGGCCGGCGGCTTCGAGCTGCTGCTGGCCTGCGACCTGATCGTCGCGGCCGAGAACGCGCGGTTCGGCGTACCCGAGGTGAAGCGCTCGCTGGTCGCCGCCGGGGGAGCGGCCCTGCAGCTGCCGCGGCGGGTGCCGTTCAACGTCGCGCTGGAGATGCTGCTGACCGGCGAGCCGCTGAGTGCGGTCCGCGCGGCCGAGATCGGGCTGGTCAACCGGCTCACGGCCGAGGGGGAGGCGCTGACCGGCGCGCTGGAGCTCGCCGCGGCCATCGCCGCGAACGGGCCGCTGGCCGTCGCCGCGTCCAAGGCGATCGCGCGGGGCGCCGGCGACTGGACCTTCGCCGACGGCTGGTCGCAGCAGGCCGCGCTCATCGCTCCCGTGTTCGCCAGCGAGGATGCGCGGGAGGGCGCCACCGCCTTCGCCGAGAAGCGCCCCCCGGTGTGGAAGGGGCGCTGACCGACCACCGCCGGGGCGTGGGATGGTGAGGAGCACGTCGACCAGGACGGAAGGGATCGGGACATGCGGGACGCAGTGATCGTGGAGGCCGTGCGGACGCCGGTCGGCAAGCGCAACGGCGGACTGTCGGGGGTGCACCCGGCCGACCTGTCCGCGCACGTCCTCAACAGCCTCGTGCAGCGGGCGGGCGTGGACCCGGCGCTGGTCGACGACGTCATCTGGGGGTGCGTCAGCCAGGTCGGCGAGCAGACCTTCGACATCGCCCGCACCGCGTTGCTGACGGCCGGCTGGCCCGAGTCGGTGACCGGCGTGACCGTGGACCGCCAGTGCGGCTCCTCGCAGCAGTCGGTGCACTTCGCGGCGGCCGGCCTGATCGCGGGCCAGTACGACGTCGTCGTCGCCGGGGGCGTGGAGTCGATGAGCCGGGTGCCGATGGGTTCGACGATCACGCCGGACGGCGGGCGCCCGTACTCGCAGGCCTACCTCGACCGCTACGACGGCGTGTTCCCCAACCAGGGCGTCGGCGCCGAGATGATCGCCGAGCAGTGGGGCCTGTCCCGGCAGCAGCTCGACGAGTTCTCCGTGGCCTCGCACGAGAAGGCCGCCGTCGCGCGCGCGGAGGGCCGTTTCGAGGCCCAGATCGCGGCGGTCACGCTGCCCGACGGCACCGTCATCAGCCAGGACGAGGGCATCCGCGAGAGCACCGTGGAGAAGCTGGGCACGCTGAAGACGGTGTTCAAGCCCGAGGGTGGCGTGATCACCGCCGGCAACGCCTCGCAGATCTCCGACGGCTCGGCCGCGCTGCTCATGATGACCGGTGAGAAGGCGGCCGAGCTGGGGCTGACGCCCATCGCCCGGGTGCACACGGCCGTCCTCGCCGGGGCCGACCCGGTCATCATGCTGACCGCGCCCATCCCGGCGACCCAGAAGGCGCTGAAGAAGTCGGGCCTGTCGATCGACGAGATCGGCGCCTTCGAGGTCAACGAGGCTTTCGCGCCGGTGCCGCTGGCCTGGCTCGCGGACCTCGGGGCCGACGCCAAGGCGCTCAACCCCAACGGCGGGGCGATCGCACTGGGTCACCCCCTCGGTGGCTCCGGGGCCCGGCTGATGACGACGCTCGTGCACCACATGCGCGACAACGGCATCCGCTACGGCCTGCAGACCATGTGCGAGGGCGGCGGCCAGGCGAACGCGACCATCCTCGAGCTGCTGTAGGGAGCGGACCCCCGCCCCGCGCCGGGGGCCGAACTCAGCGGGGGGTGGCGCGGTCGGGCAGCAGCCCCTCCTCGTGGTCGAGTTCGCGCTCCAGCGCGCGCAGGCCCTCGTCGGGCAGCCGCCCGACATCGCGCCAGTGCAGCAGCTCCATGCGTTGCGCCTCGATGACCGAGCGGCGCAGCCGGAGCGCGGCCTCGTACTCCGGTGACAGCGGGATCTCGCCGGAGTCGGCGTTGTCGAGCAGGTCCAGGCGGTGGCGGTAGCGGTCCAGCCGCGTCTGCAGCTGTGCCCGGATGCCGGTGATGGCGCGGTCGTCGACGTCGTCGTGCCGCTCGGCCTCCATCTCGGCGAGCCGGCGCAGCGCCGCCTCGACCGACGCGGCGCGGGCCTGGTTGCGCATCCGCGCCTGGTCGGCCACGTCGGCCCGCAGCCCCAGCACCCTGGCCAGGGGCCCGAACGTGAGCCCCTGTCCGACGAGCGTGACCAGCACGGTGAGGAAGGCGCAGAACAGCAGAAGGTTGCGGTCGGGAAAGGGTCCGCCCTGCTCGGTGACCAGCGGAAGCGTGAAGATCGCGGCGAGGGAGATGACGCCGCGGGTGCCGGCCCAGCTCAGGACGACGATCTCCCGGCCAGTCAGCCGCCCCGGCCGCTCGGGCTTCCGCAGGCCGGCCGCGGAACTGCCCGACCGGCGGTCGGGGCCGGCGTCGGGTTCGCCGTCCCCGTCGAGGTCCTGCTCGGTGAGCCGCGTGTGCAGGGCCTGCGGCAGGTGCTCGGTCAGCCACAGCCACAGCGGACGGAGCAGCAGCACCGCGCCGACGGTGATGCCGGACGCGATCACGATGGTCGAGGTCGCGTACTCCTTGAGCCCGGCGATCACGTGCGGCAGCTGCTGGCCGATGAGCAGGAAGACGAAGCCCTCGAGCAGGAAGTCGACGAGCCGCCACACCGCTCCGGTCTGCAGCCGGCTGGCGCCCGAGGCCCAGCTCGGGTTGTTGTGGCCGATGATCAGGCCCGCGACGACCACCGCGAGCACGCCCGAGACGTGCACGCTCTCGCCCAGCAGGTAGGCGAGGAACGGGGTGGCGAGCGAGATCGCGTTCGACGACAGAGGGTCGCTGCGCAGCTGCCGCAGGGGGCGGACGCCGTACGCGACCACCACACCGGCGGCGACGCCACCCGCGGCGGCGAGCAGGAACTGGCCGAGCGCCGCCGGGGTGGAGAAGCCGTCGCCCTGCGCCGCGGACACCGCCACCGCGAGGATGGTCAGCGCCGTGGCGTCGTTGAGCAGGCCCTCGCCCTGGATCAGGGTGATCAGCCGCGGGGGCAGCGACGCCCTGCGGCCGACGGCGAGCGCGGCGACCGGGTCCGGGGGAGCCACCGCCGCTCCGAGGGCGATGCCGGCCGCGGCCGTGGCCCCGGCGACGAACAGCCCGAAGCCGACGCCGATCACGATCGCGGTGGCCGCCACGAGCAGCACCGACAGGCTGACCACGGTGCGCAGGTTCCGGCGGATCGCCGTGAGCGAGGAGTCCAGAGCCGCGCTGTAGAGCAGCGGCGGGATGACGACGGTGAGCACGACCTGCGGGTCGAGGCTGAGGTTCGGCCCGGGGAGCAGCGCGTACGCGATGCCGACGATGGTCAGCAGCGCGGCTGCCGGCAGCCCGGTCCGGTCGGCGACCCAGCGCACCGCGACGATGACGGCCACCGCGGCCAGGACCAGCAACAGCATCGTCTCGGGGCTCACTCGCGCCATTCTCCCGGACGCGGGCCCCGCGCCCGCGCAGCGGCGGGTCAGCCGCCTGCGCCGGCGAACTCCTGCTCGAGCCGGGACCGGTCGACGCCGAGGCCCGCGAGCACGCCGGTGCCGTCCTCTGCCTCGAGGAGGGCCAGCAGGACGTCCCCGGTGCCGATGTCGGCGTGCCCGAGCCGGAGCGCCACCCGGAACGTCAGTTCCAGCACCTTCCGCGCGTGGGCGTCGAACGGGATGAGCGCCGGGACGTCGCCGGCCGGGGCGGGCAGGGTGGCCCGGGCCGTGCGGCGGACGTCGTCCAGGGACACGCCCTGTCCGGCGATCGCGGCCGCCACCGCCTCGTCGAGATGGTCGGCCAGCCCGAGGACCAGGTGCGTCGTCCCGATCGTCGCGTTCCCGGCGGCGCGCGCCGCCTCCTGCGCACCCACGACGACCTGGCGGGCGCGCTCGGTGAAGCGGCTGAAGCCCTCGGACGGGTCCGGCCCCTCGCGCGGCACGAAACGCTTCTGCGCGGCCTGCTTGGTCACGCCCATGCTGCGCCCGATGTCCGACCACGACGCCCCCGAGCGTCGCGCCTGGTCGACGAAGTGGCCGATCAGGTGGTCGGCCACCTCGCCGAGGTGATCAGCGGTGAGCACCGCGGCGCTGAGCTGGTCGAGTGCGTCGGTGTGTCCCCTGGTGATCGCCGCGATGAGGTCGTCCAGCCGGACAGAGGTCGTCATCCGTCAACCGTAGGTTGACGAAAGCCTGTCCGTCAACCAGGCGTTGACGCGGCGGGCTCAGGCGTCGATGACGATCGGGATGATCATCGGGCTGCGCCGGTAGGTGCGGTGCGCCCACTGTCCGACGGCCCGGGCGATGAGCTGCTCGAGCTGTATCGACCCGCCCACGCCCTCCTCGGCGGCCTTCGCCAGCGCCTTCTCGATCAGCGGCTCGACGTCGGTGAACGTCTTCTCGTCGTGGACGAAGCCGCGGGCCAGGAAGTCCGGCGGCTCGGCCAGCCGGCCGGTGTCGGCGTCGACGATGGCCACCACCGTGATGACGCCCTCTTCGGCGAGGTTGCGGCGGTCCTTCAGGTGCGCCTCGGTCGCCCCGCCGACGGTCTCGCCGTCCACGTAGACGTTGCCGGCAGGCACCTTCCCGGTGATCGACACCCGACCGCCCACCAGGTCCACGACGAACCCGTCCTCCGCCAGGACGACGCCCCTGGGGTGCACGCCGGTACGGATGGCGAGGTCGCCGTTCGCCCGCAGGTGCCGCCACTCGCCGTGTACCGGCATGACGTTGCGTGGCTTCACGATGTTGTAGCAGTAGACGAGCTCACCGGCGCTCGCGTGCCCGGAGACGTGCACCTTGGCGTTGCCCTTGTGGACGACCGTCGCGCCCCAGCGGGTCAGCTCGTTGATGACGCGGTAGATCGCGTTCTCGTTGCCGGGGATGAGCGAGCTGGCGAGCAGGACCGTGTCGCCCTCGGAGACCCGGATGACGTGGTCGCGGTTGGCCATGCGGGACAGCGCCGCCATCGGCTCGCCCTGGGAGCCGGTGCAGACCAGGCAGACCTGGTTCGCCGGCAGCTTCTCGAGCTCCTTCATGTCGACGACGAGGCCCTTGGGCACGTTGAGGTAGCCCAGCTCCCGGGCGATGCCCATGTTGCGCACCATCGACCGGCCGACGAAGGCCACCTTGCGGCCGTGCGCATGGGCGGAGTCGAGCACCTGCTGGATGCGGTGCACGTGGCTGGCGAAGCTCGAGACGATCACCCGCCGCGGGGCGTCCCGGAAGACCTTCTCGATCGCGGGCACGAGCTCGCCCTCGGACATCGTGAAGCCCGGGACCTCGGCGTTCGTGGAGTCGGTGAGGAAGAGGTCGACCCCCTCCTCGCCGAGCCGTGCGAAGCCACGCAGGTCGGTGATCCGGCGGTCCAGGGGGAACTGGTCCATCTTGAAGTCGCCGGTGTGCAGCACCAGGCCGGCAGCGGTGCGGATGGCGACGGCGAGCGCGTCGGGGATGGAGTGGTTCACGGCGAGGAACTCGAGGTCGAAGGGCCCGAAGGCCACCTCGTCGCCCTCGGCCACCTCGCGGGTGACCGGCTTGATCTTGTGCTCCTTGAGCTTCGCGTCGATGAACGCCAAGGTGAGCTTCGAGCCGACCAGGGGGATGTCGCGCCGCTCGCGCAGCAGGTAGGGCACCCCGCCGATGTGGTCCTCGTGCCCGTGGGTCAGGACGATCGCGACGACGTCGTCCATCCGGTCCCGGATCGACGTGAAGTCGGGGAGGATCACGTCGATCCCCGGCTGGTTCTCCTCGGGGAACAGAACGCCGCAGTCGACGATCAGCAGCTTGCCCGCGTGCTCGAAGACCGTCATGTTGCGGCCGATCTCACCGAGGCCACCGAGGGCGATCACGCGCAGGCCGCCGTCGGTCAGGGGCGGCGGTGTGCGGAGTTCGGGATGGCTGCGGCTCATGCCCCGAACGGTAGTGGGCGCCCCGGAACGCGGAACGGGGGCCACGGCGCGTGGGCTCAGGGGCATCGATTCATACGAACTCGTAGCCATCAGAGGCTGATGGCCACGAGTTCGTGTGACTGGACGCGTCGAGGGATCCCTGGGCGCCCCGGAACGCGAAACGGGGGCCACGGCGCGTGGGCGCCGTGACCCCCGTTCCGGGAGTTCCGCGAGATCAGATCGCGCGAACGTTCTCCGCCTGCGGGCCCTTCTGACCCTGCGTGACGTCGAACTCGACCTGCTGGCCCTCGTCGAGCGACTTGTAGCCGTCCGAGACGATGGCGGAGTAGTGGCAGAAGACGTCGGCGCCGCCGCCGTCCTGGGCGATGAACCCGAAGCCCTTCTCCGCGTTGAACCACTTCACAGTGCCCTGAGCCATGCTGATTCTCATTCCGTGCTGGGGGGTGTCCGACCGGCACGACGCCGGTCTTCGGGCCGCCGCACCACCGGCAGGACCGAGAGGAACGTCAGGCAGAGACGACTGCGGACGTTCAAGAACGAAGCAGAGGCACAACAGCGACCGGCGTGAACCCTACGCTGTCGCGGGCGATCTTCGCCACGAGCCGCGTCCGGCGTGCCCCCAACGGGTCGACGGGGGGACTTTCTGTACCGAAAGTCCCGTCGGGTCAGGTGTGGGCGCGCAGCGACACGATCTCGTGCGCGGACTCCAGCGTCGGGGCCGCGGCCAGGGCGCGCAGGACGGCGCGCTCCTCGCGGATCCGGCCGCGGCGCGAGCGGTGGGCGGCGAGCGCGGTGCGCAGGCTGGTCATGACAGTGGTCCTCTCTGCTGGCTGGGTCGGTCGAGCGGGCTCTCGACGGCGAGGACGTCGCCGTCGGGGGTGAACGTGGAGCGGGGGAGCAGCCGCCGGATCAGCCCGATCACGCGGTCGTTGTCGCGCTGCACGGTGGCGGTCAGCGTCGCGATGCCACGGCCGGCGGCCAGCGCCACGAGCTCGGTCAGCAGCTGCCGGGCCAGTCCCAGCCCCTGCCAGGCGTCCTCCACGAGGATCGCGAACTCGGCGGTCGAGGCATCGGCAGGGGAGCGGTCGTACCGGGCGACCCCGACCACCTCGCCGCCGACGATCGCCGCGACGGCCTCGCGCCGGTCGTGATCGACGGTCACGAGGTGCCGCACCGCGTCGGGCGGGAGGCCGTGGATCGGCGAGTGGAAGCGCCGGTAGACGGTGTCGGGCGACAGTCGCGGCCAGAGCCGGCGGAACAGCACGTCGTCGGTGGGCTGCACGGGCCGCGTCGCGACGGCGATGTCCATTCCGGCCTCCTGGGTTCGGTGAATGAACTGTGCTCCTCCCTTGTGGGTTCGTCAAGTGAACCCAGAGGTTCTATGCTGGGCCGGTGAGCGAGATGTCGTGGGACCGCTCCCGGTGCTCCGTAGCCGGGACCCTGGCGGTGGTCGGGGAGAAGTGGAGCCTGCTCGTCCTGCGGGAGGCCTTCTTCGGCGTCCGCCGGTTCGCCGACTTCCAGCGGGTGCTGGGTGCGCCGAAGGCGGTGCTCAGCGACCGGCTGGCCACCCTCGTCGAGCAGGGCGTCCTCACCCGGGTGCCCTACCAGGCCGACGGCGCGCGGCAGCGCCACGAGTACCGGCTGACACCGAAGGGCCGCGACCTCTATCCGACGCTGGTGGCCCTCATGCAGTGGGGCGACACGTACCTCGCCGACGGACCGCCCCCCGTGGAGCTGACGCACCGGGACTGCGGCGCTTCGGTGCATCTGGAGCTGACCTGCGAGGCCGGGCACTCGGTCAGCGGGCCGTGCGAGGTGGCACCGGTCCAGCGGGTGGCCGGCTGAGGGCGGCTCAGCCCAGGTGCGCCCGCAGCGCCGCCACGATCAGCCGGTGGTCCTCCAGTTGAGGCAGCCCGGACACGACCAGGACGCCGACCGGCCCCACCGAGCGCACCAGCACCGGGAACCCGCCGCCGTGCGCGGCATACCGCCGCGGGTCGAGCCCGGACTGCTCCTCGAACGTCGTCCCGCGCGCCACGAAGGACTGGCGCACGTGCAGGGTGCTGTGCCCGAACCGGTGCACCACCCGTTGCTTGCGCGCGATCCACGCCTCGTTGTCCGGGGTGGCACCCGGCAGGGCCGCCCGGAACAGCTGGGAGCCGTTGCGGCTGATGTCGATCGCCACCGGGGCGGCCTGCCGGCGTGCCAGCTCCCGTAGCGCCGTCCCCAGCTCCCAGGCGTCGTCGTTGGTGAAGGACGAGAACTGCAGCTCCTCCTCCTCGGCGGCGAGCTCGGCCACGGACGGGAACGGGTCGGTCATGGCTGTATTCCTACAGCCCGCAGCGCGCGGTCGGGCGTGGCCGCGTGGTGACGGAGCGCCGTTCCCCGAGCTGGGAAGGGCGCGGCGGGCAGGGAGATCCGGTGCTCGCGTGGGCCGCGCGAGGAGGCGAATGGCCAGGTGACGGGGGCGGCCCCAGAATCATTGACGTACGGCAATCGTGCACACGGCAGGGGAGGAACGGTGACGAAGGTCGATCGGATCGCGGAGCCCTGGGGCACGCGGACGCCCTACGGCCCGGGCGAGGACTGGCCGGCCCGGGTGGACACCTACCTGTCCGACGGGATGACCGAGGCCGACGTCGACGCCTGGAAGCAGTCGGCCTCGATCCTGCACTCCAACGGCGACGGCATGGACATCGCGGTCAAGGACGGCCGCATCGTCGGAGTCCGCGGCCGGGAGGTCGACCGGGTGAACCACGGCCGCCTCGGGCCGAAGGACCTGTTCGGCTGGCAGGCCAACCACTCACCTGACCGGCTCACCCGTCCGCTGCTGCGCCGGGACGGCGAACTGGTCGAGACCGACTGGGACACCGCCATGGGCGCCGTCGTCGGCAAGGTGCAGGAACTGCTGGAGGAGCAGGGGCCGAGTGCGATCGGCTTCTACACGACCGGCCAGCTGTTCATCGAGGACTACTACACGCTCGGCATGATCGCGCACGGCGGCATCGGCACCAACCACGTCGACGGCAACACCCGGCTGTGCACGGCCACCGCCGCGGCTGCGCTCAAGGAGTCCTTCGCCTGCGACGGCCAGCCGGGCTCGTACACCGACGTCGACCATGCCGATGTCATCGCGCTGTACGGGCACAACGTCGCCGAGACCCAGACCGTGCTCTGGGCCCGGATCCTCGACCGGCTGGCCGGGCCGAACCCGCCGAAGCTGGTCTGCGTCGACCCCCGGCTCACCCCGGTCGCGAGGGCCGCGACCGTGCACCTGGCGCCCCGGCCCGGCACCAACGTGATGCTCATGAACGCACTGCTGCACGAGATCGTCGCCAACGGCTGGTACGACGAGGACTACGTCGACGCGCACGCGGTCGGGTTCGACGAGCTGAAGAAGCAGTTGGAGAAGTACCCGCCCGAGGCGGCCGCGGAGGTCTGCGACGTCTCGGCCGACCAGATCCGCGAGGCGGCACGGCTCATCGGCACCGCCGAGCGGCTGCTGTCCACTGTGCTGCAAGGCTTCTACCAGTCGCACCAGGCGACGGCGGCCGCCGTCTGCGTGAACAACATCCACATCGTCCGCGGCATGCTCGGCAAGCCGGGCTGCGGCCTGCTCCAGATGAACGGCCAGCCCACGGCCGAGAACACCCGGGAATGCGGTGCCGACGGCGACCTGCCCGGCTTCCGGAACTGGGACAACGACGACCACGTCGCCGACCTCGCCCGGGTCTGGAACGTCGAGCAGATCGAGATCCCGCACTACGCGCCGCCCACCCATGCGATGCAGATCTTCCGCTACGCCGAGCAGGGCTCCATCCGGTTCCTGTGGATCATCGGCACCAACCCGGCGGTGTCCCTGCCCGAGCTGCAGCGGATCCGCTCGATCCTCGGCCAGGAGCGGCTGTTCGTCGTCGTCCAGGACATCTTCCCGACGGAGACGACAGAGTTCGCCGACGTCGTCCTGCCGGCCGCCACGTGGGGGGAGAAGACCGGCACCTTCACCAACGCCGACCGCACCGTGCACCTGTCGGAGAAGGCGGTGGAGCCGCCGGGGGAGGCGCGGCCGGACCTCGACATCTTCGTCGACTTCGCGCGCCGGCTCGGGCTCCAGGACAAGGACGGCGCCCCGCTGGTGAAGTGGACCGATCCCGAGGGCGCCTTCGAGGGCTGGAAGGAGTGCAGCCGCGGGCGCCCCTGCGACTACACCGGCCTGAGCTACGAGAAGCTGCGCGGCGGCAGCGGCATCCAGTGGCCGTGCAACGAGGAGAACCCCGACGGCACCGAGCGGCTGTACGCCGACGGGCAGTTCTGGGCCGATCCCGCCTACTGCGAGGAGTACGGCCGCGACATGGTCACCGGCGCCCCGGTGTCCGAGACCGAGTACAAGGCGCTCAACCCCGACGGGAAAGCGGTGCTCAAGGCGGCGGAGTACCTGCCACCGCACGAGCTGCCCGACCAGGACTACCCGTTCCAGCTGATCACCGGCCGCACGCTGTTCCACTTCCACACCCGCACGAAGACCGGTCGCGCGCCGCAGCTGACGGCGGCCGCGCGCGAGGTCTGGGTGGAGATGGCTGCGAGCGACGCCGCCGACCGGGGGCTCGGTGAGGGCGACCTGATGGAGATCACCACCCCGCGCGGCCGGGTCGAGGCCCGGCTGCGGGTCAGCGGCATCCGTCCCGGCGTGGTGTTCCTCCCGTTCCACTACGGCTACTGGGACACCGGCGGCGAGGGCCCGGAGCGGGCGGCGAACGAGCTGACCGTCACCGACTGGGACCCGGTGTCCAAGCAGCCGCTGTTCAAGACCGCGGCCGCCGCCGTACGGAAGATCGGGGACGCCGACGGCCCGTCGGCCGCGCCCACGAACACGGCATCGGCGCCAGTGGCCGGATCGGCGCCGGCCACGGCCGGCGGCAGCGCGGCAGAGGCCCGCGAGACGGTCGGAGGAATGGCATGAAGCTCGGCATGGCGATCGAGGAGCTGCACCGCTCCGAGAACGAGCTGTACACGGTGCTCCTGTCGATGTCGGACCGGCACAGGGTCGACCACGAGGTCTTCCACGTCACCCGCGACATGGCGACGTGGTCGCAGCAGCACGTCGAGGAGCTCGCCCAGGCGGGGCGGGAGTTCGGACTCGAGCTCGACCCGGAGGCCGAGCACGTGCACGGCCTCATGGAGAAGGTGCGCCGGAAGGCCGCGGAGTTCACCGGCCGCGAGTCGGAGCCGGGACTGCTCCTGCTCGCCGACCTGCGGCACCTGTACCGCGAGGCGTCGGGCACGTCGCTGGACTGGGAGCTGCTCGCCCAGGGCGCCCAGGGCGCGAAGAACAAGGAGCTGCTCGATCTCGCCGAGCGGTGCCATCCGCAGACGCTGCGGGTGTCGCGATGGGCCAACGCCAAGCTGAAGGAGTCCTCGCCCCAGGTGCTGGCCAGCTGACCCGGGGAGCTCGTCAGACGTCGACCGGGCTGCCCATCGTCACGGTGCGGCGGACGGGCAGGCCGAAGTAGGCGGCCGGGTCGGCCGCGTTGTGCGCCAGACCCAGGAACAGGACCTTCCGCCACTGCGCCATGCCCGGCGCCCGGGTGCGCCGGATCTGCCCGCGGCTCAGGAAGAACGACGCGTTCTCCGCGTCGATCGTCGGGGACGTCAGCGCGCCGAGCTCGCACGCCTGGTGGAGGGCCTCGGCCAGGTTCGGCTCGTCGGAGAACCCGAACCTCACCGACAGGTGCTGGATGTTGTCGTCCTCGTGGCCGAGGTGGTCGACCTGGAACCGCTCCTCGACCGGGATGTGCGGAACGTTGGCCGAGCTGGCCGAGACGATCAGCACGTCCTGGTGGAGCACCTTGTTGTGCTCGACGTTGGCGCGCAGCGCCAGGGGTGTGCTGTCCTTGCCGGGGTGCGGGAAGACCGCCGTGCCTTCCACGCGCGGGAGGCCGCGCTCGTACAGCTCGTCGACGAACTCGCTGAGCGACCCCTCCTGCTTGCGGCGGTTGGCGGACACGATCTCCCGGCCACGCCGCCAGGTGGTCATGACGGTGAAGAGGACGACGGCGATCAGCAGCGGCAGCCAGCCGCCGTGGGCGACCTTGCTGAGGTTGGCCGCGAGGAAGGTCACCTCGACCCCGCCGAACGCGACCGCGGCGAGCGCAAGCTTCCACGGCGGCCACTTCCAGAGGATCCGCGCCACCACGAGCATCAGGATGGTGTCGATCACCAGGGCGCCGGTGACCGAGACGCCGTACGCGGTGGCCAGCCGCTCGGCCGACCGGAAGCTGAGCATCACCGCCATGACACCCACGAACAGGGCTGCGTTGACGCCCGGCAGGTAGATCTGGCCGCCCTCGTGCTCGGAGGTCTGGCGCACGGTCACCGGGGGCAGCAGCCCGAGTTGGACCGCCTGCCGCGACAGGGAGTACGCCCCCGAGATGACCGCCTGGCTGGCGATGACCGTGGCCGCGGTGGCCAGCACGACCATCGGGAGCTGCCCCCACGACGGCACCAGCAGGTAGAACGGGCTGGAGACCGAGTCGGGGTGGCGCAGGATCAGCGAGGCCTGGCCGAGGTAGTTCAGCGTCAGCGCGGGGAAGACGACGAAGAACCACGCGCGCCGGATCGGCGGCCGGCCGAAGTGGCCCATGTCGGCGTACAGCGCCTCGGCGCCGGTGATCACCAGGACGATCGCGCCCATCGCGATGAAGGCTATGAAGGGGTGCTCGACGACGAAGAGGACGGCGTAGCTCGGGCTCAGCCCCTGGAGGACGCCGGGCTCGGCCACGATGCCGCGGATGCCGACCACGGCCAGGACGGCGAACCACAGCAGCATCACCGGCCCGAACAGGGCGCCGACCCGGCCGGTGCCGTACCGCTGCACGGCGAACAGCGCGGCGAGGATGACCGCGGCGGCGGGGACGACGACATGACCGAGGCCCGGGGCTGCCACCCGCACGCCCTCGACCGCCGACAGCACGCTGATCGCCGGCGTGATCAGGGAGTCGCCGTAGAACAGGGCGAGCCCCAGGATGCCGAGGACGACGAGCGGCCCGCTGCGCCCCCCGGCGCGTCCGTACAGCCGCCGGGCCAGCGCGGTGAGGGCCATGACGCCGCCCTCGCCGTCGTTGTCCGCGCGCATCAGGACGCTGATGTACTTGATCGACACGATCAGCGTGACCGACCAGAACATCATGGAGATCACGCCGTAGACGTCGGTCTGGGTGGGCCGCACGGCGTTGTGGTCGAGCGAGAAGACCGTCTGCAGGGCGTAGAGCGGGCTGGTCCCGATGTCGCCGAACACGATCCCCAGCGCGGCGAGGACCAGCCCGCCCGCCGCCGAGCGGTGCTGGGTCGGGTGCGTCGACTGCTCGGGCTGCCCGGGTTCCTCGGCCGTCGCGGCGGCGGCCTTCATCGCGCCCTTCACGGTCGGGCCTCCTCCCGTCGTACCTGCACGGTCCGCAGTCTCCGCCGAACCCCGCCGCACGGCGCGTCGTGGTGCCCGCTCAGCTCCCAGGGCGCCCGATCCCCGCGATGCCGTCGCCCGGGCCCGGTGGGCCGCCGGTGGTGTCGACCGCCGGGTGGGTCCGTCCGATCGGGCCGGTGGCAGCTGCGACGAGCAGGCGCCGGGTCACCTCGCGGACCACCTGGTAGGCGGCGGCGTCACCCCAGCCGTCGCACGCCTCGTCGTCCAGGGCGCACACCCATTTGCTGGTGCCCGAGTCGAAGACGGCCGCTCCGCTGGGCGTCGTGTAGTAGGTGACGTCGGAGGCGTCGTCGATGCCGCCTCCGCCCGTGCAGTGGATGGGCGAGTGGAAGATCACCTGCAGCGGGTGCGGGGTGGGCACCCGGAGGTCGACGCGGTCGTACTCCGGTCCGACGACCTCCCCGAGCTGCTGCCCGGGCGCGAGCCCCATTCCCTCGGTGAGCCAGCTGAGCTGGGGCGCCACGGTCAGGCGCGCTCGTCCCGGATTGCACCGGTAGTAGCCGCCGACGAGGTCGCTCTCCGGCCGGTTGAGCGGGGCCGACCGCCATTGTGCCGTGGACTCCGTGGGGTCGGTCGCGGTCATCGGGTCGAGGCCGGCGTCCTTGTAGTCCGTCTCCAGGCGGTCGGGCCCGATGTCGGTGGGTGAGAGCCGGATGTGCCGGTAGACGGCGTTGGCGCCCAGGAAGAAGACGTTCGTCCCGGCGTCGCGCGCGCGGGTCAGCGCGTCGCGCATCGCGGTGGAGTAGTACTCGTCGTGCCCCGGGGACACCACGGCGAGGGCGCCGTCGAGCAGGTGGGGGTCGTCGTGCAGATCGACGTCGGTGGCGTAGCCGACCGGGATGCCCAGGCTCTCGGCGAAGGTGATGAGCGGGAGGTCGTTGCCGAGGAAGTCCCCGGAACCGAAGGCCATGTCGTAGGGGCGGTCGAACGAGACCGCGTACGCGCGGCTCTCCCCGCCCCGGTGGTCGGCCCCGTGATAGAGGCTCTTGCCGCCCCAGGCGTTGTACGCCTGCCAGGTCGTGACCGCCTGCACGAGCACGACCCGGCCGGCGCCGGAGGGCGAGCGGACCGTGAGCGGCACGTAGCTCTGGGCGCCGTCGGCGCCCTCCAGCCGCAGGAGGTAGGCGCCGGGGGGCCAGTCCGTGGCGGTCACCGTGGCGGTGGGCTGCCACGGCGCCGTCATCGTGCCCGTCGCCGGCACCTCGACCGCGGCGGGCTGGGCGACGGTGGGGAACGGGCCGCCCCGCCAGGCGAGCGCGGCCGGATCGGCCCCGTAGCTGCCCATCCGGAACGCCGAGACGCTGAACGAGGCCGCGGTGGCCGACACCCGGAGTTCGACGCTGCCGCCGGGCGGCACGCTCGTCCTCGAGGCGTACCCCTCGATGGCCGTGCCCGCCGGCGAGGCGGCGTGCCACTCGGACGTGGGCGTCAGCTCCGGACCCGGACGAGGCGTCGGCGACCCACCGGCCGCCCGTCCCGGCGCGGTCGCCGCGGCCGGCGCGTTCGACCCGTGGTCGCCGCGGATCAGCACGATCGTGAGGGCAGCCGCGAGGACGAGCACGGTGGCCAGCAGGAGCCGGGTGACCCTCGCCGACGGCCCGCGGCGGCGAACGACAGGCACGGCACCATTGTGCTGACCGGGTTCGTCCCGCAGAGCTCGGCACGCCGCCCTCTGGCACAGTCGCGCGGATGAGCGACTGGATCCGGCACGCCGTGTGGTGGCAGGTCTACCCCCTGGGCGCCACCGGTGCCGAGCGCACCGCCCTGCCGGACGGCGCCCCGCCGGTCCCGCGGCTGGCGCAGCTGCACGCCTGGCTGCCGCACCTGGTCGGGCTCGGCTGCAACGGCCTCGCACTCGGCCCGGTCTTCGAGTCCTCCACCCACGGCTACGACACCGTCGACCACCTGCGCGTCGACCGCCGGCTGGGTACCGAGGAGGACCTGGTCGACCTGATCGATGCGTGCCACGCCACGGGTGTGCGGGTGCTCCTCGACGGCGTCTTCAACCACGTCGGCCGCGACTTCCCGCGCTTCCGCGAGGTGCTGGAGCAGGGCCCCGGCGCCCCCGCGGCCCGCCGGTTCCACATCGACGGGGACGGCCCGGACGGCTTCGGCTACCGGGACTTCGAGGGGCACTCGGCCCTGGTCGCGCTCGACCACGCCCACCCCGAGGTGGTCGACCACGTCGCCGGGGTGATGAGCTACTGGTGCGACCGCGGTGTCGACGCCTGGCGGCTGGACGCCGCCTACGCCGTCCCCCCGGCCTTCTGGCGGGAGGTGCTGCCGCGTGTGCGGGAGCGCCATCCCGACGTGTGGGTCGTCGGCGAGGTGCTGCACGGCGACTACGCCGGCTACGTCGCCGAGTCCGGCGTCGACTCGGTCACCCAGTACGAGCTCTGGAAGGCGATCTGGAGCTCGCTCAACGACCGCAACCTGTTCGAGCTGGCGCACGCGCTGACGCGGCACGCGCAGATGGTGGCGTCCTTCCTGCCGCAGACCTTCGTCGGCAACCACGACGTCACCCGCCTCGCCAGCCGGCTCGACGACCCCCGGCACCTGCCCCTGGCGCTCGCCCTGCTGTTCGCGCTGCCCGGCGTGCCCACGGTCTACTACGGCGACGAGTTCGCGCTGCGCGGCGTGAAGGAGGAGCGAGCCGGTGGGGACGACGCCGTCCGGCCGCCGCTGCCGGAGAGCGACGCGCCGCCCGGCCCGGAGGCCGCCGCGATCGCCCACCTGCACCGGCTGCTGATCGGGGTCCGCCGGCGCCACGCCTGGCTGGCCGGGGCCACGATCGAGGAGCCGGACCTGCTGACCAACGAGGTGCTCGCCGTCCGGCTGACCGCCGGCGAGGACGCGCTGGCCGTCGTCCTCAACGTCGGCGACGCACCGGCCGACGTCGTGCTGCCGATGGTCGTCGGCGAGGTGGTCGCCGGGCAGGCGTCGGTGCGCGGCGGCTCGGTGCAGGTGCCACCGCACCGGTTCGCGCTGGTCGCGTCGGGGGGATGATCCGGGCGTGCCGAAGCTGCTCGTCGTCCACCACACGCCGTCGCCGGCGATGCAGGCGCTGCTGGAGGCGGTGCGGGAGGGCGTCGCCCTGGCGGAGGGGACCGAGCTCGTCCTGCGCCCGGCGCTGTCCGCGGGCGCCGCCGACCTGCTCGCGGCCGACGGCGTGCTGCTCGGCACGCCCGCCAACATCGGCTACATGTCCGGGGCGCTCAAGCACTTCTTCGACACCGTCTACTACCCGTGCCTGGAGGCGACCGTCGGCCTGCCGTACGGGGTGTACGTGCACGGCAACGACGACACCGCCGGTGCGCTGACCGCGATCGGGAAGATCACCGGCGCGCTGCGCTGGAAGCAGGTCGCCGCGCCGCTCAGCCTCGTGGGCGCCCCGGGACCGGCCGAGCTTGAGGCGTGCCGCGAGCTGGCCGCAACCGTCGCCGTCCAGCTCTGAGCTCAGTCCTCCGAGGCCGCGGCCGGCAGCTTCTCGCTGATCAGGTCCATGACGGTCGAGTCGGTCAGCGTCGTCACGTCGCCGAGCTCGCGGTGCTCGGCCACGTCCTTGAGCAGGCGCCGCATGATCTTGCCGCTGCGGGTCTTCGGCAGCTCGGCCACGATCATCACCTGCCGGGGCTTGGCGATCGGACCGATCTCCTTCGACACGTGGTCGCGGAGGACGCCGACCAGTTCCTGCCCCTCGGACTCCTCGGTCGGGCCGCCGCCGCGCAGGATCACGAAGGCGACGATGCCCTGCCCGGTCGTCGGGTCGTTCGCCCCGACGACGGCGGCCTCGGCGACGGTGGGGTGGGAGACGAGGGCCGACTCCACCTCGGTGGTGGAGATCCGGTGCCCCGACACGTTCATCACGTCGTCGACGCGGCCGAGCAGCCACAGGTCGCCGTCCTCGTCCTTCTTCGCCCCGTCGCCGGCGAAGTAGTAGCCCTGCTCGGCGAACCGCGACCAGTAGGTCTCCCGGTACCGCTCGTCGTCACCCCAGATCCCCCGCAGCATCGACGGCCACGGCTCGGTGAGCACGAGCAGGCCGCCCGACCCGTCGGGGACGGAGTTGCCGGCGTCGTCCACGACGTCGGCGCCGATCCCGGGGAGCGGCCGGGTGGCCGACCCCGGCTTGGTCGCGGTGACGCCGGGGAGCGGGCTGATCATGATCGCCCCGGTCTCGGTCTGCCACCAGGTGTCGACGACGGGCGTGCGGTCGCCCCCGATGACCCGCCGGTACCAGATCCACGCCTCCGGGTTGATCGGCTCGCCCACCGAGCCGAGCAGCCGCAGCGACGAGAGGTCCGCCGATGCCGGGAACTGCTCGCCCCACTTCATGAACGTGCGGATCGTGGTGGGCGCGGTGTAGAGGATGGTGACCCCGTACTTCTCGATCATCCGCCACCAGCGGGCCTCGTCCGGGGTGTTCGGGGTGCCCTCGTACATCACCGACGTCGTCCGGTTGGCCAGCGGCCCGTAGACGATGTAGCTGTGCCCGGTCACCCAGCCGATGTCGGCCGCGCACCAGTACACGTCGTCGTCGGGCTTGAGGTCGAAGACCGCCCAGTGCGTGTAGGCGACCTGCGTGAGGTATCCGCCGGTGGTGTGCAGGATGCCCTTGGGCCGCCCGGTCGTGCCCGAGGTGTACATGACGTAGAGCGGGTGCTCGGCGTCGAAGGCCTCGGGGGTGTGCTCGGCCGACTGGCCGTCGACCAGGTCGTGCCACCACTGGTCTCGCCCCTGGGTCCACTCCACGTCCTGGCCGGTCCGGCGCACCACCAGGACCGAGCGGACGTCTGGACACTTGAGCAGCGCCTCGTCCACCGCGGGCTTGAGCCCCGCCGGGGCGCCCCGCCGGTAGCCGCCGTCCGCGGTGATGACGACCCGGGCGTCGCAGTCGATGATCCGGTCCGACAGCGCGGTGGAGGAGAAGCCGCCGAACACGACGGTGTGCGGCGCCCCGAGCCGCGCGCAGGCGAGCATCGAGATGACCGTCTCCGGGATCATCGGCAGGTAGATGGCCACCCGGTCGCCGGCCCGCACGCCGAGCGCGGTCAGGGCGTTGGCCGCCTTGCAGACCTCGTCCTTGAGCTGCGCGTAGGTGAGGGTGCGGGTGTCGCCCGGCTCGCCCTCCCAGTGGTAGGCCACCTGGTCGCCGTGGCCGTCCTCGACGTGCCGGTCGACGCAGTTGTAGGCGACGTTGAGCTTGCCGCCGACGAACCACTTCGCGAACGGCGCGTTGGACCAGTCCAGCGCGGTGTCCCAGGGCCGTTCCCAGGTCAGCCGGCGCGCCTGGGTCTCCCAGAAGGCCAGCCGGTCGGCCGACGCCTCGGCGTAGGCGGCCTCGCCGACGTTGGCCTGTGCCGTGAACTCCGGGGCGGGCGGGAAGCGCCGCTCCTCGCGGGAGAGGTTGGACAGCGTCTCGGTCATGCGCGCGGGAAGGTCGGCAGGGCGGCCCGCTTGGCCGTGGAGTTGAAGACGCCGGCCAGGGAGGCGTACCAGGCGACCAGCGCGGTGGCCAGCCCCAGCCACCCGCCGACCCGCGTCATGCCGGTGGTGCCGCTGTAGGCCCCGATGCACAGGAAGAGGAAGGTCAGGGTCAGGAGGGCGAAGACGGCCATGATCGCGCCCGACGTGCGCATGGACGCGATGAACATGTAGGCCGTGAAGATCGTCCAGATGAGCAGGTAGGTGCCGACCGCCTTGTTCAGGTCCGACGCCGGGGCCTTCGGCAGGTGCGTCACCAGGTACCAGAAGGACAGCCAGAACGCGCCGAAGGAGCTGAACGCGAGCGCGCCGAAGGTGTTGCCCTTGGTGAACTCCCACATCCCGGCCAGGAGCTGGGCGATGCCGCCGTAGAAGATCGCGAGCCCGAACACCGCGCCCTCCACGGTCTTCGGCAGCAGTCCGGCGTTGACCGCCGAGAGGAAGAAGGTGGTCGCGGCGAACCCCGCCAGGCCCAGCGGCCCGGGGTCGGCGATTCCGGGCGAGACGCTCGCGGCCGTGCTGACCGCCTCGTCGCGCTGTCCGTCGTGCATGGCGCCGCGGGCGCCCGGCGTCACTGTGGTCATGGTCTGCTCCCTGAGCCTCGGTCGGCCTTCGTGCTCCCACGCTGGCAGCGCCGAACCCCTGCGCGGAAGCGCCGATCGCCGACCGCGCGGATCCGCGCCGGTCAACGGCTCGGGGGCTGCGCCGAGCGGCCGGGTCAGTGCGCCGATCGGTCGAGGGAGGGCAGGTCGCCGGTCATCGACTCGGGCGCATGCAGTCGCAGGAGCACGCGGCCGACGTCCGCCGGCACCCGCCACCGGGTGCTCAGCGAGACGATGATCATCACCGCGAAGGTCAGGGGCACGATCCACGCGGCGGGCTGGGCCAGCAGTGCGCCCGGCCATCCGCCGCGGGGTGCCAGCAGCAGGGTGGCGAGGACCGCCGCACCCGCCAGCAGCCCGCCGGTGGTGAGTCCGGCCAGGGCGCCGGTGTCGGTGAGCCCGCGCCACCAGATGCCGAGCACCAGCAGCGGGCAGAACGTGCAGGCCGCGAGCGCGAACGCCAGCCCGACGGTCGCGGCCACGCTGATCCGCAGCCCGCTGAGGCTGAGCACGTAGGGCACCCCGATGGCGACGACGGCGCTGGCCCGGAAGCGCCGGATCCGGTCCTGCCGCCGCCCCGCCGCCCGCGAGAGGTCCTGCGTGAGCACGCCGGCGACCGACACGGTGAGGCCGGAGGCGGTCGACAGGAACGCGGCGAACGCCCCGGCGGTCACCAGACCGCCCAGCACCTGACCGGGCAGGCCCGGCAGCATGCGCTCGGGCAGCAGGAGCACCGTCGCGTCGGCCGAGCCGGTCGACGCCAGGCCGGGCAGGTAGCGGTGCCCGAAGACGCCGAACAGCGTGGGCAGCTGGTAGAACGCCGACAGCAACCCGATCACGATGAGCGCCGTGCGCCGGGTGTCCCGGCCGTCGGGGTTGGTGTAGAAGCGGACGAGCACGTGCGGCAGCCCCATCGTGCCGAGGCAGATCGCGACGATCAGCGACAGCGTGACGTAGAGCGGGTGGTCGAGGCCCGAGCCGAGGGGGCGGAGCCAGGCGTCGTCCGACGGTCCGGGCAGGCGATTGCCCCGGGCGCGCCAGACGGTCGCCAGCACGGCGGCCGGCACGAGCAGGGCGGTCAGCTTGATCCAGTACTGGACCGCCTGGGCGAACGTGATCGACCGCATGCCGCCGGCGGCCACGGCGATCAGCACGACGGCGCAGACCAGCAGGCCGCCCGCCCACCGCGGCGCGCCGACCTGGGCCGTCAGGGTGAGCGACGCCCCCTGCAGCTGCGGCACCAGGTACAGCCAGCCGATCAGCACCACGAGCAGGCTCGCCGCCCGGCGCACGGCCAGGGAGCCCAGCCGCAGCTGGGCGAAGTCGGGCAGCGTGTAGGCCCCCGAGCGGCGCAGCGGCGCGGCCACCAGCGCGAGCAGCACCAGGTACCCGGCGGTGTAGCCCACCGGGTACCAGAGCATGTCGAAGCCGTAGGTGAGCACCAGGCCGGCGATCCCCAGGAACGACGCCGCGGACAGGTACTCGCCGCTGACCGCCGCCGCGTTCCAGCGGGGACTGACCGCTCGCGAGGCGACGTAGAAGTCGCCCGTGGTGCGCGCCCGGCGCAGGCCCAGGCTGCCCGCCGCGATCGTGACCACGGTGACCGCGCCGACGCCGACGATCGGCCAGACGGGGGTGCCCACGGGGATCAGCGCTGGTGCATCAGCTCGGCGAAGGCCCGCTCGTTGCGCTCGAGCAGGCGGACGGCGAGGAAGCCGATGCCCCACAGGGCGGGGTAGATCGCGCAGCCCACCAGCACCCAGGGCAGCTGGACGCCGAACACGGTGATCGCGCGCCAGCCGGCGAGTTCGGCGACGGCCACGGCCAGCGCGAGCAGCATGCCGACCGTCGCGGCGCACACGGCGAACGCCGTCCGCCGCTGGCTGCGCAGCAGTGACTCCAGGTAGAGCTCGCCGAGCGCCGTGAGCTCGTCGATCTCCCGGGCCGGCGGGCGGGTGGGGCCGGGGCGTGCCGCGACGGTCCGGGGATGGGTGATCCGGGTCCGCTCGCTCATCCGGATCGGCCATCGGGACGGCCACGGTGCATCAGCCGCTCGCGCAGCTCACGGGTGTGCCGCCGGCTGACGACGAGCTCCACGCCGTCGTCGAGCCCGACGGTGCAGTGGCCGTCGTCCATGCGCAGTTCCTGCACGTGGGTCAGGGCCACCAGCGTGCTGCGGTGGATTCGGGCGAAGTCGGCCCAGCGCTGCTCCAGGGTGGCCAGCGACATCCGCACCAGATGGCTCCCGCCCGGGACGTGCAGGCGGGCGTAGTCGCCCTGCGCCTCGACGTAGCGCACCTGGGAGAGGCGGACGAAGCGGGTGACCCCGGCGAGCTCGACCGGCACGCTGTCGTCGGCGTCCGTCGTGCTGTCGGGACCCGGGCACAGGCGCCGGACGGCTTCGGCCACGCGGCCCGCACGCACCGGCTTCATGACGTAGTCGACCGCCCGCAGCTCGAACGCGTCGACGGCGTGCTCGTCGTAGGCGGTGACGAAGACGATCTGCGGCCGGTGCGCGAAGCTGGCGAGCACGCGGGCCAGCGCGATCCCGTCCATGCCGGGCATCTTCACGTCGCAGAAGACGGCGTCGACCGGCTCGGCCGCGGCGATCGCGAGCGCCTCGGCCGCGCTCGCGGCGCAGCGCACGGAGGCGATCCGTGCGTCGCTGCCCAGCAGGTAGGCCAGCTCCGACCGGGCCGGTGACTCGTCGTCGACGACGACCACCCGCAGGCTCGGAGCCGCCTCCTCCAGGAGGGACATGTTCCGACGTTACCTCCCAGGTCACGGCCTCGACAGTGCTCACGGAGCGGACTTCGGAACCCGGACGGTCACTTTCGTGCCGGCGCCCGGAGCCGTCTCGACGACCAGCCCGTAGGCGTCACCGAAGACCGATCGCAGCCGCGCGTCGACGTTGCCCAGTCCCATTCCGCCGGGGCCGCGCGACGAGCCGCCACCACGCACGAGGCTGGCCTCGATGACCTCCGGAGCGGCACCGCTCCCGTCGTCCTCGACGGTCAGCACCGCGTCCGCGCCGTCGTCGGCCGCGGTGATCGTCACGGTCACCGGGTCGGTGGACCCCTCCAGCCCGTGCCGCACCGCGTTCTCCACCAGCGGCTGGATCACGAGGAACGGAACGGCCACCGGGAGCACCTCGGGCGCGACGCGCAGCCGGACGGCGAGCCGGGCGCCGAACCGCGCCTGCTCGAGGACGAGATAGCGCTCGGTGTTGCGGAGCTCGTCGGCCACCGTGGCCAGCTGCCCCCCGCTGCGCAGCGCGTAGCGGGTGAAGTCGGCGAACTCCAGCAGCAGGTCCCGTGCCCGCTCGGGGTCGGTGCGGGTGAAGGACGCGATCGCGGTCAGCGTGTTGTACACGAAGTGCGGGCTGATCTGCGCCCGCAGCGCGCGCAGCTCCGCCTCGGCGGCGCGGGCCTGCTGGCGACTGGCCGCGGCGAGCTCCAGTTGTGTCGAGACCCAGCGGGCGACCTCGTCGACCGCGCGGACCAGCAGCGCCGAGGACGACGGCCCGTACGCGGCCAGGACACCCACGACCGTGTCGCCCTCGACCAGCGGGCTGGCGACGACGGCCCGGACGTCGCAGTCGGGACCGCAGGACAGGGCACGCGACCGGAGCACCACCGTCTTCCCGGTGCGCGAGGCCTCGGCGACGTCGGCCTGCGGGGTGGCCGCGTGACGATGCGGCCCGCCGTCGAAGCCCAGGACCTGGCCGTCGCTGGTGAGCGCGACGGCGGACACGCCCAGCAGCGAGCGCAGCTGCTTCACCGCGCGCGCGGCGCCGCCGCGGGTCAGCCCCTCGCGCAGGGCGGGGCCCATGAGGCTGACCGTGTGCAGCGTGTCGAAGGCGATCTGGGTGGATCGCGATCCGAGATTCCGCCTTCGCAGGAGCGCCATGCGTCCACCCGCCTCGTCGCCCCCGGCCGTGCCCGGAAGCTATCGCACCGGCGGGGTCAGGGCAGGTCGCCGACGACCCGGTCGCGGCCCTTGCGCTTCGCCCGGTACAGGTGGGCGTCGGCGCGGCTGAGCAGGGCGGTCGGCGCCGGGTCGCCGGAGCAGCCGGTGGTGCTCGCGGCCCCGATGCTGACCGTGATGGACATCGTGCCGGTCAGCTCCGCCCACGGGTGGGCGGCCACGGTCGCGCGCACGTCCTCGAGGTGGCCGGCGGCCTCCGCGGGACCGCTGCCGGCCAGCACCAGCAGGAACTCCTCGCCGCCCATCCGCGCGGCGAAGGAACCCCCGGCGTGCGCCGCCTCGGCGTCCTGGAGGATCTCGGCGACGATGCGCAGCACCTCGTCGCCGATCTCGTGCGAGCAGGTGTCGTTCACGAGCTTGAAGTAGTCGAGGTCGAGGAGCGCGACGGTCACCTCCGGGGCGCCGGGGCCGCGCTGGAGCAGGCGGGGGAGCTGCTCGTCGACGTAGCGCCGGTTGTAGAGCCCGGTGAGGGGATCGCGCAGCGACAGCTCGCGGTACCGCCGGCTCTGCCGGCGGGCCTCCGTCGTCTCGTACATCGCCTGCAGCGCCCGGGCCCGGGCGTCGCGTTCGGCCGACTGGAGGTCCATCAGTTCCTCGCAGTACAGCTTGTGCTCCTCGTACGCGGCCTTGAAATCGCCGCCGGCGGCGTGCAGCTCGGCCTGTTCCCGGCGGGCGCGCACCCGGATCGAGGTCAGCCCGAACTCCTCGCAGCGGCGGATGCTCTCGTCGAGGCTCTCCTGAGCGCCGTCGATGTTGCCGAGCCGGCGGCGGACCTCGGCGAGGGTCAGCAGGAAGTCGGCGCCGGCGTCGCCGTCCAGGGATGCGGCCAGCGCCTCGGGCCGGGCGCCGGGCAGCATGGCGGCCTCGGCGTCCTCGAGACGTCCCAGGCCCATCAGTGCGCGGGCGACCGTGTCCAGCCGGCCGATGTGCAGCGGGACGTCGTGCGCGGCGGCGACGGCCTGCAGCTGCGTGCTGAACTCGAGCGCGGCCGCGAAGTCGCCCCACAGCGTCTCGGAGTAGGCCCGGTTGTTCAGCACCATCAGGCGCCGATCGACGTCGCCGAGCTCCTCGGCCAGCTGCTGGACCTCGGCGTAGCGCTCCCGCGCGGCCTCGTCACCGTGCAGGGCCAGGCAGTCCCCGAGGCGGGTGAGGTGGTCGATCCGGATGGCCGGATCGGCGCCCTCCACGAGGAGGTCGACGGCCCGGACGGCGTGCTCCAGGGCGACGGAGACGTCGCCGAGTTCCTGGAACACCGCCGACAGCACGAAATGGCTCCGGGCCAGGGCGTGGCCGGAATCCTGGTCGGTGGCCCAGCGGTGCACGTCCTGGGCGATCCGGCCGGCCTCCGCGACGTTCCCGCGGCGGCGCAGCATGTCGGCGCGCACCAGCTGGGCGCGCTGCTCGAGCTCGGCGAGACCCAGCTCGCGGGCGAGCGCGATCGACCGGTCGGCCCGTTGCTCGGCGATGCCGGAGTCGAATCTGGCGAGCATCTCGAGCTCCACCACGGTCGCCAGCAGGTCGCCGGCGCGGGGGTCGTCGATGGGGCCGAGCGCGGGCATGCGCTCGTCGTCCACCACCGGAGAGCTGGTCACACCGGTCCATCGGCAGGGTTACGCGGTTCCTTGAGTCCCTCCACCAGCACATTCGTACCCAGGAAGGGGGATGCGTCAGCTGCCCTCGGCGACCTCCTTGAGCCCCTGCAGCACAGTCGTCCACCCCTCGGCGATCAGCCTGTCGGCGGCGTCCTGGCTCGGGCTGTTCCCCTGGGTGAGCGTCAGCCCGGTCCGGCGCTCGTCGAGGGGCTCGAGCTCGAAGGTGACGTGGTGGTAGTTGGCCGGTTCGTCGGGTTCACCTGTCAGCGGGCTCCAATGGGTGACGGCGAGCCGGCGGGGTGCGTCGAACGCGAGCACCTCGCCCTTGTCCTCGTAGCTCTCCCCCTGCCATTCGCCCCGCCAGAAGACGGGTGAACCGACCGCCCAGTCGGTGTCCAGGGTCGTGCCGTACATGTACCGGGCGACGAGGTCGGGGTCCACGATGGCCTGCCACACCCGCTCCGGCGGCGCGTCGATCTCGATCCGGGTCGATGCCTCGAACACCTGCGTCATGCGGCAGATCCAAGCACCGGTGAGGGTCAGACGGGAGTGACGTACGCGCCGCTCAGGCCACCGTCCACCAGGAACTCCGCCGCCGTGATGAACGACGAGTCGTCGGAGGCGAGGAACGCGACGGCGGCCGCGATCTCGTCGGGCTCGGCGAACCGCCCCACCGGGATGTGCACCAGCCGGCGCGCGGCCCGCTCGGGGTCCTTGGCGAAGAGCTCCTGCAGCAGCGGCGTGTTCACCGGCCCGGGGGAGAGCGCGTTCACCCGGATGCCCTCGCGGGCGAACTGCACGCCGAGCTCGCGCGACATCGCCAGCACGCCGCCCTTGGAGGCGGTATAGGAGATCTGCGAGGTCGCGGCGCCCATCCGCGCCACGAACGAGGCGGTGTTGATGATCGAGCCCTTGCCGCGGGCCTGCATGTGCGGGATGGCCGCCTTGCAGCAGAGGTACACCGAGGTCAGGTTCACCTCCTGCACGCGGCGCCAGGCGTCCAGGCCGGTGGTGAGGATCGAGTCGTCGTCCGGGGGTGAGATGCCGGCGTTGTTGAACGCGATGTCCAGCCCGCCGTGGGCGTCGACAGCGGCCTGGAACAGAGCGTCGACCTGCCCGGGGGAGGTCACGTCGACCTGCACGAACATGCCGCCGACCTCGTCGGCGGCCGCCTTGCCGGCGGTCGGGTCGACGTCGCCGACGACGACCAGCGCACCCTCCGACGCGAACCGCCGGGCGGTGGCCAGCCCGATCCCGCTGCCCCCACCGGTCACGACCGCGACCCGGTCCACCAGCCGCCGCACCACTGCCTGCTCCGACACACTCAGCCTTCCGTCGACAGGAACACGTTCTTCTCGTCCGTGAACGAGTTCAGGGCGTCCGGACCGAGCTCCCGGCCCAGCCCCGACTGCTTGAAGCCGCCGAACGGTGTCGAGTAGCGCACCGACGAGTGGCTGTTGACCGACAGGTTGCCGGCCTCGATGCCCCGGGAGACCCGGAGCGCCCGCCCGACGTCGCGGGTCCAGATCGACCCGGACAGGCCGTACTCGCCCTGGTTGGCGATGCGGACGGCGTCGTCCTCGTCGTCGAACGGGACGACGGCGACGACCGGGCCGAAGATCTCCTCGGTGACCGCGGGCGCCGCCGGATCCACCGGCGCGAGCACGGTCGGCGGGAACCAGAACCCGGGCCCGTCGGGCGCGCTGCCGCGGAACGCGACGGGGGCGTCGTCCGGCACGTAGGCACGGACCCGCTCCCACTGGCCGCGGCTGATCAGCGGCCCCATCTCGGCGGTGTCGAGCCCCGGGTCCTCGACGCGCACGCCCTGGACCGCCGGCTCCAGCAGCTCCATGAACCGGTCGTAGGCCGAGCGCTGCACGAGGATCCGCGAGCGGGCGCAGCAGTCCTGGCCGGCGTTGTCGAAGACGGCGTAGGGCGCCGTCGCCGCCGCCTTCTCCAGGTCGGCATCGGCGAAGACGACGTTGGCGCTCTTGCCGCCGAGCTCCAGGGTGACCCGCTTGACCCGCCGCGCGCAGCCGGCCATCACGCCCTTGCCGACCTCGGTCGAGCCGGTGAACACGATCTTGCGGACGTCGGGGTGGTCGACCAGCCGCTGCCCGACCACCGAGCCCTTGCCGGGCAGCACGGTGAACACGTCCTCGGGCAGGCCGGCCTCCAATGCCAGCTCGCCGAGCCGGATCGCGGTCAGCGGGGTGAGCTCCGCGGGCTTGAGGACGACGGTGTTGCCGGCGGCCAGCGCGGGGGCGAACGCCCAGCCGGCGATCGGCATCGGGAAGTTCCACGGCACGATGACGCCGACGACGCCCAGCGGCTCGCGGAACGTGATGTCGACGCCGCCGGCCACCGGGATCTGCCGCCCGAACAGTCGTTCCGGCGCCGCGCTGTAGTAGGTCAGCACGTCGCGGACGTTCCCGGCCTCCCACCGGGCGTTGCCGATCGTGTGCCCCGAGTTGGCCACCTCCAGCCGGGCCAGCTCCTCGATCGAGTCCTCGACCCGCTGGGCGAAGCGCCGCAGCAGCCGCCCGCGGTCGGCCGGCGCCACCTGCCGCCAGCTCCGATAGGCCTGCGCCGCCCGGGCCACCGCGGCGTCGGTCTCGTCGACGTCGGCGAGTGGGACCGTGGTGATGAGTTCTTCGGTGGCTGGGTTGATCACGTCATGGGACGTACTGCTCACAGCCGCTCGAACCCCCGGATCCGCTCCCAGTCGGTGACCGACCTGCCGAAGGCGGCGAGTTCCACGGCGGCCATGTTGGCGTAGTGCTCGACCACGTCGTCGCCGAATGTAGTGCGCGCGAAATCGCTGCCCAGCCACAGGTCCCGGGCCTCGGCCAGGCCGGTCGGCACGTGGGACGCCTCCGGGTCGTCGTAGGCGTTCCCCTCGACGGCCGGCTCCAGCTCCAGCTCCTCCTCGATGCCCGCCAGACCGGCGGCGACGGTGGCCGCCGTCGCCAGGTAGGGGTTCACGTCGCCGCCGGGGATGCGGTTCTCCAGCCGGAGCGAGGCGCCGTGCCCGACCAGCCGGAAGGCGCAGGTGCGGTTGTCGCGGCCCCAGCGCAGGGCGGTCGGGGCGAACGAGCCCTCGACGTAGCGTTTGTAGGAGTTGATGTTGGGGGCGAGCAGCAGGGTGAGCTCGCGCATGTACCGCAGCTGCCCGGCGACGTAGGACTCGCCGACCTTCGACAAGCCGTGGCCGTCGGCGAGCACCAGGGAGCCGTCGGTGCCCCGGAAGCTGCAGTGGATGTGGCACGAGTTGCCTTCGCGCTCGTCGAACTTGGCCATGAACGTCAGCGCGACGCCCTCCTGCGCCGCGATCTCCTTGGCCCCGGTCTTGTAGATCACGTGCCCGTCGCAGGCCGCGGATGCCTCCGCGTACCGGAAGGCGATCTCGTGCTGGCCGAGGTTGCACTCGCCCTTCGCCGACTCCACGACCAGCCCGGCACCGGTCATCTCGTTGCGGATCCGGCGCAGCAGCGGCTCGATCCGCGCCGTGCCGAGCAGCGAGTAGTCGACGTTGTACTGGTTCACCGGGGTGAGGTTCCGGTAGCCCGCCGTCCAGGCCTGTTCGTAGGTGTCGCGAAAGACCATGAACTCCAGTTCCGTGCCGACGTACGCAGCCATCCCGGCGTCGGCCAGCCGCGCGGTCTGCCGGGCGAGCACCTGCCGCGGCGAGGCGACGACCGGGCTGCCGTCCTCCCACCGCAGGTCGGCGAGGACCAGCACCGATCCCGGCTGCCACGGGATCGGCCGCAGGGTGGAGAGGTCCGGCTGCATCACGAAGTCGCCGTAGCCGCTGGACCACGACGACATCGCGTAGCCGTCGACGGTGTTCATGTCGACGTCGACGGCCAGCAGGTAGTTGCAGCCCTCGGTGGCGTGCTCCAGGACGACGTCCAGGAAGTACCGGGCGTGCAGCCGCTTGCCCTGCAGTCGGCCCTGCATGTCGGTGATCGCGACGACGACGGTGTCGACCTCGCCGTGATCGACCAGGTGACGCAGGTCCTCGATGGTGAGGACGCCGCCCCTGCGCTCAGGCAAGGCTCTCCAGCTCCCGCTCGGCCGCGGCCAGCTCCTCCGGCGACCCCTGCACCTTCGGGCCGGTGAACCAGTTCTTCGCCGACACCAGCCACCAGATGCCGGCGAAGCCGAGGACGACGAGCACCGCGACGGGTGTGTAGTTGAACGAGCTCGCCGTCACGGGGCTCACCGTCGGCAGCATGAACAGCACGGTGATGAAGACGACCCAGGCCACGGCGATCGTGCCGATCGGCCGGCTCCAGCGCCCCAGGTGCCATGGTCCCGGCTCGAACGCATCGCCCTGGCGCAGCCGCAGGAACGTGGGCAGCACGTAGGCGATGTAGAGGCCGATGACCGCGATCGAGGTGACCGCGGCGTACGCGGTGGCGTTCCAGAGGTAGGGCAGGCCGAGGACGAACGCGCCGCCCGCGGCCAGCCAGATCGCCCGGGTGGGCGTCCGGGTGCGGGGGTTGATGTGGTGCCAGACGCGGGAGGCGGGCAGCGCGCCGTCCCGCGAGAACGCGAAGATCATCCGCGAGTTCGCCGTCACCGACGCCATCCCGCAGAACAGCTGCGCGCCGATCGCGATGAGCAGCAGCAGCTTGCCGCCGGTGTTGCCGACGGCGTCGATGAAGATCTGCGCGGGCGGCACGCCGGTCTGGGTGCCGGTCGCGCTCTCGTAGCTCTGGATCGCGAACGTGAGCCCGATCAGCAGCACCCAGCCGGCGACCACCGAGACCACGATCGACATGACGATGCCGCGCGGGCCGGACCGGGCCGCGTTGTGCGTCTCCTCGGTCATGTGCGCCGAGGCGTCGAACCCGGTGAGCGTGTACTGCGCCAGCAGCAGTCCGATCAGCGCGACGTAGAAGCTGGAACCGAAGCCGGTGTTGTTCACGAAGTGCCCGAACACGAACGAGGCCGACTGGTGGTGGTCGGGCACGAAGGCGAGCACGCCGACGATCACCGCGACGCCGATGACGTGCCACCAGACGCTCACGTCGTTGAGCCGCGCGACCACCCGGACGCCGAACTGGTTCAGGGCGCCGTGCAGCAGCAGGATCAGGCCGAACAACAGGATCGTGTGCCAGGGCCGGGCGTCGAACCCGAACTGCAGGTCGAGGAACGCGTTGAGGAAGAACGCGGCGCCGAAGTCGATGCCGGCGGTCACCGCCACCTGGCCGAGGAAGTTGAACCAGCCGGTGAACCACGACCACGCTGCTGCGTTCTGCTTCGCGAGTTTGGCCGCCCAGTAGTAGAGGCCGCCGGCGGTCGGGAAGCTCGAGCAGACCTCGGCCATGGCAAGCCCCACGAACAGGGTCATGAGCCCGACGAACGGCCAGCCCCAGACGATCACGACCGGCCCGCCGGTGTTCAGGCCGAAGCCGTAGAGCGTCAGGCAGCCGGAGAGGATCGAGATGATCGTGAACGAGACGGCGAAGTTGGAGAACCCGGACATGTGCCGGGCCAGTTCCTGCGCGTAACCCAGCTGGTGGAGGCGGTGGGTGTCCTCGTCGTGGTGGTGATCGTGATTCTCGGGCCGGGTGGCGGGCTCGGTGCTCATGCGCGTTCCTACCTTCAGGCGGCTCGCTGCTGGCCGAATGATCAGCGGGAGGACCCTAGGGCGACGGAAACGCGCTCCACAAGGGCGCGCGGCGGCTGTTCCCTGCCCGTTACCTGGTCGTCGAACGGGTGGCACCGACCAGGGCCCCGAACAGCCGGCGGTCCCCGCCCGCCTCCGGGTGCCACTGGACGCCGAGGCAGAACGGGCGGCCGGGCACCTCGACCGCCTCCACCAGGCCGTCCTCGGCCCACGCCGAGGGGACCACCCCCTTCGCGATCCGGTCCAGCGCCTGGTGGTGGTGGCAGTCCACGGTGGCGGCCGGGCCCAGGATGGCCCCGACCGCGCTGGCCGGATCGATGCGCACCTCCCGCTCGGCGTACAGCCCGAGTCCCAGCTGATGGGGCTGCGCGCCGGGCACGTCGGGCAGGTGCTGGATCAGGCTGCCGCCGAGCAGCACGTTGAGCAACTGCATGCCACGGCAGATGGCCAGCAGCGGCAGGTCCCGGTTGAGGGCCGCCTCCAGCAGGGCGAGCTCGGAGGCGTCCCGCCCGGGCCGGGTGGCGGTGGTGTGCGGGCCGGCTTCCTCGTCGTAGCGCGCGGGGTCGACGTCGGCCCCGCCGGCCAGGACCAGGCCGTCCAGCCGGCCGACCGCCTCGGCGCTGACGGCGCCGGTGGGCAGCAGGACCGGTTCGCCGCCGGCCTCGGCGACGGCGTCGGCGTAGCTCGCCGGCAGCAGCACGGCCGGCACGTCCCAGAAGCCCCACCGGGCCTGTTCGCGGTAGGTGGTGATGCCGATCAGCGGGCGCACGGGCTCAGTGTTCCCCTCCGGCCAGGTCGAGGGCACGCACCAGGGGCACGCCGGGCCGGTAGGCCAGGTGCCGGTAGGACGGCGCATCGACGACGGCGAGGTCCGCTCGCGCGCCGACGCCCAGGTGGCCGACGTCGGTGCGGCGCAGCGCGGCCGCCCCACCGGCGGTCGCCGACCACAGTGCCTCGGCGGGTGTCATCCGCATCTCGCGGACGGCGAGCGCGAGGCAGAACGCCATGGAGGAGGTGAAGCAGCTGCCCGGGTTGCAGTCGGTGGCCAGCGCGACCGTCACGCCGGCTGCCAGCAGCCGGCGGGCGTCGGGATACGGCGAGCGGGTGGAGAACTCGACGCCGGGCAGCAGGGTGGCCACCGTCGTCCCCCCGGCCAGCGCGTCGACGTCGCCGTCGGTGAGATGGGTGCAGTGGTCGGCGCTCGCCGCGCCCAGCTCGACCGCCAGCCGCACACCCGGCCCGGCCGTCAGCTGGTTGGCGTGCACCCGCAGGTCCAGGCCCGCGGCGCGCCCCGCGGTGAGCACGGCGCGCGCCTCGTCGCCGTCGAACGCGGCGGGGGACCCCGGCTCGCAGAACACGTCGATCCACCGCGCGTGCGGGGCGCAGGCGGCGAGCATCGGGCCGCACACCAGGTCGAGGTAGTCGCGGCGATCGCTGCCGGGTGGGACCACGTGGGCGCCGAGGAACGTCGTCTCCGGGGTCACCTCGCGGGCCAGCCGCAGCGCGCGGGTCTCGTCGTCCACGGTCAGGCCGTAGCCGCTCTTGACCTCGACGGTCGTGGTGCCCTGCGCGCGCATCTCGGCGACCAGCCCGCGCAGCCGCGCGCGCAGCTCGGCATCGGACGCCGCGCGGGTGGCCGCCACCGTCGAGGCGATGCCGCCGCCGTCGTAGGCGACGCCCGCCATGCGCGCCTCGAACTCCGCAGCCCGGTCGCCGGCGAACACCAGGTGGGCGTGGCTGTCGACGAAGCCCGGGATCACGGCGCGGCCGCCGACGTCGACCCGCTCGTCGGCGGCCGGCGCCTCGGAGCTGCGCCCGGCCCAGACCACGAACTCGTCGTCGACGACCAGTGCGGCGTCCGCGAACGTGCCGAGTGACGGGTCGTGGGTGACCAGCTCGGCGATGCCCGTGACGAGGGTCGTCATCGTGTCTCCCACAAGGGAGCGATCGCGTCGGCCAGCAGGCGGCCGACGTCGCCCAGCACGTGCTGCCCGTCGGAGACGACCACCCGGCCGTCGACGACGACGGTGTGCACGTCCGCGGCCGCGGCCGCCATGACCAGCTGATCCGGGGCGCAGCCGGCGGTGCGGGGACTGTCGAGCCGGACGGCGACCAGATCTGCTCGCTGCCCGGGCGCCAGCCGGCCGGCGTCGGGCCAGCCGAGCATCGTGTGCGCGGTCAGTGCCCCGACGAGCTCGGCCGGCCGGAACCGTCCGCGCTCGCCGCCGGCCAGCCGCTGGTCGGCCTCCAGCAGCCGCGCCTCGCCGAGCAGGTCGGTCAGGGCCTGCTGGTCGGTGCCCAGGCAGAGCGGGGACCCGGCGTCGCGGAGCCGGCGGAACGGGCCGATCCCGTCGGCGAGGTCGGCCTCGGTGCTGGGGCAGGCGCAGACGTTCGTAGCGCTGGAGCCCAGCACCTGGATGTCGTGCTCGGTCAGATGGGTCGCGTGCACCACCGTGGTGTGCGGGCCGAGGGCGCCGGCGTCCGCGAGCAGCGACGTGGGGGAGCAGCCGTAGAAGCCCGAGCAGGCCGCGTTCTCGGCCGGCTGCTCCGACAGGTGCGCGTGCAGCGGCCGTCCCTCGGCGGCGGCGACGACGGTGGGCAGCTGGTCGCGGGGCACCGCCCGCACGGAGTGCACCGCCGCCCCGATCCGCAGGCCCGGCCGCTCGGCGAGCGCACCGGCCCGGGTGGCCCACGCCTCGGCGTCGCCGTCGGAGAACCGGGCCTGGACGTCGTCCAGCGGCAGGTGGCCGTCGCTCTCGAGGCCGCCGCTGAGGTAGCAGGCGTCGAGCAGGGTCAGCCGGACACCGGCATCGGCGGCCGCCTGCACCAGGGCCTCCGACATCGCGTTCGGGTCGTCGTAGCGACCGCCCCCCGGGGCATGATGCAGGTAGTGGAACTCACCGACACAGGTGACCCCGGCCAGCGCCATCTCCGCGAACGTGGCGCGGGCCAGCGCGAGGTAGCTGTCGGGGTCCAGCCTGGCGGCGACGTCGTACATCCGCTCCCGCCAGGTCCAGAACGTGCCGCCGGAGTCGTGCGTGCGTCCGCGCAGCGCACGGTGGAAGGCGTGCGAGTGCCCGTTCGCCAAGCCGGGGAGCACGACGCCGGCCAGCCGCTGGTCGCCCTCGGTCGCGTCGGCCACCTCGACAGCGGCGATCCGCCCGTCGTCGACGGTGACGCGGACCCCGGCGACCGGCCCGTCGTCCAGCCAGGCGTGCTCGCACCAGAAGCTCAGCACGCGAGCTCCTCCACGACCCGGGCCAGCGCGGCCACGCCGGCCAGGCAGTCGTCGGGCTCGGCGTGCTCGGCGGGGGAGTGGGAGATCCCGCTGGGGTTGCGGACGAAGAGCATGGCGGCATCGACGCCGGCCGACGCGAGGATGCCCGCGTCGTGCCCGGCGCCGGTCGCCAGCACCGGCGCGCCGAGCCGGGCGGCGAGCCGGTCGCGCAGCGTCGCGTCGAAGCCGGTCGACGGAGTCCACGACTCCTCGACGGGTGCGGTCCCCGCGGCCGTCCCGACCTCGGCGACGACGGCGCGGACGTCGTCCGCGTCGGCGCCGCGGGCGTCGAGCCAGGCGGTGACCTCGGACGGGATCGCGTTGACGCCGTTGGGGCGCACCCGCACCTTGCCGACGGTCGCGACGGTGCTGTGTCGCTCGGCGGCGGCCCGGGCCGCGAGCACGGCGTCCGCGAGGGCGAGCATCGGGTCGTCCCGGTCGGCCAGCCGGGTGGTGCCGGCGTGGTCGGCGCGGCCCAGCAGGTCCAGCCGCCAGCGCCCGTGCGGCCAGATGGAATCGGCCACCCCGACGGCGGCACCGGTCTCGACCAGCCCGCGGCCCTGCTCGACGTGCAGCTCGACGAAGGTGCCGATCCGCCGGAGGGTCTCCTGGTCGCGCCCGACGACGGCCGTGTCCTGACCCGCGGCGGCCATCGCCTGCGCCATCGTCGTCCCGTCGTCGTCGGTCAGCGCCCGCGCGCGGTCGGGGTCGAGGACCCCGGTCAGCAGCCGGGAGCCCGCGCAGGCGACGCCGAACCGGGCCCCCTCCTCGTCGGCGAAGCACGCGATGCCCAGCGGCCGCGACAGTGCCGACCGGTCGATCAGGTCCAGCGCCGCGAAGGCCGAGACGATCCCGAGCGGGCCGTCGAAGGCGCCGCCGTCCGGGACGGAGTCGAGGTGGCTGCCGAGCACGAGGCCGGGACCGTCGGCGTCCGGGTCGCCGTGCCATGCCCACAGGTTGCCGGCGCGGTCGGGGACGACCTCCAGGCCGCGCCGCGCCGCCTCGCCGCGGAACCACTCCCGCAGCTCGCCGTCCGTGGATGTCCACGCGTACCGGCGATAGCCCCCGGTCGAGGCGTCGCGGCCGACCGGCGCGAGGTCGGCCCACATCGAGGTGAAGGAGCTCATCCTTCGGTCATCGGGATGCGCACGCCCCGCTCCTCGGCCACCTGTGCCGCCAGCTCGTAGCCCGCGTCCACGTGCCGGATCACGCCCATGCCGGGATCGTTGCGCAGCACCCGCTCGAGCTTCTGCGCGGCCAGCGGGGTGCCGTCGGCGACGGTGACCTGCCCGGCGTGGATGGACCGGCCGATGCCGACGCCGCCGCCGTGGTGGATCGACACCCAGGTCGCCCCGGACGAGGCGTTGACCAGCGCGTTCAGCAGCGGCCAGTCGGCGATCGCGTCGGAGCCGTCGGCCATGCCCTCGGTCTCCCGGTAGGGGGAGGCCACGGAGCCGGAGTCGAGGTGGTCGCGCCCGATCACGATCGGTGCGCTGATCTCACCGGAGGCCACCAGCTCGTTGAACCGCAGCCCGGCGAGGTCGCGCTCGCCGTAGCCGAGCCAGCAGATGCGCGCAGGCAGCCCCTGGAACGCGACCTTGTCCTGGGCCGCGCGGATCCAGCGCTGCAGGTGCTCGTCGTCGGGGAACAGGTCGAGGACGGCGCGGTCGGTGGCGGCGATGTCCTTCGGGTCGCCGGACAGGGCGGCCCAGCGGAACGGGCCCTTGCCCTCGCAGAACAGCGGCCGGATGTAGGCGGGCACGAAGCCGGGAAAGGCGAACGCCCGCTCGAAGCCGCCCTGGCGGGCCTCGTCGCGGATGGAGTTGCCGTAGTCGAACACCTCGGCGCCGGCGTCGAGGAACCCGACCATCGCCTCGACCTGCGTGGCCATCGAGGCACGGGCCCGGTCGGTGAACTCCTCGGGCTTCTTCTCCGCGTAGTCGTGCCAGTCGTCGGGGTCGACGCCCTCGGGGAGGTAGCTGAGCGGGTCGTGGGCCGAGGTCTGGTCGGTGACGATGTCGATCTCGACGCCCCGGCGCAGCAGCTCGGGGAACACGGTGGCCGCGTTGCCGACCACGCCCACCGACAGCGGTGTCTTCGAGCGCTTCGCCGCCAGGCAGCGCTCGACCGCGTCGTCCAGGTCGTTCGCGACCTCGTCGAGGTAGCGCTGGGCGACCCGGCGACGCAACCGGCTCTCGTCGACGTCGACGATGAGGCAGACGCCGCCGTTCAGCGTGACGGCGAGCGGCTGCGCGCCGCCCATGCCGCCGCAGCCGCCCGTGAGGGTCAACGTGCCGGCGAGCGTGCCGTTGAACCGCTTGGCGGCCACCGCGGCGAAGGTCTCGTAGGTGCCCTGCAGGATGCCCTGGGTGCCGATGTAGATCCACGAGCCGGCGGTCATCTGGCCGTACATGGTCAGGCCCAGATGCTCGAGGCGCCGGAACTCGGGCCAGGTGGCCCAGTCGCCGACCAGGTTCGAGTTCGCGATCAGCACCCGCGGCGCCCACTCGTGGGTCCGCATCACGCCGACCGGGCGACCGGACTGGACGAGCATGGTCTCGTCGTCCCTCAGGGTGGTCAGTGTGCGGACCATCGCGTCGAAGCTCCGCCAGTCGCGCGCGGCCCGGCCGGTGCCGCCGTAGACCACCAGGTCGTCGGGCCGCTCGGCGACCTCCGGGTCGAGGTTGTTCTGCAGCATCCGCAGCGGCGCCTCGGTCTGCCAGCTGCGCGCGGTCAGGGTGGTGCCGCGCGGGGAGCGCACGGGTCGTGCTCCGTCCATGGCTCTTCTCCTCAGTTCAGGTCGAGGCGGGTGGCGGTCAGCAGTGCGCCGTCGTGGACCAGGTGCACGACGGTCTCGATCTCGGGGGCCAGGTGCCGGTCGGGTCCGGGACCGCCGACGCCCGCGGCCCGGACGGCGTCGCGGACGGCGGCGGTGGGTGCGGCGGGCTCCAGGGGCGCCCGGAGGTCGAGGGCCCGGGCGGCGGTGAGGATCTCGATCGCGAGCACCCGGGTGAGCCCGTCGATCGCCCGGCGCAGCTTGCGCGCGGCGTGCCAGCCCATCGAGACGTGGTCCTCCTGCATGGCCGACGACGGGATCGAGTCGACGCTGGCCGGCACCGCCAGCCGCTTGAGCTCGCTGACGATCCCGGCGGCCGTGTACTGGGCGATCATGTGGCCCGAGTCGACGCCCGGGTCGCCGGCGAGGAAGGGCGGCAGCCCGTTGCTGCGCGACCTGTCGAGGAACCGGTCGGTGCGCCGCTCGCTCATGCCGGCCACGTCGGCGACGGCGATGGCGAGGAAGTCGAGCACGTAGCCGACCGGGGCGCCGTGGAAGTTGCCGTTGGACTCCACCCGGCCGTCGAGGGTGATCACCGGGTTGTCGATGGCGGCGGCCAGTTCGCGGTCGGCGACCGTGGCGGCGTGGTCGAGTGTGTCGCGGGCGGCGCCGTGCACCTGCGGGGCGCAGCGCAGCGAGTAGGCGTCCTGCACGCGGGTGCACTCCGGGCCACGGTGGCTGGCCATGACGCCGCTGCCGGCCAGCAGCGCCCGCAGGTTGGCGGCGGAGTGGGCCTGGCCAGGGTGCGGCCGGAGCGCCTGGAGGTCGTCGGCGAAGACGGCGTCGGTGCCGAGCAACGCCTCGACGCTCATCGCGGCAGCGAGGTCGGCGGTGGTGAGCAGCCGGCGGAGGTCGGCCAGCGCCAGCACCAGCATGCCGAGCATGCCGTCGGTGCCGTTGACCAGGGCCAGCCCCTCCTTCTCGGCCAGCTCGACCGGCTCGATGCCGTGCGCGCGCAGGGCCTCTGCGGCTCCGCGCGGTTCGCCGTCCGCGTCGCGCACCTGCCCCTCGCCCATGAGCGCCAGCGCGATCGAGGACAGCGGCGCCAGGTCGCCGGAGCAGCCCAGCGACCCGTACTCGTGCACCAGGGGCGTGATGCCCGCGTCGAGCATCGCGGCGTAGGCCTGGGCGGTCTCCACCCGCACGCCGGTCCGGCCGGTGGCGAGCGTCGACAGGCGCAGCAGCATCAGCGCGCGCACCACCTCGCGCTCCACCTCAGGACCCGAGCCGGCGGCGTGCGAGCGGATCAGGCTGCGCTGGAGCTGGGCCCTCAGCTCCAGCGGGATGTGCTTGGTGGCCAGCGCGCCGAAGCCGGTGGAGATGCCGTAGTGCGGCTGGTCGTCCTTGGCGAGTGAGTCGACGACCGCGCGGCTGCGGGCGATCTCGGCGACGGCGTCGTCCGCCAGCCGCACGCCGTGTCCGAGCCGGGCGACGCGCAGCACGTCGTCCAGCGGGACCGGCCCGGTGCCGACGACGACCTGGGGGAGCTCCATGCCGTTCATCGCACACCCGGTCGCGGTGCTGGCCTAGGCCCTGACGGGAGGAGTTGTCCGGGATCCCAGACGTTGCGGCGACCGCCCGTTGATGCGCCGGGTCAGCTCGGCGGCCGCGCGGCCGACCCGCAGGGCGAGCTCGTCGCGCGCCGCCGGGTCGACGTCCTCGGTGGGGAACGTGACCGCGATCCCGGCCGCCGGCCGCCCCGCGTGGTCGTGCACGGCGGCCGCCACGGACGCGAAGCCCGGCGTCACCTCGCCGTCCTCGGTGGCGTGCCCCGAGCGGCGCACCTCGCCCAGCAGCCGGCGCAGTTCCGAGAGCTTCCGCGGGCCGGCGCCGTGCCGGTCGACGAACGCGTCGGCGTCGGGGAAGAGCGCGCGCACCTGCGCGGCGGGCAGGTCGGCGAGCACCGCGCGGCCGCTCGCGGTGAGCTGCGCGGGCAGCCGCACGCCGACGTCGGTCACCAGCGGCGGCCGGCCCGGAGCGCGCTGCTCCACCACGTAGAGCACCTCGCGGCCGTGCAGCACCGCCAGGTGCGCCGAGTGCCCGACCGCGTCGACCAGCCGGGCCAGCAGGGGCCGGGCCAGCCGCGCGAGGGGTTCCTGGCGGGAGTAGGCGCTGCCGATCTCGAACGCGCTCACCCCGAGGCCGTAGCGGCGTTCCTCGGGCAAGTGGACGACGAAGCCGGCCGCGATCAGCTCGGCCAGCAGGTGGTAGGTCGTGGACCGGGGGAGGCCCAGGTCGCGGGCCAGTGCCGCCGCGGGGACGGCGCCCGGCTGCCTGGCCAGTGCCTGGAGCAGCGCGAGCGTGTGCCGGGCCGCGGGGACGCCGCCTGCCCGGCGCGCCATGGGCTCGGTCATCGAGCCACCCTACGAAGGCGCGCGTACTCGTTGATATTCGCAAGCGTTTCTGCCCAGCGGGGTTAGCCTCGCGGTCATGCTCATGGGCCTCCTGCGCACCTACCTGCGGCCGTACCGGCGTCCGCTGCTGACGGTGGTGGGGCTCCAGCTGGTCGGCACGATCGCCTCGCTCTACCTGCCGACCCTCAACGCTGACATCATCGACAAGGGCGTGGTCACCGGCGACACCGGCTACATCATGCGGACCGGCACGTGGATGCTGGCCGTCACCCTCGTGCAGATCGCCTGCTCGGTGTCGGCCGTCTACTTCGGGGCGCGCACCGCGATGGCCTTCGGCCGCGACGTCCGCGGTGCGCTCTTCGCCCAGGTCGGGGAATTCTCCGCCCGCGAGCTGGGCTCCTTCGGGGCCCCGTCGCTGATCACGCGCACCACCAATGACGTGCAGCAGGTGCAGATGCTGGTGGTGATGACCTTCACGGTCCTGGTGGCGGCGCCGATCATGTGCGTCGGCGGCATCATCCTCGCGCTCCGGCAGGACCTCGGGCTGTCCTGGCTGATGGTCGTGAGCGTGCCGGCCCTCCTGCTGTCGATCGGGTCGATCGTGACCCGGATGGTGCCCCAGTTCCGCGCCATGCAGACCCGGCTGGACTCGGTGAACCGGGTGCTGCGCGAGCAGCTCATGGGCATCCGCGTCGTGCGGGCCTTCGTCAGCGAGCGGGACGAGACCGAGCGGTTCGGCGAGGCCAACCGGGCATTGACCGCCACCGCCCTGCGCACCGGGCGGCTGATGGTGCTCATCTTCCCGACGGTGATGGCGATCTTGAACGTCTCGAGCGTCGCCGTCCTGTGGTTCGGCGCCGGCCGGGTGGACGCCGGTCAGATGCAGATCGGGTCGCTGACGGCGTTCCTCCAGTACCTGATGCAGATCCTGATGTCGGTCATGATGGCGACCTTCATGGCGATCATGATCCCGCGGGCCGCGGTGTGCGCCGAGCGCATCCGGGAGGTGCTGGACACCCGGTCGTCGGTGCTGCCGCCGCTGGAGCCCGCCGCCGACGTCCCCCCCCGCGGGGAGCTCGAGTTCACCGGCGTCGAGCTGCGCTACCCGGGCGCGGCCACGGCGGTGCTCCGCGACATCTCCTTCCGGGCGCTGCCCGGGCGCACCACCGCCGTCATCGGCAGCACCGGCGCCGGGAAGACGACGCTGATCTCCCTCGTCCCGCGGCTGTTCGACGTGACGGGCGGCTCGGTCGAGGTCGACGGCGTGGACGTGCGCGACATGGATCCCGAGGCGCTGTGGCGCCGGATCGGGCTGGTGCCCCAGAAGGCCTTCCTCTTCACCGGCACCGTCGCCAGCAACCTGCGCTACGGCGACCCGGACGCCGACGACGACGCCCTGTGGGCGGCGCTCGACGTGGCCCAGGCGCGCGACTTCGTCGAGGCGATGCCCGGCGGCCTGGATGCGCCGATCACGCAGGGCGGCAGCAACCTCTCGGGCGGGCAGCGCCAGCGCCTGGCGATCGCCCGCGCGCTGGTCCGGCGTCCGCAGATCTACCTGTTCGACGACTCGTTCTCCGCGCTGGACCTCGCGACCGACGCCCGGCTGCGGGCGGCTCTGGCCCCGACCACGCGGGAGGCGACCGTGGTGATCGTGGCCCAGCGGGTGTCCACCATCGCCGACGCCGACCAGATCATCGTGCTGGAGGACGGGCTGATCGCCGGGATCGGCACCCACGAGGAACTCCTGGCCACGTGCCTCACCTACCAGGAGATCGTCGAGTCCCAGCTCTCCCTCCAGGAGGTCTCGTGAGCGCGCCCTCGCAGCCGGCGACGGCTCGCCCGCCTCGGCCGCAGGGCGGGCTGTTCGGGCGCGGGCCGATGGGTGGCATGGGCATGCCGGCCGAGAAGGCGATGACCTTCAAGCCGTCGGCCCAGCGGCTGCTGCGCCGGCTGGCCCCCCAGCGCGCGAAGGTCGCGGCCGTCCTGGTGCTCGCCGTCCTCAGCGTCGGCTTCGCCGTGGCCGGGCCGAAGCTGCTCGGCCGGGCGACCGACATCATCTTCGCCGGCGTCCTCGGCCGGCAGCTGCCCGCCGGGATCACCGTGCAGGAGGCCGCTGACGGGGCCCGCGCCGCGGGGCACGCGAACATCGCCGAGCTGCTGCTCGGGTCCGGTGTCGTACCCGGCAAGGGCATCGATTTCGGCGCCCTGGGCACCGTCCTGATCTGGGCCATCGCGCTCTACGTCGCGGCGTCGGTGTTCAGCTGGCTGCAGGGCTACCTCCTCAACGACGTCGTGCAGGCCACCGTCCTGCGGCTGCGCTCCGACGTGGAGGACAAGCTGCACCGGCTGCCGCTGCGCTACTTCGACCGCATGCCGCGCGGTGAGCTGCTGAGCCGGGTCACCAACGACATCGACAACGTGTCGCAGACGCTGCAGCAGACGATGAGCCAGTTGCTCACCTCGCTGCTCACGGTGCTCGGCGTCCTGGTCGTGATGGTGGTGATCTCGCCGCTGCTCGCGGTCATCGCGCTGGTCAGCATCCCGCTGTCGGTGTTCGTGACCACCCGGATCGCGAAGCGGTCGCAGAAGCAGTTCGTGGCGCAGTGGGCCAACACCGGCAAGCTCAACGCGCACATCGAGGAGGCCTTCACCGGCCACGAGCTGGTCACCGTGTTCGGCCGCCGTCGTGAGGTGCACGAGCAGTTCCGGGAGAAGAACGAGGCGCTGTTCCAGGCGAGCTTCGGAGCGCAGTTCGTCTCCGGCCTGATCATGCCGTCGATGATGTTCATCGGGAACCTGAACTACGTGGTCATCGCCGTCGTCGGCGGGCTCCGGGTGGCCACCGGCTCGCTCAGCCTCGGGGACGTGCAGGCGTTCATCCAGTACTCCCGCCAGTTCACCCAGCCGCTGACCCAGGTCGCCTCGATGGCGAACCTGCTGCAGTCCGGGGTGGCCTCGGCCGAGCGGGTCTTCCAGTTGCTCGACGCCGAGGAGCAGGAGCCCGACGCCGCCGAGCCGCAGGTGCCCGCCGACCGGCGCGGCCGCGTGGAGTTCGAGCACGTGTCCTTCCGCTACGAGGAGGACCAGCCGCTCATCGACGACCTGTCGCTGGTCGCCGAGCCGGGCCACACGGTCGCGATCGTCGGGCCCACCGGCGCGGGGAAGACGACGCTGGTCAACCTCGTCATGCGGTTCTACGAGCTGGACGGCGGCCGGATCACCCTGGACGGCGTCGACATCACCGACATGCGCCGCGAGGAACTGCGGTCGCAGATCGGCATGGTGCTCCAGGACACCTGGCTGTTCGGCGGCACGATCCGCGACAACATCGCCTACGGCACGCCCGGGGCCACGGAGGAGCAGATCCACGCCGCCGCCGAGGCCACCTTCGTCGACCGCTTCGTGAAGAGCCTCCCCGAGGGCTACGACACGGTCATCAACGAGGAGGCCAGCAACATCAGCGTGGGGGAGAAGCAGCTGATCACGATCGCGCGGGCGTTCCTCTCCGAGCCGTCGCTGCTGATCCTCGACGAGGCCACCAGCTCCGTCGACACCCGCACCGAGCTCCTCGTGCAGCGGGCCATGGCGGCATTGCGGGCCGACCGGACGAGCTTCGTCATCGCCCACCGGCTCTCCACGATCCGCGACGCCGACCTCATCCTGGTCATGGAGGCCGGACGCATCGTCGAGTCCGGGACGCACGACGAACTGCTGGCCGCGCGCGGCCCCTACTACCGGCTCTACAACACCCAGTTCCGCGGGCCGGTGGTCGACGCCGAGGAGCTCGAGGCCGCCCCGAGCTGAGGTGCGGCATCCAGTCATACGAACTCGTGGCGATCAGGCGATGACGGCCACCACTTCGCATGACTCGACGGAGGAGAGTGTGGACCTCAGCAGCATGCGCAGAGGAGGCACGCGATGACCGAGCAGCCGACGACCCCACAGCAGCCCGACGACGACACCGGCTCCACCCCCGTCAGCCGGGCCGGCGGGGGACGCACCGAGGGTGAGACCAGCGTCGACGACGCGCTGGGGCAGGGGGACGACGCGCGCCGGGGCTGACCGCCTCAGGCCACGAGCACGACGACCAGCGTCCGCGGCCCGTGCACGCCCTCCACCCGGGACAGCTCGATGTCGCTGGTGGCCGACGGGCCGCTGATCATCGTCAGGGGCGCGACCGGATCCAGGACGGCGAGCCCCTCGGGCACCGTGCCGACCACCTGCGCCGCCTCGACCACGCAGACCAGGAAGTCGGGCAGCAGCGACAGCGCCCGCCGGCCCGACAGCGGGGAGCCGTCGAGCACCAGCGTTCCGGTGTCGGCGATCGCGACGGCGACCCCGGTGACGGTCGCCGCATGGCCGGCCAGCGCCACGGCGGGCCGGCCGTCGTCCTCGACCGCGCCGTCCGGCCGCCAGGCGGCCGGCACGCCGGGTGCGACGACGACGCTGCCGGAGACCGGAGCGAGGGCCGTGGCGACCGTGGCGGCGACCTCGCCCGGGCCGCAGCGGAGCACGGTGGCCTTGTAGTCCTCGAGTCGGTCGACGAGCAGGTCCAGCAGTGCCGGATGGCCGGCGGGCCGGCCGTCGGCGGTCCGGTAATCGCGGGAGATCGGCGGTACCGGGGCGTTCCCGCGCGCCGTGCGGATCCGCGCGAGGACCTCGTCGCGGGCGCTCACCGATGGTCCTCCGCCCACTGCTGGGTGAAGGTCTTCGCCGGCGGGGTCGGCAGGTCGCGGGTGCGGGTCCACGCCGAGGCCGGCGGGGGCAGGGCGCTCGGCAGCGTCGGCCTTCCCCGGGAGAGGAACCGGCCCAGGCCGGCTGCCTTCTGCGCGAGTCGCCAGAGACGCGGGCTGGACATGGCCTTCGACAGTGCCCGGAACGCCACCGCCTCCGGAGTGGCGTGCGCCTGCGCCTCGACGTGCTCGGCGCGCAGGTGCACGAGGATCGAGGGGATGTCGATGGCCACCGGGCAGACGTCGTAGCAGGCTCCGCACAGCGACGACGCGTAGGGCAGCGAGGCGTTGTCCTCGACCCCCGTGAGCTGTGGCGACAGGACCGCGCCGATCGGCCCCGGGTACACCGAGCCGTAGGCGTGCCCACCGGTGCGCTCGTAGACCGGGCAGACGTTCAGGCACGCCGAGCAGCGGATGCAGTGCAGCGCCTCGCGGCCCACCTCGTCGGCGAGCACCGCCGTCCGCCCGTTGTCGAGCAGGACCAGGTGGAACTCCTGCGGCCCGTCGCCGGGGGTGACCCCGGCCCACAGCGACGTGTAGGGGTTCATCCGCTCGCCGGTGGAGGAGCGGGGGAGCAGCTGGAGGAACACCTCGAGGTCGCGCCACGTGGGCACCACCTTCTCGATGCCCATGACGGTGATCAGCGTCTGCGGGAGGGTCAGGCACATCCGGCCGTTGCCCTCGCTCTCGACGACGGCCAGGGTGCCGGTCTCCGCGACGGCGAAGTTGGCGCCGCTGATCGCCACGCGTGCCCGGAGGAACCGCTCGCGCAGGTGCTCCCGCGCGGCCATGGCCAGGCGACGCGGCTCGTCGGTCAGGGTCTCGTCGACGCCCGGCATGGTGCGCAGGAAGATCTCGCGGATCTCGGCCCGGTTCTTGTGGATCGCCGGCACCAGGATGTGCGAGGGCTTGTCGTCGCCCAGCTGCACGATCAGCTCGGCGAGGTCGGTCTCGTGCGCGGTGATGCCGGCGGCCTCGAGCGCCTCGTTGAGGCCGATCTCCTGGGTGGCCATCGACTTGACCTTGACCACCTCGTCGGCGCCGGTGGCCCGCACCAGCTCCGTGACGATCTCGTTGGCCTCGTTCGCGTCGCGGGCCCAGTGCACGGTGCCGCCGCGGGCGGTGACCTGCTCCTCGAGCGCGATCAGGTGCTCGTCGAGGCGGGCCATGGTGGCGGCCTTGATCCCGCGGCCGGCCTCGCGCAGCTCGGCCCAGTCGGGCACCTCGCCGACGACGGCGGCCCGCTTGCCGCGGATCGTGCTGGTCGCGTGGCCGAGGTTGGCGCGCAGCTGGCCGTCGCGCAGCGCGGTGCGGGCGGCGTCCGGGAACGACTGCTCGCCGCGCAGGTGGCCGACCCCGCGAGGCGCCGTCGGCAGGCCGAGGAACACCTGCGTCATCGCGACACCGTCGGGGTGGTCGGGCGGGACATCGATGGCGCCGTCGCCTGGTGCGGCGTCACCGCGTTCTCGGTCGAGGCGAGGATCTCGGCCAGGTGCACGGTGCGCGTGCCCGACTTCAGCCGGGACAGCCCCCCGCCGATGTGCATCAGGCAGGACGCGTCGCCGGCGGTGCACACCTCGGCGTGCGTGCCCAGGATGGCGGCCATCTTGTCGGTGAGCATCGCCGTCGAGGTGTCGGCGTTCTTGACGGCGAAGGTGCCGCCGAAGCCGCAGCACTGGTCGGCGCCCGGCAGCTCGACCAGCTCCAGCCCGCGGACGGCGCGCAGCAGCTGCAGCGGCCGGTCGCCCACGCGCAGCAGCCGCAGCGAGTGGCAGGTCGGGTGGTAGGTGACCCGGTGCGGGTAGTAGGCGCCGACGTCGGTGACCCCGAGGACGTCGACCAGGAACTGCGACAGCTCGTAGGTCCGGCCGGCCAGCTCCTCGGCCTCGTCGGCCAACGCGTGCTCACCCGCCCGGCGGGCGACGGCCGCCTGCTGGTGATGGATGGAGGCGACGCACGAGCCGGACGGCGCCACGATCGCCTCGGCGCCCGCGAACGCCCGGACGTGGTTGGCGACGATCGGCACGGCCTCGCGGCGGTACCCGGTGTTGACATGCATCTGCCCGCAGCAGCTCTGCCCCGGCGGGACGACGACCTCGTGGCCCAGCCGCTCGAGCAGCGTGGCGGTGGCGCGCGCGACCTGCGGCACCATCGTGTCGACGAGGCACGTGGCGAACAGCGCGACCTTCATGACGGCCTGCGACGGACCATGCTGGACTCCCGGACGACGAGTTGGGGCTCGAACACCAGCTGCTCGTGCCGGTGATCGGGGTTGCGCGCCTCGTCGAGCAGGAGTCGCGCCGCGGTCCGGCCCAGTTCCTGCCGGGGCTTGCGCACGGACGTGAGCGGCACCGCCGCGGCCGCGGCGAAATCGATGTCGTCGTACCCCACGATCGCGAAGTCCTCCGGTACCCGCACGCCGTGGCGCACCATCTCCTGCAGCAGCCCCAGCGCGATCAGGTCGTTGGCGCAGACGGCGGCCGTCGGGCGGCGCGCGGCCGGCATCCCGACGATCTCCGCTCCGGCCTCCCGACCTCCGGCGACCGTGAGCGCCTGGGGGGAGAACACGGTGAGACCGTCGGTCGACCCCAGCGCATCGCGGACGGCCGTCTCGACGCCCTGGTGCCGCTCGTGCACCTGGGGCAGGCCGGAGGACCCGCCGATGAAGGCGATCCGTCGATGGCCTCGCTCCAGCAGGTGCCCGGCGGCCAGGTGCCCACCGAGGACGTCGTCGACGGCGACGGCGCACTGATCGGGTCCGGCTGACCGGTGGTCCAGCAGGACGACCGGCGTGCCCCGGGACCGCAGCCGGTCCAGCGCCGGCGTCGACTCCGCCTTGGGTGTGATGAGGACGCCCTGGACCCGCTGCTCGCTGAGCACGTCGAGGTGCGCGGCTTCCTTGTCGGCGCGGTCGTCGCTGTTGCACAGGATGACCGCGAGGCCTTCGGCATTCGCGACCTCCTCGACACCCCGGGCCACGTCGGTGAAGAACGGGTTCGCGATGTCCAGCACCACCAGGCCGATGGTCCGGCTCTGCCCGGCGCGAAGGTGGCGGGCCGACTCGTTGCGGACGAAACCGAGCGCAGCGATCGCCTCGATCACGCGCTGACGGGTCGCCTCGCTGACCGTCTCGGGCCGGTTCAGGACGTTGCTGACCGTGCCCACCGAGACGCCGGCGTGCCCCGCGACGTCCCGGATGCTGGTGGTCAGTTGTCCTCCCCAGGTCGCCGGTACGCGCGCATTGCTGACCGCATGGTGACTGCCAGCACTGAAACGTGTCAATAGGGTCACCGTGCCTCATTCCTGCCAAATGGACAGGGCGCACAGGCGACCGTTGACACCTGCAACGAGGCATCCTATGGTGTGCGTCACAGAGGGACTGAAACGTTTCACTGCACCGGAGAGGAGGGCCATGACCGAGTCTCCCGGCGGTCGGCCGTTGCTCGTCCTGGACTCGGCGGCCAAAAGTTTCGGCGCCGTCAAGGCACTCATCGACGGCTCCGTCACGCTGTTACCGGGCGAGGCGCACGCCCTCCTCGGCGAGAACGGGGCCGGCAAGTCGACCCTCGTGAAGATCCTCGCCGGAGTGCACCGGCCCGACAGCGGCTCGCTCGTCATCGACGGCGCGCCGGCCGAGTTCGCCGGCCCGGCCGACGCGAAGGCCGCGGGCGTCGCGATCATCTACCAGGAGCCGACCTTGTTCCCCGACCTCAGCGTCGCGGAGAACATCTTCATGGGTCGCCAGCCGCTCGGGCGTGGCCGCAGCATCGACCGGCGGACCATGAACGCCGAGGCACGGGCCATCTTCGCCCGGCTCGGGGTCGTGCTCGATCCGGCCCGTCCCGCTCGCGGGTTGTCGGTCGCCGACCAGCAGATCGTGGAGATCGCCAAGGCGCTCTCGCTCGACGCCAGGGTGCTCGTCATGGACGAGCCCACCGCGGCGTTGACCAGCGTCGAGGTCCAGCGGCTGTTCGAGGTGATGCGCACGCTGCGCTCGCACGGCGCCGCCGTGCTGTTCATCAGTCACCGGCTCGAGGAGGTGTTCGCCAGCTGCCAGCGGGTCACGATCATGCGCGACGGGCGTTTCGTGCGGACGGCGCCGATCGAGGAGCTCACGATCGACGACATCATCCGGTCGATGGTCGGACGCGACCTCGACGCGCTGTTCCCCAAGACAGCCGCCAACCCCGGCGACGTCGTCCTGGAGGTCGAGGATTTGGCGCGCGAGGGCGCCTTCGACGACATCTCGTTCTCCGTGCGCCGAGGGGAGATCGTCGCGCTCGCCGGCCTGGTGGGCGCCGGCCGCAGTGAAGTGGCGCGGGCGGTCTTCGGGATCGACCGGAGCACCTCGGGCACAGTGCGGGTGCTGGGCAAGGTCCTGCCGCCGGGCTCACCGCAGGCAGCGATGCGGGCGGGCGTGGCCCTCGTGCCCGAGGACCGACGTCAGCAGGGCCTGGTCATGGACCTCGGCATCGACCAGAACATGGCGCTGGCCTCCCTCGGCCGGCTCCGCCGTCACGGGCTGATCCGGCGCTCCGACGAACAGAAGCTGGCCGGTACGTGGGCTCAGCGGTTGCAGCTGAAGTTCGGCCGGATGAACAACTCCGTTTCCACGCTTTCCGGCGGCAACCAGCAGAAGGTCGTGCTCGGCAAATGGCTGGCCCGTGAGCCGGCGCTGCTGATCATCGACGAGCCCACCCGCGGGATCGACGTCGGCACCAAGGCCGAGGTGCACCGCATCATCGACGGCCTGGTCGCCGCCGGGACCGCGGTGCTGATGATCTCCTCCGAGCTGCCCGAGGTACTCGGCATGGCGGATCGGGTGCTCGTCCTGCACGAGGGCCGCATGACGGCGGAGCTGACCCGCGCGGAAGCCACCGAGGACGCGGTCATGCGGGCGGCGTCGGGAATTCCCACGGAGGTCCCGGCATGAGCACGACCCTGACACCGCCGGCCCCGGACCTGCCCCGCGCCTCCTCTCGCACCAGCTCGCTGCTGCGGGTCCGCGAGCTCGGCATCGCGCTGCTGATCGTGGTGGTCTTCCTCGTCGCGACGCTGAAGAACAGCGCCTTCGCCCATCCCCACAGCATCCAGCAACTGCTCACCGGGGCCGCGATCATCGCCCTGCTGGGGGTCGGCGAGACGCTCGTCATCGTCACCCGGAACGTCGACCTGTCGGTGGGATCGGTCGTCGGTATCTCCGCCTACATCGTCGGCATGACCTTCCGCGACCACCCGTCGATGCCGATCGCCTTCGGATTCCTGCTCGGGATCCTCGTGGGTGCGGTGATCGGCGCGATCAACGGCGTGATCGTCACCGTGCTGCGGGTGCCCAGTCTCGTGGTCACCCTTGCGGGGCTCTACATCATCCGCGGCATCGACGGCCTGATCGTGCACGGCGTCACCATCGATCCAGGCTCCGTCCCGTCCGGCTTCCAGGCGGTCGGCTACAAGACGATCCTCGGCGTTCCCTGGCTGTTCATCGTGGTGGCGGTCGTGGTCGCGGCCGCGGGCTACGCCATGCGGTCCTTCCGCGCGGCTCGCGACCTCTACGCGATCGGGTCCAATCCGGAGGCTGCGGCCCTGGCCGGTATCCCGACCGTGCGGCGGGTGTTCTCGGCGTTCTTCATCAGCGGGAGTCTCGCCGGGCTGGCCGGTGCACTGTTCCTGGCGCTGCACGCCCAGGTCGACGTGACCGCCGGCAGCGGCTACGAGTTGCTGGTCGTCTCCGCGGTGGTCGTCGGAGGCGTCGCCATCTTCGGTGGCAGCGGGACGGTCTTCGGTGCGGCGCTGGCCGCCCTCCTGCTCAACACCATCAACCAGGCGCTCGTGTCCAGCCGGGTGTCGGCCTTCTGGACCGACGCGATCGCGGGCGCGCTGCTGCTCGGCGCGATCGCCTTCGACCGCTGGCTGAGCCTGCGCGTCGCCCGCAGTCTCACGTCCGCCGAAGGGGCGCACCGCGATGTCTGAGACCGCAACGAGGACGGCGGACACCACGCCGGCCGGTCCTGCCTACACGGGGGTCGACGCCAGTCGGCAGCCGGTCTGGCGCGGCCTGCTGCGCTGGGAGAGCGCGCTGGTCGTGATCCTTCTCGCCGTGCTGGTGTTCGGGTCGCTGCAGTCGGACACCTTCCTGTCCAGCTCGACCTTCTACTTCACCGGGCTCAACATGGGCGAGATCGCCATCATGGCGCTGCCCATGCTGCTGATCGTCATGATCGGCGAGATCGACCTGTCGGTCGCCTCCATGCTCGGCCTGGCCGGCGCGGTCATGGGCACGTTGTACGAGCACGGCGCTCCGATCGCGCTGGCCATGATCGCGGCCCTGGCGGTCGGGGCGGCGGGCGGCTCGCTGATGGGGGTCCTCGTGGCTCGAACGGGGTTGCCGTCGATCGCGGTGACCATCGGCGGCCTGACGCTCTTCCGTGGCATCGCCGAGATCATCTTGCCCAACCCGACGGCGAAGCCCTTCCCGACCGGGCTGGCCGACCTCGGTGTGCTGCCCGTCCCGGGCACCCAGTTGGCGTGGTCGGCACTGTTCTTCATCGTCCTGGCGATCGTCACGGCGGTCGTGCTGCACGCGACGCCGCTGGGCCGGGCCCTCGTCGCCATCGGCCTGCAGCCCGAGGCCGCGCAGTTCGCCGGCATCCGGGTCAGGCGGATCACCTTCTGGCTCTACGTGCTGTCGGGGATCGTGTGCGCCTTCGCCGGCATCCTGTTCACGCTGAAGAACAGCTCGGCCAGCTACGGGGCGGGCAGCGGTCTCGAGCTCTCGGTCGTGGCGATCGTGCTCTTCGGCGGCGTCTCGATCTTCGGCGGGCGCGGCACCGTGCTCGGCGTCGTCCTCTCGGTGCTGATCGTCGGCGCCCTGCAGCAGGCGCTCACCCAGAACCAGGTGCCGGCCGAGGTCCAGAACATCATCACCGGCGCCCTGCTGCTGATCAGCGTGATCGTCCCCAACGCAGCGGAGACGCTCCGGCGCCTCGGGGCGCGCGCCAGGCGGACGACCTAGTGGTGCCCGCCGCCGTTCCGGGGGCCCCTGCCGGCCTTCCCGTCCTGCCAACAGTGGCAGTCCGATCCGCACGACCCATCTCTGGAGGGAAACAGCAATGACGCGATTCCGCGGAACTGGCCGACGGCTCCCGACCGTCATCGGGGTGGCCGTGGTCGCCACGGTCCTCGCCGCGTGCGGCTCGGGCTCGGGAACCAGCGCCTCCTCGTCGGCGAGCGGCACGGCCGTGAAGAAGAGCCTCACGGTCTACTACATCCCCAAGGACACCCAGAACCCGTACGAGGTGCTCGCGGACAAGGGCGGCGAGGCGGCCCTCAAGGAGTTGGGCGGCAAGGTCGTCGTCAGCAGCGGCACCGCGGACACCGCGGCCGCGCAGATCCCCTCGATCCAGGCGGCGATCCAGGCGCACGCGGACGCGATCGTCATCGCCGGCAACGACCCGTCGGCGCTGTGCCCGTCCCTCAAGCAGGCTCAGGCCCAGGGCGTCAAGGTCGTCGCGTTCGACTCCGACGTGACCTGCGCCGACCACCTCTTCATCAACCAGGCGGACACCAAGCAGATCGGAACCTCGGAGGTCGACCTGCTCGTCAAGCAGATGGGCACCGACACCGGGCAGATCGCCATCCTCTCCGCCGCGGCCAGCGCGACGAACCAGAATTCGTGGATCGCGGCCATGAAGGAGCAGATCAAGGCCAAGTATCCGAAGCTCGAGCTGGTCTCGACCGTCTACGGCAACGACGACCCCGCGACCTCGCTGACGGTTCTGCAGGGCCTGCTCTCGGCCTACCCGAACCTCAAGGGCATCATCTCGCCCACGACGGTCGGCATCTCGACGGCGGCGCAGTACTTCGACACGCACAAGGACGTCGCCTCGCGGATCACGCTCACCGGCCTGGGGCTGCCCTCGCAGATGAAGTCCTACGTCAAGGACGGCACGGTCAAGGCCTTCGAGTTGTGGAACCCCAGTGACCTCGGCTACCTGGCCGGCTACGCGGCCGCGAACCTCGCCTCCGGCACGACGGCGCTGAAGGACGGCGCGACCTTCAAGGCGGGCAAGCTCGGCAGCTACACCATCAAGGCCGATCCGAACGGTGGGTCGGTGGTCCTCGGCCCGCCGACGGTCTTCGACGCCTCGAACATCGATCAGTTCAACTTCTGAGCGACGTCGCACCGCAGGAGCGGGTTGCCGGTCGGATCGCCGGCCGGCAACCCAGCTCCCGCAGACGCCTTCGGCCCGAGGAGGAGACGTGGCCCGCTACTGCTTCCTGATGCAGGTCCGGCCGGACCTGCTCGACGAGTACACCCGCCGTCACGCGGCGGTCTGGCCGGAGATGCTCGAGGCTCTCGCCGACAGCGGCTGGCGCAACTACTCGATCTTCGCCCGGCCCGACGGCCTGCTCGTCGGCTACGTCGAGGCCGAGGATCTCGCCGCCGCCCGGGCCGCCATGGAGGCCACCGAGGTCAACGCGCGCTGGCAGGCGGAGATGAGCCGTTTCTTCGTCGGCCTCGACGGGCGTCGCCCCGACGAGGGGATGGCGCTGCTGACCGAGATCTTCAACCTCGACGACCAACTCGCCGAGGTCCGCCCGTCTGACGAGGGGAGAGTCCCGTGACCACATCGTCGTCCCGCGTGCCGGGCCGCCGTCCCAGGATCGGCCTGGTCGCCGGCGGACTGGGCACCTACTGGCCGCAGTTCCCCGACCTGCTGCCGACGCTGCAGCGGTCGGCCGCCCGCGTCTCCGAGCGCATGAAGGGGATGGATTGCGACGTCGTCGACGTCGGCTTCATCTCCGACGCGCAGGAGGGCGCCCGCGCCGCCGAGCAGCTGCGCACCGCCGGGTGCGACCTCATCGTCGGGTTCCTCACCACGTACATGACGGCGTCCATGCTGCTGCCGGTCGCCCAGCGCAGCGATGCGCCGGTGCTCCTGATCAACCTGCAGCCGACCGAGACCATGGACCACGCCACCTTCGACACCGGGCAGTGGCTGGCCTACTGCGGCGCGTGCCCGCTGCCCGAGATGGCGAACACCTTCCTGCGGGCCGGCGTCCCGTTCCGTTCGGTCTCCGGCTACCTCGAGGACGAGCGGGCCTGGGCGAAGATCGGCCGCTGGATCAGGGCCGCCGGCGTGCGGGGCGCCCTGCGCAACGGCCGGCACGGCCTGATGGGTCACCTCTACCCGGGCATGCTCGACGTCTCCACCGACCTGACCCTCGTCCCGGTCAACTTCGGCGGCCACGTGGAGGTGCTGGAGTTCGACGACCTCCGGGTCCGGGTGCCCGAGGAGACCGCGCCCGAGGTGCGGGCCCGCATGGAGCTGGCGGCCGAGGTCTTCGAGCTCGACGCGAGCGTCCAGGACGACGACTTCCGCTGGGCGGCCACGGTGTCCGTGGGGCTGGACCGGCTGGTGGAGGACTTCGGGCTGGACAGCCTGGCCTACTACCACCGCGGTCTGGAGGGCGAGATCCACGAACGTCTCGGGGCCGGGATGATCCTCGGTGCCTCGCTCCTGACGGCGCGGGGGATCCCCGCCGTCGGCGAGTACGAGCTGCGGACGTCGCTCGCGATGCTGATCACCGACCGGCTCGGCGGCGGCGGGTCCTTCACCGAGCTGCAGGCGTTGAACTTCGTCGACGACGTGGTGGAGATGGGGCACGACGGCCCCGCGCACCTGGCCATCAGCGCCGGCAAGCCGCTGCTGCGCGGCCTCGGCGTCTACCACGGCAAGCGCGGATTCGGCGTCTCGGTGGAGTTCGACGTCCGGCACGGCCAGGTCACGGTGTTCGGCATCGCCCAGCTCCGTGATGGCTCCTTCCGGTTCGTCGTGTCCGCCGGGGATGTCGTCCCGGGCCCCCTGCTGGCCATCGGCAACACCACCTCCCGCGTCGACTTCGGGTGTGACCCGGGGGAGTGGACGGACGCCTGGAGCGCCACCGGGATCTCCCACCACTGGGCGCTCGGTACCGGCGACCTCCGGCCCGAACTGCGCGCCACCGCCGAGTTGCTCGGCATCGAACTCGTCGAGGTCGCTCCGTGACCGCCGACGCCACCATCCCGATCGGAGAAACCCCGTGACCGACGACCTCCGTGGCCGTGCTCTCGCCGCACTGGCCCAGCAGACCATCGAGCTGCCCTCGTGGGCGTTCGGGAACTCCGGCACCCGGTTCAAGGTGTTCGGCCAGCCGGGCGTGGCCCGCGACCCGTTCGAGAAGCTCGAGGACGCCGCCCAGGTGCACAAGTACACAGGCGTCGCTCCGCGGGTGTCCCTGCACATCCCCTGGGACCTGGTCGACGACTACGGCAAGCTCGCCGCGCACGCCGCGGATCTCGGCGTTGAGATCGGTGCGATCAACTCCAACCTCTTCCAGGACGACGAGTACCGGCTGGGCTCACTGACGCACGTCGACAAGGCCGTGCGGGACAAGGCCGTCGCGCACCATGCGCAGTGCATCGACGTCATGCGGAAGACCGGTTCCACCGACCTGAAGATCTGGCTGCCCGACGGCACCAACTACCCGGGCCAGGACGACCTCCGCGGTCGCCAGGACCGGCTGGCCGACTCGCTCCAGCAGATCTACGCGATGCTCGAGCCGAAGCACCGGCTGCTGCTCGAGTACAAGTTCTTCGAGCCCTACTTCTACGCGATGGACATCCCCGACTGGGGCACCTCGCTGGTGCACTGCCTCGCCCTCGGCGACCAGGCGACCGTCGTCCTCGACACCGGCCACCACGCACCCGGCACGAACATCGAGTTCATCGTCATGCAGCTGCTGCGCGCCGGTCGCCTGGGCGCCTTCGACTTCAACTCGCGCAACTACGCCGACGACGACCTCATCGTCGGCTCGGCAGACCCGTTCCAGCTGTTCCGGATCATGAACGAGATCGTGGCCAGCGACGCGTTGCGCCCGGGGGCGGGCGTGAACTTCATGCTCGACCAGTGCCACAACATCGAGCCGAAGATCCCCGGCCAGATCCGGTCGGTCATGAACGTCCAGGAGGCGACGGCGAAGGCGCTGCTCGTCGACCGCGAGGCGCTCGCCGCGGCCCAGCAGGCAGGTGACGTGCTCGGCGCGAACAACGTGCTGATGGACGCCTACAACTCCGACGTCCGCCCGCTGTTGGCGCTGTTGCGCGAGCAGCAGGGCATCGACACCGACCCGTACACGGCGTACGCCGCCTCGGGCCACCAGGAGCGCATCGCCCGCGAGCGCGTCGGTGGCACCCAGGCCGGCTGGGGCGCCTGAAGAATCCGACAGAACAGGACGACGCAACGTGACGAACCCCGTGGTCAATGACCTGCTCGGCCGGAGCAACCGCCTCGGCGCCGACCCGCGCAACACCAACTACGCCGGCGGCAACACCTCCGCGAAGGGCGCCGAGACCGACCCGGTCACCGGGCACCCGGTGGAGCTGCTCTGGGTGAAGGGTTCCGGCGGCGATCTCGGCACGCTCACCGAGCCCGGCCTCGCCGTGCTGCGGCTGGACCGCCTCCGCTCGCTGGTCGACGTCTACCCGGGCGTCGAGCGCGAGGACGAGATGGTCGCCGCCTTCGACTTCTGCCTGCACGGCCGCGGCGGGGCCGCCCCGTCGATCGACACCGCGATGCACGGCCTGGTCCAGGCCGCCCACGTCGACCACCTGCACCCCGACTCCGGCATCGCGCTGGCCACCGCGGCCGACGGCGAGCCGCTGACGCGCGAGTGCTTCGGCGACCGCGTCGTCTGGGTGCCGTGGCGGCGCCCCGGCTTCCAGCTGGGCCTCGACATCGCCGCGATCGCGGAGAAGAACCCGCAGGCCATCGGCTGCATCCTCGGCGGTCACGGCGTCACCGCCTGGGGCCAGACCAGCGAGGCCTGCGAGGCCAACAGTCTCGAGATCATCCGGACGGCGGAGCGGTTCCTCGCCGAGCGGGGCAGGCCCGAACCCTTCGGCGCGCCGCTGCCCGGCTACCAGCCCCTGTCGGACGCCGAGCGGCGGATCAAGGCCGCCGCGCTCGCGCCGGTCATCCGCGGGCTGGCCTCGACGGACAAGCCGCAGGTCGGGCACTTCACCGACACCGACGTCGTCCTGGACTTCCTGGCCTCGAGCGAGCACCCGCGGCTGGCTGCCCTCGGCACGTCCTGCCCCGACCACTTCCTCCGCACGAAGGTGCGGCCGCTGGTCGTGGACCTGCCGTCGGACGCGCCGGTCGAGGACGTCGTCGCGCGGCTGAAGGAGCTGCACGAGCAGTACCGCACCGAGTACGCCGCCTACTACTCCCGACACGCCACCCCGGACTCGCCCGCGATGCGCGGCGCCGACCCGGCGATCGTGCTGGTCCCCGGCGTCGGCATGGTCAGCTTCGGGGCCAACAAGCAGACCGCCCGCGTCGCCGGCGAGTTCTACGTCAACGCCATCAACGTCATGCGCGGTGCCGAGGCGGTCTCCACCTACGCGCCGATCGACGAGAGCGAGAAGTTCCGCATCGAGTACTGGGCGCTGGAGGAGGCCAAGCTCCAGCGGATGCCGAAGCCCAAGCCGCTGGCGACCCGCGTCGCGCTGGTGACCGGCGCGGCCAGCGGCATCGGCAAGGCGATCGCCGTCCGGCTGGCCGCCGAGGGGGCCTGCGTCGTCGTCGCCGACCTGGACCTGCAGAGGGCGACGGACGCCGCCGCTGAGATCGGGTCGTCGGACGTCGCGATCGGCGTGGCCGCCGACGTGTCGGACGCCGAGGCCGTGGCCGAGGCCTTCCGCGCCGCGGTGCTGGCGTTCGGCGGGGTCGACCTGGTGGTCAACAACGCCGGCCTGTCGATCTCCAAGCCGCTGCTGGAGACCACCGAGCAGGACTGGGACCTGCAGCACGACGTGATGGCGAAGGGTTCGTTCCTGGTGAGCCGCGAGGCGGCCCGGATCATGATCGAGCAGGGCATCGGCGGCGACATCGTCTACATCTCTTCCAAGAACTCCCTGTTCGCCGGCCCGAACAACATCGCCTACGGGGCGACCAAGGCCGACCAGGCCCACCAGGTGCGGCTGCTGGCCGCGGAGCTCGGCCCGCACCAGATCCGGGTCAACGGGATCAACCCCGACGGCGTCGTCCGCGGGTCGGGCATCTTCGCCGGCGGGTGGGGCGCCTCCCGGGCCGCGGTCTACGGCGTCGAGGAGGAGAAGCTGGGCGAGTTCTACGCCCAGCGGACCCTGCTCAAGCGCGAGGTGCTGCCGGACCACGTGGCCGACGCGGTGTTCGCCCTCACCGGCGGCGACCTCACCCGGACGACGGGGCTGCACGTGCCGGTGGACTCGGGCGTGGCCGCCGCCTTCCTGCGGTGAAGTCGTTCGCGGCGGTCGACCTCGGCGCGTCCAGCGGCCGGGTCATGGTCGCGCGCGTCGGTGCCGACCGTCTCGAGCTGACGGAGGCGCACCGGTTCGCCAACCGGCCGGTGCGCGCCGGAGGCCGGCTGCACTGGGACGTGCTGGGACTCTACGCCGGCGTCCTCGACGGGCTGCGCGCCGCCGGCCGGGAGGCCGGGCGGCTCGACGGGATCGGCATCGACAGCTGGGGCGTCGACTACGGGCTGCTCGACGCCGACGGCGAGCTGCTGGGCAACCCGCTGCAGTACCGGGACGCCGCACACGAGACCGCGGTGGGAGCCGTGCACGCGGCGGTGCCGGCCGACGAGTTGTACCGCGTCGGCGGCCTGCAGCACCTGCCGTTCAACACGGTGTTCCAGCTCGCGGCCCGGCGGGGTACCGCCCAACTGGCTGCCGCCCGCCGGCTGCTGCTGATCCCCGACCTGCTGGCGCACTGGCTCACCGGTGCGGTCGGGGCGGAGGTCACCAACGCCTCGACCACCGGGCTGCTCGACGCCACCACCCGCCAGTGGTCGTCCGAGCTGATCGAGCGGCTGGGCTTCCGCCGGGAGCTGTTCCCCCCGCTGGTGCAGCCCGGGGACAGGCTCGGAGAGCTGCGGGACGACGTCCTCGCCGAGACCGGCCTGACCGGTCCGGTGCCGGTGATCGCGGTGGGGTCGCACGACACCGCCTCCGCTGTCGTGGGGGTGCCGGCGACGTCGGAGCGGTTCGCCTACATCTCCTGCGGCACGTGGTCGCTGGTCGGCGTGGAGCTCGAGAAGCCGGTGCTCACCGAGGCGAGCCGTGCGGCGGGCTTCACCAACGAGCTGGGCGTCGACGGCACGGTGCGCTACCTGCACAACGTGATGGGCCTGTGGCTGCTGCAGGAGTGCCAGCGGACGTGGGCCGCCGCGGGCCTGCCGGCGGACCTGACCGAGCTCCTCGCCGGGGCGGCACAGGTGCCGGCGTTCACCGCCGTCGTGGACGCCGACGACCCGGCCTTCCTGCCCCCGGGCGACATGCCCGCCCGCATCGCCGCCGCCTGCTCGCGGACCGGGCAGACGCCTCCGCAGAGCCAGGCCGAGACGGTGCGCTGCATCCTCGACAGCCTGGCGATGGCCTACCGGCGCACGGTCCGCCGGGCGGCCGAGCTTTCCGGCAGGGACGTCGAGGTCGTGCACGTCGTCGGCGGGGGAGCGCGCAACGCCCTGCTCTGCCAGCTCACCGCCGATGCGTGCGGCCTCCCCGTCCTCGCCGGTCCGGTCGAGGCGGCAGCCCTGGGCAACGCTCTCGTGCAGGTCCGCTCCGCAGGAGTTCTGGACGGCGGCCTCGGCGAACTGCGGGCCCTCCTGCGCACCACGCAGGTCCCGCGTCTGTATCTTCCGACCCCGGGCGCCGAAAGCTCGTGGCGCAGCGCGGAGGACCGCCTTCCGACGCCGTCCTGACGCAGGCAGGGGAGCGCATGGACGTCGGCGTCAACTGGGCCGGGAACCACCGGTACGCCGCGCGGACGCTGCACCGCCCGGCGAGCGTCGAGCAGGTGCGGGAGCTCGTCGCGGCGGCCGCGAGCGTGCGGGTGCTCGGCTCCCGCCACTCCTTCAACGACATCGCCGACGCCGAGCAGCTGATCTCCCTCGACGCGCTGCCGGACGACGTCGTCGTCGACCCCGGGGCCGGCACGGTCTCCTTCGCGGCGGGTCTCCGCTACGGCGCCCTCGCGGTCCACCTGGCCCGGGCAGGCCTCGCCCTGCACAACCTGGCCTCGCTGCCGCACATCTCGGTCGCGGGCGCCGTGGCGACGGCCACCCACGGTTCCGGCGTCGGCAACGGGAATCTGGCCACCGCGGTGGCGGGGCTGGAACTGGTGACGTCGGCCGGTGAGCTGCTGCGGGTGTCCCGCGGCGATCCGGACTTCGACGGGCTGGTCGTCGGACTCGGCGCCCTGGGCGCGGTCACCCGGATCACGCTCGACGTGCAGCCCGCCTACGAGGTGCTGCAGCGGGTCTTCGAGGGTCTGCGCTGGGCGGCCCTCGCGGAGAACTTCGAGGCGATCATGGCGTCCGGATACAGCGTCAGCGTGTTCACCCGCTGGCAGGAGACCGTCGACCAGGTCTGGGTGAAGAGCCGTCTCGATCAGCTGGAGCGCACGGGAAGCGACCTGTTCGGCGCCGTCCCCGCGAGCATCGAGCGGCACCCGATCCTCGGCATCGATCCGGCACCGGCGACGCCCCAGCTCGGCCGCCCCGGGCCGTGGTACGAGCGGCTGCCGCACTTCCGGATGGGGTTCACGCCCAGTGCCGGCGTGGAACTGCAGTCGGAGTACCTGCTCCCGCGACGGCACGCAGTGGCCGCGATCGAGGCGGTGCGTGCGCTGGCTGACCGGATCCGGCCGCTCCTCCTCGTCACGGAGATCCGCACGGTGGCGGCCGACGGGCTGTGGATGAGCACCAGCAACGGCGAGGACTCGGTCGCCCTCCACTTCACCTGGCGGCAGGAGCCCGATGCCGTCGCGGAGCTGCTCTCCGTCCTCGAGCGTGTGCTCGCACCATTCGGCGCCCGCCCGCACTGGGGCAAGGTGTTCCTCGCCGGCGCCGCGTCGATCTCGCCGCTGTACGAGCGGCATGCCGACTTCGTCGCGCTCGCCGCCCGCCTCGACGCGCGCGGTGCCTTTCGGAATGCGTGGCTGGAGGAACGGGTCCTAGGCTCGTCCGGGTGATCGAGACGGCGCCCTTCGGCGCGACCGGGCACGACTCGAGCCGGGTGATCTTCGGAGCGGCCGCCCTGGGCAGCGTGTCGAAGGGCGACGCCGATCGGGCGCTCGACCTCCTGCTCGAGCACGGCGTCAACCACATCGACGTCGCGGCGGACTACGGCGATGCGGAGCTGCGTATCGCGTCGTGGCTGCAGCGGAACCCGGACACGTTCTTCGTCGCCACCAAGACGGGGCAGCGGACGTACCGCGGCGCCCGCGAGGAGATCCGGCGGTCGCTGGACCGGCTCGGCGTCGACCGCGTCGACTCGATCCAGCTGCACAATCTCGTCGACGTCATCGAGTGGGACACCGCCCTGAGCGCGGACGGCGCGCTCGAGGCCGCGATCGAGGCACGCGAGGAAGGCCTCGTCCGCTTCATCGGCGTGACCGGGCACGGCCTGTCCGTGCCCGAGATGCACCGGCGCAGCCTCGAGCGATTCGCGTTCGACTCGGTCCTCGCGCCGTACAACTACGTGCAGATGCAGGACCCGCGCTACGCGGAGACGTTCGAGGCGCTGGCCGCCGTGTGCGCCGAGCGGAACGTGGCGCTGCAGACCATCAAGAGCCTCGCCCGCCGCCGCTGGGACGGCCGCGAGCACACCGCGGCGACCTGGTACGAGCCGCTGCGGGAGCAGGCCGACATCGACCTCGCCGTCGCCTGGGTGCTGGGCCGGCCCGAGGCCTTCCTGCTCACCACCGGCGACGTCGACGTGCTGCCGCGGCTGCTCGACGCCGCCGAGCGGTTCGCGGGACGGCCGTCCGACGACGAGATGGCGCGCCTCGCCGCCCGTGCGGACGCCGAGCCGCTGTTCGTCTAAGCGGGCTCCGCCGTCTGCCACGGACGAACCACGAGCATCAGGACGGCGACCGCGAGCAGCAGCGCCACGACGATCACCGCCCCCATGGCGACCGCGTCGTTGCCGAGCAGCCCGACCAGCGGCGACACGGCCGCGCCCACGCCGAACTGCACCGCGCCCAGCAGGGCCGCGGCCGAGCCGGCGGATTCGCCGTACTCGGCCAGCGCGAGCGCCGGGGCGTTCGGGAGGGCGAGCCCGCAGGCGAAGAGCACCGCCCAGAGCGGGACGGCGACGCCGAACAGACCACCCATGCCCGTTGCGGCGAGGGTCAGCAGCGTGCCGCCCGCCACGGTGCCCGCGACCGTGGCGGTGACCAGGATCTGCGCGGGCGCGAACCACCGGAGCAGCACCGGGTTGAGCTGGGTGGCCGAGATCAGCCAGACGGCCCCGGCGCCGAACAGCAGGCCGAACTGCTGCTCGTCGAGACCGAACTGCTGCTGGTAGACGAACGACGAGCCGGAGACATAGGTGAACAGCGCGGCCATCGTGAGGCCGGCGACGACGATCAGCCCGACGTAGCGGCGGTCGCGGAAGAGCCGGCCGTAGGTGCGCAGGGAGTCGGCGATACCGCCGTGGTGGCGGCGTTCGGCGGGCAGCGTCTCGCGGAGGGAGAACGAGCCGAGCGCGAGGACGACGAGGCCGTAGACCGCGAGCAGGGCGAAGACACCGCGCCACGACGTGAACCGCAGGATCTCCCCGCCGATCGTGGGTGCGAGCACGGGCGCGACGCCCATGACCAGGAACAGCCGGGAGAGCATGGTCGCCGCGGCGCGGTCCTCGAACAGGTCACGGACGATCGCGAGCGCGACGACGGCAGTGGCGGCGGTGCCCACCCCCTGCAGTACGCGGAGCACCCCGAGGACGCCCACGTTCGGCGCCACGAGCACGAGCAGCGAGGCCACGACGTGCAGGGCGGTGCCGGCGAGCAGCGGCTTGCGCCGTCCGACCGCATCGGAGATCGGGCCGATGACCAACTGGCCGAGGGCGAGGCCGACCAGGGTGCCGGTCAGCGTGAGCTGCACCGTCGCGGACGTCGTCCCCAGCTGCTGCCGGATCGTCGGCAGGGCCGGGAGGTACATGTCGATGGTCAGCGGGCCGAGCGCGACGAATGCGCCCAGCATGAGCGCCAGGCGCGCCATGCTCGGGGGCGCCGCCGGCGTTCTCGGCGGAGCGGTGGGGCGTTCTGCGGTGAGGGTCACGAGGTCCTTCGCGGGAAGACAGCGGTTCGAGCGCCGCCGTTGGCCCTCTCAGGAGGAGCCAATCAGCCCCCGCCGTCATTCATTCCGGACCCTCCCGCGCGTCACACCGCGTTGCGGCGCGCCACCTCGCCGAGCCACGCGAGGCTGGGCTTCGGCGTCCGGACGAACGTCTCCCGGTCCACCGAGACGAGACCGAACGTGGGCGCGTAGCCGAGCATCCACTCGAAGTTGTCGAGCAGGCTCCAGTGCACGTAGCCGCGGACGTCGGCGCCGGTGGCGATCGCGTGGGAGAGGCCGCGCAGGGCCTCCTCGGTGAAGGCGATCCGGTCGGCGTCGTCCGCGGTCGCGATGCCGTTCTCGGTGACGATCAGCGGCACATCCGGGAGGATCTCGGACGCGCGGAGAACGGCGGCGCCGAGCGCCTCGGGACGGCGCTCCATGCCGTGGGCGAGCGTCTGCTTGTCGGGGGCCACGGCGACCAGGCCGTCGGCGTCGAATCGGGCACTCGTGTAGATCTGCAGGCCGACCCAGTCGTCGCCGCGGGCGGCCTCGAGGAACTGGTCCTCGAATGCGGCGCGCTCCTCGCGCATCCGCGCCTCACCGCCGTCCTCGGCGATGTGCTCGCGGCCGATCAGCGTCATCCCCGCTCGCTCGATGCCGCCGTCCTTGAGCACCTTCGTCGTGCGGTCGTGCAGGCCGAGCAGCGCCTCGGCGACTGCCTGGTCCGGGCGGGGCAGGCCGAGGATCGGCTCGCCGGCCATCGCCATGCGGCCGAGCACGGGCTGCGCGGCCATCAGGTTGGGCTCGTTGATCGTGGCCACGTACTCGGCGTCGCGCAGCGCCGGCAGCGCGAACTCGGCGAACCGGGCGATGCGGTCGCCGGTCTTCGGACCGGCCCAGCCGCCGTCGTGCATCAGCCAGCGCGGCATCGTGAAGTGCACCAGCGTGACGATGGCGTTGAGGCCGCGCTCGTGGGCGCCGTCCACCATGCGCCGGTAGTGGTCGAGCGCGGCGCGGGAGAACTCGCCCTCGGCCGGCTCGATGCGGCTCCACTCGAGGCTGAACCGGTAGGTATTCAGCCCTGCGTCGGCGACGAGGTCCATGTCCTCGCGCCACCGGTGATAGGAGTCGCAGGCGTCGCCGCTGGACTCGGCGAACGGCGAGTGCGGTGCGTGCTCCATCTCCCAGTGGTCGTTGTTGACGTTGCCGCCCTCGACCTGGTGGGCGGCGGTGGCGGTGCCCCAGAGGAATCCGTCAGGGAAAGCTGTCATCGGGCGATCTCCTCGAGAGTGGACGGCGCGGGAGCCGCGACGTTGGGTTCGGTGGCGCCGACGACTCGGCGGAGCAGTGCCTCGGGGTCCTCGACGTGCGTGCCGCGCCAGGCCACGTGCTGGTCGGGACGGAGGAGGACGAGGTCGGCGTCGTACAGCGTCCGCAATCGCGGCAGGTGCACGAGATCGACCACGCGCAGCGGCATGCCGAGCGTGGTCGCCGCCTCGGACAGGGCGTCGGTCGAGGAGTCGAGACCCAGGCGGAGGACGGCGAAGCCGTCGCCGAGCAGGTCGTAGATCGACGAGCCGTCCGGCAGCCAGACGTGCGGGAGGCGGGCCCCGGGCCGGGCGGTCGGTTCGTAGGTGGTCACCTGGTGCTCCACTCGCGGGGTGCCGTCGGGGACGACGATCGGGGAGTCGGGGTAGTCGTAGCCGAGCACCAGGCCGAGGCTGTGGAACTCGGGGTCCTTCACCTGCAGGGCGCGGGCCACCTCGGCTCGCAGCGCCTCGCCGTCCGGACCGTCCGCGTCGAGTTCGGCGGCGGCGAAGGACGGCGCGAGGAACGCCTCCTGGCTGCCCGCCGCGTCGATGGTCCGCAGGGCGATCGGACGGCGCTCGGGCTCGTAGCTGTCCAGCAGCGACTCCGGCGCCCAGCCCCCCAGGACCGCGGCCAGCTTCCAGCCGAGGTTCACCGCGTCGCCCACGCAGGTGTTGAACCCGTGACCACCCCACGGCGGGTTGAGGTGCGCGGCGTCGCCGATGAGGAACACCCGCTCGCCGCGGTACCGGTCGACCAGCAGCATGCGGGCCGACCAGGGGTCGGTCGCGAGCACCTCGACGTCGATGTCGTCGCCGGCCAGCGCCCGGACCAGCTCGGCGGCGTCGGCGTCCCGCGGGTCCTCGGCGATGCCCTGCACGATCGCCCACCACGTGCCGTCGAGGTCGAGCCGCCCCATCAGTCCGCCGTAGCGGGCACCGATGACCCAGTAGTGGACGCCGAGGGCACCCAGCGGGCGCTCCTCCAGTGCGCGGCTGCGGAAGGTGATCGAGAGGTTGGGCAGCGTTCCGGAGGAGCCCTCGTACCGCGCGCCGATCGCCGAGCGGCTGATCCCGCTGCTCCCGTCGGCGCCGAGCAGGTACCGGGCGTGGATCTCGCGGGACTCGCCGTCCTGGCCCTCGATGACGGCCCGTGCCTCGTCGCGACCGTCGACGACGGACGTCGCCCGCCAGCCGATCAGCAGCGTGACGCTCGGCAGCTCGGCCGCGGCCTCGCGCAGCAGCTCCTCGACAAGGGGCTGTGGCGCCTGCTGGCCCGGCTCGGGGCTGATGTCCTGGAGGGTCGTCCAGAGGCCGAAGGCGCTCGGGAAGCGGGTGATCTCGCGTCCGAACAGGCCGGTGACGAAGACGACGTCCTGGGCGTGTGCGACCGGCAGGGGAGCGGCGGCGCGCAGCCGGTCGGCGATGCCCCAGCGGCGCAGGTGCTCCATCGTCCGCACGCTGGTCGTCTTCGCCCGGGGGCGCAGCGGGTCGAGCGCGGTGCGCGGCTCGACGACGACCACCTCGACGCCGCGCCGGCCCAGCTCGATCGCCGCCGCCAGCCCGCTGGGGCCGCCGCCGACGATCAGCACCGGGACGCGGTCGGACACGGTCGTCATCGGATCTCCTGTCATGGGGGCGGTGGCGACCGGTGCGGGGTCTCCGCGGTGGCGCCCACCCAGGATCCGTGGCGCGGGTCAGCACGACGTACCCCGTTGCCATTGAGCGGCAGTGCGGAACGGCCGAGTTCGGGACGGAACACCTGCAGTCGGCATCCGGCCAGCTCAGCGGCCCGTTCTTGTCGTACCCCCGCTCTACCGTTCGGGCATGTTCCCTCCGGAGTCGTTCGCGGTCGGTGTGACCGTGGACCGGCTGCACCCGGACCCGTGGGCGGATGTCGTGCCGGAGGGTGTGGTGTCGTCGCGGCCGTCGCGGATCGGGGACCTGCTGCGGGTGGCGTCGATGTCGCCGGAGCAGAAGGCCGCGCAGCTGCAGCGGGTGCAGCAGGCGAAGTCGGTGCTGGCCGCCTTCGAGGTGGAGCTGGTGGTGGGGTTGGCCGCGGATCGGCCGGCGACGGTGGACCGGCGGCGGGGGCAGACCGGCGCCGCGTCGGATGCGTGGGCCGACGATCTGCTGGACGAGGACGTGTCGGAGTTCTACGCCGACGAGCTGGCGATGGTGCTGAACTGTTCGCGGACGGCGGCGACCAACCTGTGGGAGCAGTCGACGACGTTGCGCAGGCGGCTGCCGGGGACGTGGGCGGCGCTGGCCGACGGGGAGCTGGACTGGCCGCGGGCGCGGGCGATCGCCGTCGAGCTGGGCTGGCCGGCCCGGGAGACCCCCGAGGATGTGCTGGCCGCCGTCGAGGCGGTGGTGTTGCCGCGGGCGGCCGGGTTGTCGATCACCCGGTTGCAGGCGCTGGTGCGGGCGGAGCTGATCAAGGCCGACCCCGCGGCCGTGGAGCTGCGGAAGAAGAAGGCTCTGCGCGCCGCCGACGTCACCGCGGGCGGGATCGGGAACGGTATGGGGGAGCTGCGGGCCACGATGCCGCTGCCGGAGGCGAAGGAGATCCGGGCGCGGGTCGACGCCGACGCGCGGGCGGCGAAGGCCGCCGGGGACCAGCGTCCGATCGGCCTGCTGCGGGCCGTGGCGCTGCACGCCCGGGTCACCGGCGCCGGGCAGGACCGGCCGGCGGTGTCGGCGCACGTGGAGGTCCTCGCCCACCTGGACGCGTTGGAGTCCGCGGCCGCCGGGGCGCCCGGTCTGGGGCGGGATCCGGTGCTGGTCGACGGGGAGCCGGTGACCGCGGCGCAGGCCCGGCAGCTGCTGGAGCGGTTGGACGCGCTGTGCCCGGGCGGGCTGCAGGCGCCCACCGACGGCACCCTGATGCTGTCGGTGGTCGATGAGAACGGGCGGCTGATCGCCGCGGTGACCCGCCGGGAGCTGGAGTCCGCGGTGCGGCACGGCGGGGGACTGTGCCCGCCGCCGGCGGTGGACCGGTACGAACCCAGCCCCGCCCAGCGGCGGTTCACCACCACCCGCGACCGCACCTGCCGGCACTACGGCTGCGGCAACCGGGCCGGCTGGGCCGACCTGGACCACGTGCTCGCCCACGCCGACGGCGGCGAGACCGACTGCACCAACCTCTGCTGCCTGTGCCGCCGGCATCACCGGCTGAAGACCCACGCCCCCGGCTGGCACTACGTCATGACCGGTGACGGGGTCCTCGCCATCACCACGCCCAGCGGCGTCACCCGCGTGGGCCGACCACCGGGCATGACCGCCGCCGACGACAGCGCGGTGCTGCGGGTCCCGGCCGAACGAGATCCCGACCCGCCGCCGTTCTGAGCAGGTCAGCCGCCGAGGTTCCGTTCCCGCCACTGCCGCACGTACGCGCGGCCGTAGTCGTTGCCGTGCGGGGTGCGCAGGACGGTGTGGATGTGGAAGGGCTGCGGGGTGTCGTAGTCGAGGAAGACCCCGCAGTGGTGGTCGAGCTCGGCGATGAGCACCGGCGACTGGAGGCGGTAGTAGAAGACGTCGCCGGGCGCATGGCCGCCGATCCAGCAGAACCAGGTCTCGTCCAGGTGCTCGCAGACCTCCCGCATGCGCGCCGCGCGTGGGCCCTCGGGCAGCAGCCGCAGGAAGGCCTCGGCGATGGCGAGTGCCTTCTTCCGTGCCTCGGCGGGCATCTCGGCCACGCGGATGCCCTCGAACGGGATGATCCGGTTGTCCTGGAACGCCCCGGCGAGGTGACGCTCGTCGCCGGGGTGCACGCGGCCGGCCGGCATCGCCGGGTCGACCATCCGCTCGAAGACGGTCGCCGCGCGTCGCTGTTCGTCGGGGAGTGCGGCCATCAGCGCGGTGCCGAGCCGGATGCGGTCGCCGAAGACGTCGCGCAGGCCCGCGTGCGGACCGGCGTCGATCTCGTCGGGCTCGGCACCCAGGAACACCGGCGAGACCACCATGCGGCCCTCGACCACCAGGCAGTTGACCGCGGCGTGGTGGCCGAAGAGCTGCCAGCCCCACGGGGCGCGGGGGTCGGGTTCGCCGTAGAGCGCGATGTTGTAGCTGAACTCGTTGAGCACCGTCTCCAGGTCGACGACCTCGCCGAGGAAGCCGTTGATCAGCATCATCGCGTGGGCGAGCTCGTAGCCCTCGGGTGAGAGCGACGCTCGCATCAGCGCCAGAGCCTTCTCGCGCACCTCGACCGGCTGCAGGTCCAGCCGCAGGCCGGTGTCGAACTGCATGAATTCCGGGTTGGCCCAGGTCTGCCACTCGACGGCGTCGACGTCGAAGGCGATCCGCTTCCGCTGGTCGTCGTCCAGGACCGAGAGGAGGTCGTTCGCGGCCGCGACCACGGCCTCGACCGGCGCCTCCTCCCCGGGGCGCGCGGGCTCGAGCGGGTACAGGCCCGGGCGCAGGGTGCCGTCCTCGGTGACGCCGCGGAACTCGTTCTTGTAGAGCGGCGTCCAGCCCTCGACCAGGCCGCCGGTGAACGTGCCGGGCGTGCGGGAGAACTCTCCGTACGTGTACGGGTCCATGCCGCGCACCTCGGCCACCCGCGGGTGGCCGTGCGGGAACAGGTACTGGCGGAACTCCCCGGACATCAGGCCTTCCTCGCCTCGTTGCCGACGACGCGGTTGGTCAGCACGCCGAGCCGGTCGACCTCCACCTCCACGACATCGCCGGGTTGGAGCAGCCACGGAGGCGTCCGCGCGTAGCCGACGCCCGAGGGCGTTCCGGTCGCGAGCAGGTCGCCCGGTCGCAGGGTGAACGTCTGCGAGATCAGCGCGAGGGTGTCGCCGACCGTGTAGACCATCTCGTCGGTGCGCCCGTCCTGGACGACCTTGCCGTTGACCCGGGTCTGCACGTGCAGGCCGTCGCGCAGGTCGCCGACCTCGGCGGCGGGTACCAACGGTCCGAGCGGTCCCGAGTTGTCGCCGTTCTTGCCGAGGATCCACTGCGAGGTGAGCTTCTGGGCCCGCCGAGAGGTGAGGTCGTTGAAGGTGGAGTAGCCGACGACGGCGGCCAGCGCCTCGTCGGGGGTGGCGTCGACCAGGGGCGAGCCGACGTAGGCCATCACCTCGCCCTCCCAGTCGATGCCGTCCTCGTTCGCCGGTACCGGCACCTCGGCGCCGTCGACGGTCAGCGACCGGGTCCACCGCGCGAACAGCGTCGGGTACGGCGGCACGCCCTCCTCCGAGAAGCTGCCCTCCGCGACGTGCTTGAGGTAGTTCAGCCCGATGCAGATGACCCGCGCGCCGGGCAGCACCGGCGGCACGAACTCCACACGGTCAGCGGCGACGGTGTCGCCGGCGGGCTCGCGCGAGAGGAATCCGGCCGCGTCGGCCCAGAACTCCTCCAGCCCGGCGACGACGGTCACCCGCGCGCCGTCGTCGGACAGCGCCGCGACCTGCACCGGTCCGCCGGCGCGGCGGATGCCCACGAGCCTCATGTCGGGTCCTTCGTCGGTCGGGCGGCGAGCGTGCGTCGGAGGAAGTCGATCGTGCGGTCGAGGGCCTGCTCGGGGGCCTTGGAGGAGCCGTTCCACATGTGGTCGGCGCCGTCGAGCAACTCCAGCTCGGCGTCGACGCCGAACTGGACCAGCGCCGCGTGCAGCCGCTCGCTCTGCACCGGCGGGATGAACCGGTCGGCGGCCCCGTGCAGCAGCAGGAACGGTGGCGCGCCAGGGGACACGTGGCTGATCGGGCTCGCCTGCGCGGCGAGCTCGGGCACCTGCGGCGCCGGGGCGCCCAGCAGCCGGTTCTCGCGAGTCGTGGGGTCCAACGGGTCCAGCCCGGTGTCGGTGGCGACGGCCGCGACGTCGCTCGGCGCGTACCAGGCCGCCACCGCCGACACGGCGCTCGACGGACCGGTGATCCCCACGTCCCCCTCCAGCGCGGGATCGGTGACCAGGCCGAGCAGCGCGGCGAGGTGGCCGCCGGCGGACTCGCCCCACGCCGCGATGCGGTCGCCGTCGATGCCGATCTCCGAGGCGCGGGCGCGCAGCCAGCGGACGGCGGCCTTCACGTCGTGCAGCTGCGCCGGCCAGACCGCCTCCCCGGAGAGCCGGTAGTCGATGCTCGCGACCGCGATCCCCGCCTGCGCGACCCGCTCGAACGGCGTCGGACGGACGCCGCGGTACCCCGGGCCAGCGCTGTGCCGGCTGCCCACCTGCCAGCCGCCGCCGTGCAGGAACACCACGACCGGGAACGGCCCGTCGCCGTCCGGCAGTACGAGGTCGAGCTCCAGCGGCCGGATGCCGCGGGTCGCCGCGTACGGCACGCCGAGCAGCAAGCGGACACCGCCGTCACCGGGATGCGCAGCCGGCAGCGGCAGCTCGTGCGCGGGCGGCGGCAGGGGGAGCGCCGCGCCGGTCACTCGCCGGCGTCCGACCAGTCGAAGCCCTGCAGGAACTGCATGTTGTGCTGCTGCGCGGCGGCCCCCATCCGCGGGAAGTCCGGGATGAACGGCGGCTGGTCCTTGGTCGGGTGGTCGGTCTCGGTGCCCATGTGCTGGAAGAACCGCTCGAAGCCGCCGGACAGCGTGCCCATCAGGCGCGCCGCCTCCTCGATCCTGTAGGCGTGCGCGAAGCCGGCCGGTACGTACCCGAAGTCGCCGGTGTTCAGCAGCTCGGAGTGCTTGGCGCCCTCGGCGTCCTGGTAGTAGAGGCGCACCGTGCCCTCGAGCACGTAGAACGTCTCGTGGGTCTCGTTGTGCGAGTGCGTCGGGATGATGTCGCCGGCGGGGGAGTCGCTGACGATGATCCCGAACTGGTTCTCCGTCTCGTCACCGGACAGCAGCACGGTGAACAGATCGGTGAACAGCATCGCGTGCTCGCCCTCGCCCCTGCGCAGCACGTACGGCTGCGGCTTGCCGGGGAGGATGCCCTTCCACTGCGGGCCCTTCGCGGGGTCGATCAGGTACTCGAAGCTCATCAGGTCTCCCCGGGTCGGGTCATCGGTGACTGCGTCGAGCATCGGTGACCGGGGTCACCGGTCCTACGCCGGTGCCATTGAACGGCAACCAAGGTGCCTGCCTGCACGGGGCGTTGGTCCCTGGCCGGACGGCTGGAACGTCCGGCACGGTGCGCTCATGCCGTTGACCCCACTCCGCATGGACGAGCTGGTCAACGCCTGGGTGGCCGACGAGTGCACGCCGTTCCAGATCGCCCTGCTGGGGGTGTTCGACGCGGCACCCTTCCTCCTGGCCGACGGTTCGGTGGACGTGCCGCGGATCCGCCACGAACTCGCCGTCCGCGCGTCCCGGGTCGCGGCACTGCGCCGGCGGGTGGTCTGGACCCGCCTCGGCGAGGGCATGCCCGTCTGGGCGCCCGACCCGGCGTTCGACCCCGACCAGCACCTCGGGGCCGCGACGCTGCCGGCGGGTGCGGAGCTGGCGGACTGGGCCGCGAACCGGATCGTCCGGCCGCTGCCGCTCGACCGGCCGCTGTGGCGGGCCGAGGTGGTCGACGGCCTCCCCGGCCGGCGGTTCGCCGTACTCGTCGTCGTCCACCACGTCGCCGCCGACGGCATGGCGGGTGTCGCACTGGCCGGCTCGCTCCTCGACGGGGCGGAGGAGGGACCGGGCCCGGCGGCCCCACTGCCCCCGGCGACCCCGCTGCCGACCCACCGCGAGCTGCTCCGGGACCGTTGGGACCGGACCGGCGCCGCGCTCCGGCGCGCCCGGCTGCCCAGCACAGCCACGCTCACCCGACTGCGGGATCTCGCCGCCCAGGCCCGCGACGCGTCCTCGGACCTGAGGACCCGGACGTCGGAGACGTCCCTGCCGCGACGGGTCGGACCCGACCGTCGGCTGGTGGTCGTCCGGCGGCCGCTCGACGAGCTGCGCCGGACCGGCCACGCCCTCGGAGTCACGGTCAACGACCTGCTGCTCGCTGCTGTGGCCGGTGGCCTGCGCGAGCTGCTCCGGGCACGCGGGGAGGACGTCGACGTCCTGCGGATCCGAGCGTCCGTGCCGGCGGCGACCGGAGCCGGTGGGCAGGCCAGCGGCATCATGCTCGTCGACCTGCCCGTGGCGGAGCCGGATCCACTGCGACGGCTGGGGGTGGTCAACGCCGCCACGAGCAGCGCGAAGCGGCGGCTGTACGCGGGGGCGCCCGACATCACCGACGTGATGCACCTGCCGGTGCCCCTCGCCCGCGTCGGCATGCGGTGGATGCGACGCTTCGGCGGCACCCGGGTCAATCTGTTCGTCACCGACGTCCCGGGGCCGGCGGCGCCGCTGTGGCTGGCCGGTGCCCGGCTGCTCGAAGCGGTCCCCGTCGCGCCCCTCGTCCAGCACGTCGGCCTCGGCGTCGCCGCCCTGTCCTACGCCGGGGACTTCGCGGTCTCGGCGCAGGCCGACGGATCGGTGTCCGACCTGCGGGTGCTCGCCGACGGCATGAGCCGGTCCTTCGACGCCTTCCGGGCGGCGGCGTCCGCGGAGAGTTCCACGTCATGACCGTGCCCCTGCCGCCGCCTCCCGGCGCGGAGATGGCCGCCCTGCGCCGCTTCCACGTGGACACGAACTGGACCGGCACGATCCGCGAGGGCGGGATGGGTCCCGGTACGCCGGCGATGACCGCCCAGGGGCGGGGCCGGCACGAGGTGATCCAGGACGGTCGCTGGGTCGTCGGCCACTACGAGCAGGACCAGTACCTGCTCGACGGTGAGCACGTGCTCACGTGGCAGCTGCACTGGGTGGCGGGATGGAGTCCGGCGGACGGCGAGTACCGGGCGACGGTCGCCGACGTGTACGGGCACGCCGAGGTGATGCGTGGCCGGATCGACGGCGACCGGCTGGTCTTCGAATCCGTCGGGGAGCCCCCGGTGCGCATCCGCCTGACATGGCAGCTGGACGGGTCGACCGTGCTCTGGCGCAACGAGATGTCCGTGCAGGACGGCCCGTGGTCCCTCGTGGAGGACTACGTCTGCACCCCGGTGACGGACGACGCCCTCAGGCCGTGACGCGGACCCGATCGCCGGCGACTACGTCGGCCATCAGAGCCAGAGCCCGGTCGACCGGCTGGATTCCGGCGTGCAGGTTGAGGAAGCCGTGCAGCATGCCGGGGACCAGGACCTGGCGGACGTCGACCCCGGCCACCGCGAGCTGGCCCGCGAAGAGCTCGGCGGAGGCCCGCAGGTCGTCGTACTCGGAGTTCAGCAGCACGACGGGGCACAGACCCTCGAGAACGGCGTTCGCCGGCATCGCGTAGCCGTCGGCGAGGCTGCTCGGCCCGCCGAGGTAGTTCTCGGTGATGCCCCGCCGGTCCTCCGGCAGGAAGCGGAGCAGCCGCGGGACCTCCTCGAGCAGGGGAGCGAGGGACGGCGACGGCGGCGGCACGACGGCGTGGAACGTCGTGTAGGCCAGCAGCAGCGCGGCCGGCACCCAGCTGTCGTCGTCCCGCAGCCGGAGGACGGCGCCCGTGGCGAGGTTGCCGCCGGCGCTGCCGCCACCGACGGAGATGCGGGCGGGGTCGACGCCGAGGCAGTCGGCGTTGAGCCGGACCCACCGGATCGCGGCCACCGAGTCGTCGTGCGGCACCGGGTAGGTGGTGCCGCCGACGCAGAGCCGGTAGTCGACGCTGACCACGACGGCGCCCGCCCGGGCGCAGATCTGGCGGGCCGTCCAGTCGGCCTCGGGCATGTTCAGGTCGCCCATCCGGAAGGCGCCGCCGTGCAGCCAGACGAGGCAGGGGCGGCCCGCGCCACCGCCGGGCGGGGTGTAGATGCGCACGGGAACGCGCCCGTGCGGGCCGGAGGCGGCGTCGTTGCGGATGTCTACCGCGGGCGGAGCGGGTGCGTCGGTGATGGACATGAACTGGTCCATGCGTGCCCGGGTCGCCGGGTCGGCGAGGCCCTTCTCGAAGGACTCGATGCCCTCCAGGAGGTGGAACTTCGACGCCTGGCTGGGGTGGATGGGCACGCGGGCTCCTCGACACGGGGGCCGACAGACGCGGCTCGCGGCGGGGCCCTCTGATCTCCCGCCACGAGCCGCAACCGCGAGGGTCGCCGACCCGTGGCGCCGCCCACAGAGCCGTGCCATTGAGCGGCACACGACTCAGGGGCCCGTGAGTGCTCCCGTGTGACCGATGGATCTCCGCGCTCCGAGGCCCCGGGAGATCGAGCGGGCAGCCGTGCGGACGGCGGGCCCGAGGAGTCGGGGCTCGGCGTTCTCCTGCGGCACGACCACCGACAGCGCCGCTGCGACCTTGTCGTCGGCGCCGAAGATCGGGGCGGCCACGCTGACCAGCGGCTGCGGTGATCGCCGCCGGATGGTCGCCAGCTCCTCGCGGCGGACCTCCGAGAGGGTCCGCCGCAGCGCCGCGGACGACAGGGCCACCTTCTCCGGCAGCTGCACGAGCGGCCGGGACAGGACGTCCTCCTGGAACTCCGGTGCCGCATAGGCCAACAGCACCAGCCCCACCCCCGTGGAGTGCAGCGGCAGCCGGCCTCCGACGTCGTACAGGACCGCCATCGCGCCGTGCGCGGACAGCCGTTCGACCATCACCGCCTCGGTGCCCTCCCGTACGGCGAGCAGCACATGCTGGCGGGTGACCTCCTCGAGGTCGCCCATGAACGGCAGCGCGACCTGCTTGAGGCCCTGCGCGCGCGGTGCGAGCGACGCCACCTCCCAGAGCCGGAGGCCCACGGTGAACCGCCCGTCGGCGTCCCGCTCCAGCGCACCCCAGGCCTGCAGCCGGCCGGCCAGCCGCAGCGTCGAGCTGGTCGGGATGCCGCTGCGCCGGCTCAGCTCGCCCAGGCTGAGCGAACGGTGGCCCGCATCGAAGGCGGCCAGCAGTGCGAACGCCCGGTCGACCACGGGGTCACCCTGGGGTGGGCGCCGGCCGCGGATGCGAGCGGGTTCGGGAGACACCTCGGTCATGGTCGGGTCATCTGCCGTTCAGGATGAGGCGCGCGCCACAGATGTTTTCCATTGGTTGGCATTGTGCCTGACGTCGCTGTGACGTCGACCGCATCGTTGCCGCCAAGCCGCGCTCCCTGCATCGGCCCGGCCAGGACGGCCCACCCCCGACCCCTCCGTTTGACGGCGAAGGAGCCACCAGATCATGAATCGATTCAAGGCCAGCGGTACGGCGGTGCTCGCGGTCGCGACCGCGGCGTCCCTCGCCGCCTGTGGCGGTGGGAGCGGCGGCAGCAGCAGCCAGAGCGCCAGCGACACCCTCACCTTTGCGCTCAATGCCGACGCCGCGCCGAACGGCTACGACCCGCTGCTCTACTCCCAGGGGCAGTACCAGTTCTTCGCCACGATGTACGACGCGCTGTTCGCGACGGACACGGACGGCAAGGCGCAGCCGGACCTGGTCAGCAAGTTCCAGAACAGCCCCGACAACCTGCAGACGACGCTGACCCTGAAGGACGGCGTCACCTTCGCCGACGGCAAGAAGCTCGACTCGAGCGTCGTCAAGGCGAACCTCGACCGACGCACCGACACGAAGAAAGCGGCGTACGGGCAGATCGCGCCCGGCGGTGCCAGCGAGATCACCGACGTCTCCGCGCCCGACGCGCAGACCGTCGTCATCACCTGGAAGGCCCCGCAGGCGGCCCCGGAGAACAACCTGGCCGACACGGCCGGCGTCATCGTGGGACCGGACGGCCTCGCCGACCCCGAGTCCCTGGCCTCCAAGCCCGACGGTTCCGGCCCGTACACGCTGAACGCCGGCAAGACCACCAAGGGCAGCACCTACACCTTGGACAAGAACACCAAGAGTGCCAACGCCGGTGAATGGTCCTACGACCACCTCACCGTCAAGGTGATCACCGACCCTCAGGCCCTGGCGAACGCGCTCGTGTCCGGTCAGGCCGACGTCGCGAGCCAGATCGACCAGACGACCCTCGACCTGGTCCAGTCCAAGCAGACCGTCACCAAGGTCGGTGGCTCGATCGTCGGCTTCCCGGTCTTCGACAAGCTGGGCAGCACCAACCCCGCGTTCAAGGACCCCAACGTCCGGCTGGCGCTGAGCTACGGCACCGACCGCGACGCACTGGTCAAGAGCCTGCACCCGGGTTCGAAGGCGACGGCGCAGCTCTTCCCGTCCGACAGCCCTGGCTTCGACGCCTCGCTGAACCAGAAGTACGCCTACGACGCGGACAAGGCCAAGAAGATGCTGGCCGACGCCGGCTTCCCGGACCTGAAGATCGACCTGACCGTCGGCGGTCAGCCGACGCCCGACGAGCTGGCGCTGCAGGACCAGTGGAAGAAGATCGGCGTCACGCTGAACTTCATCTCGGCCACCTCCACGGACCAGATCTTCGCCGCCGCGGTGACCCAGCCGCTCGGCTTCGGGGGCTTCGCGGTGGGCAGCAACCCGGCCGGGTTCGTGGCGGGAGTCATCTACAACGGCTTCGCCAACCTGCAGCACGCCACCGACCCGAACATCGAGCAGAACCTGGGCGCCGCCCTCGGTGCCAAGGGGGACGCGCAGCAGGGGGCGCTGAAGGCGCTCAACGCCGCCATCACCAACGACGGCTGGTTCCTCCCGGTGTACGAGGACTTCACGTACACCGGTTACAACAAGAGCGAGGTCACCGAACCGGCGTGGGCGGGCACGAACAACTTCCTCGTGCTCTCCAGCGTCAAGCCGGCCAGCTGACCCCGGTTCCCTGATCGGCCGGTTGGCGGCGCACCCCGCCGCCACCGGCTGACCGGCCCACACACCACGACCGAGGGATCCGCATGCTCGCCTACGTCGCCCGACGGCTCGCCCTGGCCATCGGCACCGTGCTGGCCGCCGTCCTCATCAGCTTCCTGCTGGTGCACGCCACCCCCGGCAGCCCGGGCGCCATCAAGGCCGGCGCCAGCGGGACCGCTGCGCAGATCGCTCAGTACAACCACCAGCTCGGCTGGGACCAGCCACTGTGGAAGCAGTTCGCCGACTACCTCGGCCGGCTGGTGCGCCTCGACTTCGGCACCTCGCTCATCGACAACAAGGACATCGGCGCCGACCTCGCCTCGCGGCTGCCGGTCACCGGATTCATCGCACTGTTCGCCACGCTGCTCTCCGGCGTGGTGGGCATCGTCCTCGGCGTGACCGCCGCCGTCCGCGGGGGTCGCTTCGGCCGGTTCATCACCTCCAGCAGTGGGGTTGCGCTCTCCCTCCCGGCCTTCTGGGTCGGCATCCTGCTGGTCTACGTGCTCTCCCTGCAGTTCGGGTGGCTGCCCGCCACCGGCTACACGCGCTTCTCCGACGATCCGGTCGGCTGGTTCACCAGCCTGCTGCTGCCGGTCCTCACCCTGGCGGTGGGCGGGGCGGCGATCATCGCCCGCACCGCCGCCGCCGGCATGCGGGAAGCCCTGCGCCAGGAGCACATCCGCACCCTGCGCGCCCTGGGCACGCCGGCCTGGCGGATCCGCTACCTGCACGCCCTGCGGTTCGCCAGCGTGCCGGTGGTCTCGGTGCTGGGCATCCAGTTCATCGCCCTGTTCGGCGGCTCGGTGATCATCGAGAACCTCTTCGCCCTTCCCGGGCTCGGCCAGGCCAGCCAGGCCGCCTCCAGCTCCCACGACCTGCCCGCACTTGTCGGCGTGGTCGTCATCGCCACTGTCGTCGTCGTGCTCACGAACCTGTTGCTCGAGTTCGTGGTCGCGGCGCTGGACCCGAAGGTTCGGACAGCATGAGCGTGTTGCCCCTGGACGCTGCGGACGAGGTCTCCACCGAGCCCACTCCCCCCACGCGTCGCCGCCGCGGCTTTCCCTCGCTCCTCCGCCGGCCCGGTACCGCGCTGAGCGTCTTCTGGCTGGTCTTCCTGGTCGTGGCCTCGTTCACGGCTCCGCTGTGGCGCCCCTACGGCGTGGCCGACCAGGACCTCGCCAACCGGCTCCAGGGCCCCACCGGCGCGCACTGGCTGGGCACCGACCCCAACGGTCGCGACCTGCTCTCGCGCATCTTCTCGGCCGGCGCCCAGCCGCTGCTCGCCTCCTCGCTCACCGTCCTCGTGGCGTTCGGCATCGGCGTCCCGCTGGCGCTGATCGCGGCCGAGCGGGGCCAGCGGGTCGAGCGGGTCATCAGCCGGCTCACCGAGGTGCTGATGGCTCTGCCCTCGACGATCCTGCTGCTCGCAGTCATCGGCGTCATCGGCGTCAAGATCTACTGGGTCATGGCGATCCTCGGCGTCATGATCTCCGCGGCCACGTACCGGGTCCTGCTGGGCGTCGCCCAGTCGGTGCGGCAGCGCCTCTACGTCGACGCGGCCCGGGTGAACGGCCTCGGCTCGCTGGCGGTCAACGTCCGCCACGTGCTCCCTGCCTTGGCCACGGTCATCGCCGTCCAGGCCGCCCAGCTGTTCGGCATCGGTCTGCTCATCCTCTCGGGCCTGGCCTTCCTCGGGTTCGGCCCGGCGGAGCCGGCACCCAGCTGGGGCACCATGATCCAGACGGCGTCGCAGCACATCTACGACGCCCCGTGGATGCTCGTGCCCACCGGCCTGGTCCTCGCCCTCACCGTGGTGGCGGTCAACGAGCTCGCCGACACCATCGCCGGCAAGGCGGCGAAGGAGAAGATCCAGCCCAGGCGCCGGGTCCGCGTCGTGGCCTCCAGAACGGCGGAGCCGGCCGATCCAGGAGCCGTCCTCGAGGTCCGCGACCTGTCGGTGTCCGTGGACGACGGGCCGCCGCTGGTCACCGATGTCTCCTTCGCGCTCGGCGCCGGCCAGGTGCTGGGGCTGGTCGGCGAGTCCGGCTGCGGCAAGACGATGACGGCCCGCTCGCTGCTCGGCCTGCTGCCCGACGGGGTGAATGTGTCCGGGGGGTCGATCCTCTGGCAGGGCCGGGAACTGGTGGGTCTGCCGGAGAGCAGGCTCAACGACGTCCGGGGCAAGGAGATCGCAATGATCTCCCAGGAGCCCATGGTGGCTCTCGACCCGATGTTCTCCATCGCGTACCAGCTCACCCAGCCGATCCGTCGCTTCCGCGGTGTCGGCCGGTCGGAGGCGAAGAAGATCGCGGCCGAACTGCTGCGCCAGGTCGGCATCGTCGACGCCGACCGGGTGCTGAAGTCCTACCCGCACCAGCTGTCGGGTGGCATGGCCCAGCGGGTCTGCATCGCACTCGCTCTCACCGGTCAGCCGAAGCTCCTCATCGCCGACGAGCCGACGACGGCCCTCGACGTCACCGTTCAGGCCGAGATCCTCAGCCTGCTGCGTGCCCTGGTCCGAGACACCGGCCTGTCGATCGTCATCGTCAGCCACGACCTGGGCGTGGTCGCCGACATCTGCGACGACGTGGCCGTGATGTACGCCGGCGAGGTCGTCGAGTCCGGCACCGCGGCCGCCGTCCTCGACGACGCGGCGCACCCGTACACGATGGCGCTGCTGGGTGCGAACCCGCACGTGCCGGAGGGGGAACCCGTGCCCGTGCGGCTGGCGTCCATCCCGGGCACCGTCCCCCCGCCCGGATCCTGGCCCACCGGCTGCCGCTTCGCCGCCCGGTGCCGGTTCGCGCAGGAGCAGTGCGCGGTGCCGTTCGTGTCGCTGCCCGCGCACGGGGACGGCTCGGTTCTGTGCATCCGGGTCGAAGAGCTCGCCCACCAGAACGTCACCTGGGACGCCGAGGCCGTCGGCGCCGAGACCACCGCTGGAGTGCCGTCATGACCGCCCCTGCCCCGACGGCGACCGAAGCCCGGCTCGGTACGCCTGTGCTGGAGGTCCGCGATCTCGTCGTCCGATACGGCTCCGGACGCAAGGCCCGCAACACCCCACCGGCGGTCGACGGGGTCAGCTTCGACATCGCCCCGGGCGAGACGCTCGGCGTGGTCGGGGAGTCCGGTTCGGGCAAGTCGACGATCGGCAAGGCCGTGCTCGGCCTGCAGCCGCCGACGTCGGGCACCGTCAAGCTGCACGGGCGGGACATCACCTCGATGTCGCTCAAGCAGCGCAGCACCCAGGTCGCCGACCTGCGGGTGGTCTTCCAGGACCCGTACTCCTCGCTCAACCCGGCGCGCAGCATCGGGCAGACCCTGGTCGAGCCGCTGCGGCTGATGGGCATCAAGGGCCCGGAGGCGCTGGCGAAGGCGCGGGCCGGCCTCGAGTCGGTGGGACTGCCCGCTGATGCCGCCGACCGGTACCCGGCGCAGTTCTCCGGCGGCCAGCGGCAGCGCATCGCCATCGCCCGGGCCCTGGTCTGCGACCCGAAGGTCGTCGTCCTCGACGAGCCGGTCTCGGCCCTGGACCTGTCCACCCAGGCGCAGGTGCTCAACCTGCTGGCCGACCTCCGCGACCAGCGCGGGCTGGCCTTCATGTTCATCGCCCACGACCTCGGTGTCGTGCGGTTCCTGGCCCAGCGCACGGTCGTGCTCTACCGCGGGCAGATCATGGAGACCGGCCCGGTCGAGGCGGTGAACTCGGAGTCCCGGCACCCGTACACGGTGGCGCTGACCGCCGCCGCACCCGTGCCTCGCCCGGCCGAGCAGGCCGCCCGCCGCGCCGCCCGCGAAGCACTCGGCGTCGGCACCGCCGGCGCCGCCAACCCGGGCGCGTCCGGCTGCCCCTTCGTGCCTCGCTGCCCGCTGGCCACCGACGTCTGCGTCGCCGAGCGGCCGCCCCTGCGGCTGGTGCACCGGACGCTGACCGCCTGCCACCACGCCGAGCGCGTCCCCGCGCTCTGAGCCCCGCACCGCCGATCCCTGGGAGAACCATGTCCTCGTCCGATGCCGACCTCGACGCTCTTCTGGGGAAGCTCGACCTGGAGACGAAGGTCCGACTTCTCTCGGGCGCGGGCGCGTGGACGCTCGAGGCGGCTCCGGAGATCGGCCTGCGCCCGCTGACCGTCTCGGACGGGCCGGTGGGCGTTCGCGGCGGCACGGACACCGAGCTGGAGCCGTCCGCCGCGTTCCCCTCGGGATCGGCGATGGCAGCCACGTGGGACGAGGAGCTGCTGCACCGGATCGGCGGCCGGCTCGCCGCCGAGGCGGTGCGCAAAGGAGTCGACGTCGTCCTCGGGCCCACCATCAATCTGCACCGCTCGCCGCTGGGCGGCCGGCACTTCGAGTGCTTCTCCGAGGACCCACTGCTGTCGGGCCGGCTCGCGACCGCCTACGTGCGCGGCGTCCAGGAGCGAGGGATCGGCGCATGTCCCAAGCACTACGTCGCCAACGACGCCGAGACCGACCGCTTCACCGTCGACAGCCGGGTGGACGAGCGGACGCTGCGCGAGCTGTACCTGGCCCCGTTCGAAGCGGTGGTCTCCGACGCGCAGCCGTGGATGGTCATGGCCGCCTACAACGGCGTGAACGGCACACCGATGACCGAGAACGACCTGCTCGCCGAGCCGCTCAAGGGCGAGTGGGGCTTCGACGGCGTCGTCGTCTCCGACTGGGGTGCCACGTACCACGGGGAGCCGGCGGCGCGGGCCGCGCTGGATCTGACCATGCCCGGGCCCGAGGCGCAGTGGCGCGAACCGCTGGTCGAGGCGGTCCGCGACGGCCGGGTGTCCGAGGCGGCGATCGACGAGAAGGTGCGCCGCATCCTGCGGCTGGCGGCGCGCGCGGGCGCGCTCGACGGGATCGGGGTAAGGGACCGCAAGCCGGCCGCCGGCCGGATCGAGGACGCCGCGCCGTTGGGCCGCGAGGCGGCTGCGGCGGCCGCCGTACTCCTGCGCAACGACGGCGTCCTGCCGCTGGCGACCGACCGCCTGCAGCGGGTGGCGGTCGTGGGCCCGGGGGCCAAGGACGCCCGCGCCCTCGGCGGCGGCTCGGCCAGCGTGCCGCTGCCCTACGTCATCACGCCGTTCGCCGGCATCCGCGCGGCGCTGGACGGCCGGGCCGAGGTGGTCACGGCCGTCGGCGCGACGCTGTCGGAGTCGTTGCGGGCCGCGCGGGCAGACGAGCTGGCCGGAGGGGACGACGCCGCGGTCACGCTGCGCTGGCTGGACGCCGACGGCGCGACGGTCGCCGAGCAGCCGGCCGGCACCGCCACGATCATCCGGTTGCTCGACAGCGTTCCCGACGGCGCCACCCAGCTCGAGGTGCGCACCGGCTTCGTGCCCGACGAGGACGGCGACTGGCGACTCGGCGTCGTGGGTCTGGGCAGGGTCGCGCTCGCCCTGGACGGCGAGACCGTGCTGGACGAGACCGAGGACCCGGAGGTCTTCGACGTCCACCAGATGTTCCAGTCGCCGCCGCAGCACGCGACCTCCGCCCCGCTGCGCTCCGGACAGCGGGTCGACGTGGCGATCCGCTACCGCTGGCCCGAGAACGGCTTCATCTTCCGGGTCGGCTTCGTGGTGGGGGCGCCCACGCGCCCGGCCGACGAGGAGCTGGCGCACGCCGTCGAGCTGGCGCGCACCAGTGACGTCGCGGTGGTCGTCGTCGGTACCTCCGACACGGTGGAGAGCGAGGGCTTCGACCGCACCACGCTGACCCTCCCGGGGCGGCAGGACGAGCTGGTTCGGGCAGTGGCCGCTGCCAACCCGCGCACCGTGGTGGTCGTCAACTCCGGCTCCCCGGTGGAGCTGCCGTGGCGGGACGACGTGTCCGCCGTCCTGGTCTCGTGGTTCCCCGGCATGGAGTTCGGCAACGCGCTGGCCGACGTCCTGCTCGGCGCCGCCGAGCCCGGCGGCCGGCTGCCCACGACCTGGCCCACCGGGATGGCCGACGTCCCGGTGCTGGACGTGACCCCCGCCGACGGCCGGCTGGAGTACGCCGAGGGTCTGCACATCGGTCACCGGGCATACCTCCGCGACGGCACCGAGCCGGCGTTCTGGTTCGGCCACGGCCTCGGCTACACGACCTGGGCCTGGGAGTCGATCGAGGCGACGGACGCCACCTCTGCGACGGTGCGGCTGCGCAACACCGGCGACCGCGCGGGCAAGCAGGTCGTGCAGGTGTACGCGTCCCGCCCCGACTCCGGGGTCGAGCGCCCGGTGCGCTGGCTGGCCGGGTTCGCCGTCGTGACCGCGCGGCCCGGCGAGACCGTGGAGGTGCCCGTCGAGATCTCGCCGCGCGCGCTGCGGCACTGGGACGGCGGCTGGGCCGTCGAACCCGGGGAGCTGACCCTCGCCACCGGACCCAGCGCCGGACGCCCCGCCGCCTCGACCACGGTGGCGTTGTGACCGTTCCGCACGGTCTGCGGGTGGAGCACCTCCACCAGGCGCTCGGGATCCGGACGACGGCACCGCGCCTCTCCTGGCGACTGCCCGATGGTGCGCGCGAACAGCAGGCCTACCGGATCACCACCGACAGCGGCTGGGACACCGGCTGGGTCGAGAGCCATCAGCAGCTGCTCGTGCCGTACGCCGGACCGCCGCTGGCCTCCTCGCAGCCGGTCGAGTGGCGGGTGCAGGTGCGCACCGACCTCGGGGAGACCTCGCTGTCGGAGCCGGCCTGGTTCGAGACCGGGCTGCTCTGGGCGGAGGACTGGGACGCCTCCTGGGTGGAGCCCGGCGTCATGCCGGACGGACCGGCGGGGGAGCGGCCTGCTGCGCTGCTGCGGTTCGAGTTCGACGTGGACCGGCCGGTGGTGTCGGCGCGCCTGCACGCGACCGCCCAGGGCATCTACGAGGCGTTCCTCAACGGCGACCGCGTGGGGGACGCGGAGCTGACGCCGGGCTGGACCCAGTACGACGTCCGGCTGCAGGTGCAGACGATCGACGTCACTGCCTCGGTCGCGACCGGACGCAACGCGCTCGCCGTGATCCTGGCCGACGGCTGGTTCCGCGGGCAGACGGGCGTCACCCGGGCCGCCGGGCAGTGGGGCGACCGGCTGGCGGTCCTCGCCCAGCTGCATCTGACGCACGACGACGGCAGCGGGACCGTCGTCGGCACCGGTCCCGGCTGGCGCAGCAGCACCGGCCACGTCGCCGCCGCCGACCTGATCGCCGGCGAGCGCTGGGACCTCACCCGCCTCGAGCGTGGCTGGGACGCCCCCGGCTTCGACGACGAGCACTGGGACGACGTCGCGATCGTCGAGCACGGCTTCGCCGGGCTGGTCGACTCGCCCGCGCCACCCGTGCGTCGGGTCGAGGAGCTGGTGCCGGTCTCGGTCACCCGCCTCGACGAGCACCGGCAGATCGTCGACCTCGGCCAGAACATCAACGGCTGGGTGCGGTTGACCGATCTGGGTCCGGCCGGCACCACGGTCACGCTCACCCACGGCGAGTGGCTGGGGCCCGACGCCGACGTCACGACCGACCACCTGAAGCCCGCGGTGCCGTTCCTGCCCGAGCCGTTGCCGGCCGGCCAGGTCGACTCGGTGGTCTCGTTCGGCGTGCCGGGCGAGGTCTTCGAACCCCGGCGGACGACGCACGGCTTCCAGTACGTGCGCATCGAGGGCCACCCCGACGACCTGACGCAGGACGACGTCCGCGGCGTCGTCGTCCACACCGACCTGCGGCGCACCGGCTGGTTCTCCTCCAGCGACGAGCGCATCGACCGCTTCCACGAGGCCGCCGTGTGGAGCCTGCGGGACAACGCCTGCGACGTGCCGACCGACTGCCCGCACCGCGAGCGGGGCCCGTGGGTGGGCGACTGGCAGCTGTTCGTGCCCACCGCTGCCTTCCTCTTCGACGTCGCCGGTTTCTCGCTGAAGTGGCTGCGCGACGTCGCCGTCGACCAGTGGCCCGACGGCACGATCGCGAACCTGAGCCCGAGCACCCGGGCCGAGGGTCGGGAGGGCCCGATCGCCTTCCTCAACGGGTCGGCCGGCTGGGGCGACGCCGCGGTGACCGTGCCGTGGGAGCTCTACCGCGCGTACGGCGACGTCGAGGTCCTGGACGAGCTGTGGCCGACGATGGTCCGCTGGCTGGACCGCTACGAGCGGATGGCTCGTGACCAGCGGCATCCCGCCCGGGCGGCGCGCCGCCCGGAGGCGGCCCCGCACGAGCGGTACCTGGTCGACACCGGCTTCCACTGGGGCGAGTGGCTCGTTCCGGGCCAGGAGATCCCCGACTTCGGGGCGTTCGTCGCCGCGGACAAGGGCGAGGTGGCGACGGCGTACTTCGCGTACTGCGCCGGCCTCATGGCGCGGATCGCGGTGCTTCTCGGCAAGGACGAGGACGCCGCCCGGTACGCGGAGCTGAGCGCGAACGCGCGGGCCGCCTGGCAGGCCGAGTACGTCGACGCCGACGGCCGGCTCACCACCGACACCCAGGCCAACCACGTGCGGGCGCTGGCCTTCGGCCTGGTGCCCGACGAGCTCCGGCCGGCGGTGGCCGACCGGCTCGTCGAGCTGATCCGCAAGGCCGGCACCCACCTGGGCACCGGCTTCCTGGCCACCCCGTACCTGCTGCCGGTGCTGGCGGACGCCGGCCACCTGGACGTCGCCTACGAGCTGCTGCTGCAGGACAGCGAGCCGTCGTGGCTGGTCATGGTCGACCGCGGCGCGACCACGGTCTGGGAGCGGTGGAACGGGGTCTCGGCCGACGGCGTGCCGTACGAGTCGCTCAACCACTACTCCAAGGGCGCGGTCATCTCGTTCCTGCACCGGTACACCGCAGGCATCGAGCTGGTCGAGCCCGCCTACCGGCGCTTCCGGGTACGGCCGCGTCCCGGCGGCGGGCTCACGTCCGCCGAGGCAGCCCTCGAGTCCCCGTACGGCCGGATCGAGTCGGCCTGGCGGATCGAGGGCGGCGCCCTGCACCTGCGGGTCGTCGTCCCGGCCGGTACGGAGGCATCGGTCGTCCTGCCCGACGGCGCCACGTCCACCGCCCCGGCGGGCGAGCACACCTACGTTCTGGAGGACTTCTCGTGACCGACGTGACCACCGAATGGGCGGGTCCGCCCCGGTTCCTGCCGCCGCACGAGCCGCTCCGCAGGGATGACGGCGCCCTGCACTACAGCGGGCTGACCTACGCCGCGCCCGTCGGCTACCGCCCCCTGCAGCTGGATCTCTGGGTGCCCTCCGAGGAGACCAGGAGCCCGCTGGTGGTCTGGATCCACGGTGGGGCCTGGATGGGCGGCGACCGCCGGTACCTGCCCGAGACCCTGCGTCCGGACCAGCTGTTCGACGCGCTGCTGGAGGCCGGGCTCGCCGTCGCGACCATCGACTACCGGCACGCCCTCGAGGCGCCTTTCCCCGCTCAGCTGCACGACGCGAAGGCCGCCGTCCGCTACCTGCGGGCGCACGCGGACGCCCTGGGCGTCGACGCGTCCCGGGTGGGCGTGGCCGGCGAATCGGCGGGCGGTCACCTCGCGGCACTGGTCGCACTGACCGCCCACCGGGCCGACCTCGAGGGCTCCCAGGGCGTCGTGGGGACGTCGAGCGCGGTCGACGCCGCCGTCGACTGGTACGGCGTCTCCGACCTCACGACCATGCCGCGGGCGACGCCACCCCCGCACATCGCCGAGAAGCTGCCGCCGGAGTTCGCCACCCCGCCGGAGGATTTCCTGCTCAGAGGGGCGGACGCCGTGACACGCGCCGACGCGAGCCCCATCACCCACGTGACACCGCAGGCGCCGCCCTTCCTGCTCGTCCACGGCACCGCTGACTGGCTGGTGCCGTTCAGCCAGAGCGAGCAGCTGCACGCCGCCCTGACGTCCGCCGGCGTGGAGTCGCGGCTGGTTCCCGTCGAGGGCGCAGAGCACATCTTCGACGGCTGCGCGGACATCGACGCGGTCGTCCAGCTCTCCGTCGACTACCTCGCAAAGGCCCTGAAGTGAGCGACCTGACCGTCCGGCCCGTCACCGTCGAGCACCATCGGGAGCCGCTCGGGATCGGCGAGACGACCCCGCGGCTGTCCTGGGTCATCGACACCGACCTGTCCGGCTGGCGGCAGGCCGCCTACGAACTGGAGATCGGCGACTGGTCGTCGGGTCGCATCGACTCCGCCGAGTCGGTGCTCGTCGCCTGGGGCGCGCCGCCGCTGACCAGCCGCGAGCGGCGCACAGTGCGCGTCCGCGTGTGGGGCGAAGGGAACACCGAGCCGTCGGCCTGGAGCGAGGACGTGGTCGTCGAGGCGGGCCTGCTCGCCGCCTCCGACTGGAAGGCCCAGCTGGTCGAGCCGCTCCTGCCCGCGCCCGGGGGAGCCGGCGAGCCGGTGACCCTGCTGCGCCGCGAGTTCACGCTGGACAAACCGGTGGCAGGCGCCCGGCTCTACGCCACGGCCCACGGCGTGTACGAGGCCGAGATCGACGGGACGGCGGTGGGCGACCAGGTCCTCGCACCCGGCTGGACCAGCTACCGGCACCGACTGCGCTACCAGACCTACGACGTCACCGACCTGGTGTCCGAGGGCACCCACGCGCTGGGGGTCACCCTCGCCGACGGCTGGTACCGCGGCCACCTGGGATTCACCGGCAAGCGGCACCTGTACGGCGACCGCACCGGGGCCTTCCTGCAGCTGGAGGTCGACCACCCGGACGGCACGCGCACGGTCGTCACCACCGACAGCGCGTGGCGCTCGACGATCGGTCCCGAGACGCGGGCCGACATCTACAAGGGCGAGACGATCGACTTCCGGCGCGAGCTCGCCGGCTGGTCGTCGGCGGGCTTCGACGACGGCGACTGGACGCCGGTGGAGATCGGGCCGCTCGACCCGGCGACCCTGGTCGCGCCGAGCGGGCCGCCGGTGCGCCGCACGCAGACGCTCCCGGTCCGGGAGATCATCACCTCTCCGTCGGGCAGGACGCTGGTCGACTTCGGCCAGAACCTGGTGGGCCGGATCCGGTTCTCGCTGCCCGACGGCCCGGCCGGCACCGAGATCACCGTTCGGCATGCCGAGGTGCTCGAGCACGGCGAGCTCGGGGTGCGGCCGTTGCGCAAGGCTGACGCCACCGACGTCATCGTGCTGGACGGCACGGGGCCGCGGACGTGGGAGCCGCGGTTCACCTTCCACGGCTTCCGTTACGCGGAGGTCGACGGATGGCCGGGCGAGCTGCGTGCCGCCGACCTCGAGGCCGTCGTCGTGCACACCGACCTCCGCCGCACCGGCACGTTCACCTGCTCCGACCCCGACGTGACGAAGCTGCACGAGAACGTCGTCTGGGGGATGCGCGGAAACTTCGTCGACCTGCCCACCGACTGCCCGCAGCGCGACGAGCGGCTGGGCTGGACCGGTGACCTCGAGGCGTTCGTGTCGACGGCGGCGTTCCTCTACGACACCGCCGGCATGCTGCGCTCCTGGTTGGCCGATCTCGCGGTCGAGCAGCTCGAGGACCTCGACGGCCTGGTGCCGCTGTACGTGCCGTGGATCCCGCTGATGCCGTTCCCGCTGTCGGCAGAGGCGGGCTGGGGCGACGCGGCCGTCGTCGTCCCGTGGACCTTGTACGAGACGCACGGCGACGCGCAGCTCCTGACCGACCAGTGGCCCAGCATGACCGCCTGGCTGGACGCCTTCACGGCGGCCGCGGGGGAGGCGCTGGACTTCGCCGGGGTGCCGTTCATGCTCGGCGACTGGCTCGACCCGGCCGCGCCGCCGGACCAGCCGGGAGCCGCTCGCACGCCGTGGCCGCTCGTGGCCACCGCCTACCTCGCCCGCTCGGCGCGGATCATGGCGCGGGCCGCCGAGGTCCTCGGCCACGACGGCGGCCGGTACAGCGCGCTCGCCGATCGGGTGACAGTGCGCTTCCGGGCCGAGTTCGTCTCGCCCAACGGCCGCCTCGCCTACCCGGCGCAGACCGCCTACGCCCTGGCGCTCGAGTGCGATCTCCTCCTCCCGGAGCAGCGCGAGCACGCCGGCGCGCTCCTCGCCGAGCAGGTGGCGAACGACCGCTGGCACATCGGCACCGGATTCCTGGGCACGCCGTTCGTCACCGACGCACTGGTGAACGCCGGGGCCGTCGCGAGCGCGTACGAGCTGCTGCTGCAGCGGGAGAACCCGTCGTGGCTGTACCCGGTGACCATGGGCGCCACGACCGTCTGGGAGCGCTGGGACTCCATGCTGCCCGATGGCTCGATCAACGAGGGCGAGATGACGTCCTTCAACCACTACGCCTACGGCGCGGTGGCGGACTGGCTGCACCGCACGGTCGCCGGCCTGGCGCCCGGAGCGCCCGGATACCGGGCGCTGCGCGTCGCCCCGCGACCCGGGCCGGGGATCACGTCGGCCGCCGCCACCCACGAGACCCCGTACGGGACGGCGGCGGTCTCGTGGTCGCTCGACGGCGGGACGGAGTTCTCCCTCGACGTCACCGTGCCGCCGAACACGACGGCCGAGATCGCCCTTCCCGACGGTTCCGCGCCGGTCGGCGTCGGCTCCGGCCGGCACTCGTTCAGCGCGACCATCGATGAGCCGAAGCCGGTCGAGAAACCGCAGCTGCCCGACTTCTCGGTGCACGAGTCATGAGACGCATGTCGTTCGACGACGGCTGGGAGACCCGGCCGCACGCCAGCTTCTTCCTGGAGATGATCGGCGTCGCCGAGCCATGGCGGTCTGTCACCCTGCCGCACGACGCCGCACTGGGACGTGACCGCGACCCGGCCGCCGGCTCCGGCACCGGATATGTGCCGAGCGGCGTGTACGAGTACCGGAAGACGTTCCCCGTGCCGGAGGAGTACCGCGACAGACGGGTGCTCCTGGACTTCGAGGGCGTCTACCGGTCGGCCAGCGTCTACGTGAACGGCAGCCTGGCCGGCCAGTGGGCCTCCGGCTACACCGACTTCACCGTCGACCTCGACACCCACCTCCGCTACGGCGAGGACAACGAGGTGCGCGTCGTCTGCCGCGCCCACCAGGACTCCCGCTGGTACTCCGGCGCCGGCATCCATCGGCCCGTCCACCTGGTCGTCGCCGACCTCGTGCACATCGCGCTCGACGGCGTCGTCGTCACGACCAGGGACGTGGACGCCGAAGCCGCCGTGGTCGAGGTGGCGACGACCGTCGAGCACGACGGCCGGGGCCTCGCCTCCCGGCGTGTGGCGACCGAGATCCGGGATGCCACCGGCGCCGTCGTCGCGACGGCCGCGTCGCCGGTCACCGTGCTGCCCGGCGAGCCGGCCGTCGTCCGCCAGCGAGTCCTCGTGCGGGCTCCGGCGCTGTGGAGCGTCGACAGCCCGGTTCTGTACACCGCGTCGGTCTCCCTGGTCGACGGGCACACCGTGACCGACGACGCCGAGGAGACGTTCGGCATCCGCAGCCTGTCGCTGGACCCCCAGCGCGGGCTGCGGATCAACGGAGAGCCCGTGAAGCTGCGGGGCGCCTGCGTCCACTCGGACAACGGCGTGCTGGGCGCGGCGACGATCGCCCGTGCCGAGGAGAGGCGCGTCCAGCTGCTGAAGGCCGCGGGCTTCAACGCACTGCGCAGCGCGCACAACCCGATGAGCCGGGCCATGCTCGACGCCTGCGATCGCGAGGGCGTCCTGGTGATGGACGAGCTCACCGACATGTGGACCGAGAGCAAGACGGACTTCGACGCGGCTCTCGACTTCCCGCGGTGGTGGGAGCGCGACGTCGAGGCGATGGTGCGCAAGGACCGCAACCACCCCAGCGTCGTCCTGTACTCGATCGGCAACGAGATCCCCGAGGTGGGCAAGCCGCACGGCGGCGTCTGGTCGCGGCGGCTGGCCGAGAAGGTGCGCGCCCTCGACGGCACCCGGTTCGTCACCAACGGCATCAACGCGATGCTCGCGGTGATCGGCGAGGCCACGGCGGAGCGCGAGCAGGCGGGCATCAACACGATGCTCAGCGACATGGCCGAGTTCATGGACGAGCTGTCGGCGTCGGAGCTGGTCGCGCGGCGCACCGAGGAGTCCTACGACGTCCTCGACGCCGCGGGGATGAACTACATGGAGGCCCGCTACGAGGTCGACCGCGAGCTGTTCCCCCGGCGGGTGATCGTCGGCACGGAGACCTTCTCCGGCAAGATCGACCGGCTCTGGCGGCTGGTGCGGGACAACCCGCACGTGATCGGCGACTTCACCTGGACCGGCTGGGACTACCTCGGCGAGGCGGGCGTCGGCCGGGTGACGTTCGCCGACGACCCCACGGCCGGGCAGTTCGGGGCGCCCTACCCGTGGCTGCTGGCGCACGTCGGCGACATCGACATCACCGGCCACCGCCGCCCGGCGTCCTACTACCGGGAGATCGTCTTCGGCCTGCGCACCGACCCGTACATCGCCGTCCACCGGCCGGAGCGGCACGGCCGCGAGCTGTCGAAGACGCCGTGGGCGTGGAACGACGTCGTGGGTTCGTGGTGCTGGACGGGCGCGGAGGGCAGCGCAGTCACCGTCGAGGTGTACAGCGACGCCGACGAGGTCGAGCTGGTCCTGGACGGACGGTCGCTGGGGACGGCGAAGGCGGGCGAGCAGAACCGTTTCCGCGCGGAGTTCTTGGTGACCTGCGAGCCCGGCGAGCTGACCGCGGTCGCGCGAACCGGCGGCGCGGAAACGGGGCGGCACGTGCTGCGGTCGGCGGTGGGCCCGGTCGGGCTGGCTGCCGTCGCGGATCGTCCGGTGATCAGGACCGACGGCACCGACCTGGCGTACGTGGAGATCGCTCTCCAGGACGCGGACGGCGCGGTGTTCCTCGGGCTCGACCGCGAGGTGACCGTCGTCATCGACGGGCCGGGCGTGCTGGCCGGCTTCGGCAGTGCCGCCCCGTCCACCGAGGAGTCCTACCTCGACGACGTCCACACCACCTTCGACGGCCGCGCGCTGGCAGTCGTCCGTCCGACCGGCCCCGGGACGATCACGGTGACCGCCTCGGCAGGCGGCTGCGAAGATGTGGCGGTGACGGTCGAGGCGCGGTGAGCCGGAGGCTGGGCTGGGCGGTGGTCGGCACCGGCGGGATCAGCCGGACGACGGCCGGTGACCTGCACCTGACCGACGACCTCGACCTCCTGGCCGTGGCGTCGCGGACGATCGAGAACGCGTCGGCGTTCGCCGCGGAGTTCGAGCTGCCCCGGGCCTACGGCGACTACGACTCGCTGTTCGCCGACGACGACATCGACGTCGTCTACATCGGGACGCCGATCGCCACCCACGCGGAGCTCGCGCGGCGCGCGCTGCTGGCCGGCAAGCACGTGCTGGTCGAGAAGGCGTTCACCACGACCGCTGCCGAGGCGCGGGCGCTCGCCGCCCTGGCCGCGCAGCAGGGGCGCTTCCTGATGGAGGCGATGTGGATGCGCTTCAACCCGGCGATCAACCTCATGCTCCGCGAGCTGGACGACGGGGCGATCGGCGACGTGCTCAGCGTCCAGGCCGGGTTCGGCATCCCGTTCCCGCGGACGGCGAACATCTGGCGGCCCGAGCTGGGCGGCGGCGCGCTGCTCGACATGGGCGTCTACCCCCTCACCCTCGCCGACCTGGTGCTCGGGCCGCCGGACACCCTGGAGGCCACGGGGGCGATCCGCCCCGACGGGCTGGACGTCACCGCGTCGGTGCTGCTCGGCTACGGCGACGGCCGCTTCGCGCACGCGCTGACGTCGCTGGCCGGCCCGGTGAACCCGGTCGCCTCGATCGGCGGCACCGAGGGGATCGTCTCCTTCGACGCGCCGTTCTTCGCCACCGGCTCCTTCCGCGTCGTGCAGTGGCCGGACATGGAGTCGCGCACCGAGGCCGTGGAGATCGAGGGCGCCGGCTACGTGCCGATGTTCCGGGCGGTCTGCGAGGCCATCGGGGACGGGCTGCTCGAGCACCCGCTCCGGCCGCTGCGCGACACGATCGACGTCCTCAAGACGATGGACGAGGTCCGCCGGCAGCTGACCGTGCAGGGGGCTGGCAGTCTGCGGTAGTCGGGCGCCGCGCCGGGATACACCCGGGGGACCACCCCGCATCTCGACCGAGAGGAACCGCACCGTGCGCGGAGCTGTGCTGCACGCCCCCGGCGACGTCCGCATCGAGCAACTGCCCGATCCGGAGATCGTCGAGCCGACCGACGCGATCATCCGGATGTCGGCGACCTGCGTCTGCGGGTCGGACCTCTGGCCCTACCGCGGCATCAACGAGGTGAGCGAACCGACGCCGATCGGCCACGAGTACTGCGGCGTGGTCGAGGAGGTCGGGTCGGAGGTGACATCCGTCCGGCCCGGGCAGTTCGTGATCGGCTCGTTCATCGCCTCCGACAACACCTGCCCGCACTGCCGGGCCGGCTACCAGAGCGCGTGCGCGCACCGGGTCGGCATGACCGGCGCCCAGGCCGAGCTGCTGCGCGTGCCGCACGCCGACGGCACGCTCGTCGCGACACCCGACCAGCCGGATCCGCAGCTGCTCCCGAGCCTGCTCACCCTCTCCGACGTGATGGGCACCGGCTGGTTCGCCGCCGTCGCCGCCGGAGTGCAGCCCGGCATGACGGTCGCCGTCGTGGGCGACGGCGCCGTCGGCCTGCTCGGGGTGCTGTCGGCGCGGCAGATGGGCGCCGAGCGGATCATCGCGATGAGCCGGCACGAGCCGCGGCAGAAGCTGGCCACCGAGTTCGGTGCCACCGACATCGTGCCCGAGCGCGGGGACGAGGCCGTGGAGCGGATCAAGGACCTGACCGACGGGGTGGGCGCGGAGGCCGTCCTGGAGTGCGTCGGTACAGGAGAGGCCATGTCGCAGGCCATCCGCTCGACCCGGGCCGGCGGAGGCGTCGGCTTCGTCGGGGTGCCGCACGGGGTCGAGGTCAGCGGCCGCACCCTCTTCACGACGATGGTGCGGCTGCACGGGGGCCCTGCGCCGGTGCGCCGGTTCCTGCCGGACCTGATCGACGCGACCCTGCGCGGGGAGATCGATCCCGGCCGGGTCTTCGACCTCGACCTGCCTCTGGACGACGTCGCCGAGGGCTACCGCGCGATGGACGAGCGGCGCGCCATCAAGGCCCTGTTGCGGCCGTGAGGCCAGGAGTCACCGTGGACCTGTCGGCTGTCGTTCTCCCGGACCGTTTCCCGATCTCGACGTTCCTCGACGACGTGCTCGACGCGGAGCGCGCGGGCGTGCGCACGGTCTGGACCTACGACCACCTGACCTGGCCGCTGCTGGCCGGCGGCCCCTGGTTCGGCGCGGTGCCCCTGCTCGCCGCGGCGGCGGTCCGGACGGAACGCGTGCGACTGGGCACCCTGGTCGCGACGCCGAACTTCCGCCATCCGGCGCCGTTCGCCAAGGAGCTGATGACCCTCGACCAGCTCACCGGCGGCCGGCTCGAGGTCGGCGTCGGCGCCGGCACCGAAGGGCCCGACGCCCGGGTGCTGGGCGGTGAGGCGCTGACGCTTGCCGAGCGGGCGGACCGGTTCGCCGAGTGGCTGTCGACGCTGGACCGGTTGCTTCGCGAGCCGGTCTCGACGATCGAGGGGACCTGGTACCGAGCGGTCGACGCCCACCAGCTCCCGGGCTGCGTGCAGCAGCCGCGGGTGCCGTTCACGGTGGCCGCGACCGGTCCCCGGGCGCTGTCGCTGGCGGCGCGCCTGGGCTCGGCCTGGGTCACCTACGGCCCGTACGGCGCCGACGTCGGAGCCGACGAGTGGTTCGCCGCCGTGGGCCACCAGAGCCGCCGGTTGACCGAGGCGCTGGAACGGGAGGGCCGCGGCGCGTCGGACCTGCGCCGGACGGTGCTGTTCGGCCTGGAGGTGCGCTGGCCCTTCCAGAGCCGCGAGCGCTACCTGGACGTCCTGGGACGCCTCACGGAGCTCGGAGTCGCCGAGGTCGGCGTCCACTGGCCGCGACCCGACGGGCGCGGCGTCCCGGCGCAGGCCGTGCCCTTCGTCTGCGAAGAGCACGGCCTGCCGGGGCGCTAGACGGAGACGCCGTCCTCGTCCCGCACCACCACCGGCACGGTCGCCGTGGGGTCGGACATCGTCATGAGGGCGGCGAGCTCCTCCTCGGACTCCACCGCCTCGCCGCGGGCGACCATGCCCGCGTGCTCGGAGAGCGGGATCTCCTTGAGGAAGATCGCCAGCACCAGGGCAACCGCGAGGATCGGCACGAGGTACCAGAACACCGGGGCGAGGGAGTTCGCGTAGGCGTCGACGATCGCAGTCCGCAGGGGCTCACCGGCGGCCTTCACGGCCGACGGGACCAACGTCTCCGGGGAGGTGATGCCCGCCTGCACGGCCTGCTGCGCGTGGCTCGTGAGCGCGGAGACCAGGTTGTCGGCCAGCCGGCTGGTGAACAGCGTCCCGAAGATCGCGACACCGAGGGTGGCGCCCACCTCGCGGAAGTAGTTGTTCGTCGAGGTGGCGGTGCCGATCTGGTCGGCCGAGACGGCGTTCTGCGCGGCGAGGACCACGTTCTGCATGATCAGGCCGAGCCCGGCGCCGAGTACGAAGAACATCGCGCCGACCGTCCACAGCGACGTGGACCCGGAGAGGGACGTCAGCCAGACCAGCGCCGCCAGGATCACGGCCACGCCGGCGACGGTGAAGATCTTGTAGCGGCCGGTCCGCTGGATGAAGCCGGCGGAGCTCTGGATCGTGAGGATGATGCCGGCGGTCATCGGCAGCATGAGCAGACCCGAGTTCGCCGCCGAGAGACCCGAGCTCATCTGCAGGAAGGTCGGCATGAACGCGATCGCGGAGAACATGCCGAGCCCGACAGCCAGGCCCAGCGAGGTGGCGACGACGAACGTGCGGTTGCGGAAGAGGCTCAGCGGGATGATCGGCTCCGTCGCGCGCCGCTCGATGAGCACGAAGGCGATGACCGAGACGACGAAGAGGACGAGCATGGCCAGCGTCCGGCCGGCGGCCCAGCCGTCGCTGCCGCCGAAGTCGGTGAACAGGATCAGCGACGTGGTGGTCGCCGAGAGCGCGGCGATGCCGGCGTAGTCCAGCGGCGTCGTGCTGCGCTTGCGGGGCAGGGTGAGGGCGAACCAGCCGATCGTGAAGGCGGCGAGCCCCACCGGGACGTTGACCCAGAAGCACCACTGCCAGCCCAGCGCCGCCGAGTCGGTGAGGAAGCCGCCGACCAGGGGCCCGGCGACGGCTGACAGGCCGAACAGGGCGCCGATCGGGGCCATGAACTTGGCCCGCTCCCGGGCGGGGACGATGTCGGCGATGATCGCCTGCGACAGGATCATCAGGCCACCGCCGCCCAGGCCCTGGACGCCGCGCCAGACGACCAGCCAGGTGAAGTCCGGCGACAGCGCCGCGCCCAGGCTGGCGAGCGTGAACAGCCCGATCGCGATCAGGAACAGGTTGCGGCGGCCCCACAGATCGCCGAACTTGCCGTAGATCGGCATGACCAGTGTGGTGGCCAGCAGATAGGCGGTGGTCATCCACGCCATGTGGGAGACGCCGCCCAGGTCGCCGACGATGGTGGGCATCGCCGTGGAGACGATCGTCTGGTCGAGGGCTGCCATGAGCATGCCGGCGAGCAGCGCGGAGAAGATGAGGTTCACCCGCCGCCGGGTCAGGACGATCGGCGGTGGGCTGACGGACAGCGGGGCCTGCACGGGGAACTCCAGGGGTCGTACCGGCCCGGTGCCGCGGGTGCGCGGCGCCGGGTCACTTCGGGGCGGGGAGCCCGGCCCGAAGTGCGTCCCACGCCTCGTCGACGAGGTGGGGGAGGGAGGCGGTGAAGTCGGTCGCGAGCCAGCGGTGCAGAGCCGTTCGCATCGCGACGCCGGCCACCCCCGCCAGGAGTGTGGGATACACGTCTGCGCCGACCCGGGTGCCCGTGCGCTCGGCGATCGCCGCGGCCAGCACCCGCTCGGACTCCCCGAACATGGCGGCGAGTCGGCCGACGAGTACGGGATGCGCATCGATGACGGTGAGGCGCAGCGGCCACAGCTCGGTCTCGCCGGCCATCTCTTCGGCCTGCTCCATGGTCACCGAGCGCAGCGCCTCCACCGGCGGCTCGTCCACCGGTCGGTCGCGGAGGGCTCGCACCTGGCGGTGCATCGCCTCGGGGTCCAGGCCGAGGACGGCGTCGTCCTTGGAAGAGAAGTAGTTGAAGAAGGTGCGCGGCGAGACGTCGGCGCGCGCGGTGATGTCGTCGACGGAGACGTGCTCGAGCCCGCGCTCGGCGACGAGCTGCAGAGCCGCCTGGTGCAGCGCCAGCCGCGTGGCGAGCTTCTTGCGCTCACGCAGGCCCGAGGTCACCTGGCCATGATCGCAGAAACTTGCAGTCCCTGCAAACTTGCTGGGACTGCACGGCGCGTCGGGCTGCGAGGCGCGGCCCCATGCATCCGAGTCTCCGGCGTTCCGGCAGGCTGTCGCCGTGACTCCTGACCTGGCCTCACTGTCGCTGGAGGAGAAGGCCTCGCTGCTCTCGGGCGCCAACTTCTGGACGACCGAACCGGTGCCCTCCGTCGGCCTCCGCGCCGTCGTGCTCTGCGACGGGCCGCACGGGGTTCGCCGGCAGGCCGCGGACTTCGACGCGGTCGGCTTCTTCGAGGGGCTCCCGGCCACGTGCTTCCCGCCGGCGGTCGCCGTCGCGTCCAGCTGGGACCCGGAGCTCGCCGAGCGCATCGGGACGGCGATCGGCCGCGAGGCACAGGCGCTGGGCGTGCACGTGGTGCTCGGGCCGGGTGTCAACATCAAGCGTTCGCCGCTGTGCGGACGCAACTTCGAGTACTACTCCGAGGACCCCCTGCTGGCCGGGGTGCTCGCGACGGCGCACGTCCGGGGACAGGAGGCGTAGGGGGTCGGCGCGTCGGTCAAGCACTTCGCGGCCAACAACCAGGAGACCGAGCGCATGCGGGTCAGCGTCGACGTCGACGAGCGGACATTGCGCGAGATCTACCTGCCCGCCTTCGAGCGGGTCGTCACCGAGGGACGCCCGGGTGCGGTGATGTGCGCCTACAACCGGATCAACGGCGTGTACGCCGCCGAGAACCGCTGGCTGCTCACGGAGGTGCTGCGCGACGAATGGGGCTTCGACGGGGTGGTGGTCTCCGACTGGGGTGCGGTCGAGGACCGGGTCGCGGCGCTGGCCGCCGGGCTCGACCTGCAGATGCCCGGTGATCGCGGTGCGGGTGACCGGCGCGCGATCGAGGGTGTCCGGGCCGGGGAGATCGACGAGTCGCTCGTCGACACGAGTGCCCGGCGGGTGGCCGCCCTGGCGCGCTACGTGCGCGAACCCGCCGACGGCTTCGACGTCGAGGCGCACGCCGCGCTGGCCCGGGAGCTCGCCGCCGACTGCGTCGTGCTGCTGAAGAACGAGAACGGGACCTTGCCGCTCGCCCCGACCGCCCGGGTGGCCGTCATCGGCGAGTTCGCCCGGACGCCGCGGTTCCAGGGCGGCGGCAGCTCCAACGTCAACGCCACGCGGGTCGAGTCCGCGCTGGACGCCGTCCGGGCGCTGGCCCCGTCGGCGACGTTCGCGCCCGGGTTCACCCTCGACGGCTCCGGGGACGCCGGGGCCCTGCGCGCCGAGGCGGTCGAGCTGGCCCGCGGTGCCGACGTCGCCGTGGTCTTCGCCGGGCTGGGCGACGCCGAGGAGTCCGAGGGCTTCGACCGCGAGACGCTCGAGATCCCGGAGGCCCAGGCGCACCTGGTCCGCGCGGTCGCCGAGGTCGCGGCACGCACCGTGGTCGTCCTCTCCAACGGCGGGGTCGTCACGCTGGACGACTGGCACGACGACGTCGACGCTGTCGTCGAGGGGTTCCTGCTCGGGCAGGCCGGCGGGGGCGCGCTCGCCGACGTGCTGTTCGGCGTGGTCAACCCGTCGGGGCACCTGGCGGAGACGATCCCGTTGCGGCTGGAGGACACCCCCTCGTTCCTGAGCTTCCCCGGCGAGCAGGGGCACGTCCGCTACGGCGAGGGCGTGATGGTCGGCTACCGCGGCTACACGACGCTGGACCGGCCCGTCCGCTACGTCTTCGGGCACGGCCTGAGCTACACCACCTTCGCCACGACGGACCTGACCGTCGCGGCGACCGGACCGGACACGGCCCGCGTCTCGGTGACCGTGACCAACACCGGCGACCGGGCGGGCAAGCACGTCGTCCAGGTGTACGTCGCCACGACCGCGGGCCCGGTGCGCCGGCCCGCGCGCGAGCTGCGCTCCTTCGCCAAGGTGGCGCTCGAGCCGGGCGAGTCGCGGACGGTGAGGTTCGACCTCGAGCGCAGAGCGTTCGCGTACTACGACGTGCGGGAGGGCGGCTGGGTCGTCGCGCCGGGGGAGTACGCCGTCCAGATCGGGGCCAGCGCGATGGACGTCGTCGCCGAGACGGTGCTCACGCTGGCGGGGGACCGGCTCGTCCCGAGGCTCACCTTCGACTCCTCGGTCGGCGAGTGGTTCGGCCACCCGGTGACCGGCGCCGACATGCTGCGGCTGTTCCGGGCCGGCATGCCCGCCGCGGTGGCCGAGGCGGGTGGCGACACCTCGCTGCTGATGACGATGGTCGGCTCCATGCCGATGCGCCGGTTCCTGGCCGACATGGGCGAGTTCGTCCCCGTCGGGGAACTGGAGCGGCTGATCGCCGTCGCCGCTGCAGCACGAGAGGAACGGACGCTCTAGAGATCATTGCGCCGGCCGGTGTTCGGCTGCATGCTGTCGCCGGGCGCGGCCCTGGGGGAACCCGGGTGGAGCTGTCGCCCACCAAAACGTCGCAGCAGACGTCATGGACATCTGTTGCGGAACCTCCGCCCGTCGTACTCCGTTTCGGCCGGCCCACCCCGGGGCACAGCGCCGCACACCGGCCCCGGCGTGGTCGTGAAGTCCCCGCGCCGGGGCCGTGCCGCCCTCCCGGGTGTCAGCTCCGCTCTCGTATCTGCCAGGCTCGCCAAGGTGACCGAGGGCGCCCCGGGCAAGCCGCTGTCCGACATCATCGCGCCGGGGCTCGACATCCTGTTCTGCGGGATCAACCCCTCCCTGATGTCGGCCGAGCGGGGTCATCACTTCGCGAGGCCGGGCAACCGTTTCTGGCCGGCGCTGCACCTGGCCGGCCTCACCCCGCGGCGGCTGGCCCCGGAGGAGGACCGCGAGCTCCTGCAGTACGGGCTCGGCGTCACCAACGTCGTCGCGCGGCCGACGCGGGCGGCCGCCGAACTCGGCGTGGCGGAGCTCAGGGAGGGCGCTGCCGAACTGGCCGAGTTGGTGACCCGTTTCCGGCCCCGCGTCCTGGCAGTCCTCGGCGTCACCGCCTGGCGCGCGGCGTTCGAACGTCCCCATGCCACGGTGGGCCTGCAGCCGGAGCGCATCGGTGGCGTCACGACGTGGGTGGCCCCCAACCCGAGCGGGCTCAACGCCCGCCACCAGCTGCACGACCTCGCGCGGGCGTACGCCGAGCTACGGCCCGCTTAGCGGTTCCAGAGCCGGACGAGCTCGCGCTGCTGGCGGGCGATCTGGTCGACCGCGTCGAGGTGGTCGTCCCACAGGAAGCCCTCGAACTCGCTGTGGATCCGCTCGGTGTATCCACCGTCCCGAAGGACCGCGACCAGTTCCGGGTACGGGATGCACGGTTCGGCGTCGTCGGCGCCGAGGGCGAAGAACTTCGCCTGCACGTGCCGCAGGTGGGGAAGCACGTCGCGGAGCCCGTCCGGATCGCCGGCCCGGAACAGGGCGTAGGCGATGTGCGCCGTCTGCACCGAGAGGCCACGTTCGTCGGGCGCGAGGCCCGGTAGTGCTAGCACCTCGTCCACCGCCTCTGCGACGGGGCGGCCCGCGGACCACGCCTGCGTCATCACCCGCAGGGCGGCCGCCGGGGTGCCGCCCGCCTCGGCGTCGGCCAGGTAGGGCGCCGGGATCGCCTGGACGAACGCGCTGAAGTCCTGGATGAGGCCCAGATGCGGGCAGGCGAGCCGGTCCAGCTCCTCGACGAGGGCGGCGACGGCCGGGTCGGTGCGGGGCTCGGTGGCCAGCTCGACCACCACCGCCATGCGGGTGTGGTCGGCCAGTCGGGCGAGGGCCGGCAGCACCTCCGGCGTCGCCGTGTTGATCCGCATCATCGGAAAGCCCAGCCGGCGGGCGAGGTCGACCTCGGCCTCGACCAGATCCACCGACTCGAGCGGGCACAGGATCTTCGACGACGAGCGCGCCGGCTCCAGATAGGCGCAATAGGACACCGGGACGACTCCGGTCCGGTCGACCGCCGCGCGGAACTCGCGGACCTCGTTCTCGGAGACGTGCGGATAGGAGCGCAGGCTCTGCGCGCCCACCAGTTCGATGCCCTGGTCCGGCCCCAGGGAGGCGACCTGCTCGAGGCAGCCGGTCAGGGTGAGCCGGCGTTGCCAGAACAGGCCGCCGAGGCTGAACAGCATGACGCCCAGCCGGGGGGTGGTCATCGCGCGACCTCCGAGCGTGCCCGGTCCACGATCACGGCCGCGTCACCGCTGGGGCTGACCAGGTAGGGGATGCGCGTCCCGATCACCAGACCCACCGCGTGCGGACCCGCGGCCGGCGGCGCCTCGAGGACCACCCGCACGGTCGCCGCGTCGAGGACGGACCACCAGCGCTCGTCCTGCGCGGTCAGATCGGCCGCCGGCACCCGAACCCCGTGCAACTCCACGATCGTGCGGTCGGCATCGAGGAGTTCGCCGTCGAGGTCGATCTCCAGGCGTTCCACGCACGACAGGGGCACCGAGCGGTACCAGTTCAGGCGGACGGCGAGCCGGAGGACGTCCTCCTCGAACCTCGCGGACTCGAGCAGGTGGCGGGCGAACACGGCGCCTGTCTACACGGCATTTCTGCTGATAGGCAACAAAATGTCGAGATCGGGACTGAATGGTCGGGTCATCATCGAGGGCTATGACGGGCATCAGCATTGATGTGTCCGCGACGCGTTGACTTCCTCCGGCAGTCGACAGAAGTATGGAACCGAACCCACTGTGGCCGCGACCACGCCGAGTCCTGGAGGTCCTGATGACCGCTCGCGTCCGTGCCGGCATCATCGGCGTCCCGTGCACGTCGTGACCGGGTCGACCATCCGGCTCGGCGTCGGCGATCGTGCCCCGCTCTTCACCCTGCCCGCCGCCGACGGCGGCTACGTGCAGTTGGAGCCCGCGGACCACGTCGCCTCCGTCGTCGTCTTCACGGCGAGCGGCTGCCCGTTCGCCCGCGCCTGGCACGACCGCATCCAGCAGGTCGCCCGCGACTACGCAGGCCGCGGCGTCGTCGTGCTCCAGGTCGTCAGCAACGACGACACCGACCACGCCGAGGATTCCCTGGAGTCCATGCGGGCCCGCGTCGCCGCCGGTGAGCTCGCGGGCCCGTTCCTCCGCGACGCCGAGCAGACGGCGGCCCAGGCCTACGGCGCCACCGCGACGCCCGAGGTGTTCGTCGTCGACCGCGAGGGGATCGTCCGGTACCACGGCGCACCCGACGCCGACCACGACGACCCGGCCCAGTCCGCGGACTGGCTTCGGGAGGCGCTGGACGACGTGCTGGCCGGCCGCGACGTCCGCCGCCCCGCCACCTCGCCTGCGGGCTGCTCGATGAAGTGGCGGGTCGAGCTGCTCTGGTGGGACGGCTGCCCCACGCACCGCCAGGCGGCCGACCTGCTCCGCGACACGCTCGCGGAGATGGGCCGGGCAGACGTGTACGTCGTGGAGCGCCAGGTGCGCACCCGCGAGGAGGCCGAGCGCCTGGGCTTCCCGGGATCGCCCACCTTCGCCGTCGGCCTGCGCGACCTGTTCCCGACCGGTTCGGCGCCCGCGCTGACCTGCCGGGTCTACGACCGCGACGGCCGGAGCTCGCCCCTGCCGGCCGCCACCGAACTGGGCGAGCGTCTCCGCGACGCCCTCGCCCGCCCCTGGGACCTGCCCGGCTGGGTGGACCCCCGCAAACCCTCGAAGCAGGAGTCCTGATGGCGTCGATCACCTACGAACGCATCGTCAAGCGCTACCCGGACGGCACGCAGGCCGTCTCCGACCTCGACCTGTCCATCGAGGACGGCGAGTTCCTCGTCCTCGTGGGGCCCTCGGGCTGTGGCAAGACGACAGCGCTGCGCATGGCGGCCGGGCTCGAGGAGATCTCCGGCGGGCAGCTGCTCATCGGTGACCGGGTGGTGAACGCGGTGGCCCCGGCCGACCGTGACATCGCGATGGTCTTCCAGAACTACGCGCTGTACCCGCACATGACCGTGCGCGACAACATCGCCTTCCCCCTGACCTGCGCGAAGATGTCCAAGCAGGAGATCACGACGCGGGTCGAGAGGGCGGCGGAGTCCCTCGGCCTGACCGAGTACCTGCACCGCAAGCCGAAGGCACTCTCCGGCGGCCAGCGGCAGCGCGTCGCGATGGGCCGGGCGATCGTCCGCAGCCCGCAGGCGTTCCTCATGGACGAGCCGCTGTCGAACCTCGACGCCAAGCTGCGCGGCCAGATGCGCGCCGAGATCCGCGCGCTGCAGCGCGAGTACGCGACGACGACCCTCTACGTCACCCACGACCAGGTCGAGGCGATGACCATGGGTGACCGCATCGCCGTCCTGCGCAAGGGTGTCCTGCAGCAGCTGGGTACGCCCGAGGAGCTGTACGACTCCCCGGCGAACCTCTTCGTCGCCGAGTTCATCGGCTCGCCGCCCATGAACGTGGTGAGCGCGACGATCGTCCGCGGGTCCGAGCTCCTTGTCGGCTCCCAGCGGCTGCCGCTGCCGGCCGGGGCCCTCGACGGCCTCCCGTCGCTCGCCGGGGACGCCGTCCCGGTGGCCCTGGGGCTGCGCCCGGAGAGCCTGCGCGACGCCGCCGTCGCCGACCCGTCGTGGCCGCGCCTGGTCGCCGACGTGCAGCTGGTCGAGAACGTGCCGCCGGAGAAGCTGGTCCACCTGCGGATCGACGCCGAGCAGGTAATCACCGACGCCACGCTGGAGATCGCCAAGGACGTCGACGCCGCTGCGGTGGACGAGCTGCGCGCCCTCGGCAAGGGCTCGGTGCTCAACGCCCGCCTGCCCGGGACGACCGCCGTCCGCGAGGGCACCCGCGCGGAGTTCGCCCTGTCGCCGTCGTCGCTGCACTTCTTCGACCCGGCCACCGGCGACGCGCTCACCCGGGGCGCGCGATGACCGTCAAGCGGGGCGTCAGTCTCTACTCGTACCAGGACGAGTACTTCCTGCGGACGTTGTCCCTCGAGGACTGCATCCGCGAATCGGCCGCCTTCGGCGCCCGGGGCATCGAGATCATCCCCGAGCAGTCGATCCCCGGGTTCCCGCGCGTCTCCGACGAGTTCGTCGACACCTGGTTCGGCTGGATGGACAAGTACGGGACGACGCCGGTCGCCACCGACCTCTTCCTCGACACGAAGCTCCACCCCGACAGGTGGCTGACGCTCGAGGAGCAGATCGCCTCGGTTCACCGGGACATCGACATCGCGGTGAAGCTGGGCGCGCGGATCATCCGGGCGATCATCAACACCCCGCCCGAGGTGATGGAGGGCGCGGCGCCCTACGCCGAGGAGAGGGGTGTCCGGCTCCTGCTCGAGGTTCACGCGCCGTTCCACTACGGGCACCCGTGGATCCTCGAGCACCTCGAGGTGATGCACCGGACGCAGTCGCCGGCGCTGGGCCTGATGCCCGACATGGGCACCTTCGTGAAGCGGTTCCCGCGCGTGGTCAGCGACCGGGCGATCCGCGACGGCGCCGACCCGAAGCTCGTCGACTACATCGTCAAGACGTATGACGACCACGGCGACACCCATGCCCTGATGGACATCATGAACTACCGCCACGGCGGTCCGGCCGAGATCGGTCTGGCCCGCCAGGCGACGCACTACATCTGGACCGACCCGCGCTCGATGCTCGAGCACCTACCGCTGATCGGGCACATCCAGGCGAAGTTCTACGAGATGACCGACGAGGGAGTCGAGTACTCGATCCCCTACGACGAGATCGTGCCCGTGCTCGTGGAGGGCGGGTTCGACGGCTACCTGTCCAGCGAGTACGAGGGCAACCGGCACATCCAGGACGCGTTCCCGGTCGACAGCGTCGAGCAGGTGAGGCGGCAGCACGCCCTGTTCGCGCGCCTGCTCGGGGAAGAGGTGTAGTCGTGTACGACCAGTACATCGTCTGCGAGGAGGGCTTCCGGGCCCGCGAGGACGGCGTGACCGGCGGGATCGTCGAGGTGCGCATGCCCTACTACCGCGGCCTGACGCTGTCGATGGTGGAGGCCGTCGACCTGACGCTGGACGGGCAGCCGGTGCCGCCGCCCCGCACGACGTTCACCGTGCACGGCAACACCTACACGTTCGACCAGCTGCCGCACACCGTCGACGACCGGTGGGAGATGGGAGAGCGGGCGCAGCTCGCCTTCGAGACCGACGAGCCGCTGGCACCGGGCGAGCACGACGTCGCCGTCTCGGTGCGACTGCGCATCTCGTACATGCCCGTGCCCGGCGGTGGCCGGGACCGCAAGCGCCTGACGCTGGCCGCCTGAATTTCGAACTCGACGGGAACCCTCATGACATCCCCCGACCGTCCCGGCATCGGGATCGGCCTCATCGGCTACGCCTTCATGGGCGCGGCGCACTCGCAGGCCTGGCGCACCGCCCCCCACTTCTTCGACTTGCCGCTGCGGCCGGAGCTCACCGTGCTCGCCGGGCGCAACGCGGCCGCGGTCGCTGCCGCCGCCGGCACGCTCGGCTGGGCGTCCACCGAGACCGACTGGCGGCGCGTCATCGAGCGGGACGACGTCGCACTGGTCGACGTCTGCACACCCGGGGACACCCACGCCGAGATCGCCGTCGCCGCCCTCGAGGCGGGCAAGCACGTCCTGTGCGAGAAGCCGCTGGCCAACACGGTCGCCGAGGCGGAGGCGATGGCCGAGGCCGCCGCCCGGGCTGCCAGGAAGGGCGTGCGCTCGATGGTCGGCTTCACCTACCGCCGGGTGCCCGCGATCGGCCTGGCGCGGCAGCTCGTGGCCGAGGGGCGGTTGGGCGACATCCGGCACGTCCGGGCGCAGTACCTGCAGGACTGGATCGCCGACCCGGCCGCGCCGATGTCGTGGCGGCTGGAGAAGGAGAAGGCCGGCTCGGGTGCGCTCGGGGACATCGGGGCGCACATCGTCGACCTCACCCAGCACATCACCGGCCAGCTGCTGACCGGGGTCAGCGGGATGCTCGAGACCTTCGTGACCGAACGGCCGCTGCCGGCCGAGGCCGGGTCGCTGTCGGGCACCGCGGGGGAGGGGACGGGGCGGGTGACCGTCGACGACGCCGCATTGTTCACGGGCCGGTTCAGCGGGGGCGCCCTGGCAACCTTCGAGGCCACCCGGTTCGCCCTGGGGCGCAAGAACGCGATCCGCGTCGAGATCAACGGGTCCGCCGGCAGCCTCGCGTTCGACTTCGAGGACATGAACGTCCTGCACTTCTTCGACGGCAACGACCCGGCCGCCACTGCCGGCTTCCGGCGGATCCTGGTCACCGAGCCCGAGCACCCCTACGTAGCCGCCTGGTGGCCCGCCGGCCACGGCCTCGGGTACGAGCACGGTTTCACCCACCAGGTCGTCGACCTGCTCACCGCCATCGCCAAGGACGAGGACCCCACCCCGTCTTTCGCCGACGGGCTCCGGGTGCAGCGCGTGCTCGACGCCGTCGAGCGCAGCTCCGCGAACAACTCCGCCTTCACCGAGATCTGAGGAGCACCGATGCCCCGTCCCGTCACCCTGTTCACCGGCCAGTGGGCCGACCTGCCGTTCGAGGAGATGTGCCGTCTCGCCTCCGGGTGGGGCTACGACGGACTCGAGATCGCCTGCTGGGGCGACCACCTCGACGTCGAGCGCGCCGCCAACGACGACTCGTACGTGCAGGAGCGGCTCGAGCTGCTGAAGAGGCACGACCTGCAGCTGTTCGCGATCTCCAACCACCTCAACGGCCAGGCCGTCTGCGACGACCCGATCGACGAGCGGCACAAGGGCATCGTCAACCCCCGCGTGTGGGGCGACGGCGAGCCCGAGGGCGTGCGGCAGCGGGCGGCTGAGGAGATGAAGCTGACCGCGCGGGCGGCGCGCAACCTCGGCGTCGGCGTCGTCGTCGGATTCACCGGCTCCAAGATCTGGAAGACCGTGGCCATGTTCCCCCCGGCTTCCGAGGCCATGATCGAGGACGGCTACGCCGACTTCGCCGCCCGCTGGAACCCCATCCTGGACGTCTTCGACGAGGTCGGCGTGAAGTTCGCGCACGAGGTGCACCCGTCCGAGATCGCCTATGACTACTGGACGACGGTCCGCACGCTGGAGGCGATCGGGCACCGCGAGGCGTTCGGCCTCAACTGGGACCCCTCGCACTTCGTCTGGCAGGACCTCGACCCGGTCAGCTTTCTCTGGGACTTCAAGGACCGGATCTACCACGTCGACTGCAAGGACGCGAAGAAGCAGGTGGGCAACGGCCGCAACGGCCGGATGGGGTCGCACCTGCCCTGGGCCGACCCGCGGCGCGGCTGGGACTTCGTCTCCACCGGTCACGGGGACGTCCCGTGGGAGGCCTGCTTCCGGATGCTCAACACCATCGGCTACGACGGGCCGATCTCCGTGGAGTGGGAGGACGCCGGCATGGACCGCCTCGTTGGCGCTCCTGAAGCCCTCGCCTTCGTCCGCCGACTCGCATTCGACCCGCCGGCCGCCGCTTTCGACGCCGCGTTCGCCAGCGGCAACTGAAAGAGAGCAGGAACCGATGGGACCCCTCGACGACCAGGTCGTGCGCGAGGACTCGCTCACCGCGACCGCCGACGGCCTGGACATCGCGATCTACACCCACTGGTACCGGGCCCTGCCGTTGCCCTCGCTGAAGCGCGTCGACCTCACCGTCGACGGCCGGCCGGTGGATCCCGCCGTGCTGTCGGTGACGGTGAACGGGAACCGCTACCCCTTCGAGGCGCTGGCCGAGAAGGGCGACGAGTACTGGTTCACGACCGATCCGGCCGTGCTGCACGTGCCGGTGGAGACCGCCCCCGGCCGCCAGCACCGCGTCCAGCTGCTGCTGGGGCTGTCGATCCCCTACATCCTCACCGGGCCGGACCGGGTGCCGCTGGTGGCGCCGAGTGCGACCGACAAGACCCTCACCGCGGCGGGAGCCTCATCGTGACCGACACCGCGCCCGGGCTGCCGCGGCTGGGTACCACTCTGTTCAGCCTGTCGCTGGAGCAGCGCAAGCCCGGGCGCGACTTCGCGTCCCTGGTGAACGAGGTCGCCGCGCGCGACCTCGGGCCGGGGCTGGAGATGGTCGCCTTCCAGAGCCTGCGCGGCTGGCCGCGACCGACCGACGAGCAGGTCCGCGAGGTCCGCGGCGTGGTCGAGGCCTCGGGGCTCACGCCCTCCTGCCTGGCGATCAACAACGACCTCGGTCTGTACCCGGGCCGCCTGCTGAGCGACGACGAGTCCTACGAGTACGTCGCCGTGCAGGTCCGCGGCGCCGCGGCGCTCGGCTTCCCGGTCACCCGCGTCGGCGTGGAGACGTCGCCGGCGATCCTCGAACGGCTGCTGCCCCTGGCGGAGGAGCTCGGGGTGAAGGTCGGCGTCGAGATCCACGCACCGCTGACCATCGAGGCGCCGCCGGTCGCCGCGCTCAAGGAGCTCTTCACCCGGCTGGACACGCCGTGGCTGGGCTTCATCCCCGACATGAGCTCGAGCATGCGGGCGATCCCGGACGCGGTGGACGACGCCCACCGGGCGGCCGGCATCTCCCCGGAGCTCACCGCGCTCACGAAGGCGCTGTGGGCCGAGGACGGCCCGACCATGGCGAAGTTCCCCGAGCTGGAGCGCCGCGCGGCCGAGGCCGGCGCGACCCCGCCCCAGGTCGGCAACCTGAAGATGCTCTTCACCATGCACGGGAAGATGGACCCGCAGCGGTGGGCCGACTTCTTCCCGCACGTCGTGCACGTGCACGGCAAGTTCTACGGGATCGTCGACGGGGCCGACCCGTCCATCGACTGGCCCGCCGTGGCCCGGGTGCTGGTGGAGCAGGGCTACGACGGATTCATCTCCAGCGAGTACGAGGCGCACGCGTACAGCGACCGCTGGAACGCCTTCGACCAGATCAGCGCCCAGCACGACATGCTCAAGGGCCTGCTGGAGGCCCAGCTGGCGGGTGCCCGGTGAGCCGGGTGCTGATCGTCGGCAGCGGTCCGACGGGCGCCACCTACGCCCGCCGGCTGCTCGAGCAGAGCCCCGACGTGTCGGTCCTGATGGTGGAGGCCGGCCCGGTCGTCTCGACCCCGCCCGGCATGAACGCCAAGAACATCGACGACCCGGCCGAGCAGAGCCGTGCCCGGGAGACGTCCCAGGGCCGAGGCGAGCACTCCGCGGGGACGGCGGGGCTCCCCGGTGGCACCGCCGCGGAGGGGACGGTCACCGCCCGCTTCGGCACCTATCTCGTCGGCCGGCCGGCCGAGGGCTCCGGCGGCCTGCCCGCCGCCGCCGTGTCCGCCTGCGTCGGCGGTCAGGGCGTGCACTGGACCTGCGCCACCCCGCGCCCGGAGGGCACTGAGCGGATCGACTTCCTGACCGACCTCGACGCGCTGCTCGACGAGGCGTCGGCGCTGCTGCACGTCACCAGCAGCGCCTTCGGGGACTCGCCGCAGGCGGCCGCGATCATGGAGCGCGTCGGTGCGGAGTTCGCCGCCGACGGGCTCACCGTGCGCCCGCTGCCGGTGGCGGCCGACCCGCGCCCCGACGGGACCCTGCGGTGGGGCGGCACGGACGTCGTCCTCGGCCCGCTGGCCGAGGGAGCGCATGGCGACCGGTTCGAGCTGCGCCCCGAGACGCTCGCCGTCCGGCTGCTCCGGGAGGGCGACCGAGTGGTCGGCGCCGTGCTGCGCGACCAGCGCACCGGTACGGAGGAGGAGGTCCGCGCCGACGCCGTCGTGGTCGCGGCGAACGCCTTCGGCACGCCGCAGCTGCTGTGGGCGTCGGGCATCCGCCCCGAGGCGCTGGGCCGCTACCTGACCGAGCACCCGCTGATCTTCGGCATCGTCGCCGTCCGCGAGGGCGTGCTGCCCCCACCGGACCGGGACAGCCGGCTGCAGACCGACCCGATCCGCGGCGTCGTCTCCGTGGTCTTCGGCGAGAACCACCCGTTCCACGCGCAGCTCATGTACTCACCCGTCTGCCCTGTCCCGCTGCCCGAGGGCAGCCCGCACCGGGACAACCCGGCCGGATACGCGATGGTCGGCTACGGGGTGCGCAAGTTCCCCCGGTCCGAGGACCGGCTGACCTTCGACGAGAGCACGCCCGACGAGAACGGCCTGCCCGGGATCGTCGTCTCCTACGACCTCACCGAGCGCGAGCACGCCGAGATCGACCAGGCGAAGAAGTACCAGGCCCGCGCGGCGGGCGTGCTCGGCGAGTTCGTGGAGAACATGCCGCGGCTCATGCCGCCTGGCACGTCGCTGCACTACATGGGCACGTTCCGGATGGGGCCGGCGGACGACGGCACGAGCGTGTGCGACCCGGACTCGCGGGTCTGGGGCGTCCCCGGGCTGGTGCTCGCCGGCAACGGCCTCATCCCGACCGCGAACAGCTGCAACCCCACCCTCACCAGCGTCGCCCTCGCCGTCCGCGGCGCGCGGGCGCTCGCTGCCGACCTGGCGGAGAACCGATGACCCGCACCTTCCCGACCGACGTCGACGTCGCCATCGTCGGCAGCGGGCCGACCGGCGCCGCGTACGCGCGGATCCTCAGCGAACAGGCGCCGGGCGCGACGATCGCGCAGTTCGAGGCCGGCCCGGTCCTCACCGACCCGCCGGGCATGCACGTGAAGAACATCGCCGACCTCGACGAGCGACTCGCGGCCCAGCGCCGGTCGGAGGGCGTCCGGCCGCACACCGCCAGCAAGGACGAGGTCGTCTACGCCGACCCGACGAAGCGGGTCGTGCGCCCCGGCACCCACCTGCTGCCCGAGGGCTACCAGGAGCCGGGGGAGGACGGCATCCCGGCGATCGCCATGTCGACCAACGTCGGCGGGATGGGTGCGCACTGGACCTGCGCCTGCCCGCGGCCCGGCGACGCCGAGCGGATCGCCTTCCTGCCCGAGTTGGACGAGCTGCTCGACGAGGCAGAGCGGGTGCTCGCCGTCGACCGGCACCCGTTCGACGACGCGCCGTTCGCCGACGTCGTCCGCGACCGGCTGGCCGCCGAGTTCGACGCCGGCCGGCCGGAGGAGCGCCGGGTGCGGGCCATGCCGCTGGCGGTGCACCGGCGGGACGACGGCGCCCTGGTCTGGAGCGGGCCGGACATCGTCTTCGGCGATGTCACGCGCTCGAACCCGAACTTCACGCTGTTCGCGGAGGCACCGGTTCGCCGGGTGCTGGTCGAGGACGGCCGGGCGGTCGGCGTCGTCGTCCGCGACCTGACCGACGGCAGCGAGCACGAGGTGCGCGCCCGCTACGTCGTCGTCGCCGCCGACGCGCTGCGGACGCCGCAGGTGCTGTTCGCCTCCGGCGTCCGGCCGCCGGCGCTGGGCCGCTACCTCAACGACCAGCCGCAGATGGTGTTCGCCGTCCGGCTGCGCGACATCGAGCACCCCGCGGTGGAGGAGCACGACCCCCGCGGCGACACGGCGATCACCGAGCAGAGCGGCGTGCAGTGGGTGCCCTACACCGACGAACACCCGTTCCACGGCCAGGTGATGCAGCTCGACGCGTCGCCCATCCCGCTGGTCGGCGACGACGTGCCGGCGCCGGGCAGCATCGTCGGGCTCGGCTGGTTCACCGGCAAGGACCTGCAGGAGAGCGACCGCGTCGAGTTCTCCGACGACGAGACCGACGACTACGGGATGCCGAAGCCGCGGATCCACTACCGGCTCACCGAGCGCGACCACCGGACGCTGGCCGACGCGCGCGAGGCGATCCTGCGCGCGGCGCGGTCGCTCGGCGAGTTCATCGGCGACGCGCCGCTGATGCTGGCCGGCGGCGCCTCCCTGCACTACCAGGGCTCCACCCGGATGGGAGCCACGGACGACGGCACGTCGGTCTGCGGACCGAACAGCGAGGTCTGGGGGGTGGCCGGGCTGTACGTCGCCGGCAACAACGTCATCCCGACACCGATCGCCTGCAACCCCACGCTCACGTCGGTGGCTCTCGCCGTCGGCGGGGCACGCGACATCGCCGCGCGGTTGGCCGCCGGTACGAACGCCGTGCTCGCCACGGCCACCGAAGGGAAGTAAGAGATGCTCGAGTTCCCCGCCATCCAGGGCCAGGGCTTCCGCAACGTCGTCGAGGACGGCAGCCTGACCGGAGAGTTCACCGGCTTCTCGTTCCGGCTGCGCAACCCCAACTACCGCGGCGGCCCGGCCAGCATGCTCGACGGTGTCGAGGTCGTGATCGACGGGGAACGGATCCCCGACCACGTGCCGCTGTGGACCCTGCAGGGCCGCACGATGACCCTCGACGAGATGCGCGCGTCCACCGACGTCCGCTGGAACCTCGACGAGGCCGCGACCATCACCGTGCCCAAGCCCGGTGGCCTCTCGACGGGCGTGCACTCCCTCGAGGTCACGATCTTCCTGCGCCGGTCCTACATCCCGCCGCTGATCGCCCGCACGCACTTCCGCGCCGCGGCCAAGCCCGTGATCGTGCCGCCGGCGCCCGAGGGCCCGATCAAGTACGGCGTCTCCACCTACAGCTACACCGGCGACGTCAACACGACGATGACGCTCGAGGACGTGTTCGCCGAGATCGCCGACCTCGGCGCCACCGGCATCGAGATCCTCGGCGAGGGCAACCTCCCGGACTACCCCTCGCCCGATGCGGCCTGGATCGACCACTGGCACGGGCTGGTGCAGAAGTACGGCCTGACGCCCACGAACTTCGGCTCCTGGGTCGACACCACCCGGTGGCACGACCGCGACCTGACCGCCGAGGAGGGCGCCGAGCAGCTGCAGCTCGACCTGCGGCTGGCCAAGGAGCTCGGCTTCACCTCGGTGCGGCCGAAGTTCGGCGTCACCTCCTGGGACCTGGACCCGCACCCGATCTGGCAGGAGACGATCGAGCGCTCGCTGGACCTCGCCGCACAGTTGGACGTCGTCATCTGCCCGGAGATCCACACGCCGACGCCGATCAAGCACCCGGTCACCCAGGGCTACATCGACTTCATCGAGAAGAGCGGCACCGACCACTTCAAGCTGCTGATCGACACCGGCATCTTCAACACCGAGCCGATCCTCGAGGTCTCGGAGGAGATCGAGGGCGACGGGGAGGAGATCCCGCCGCACCTGCGGCCGCTCGGCGTGCCGATGTCCGACTTCGTGGAGGTGCTGCCGTACACGCACTTCATCCAGGCGAAGTTCGTCGAGATCGACGACGACCTGCACGACCTGCACGTGCCGTGGGCGCAGATCGTCCCGACGCTGCTGGAGAACGGGTGGTCGGGCTACCTGTCCAGCGAGTACGAGGGACGGCGCGAGCCGTACCGCGGGCGCGACCAGGTGCGCCGTCAGCACGCCCTGATCCGGTCGCTGCAGACGGGCTCGCGGTGATCCATCCCGCCGTGGCGGCCCGGTTCCCGATGCTCGACGGCATCACCTCGATGCGCGAGGCCTACGGCACGCCGGAGGGGCTCGCGCAGATCCGGGCCTACGAGTCGTGGGAGCCGGAGGAAGCCCCGCCGGTCGTCGAGGTCCGGGACGACGTCGCGCCCGGCCCGCACGGGCCCGTGCCGGTGCGCGTGTACGAGCCGCCGGCGGGGGAGCGGACGGCGCGGCCGTGCCTGATCTGGGCACACGGCGGCGGCTTCCTCGGCGGTGACCTCGACATGCGCGAGGCCGACTGGACCGCCCGCGAGGTGTGCGTCCGCGCCGGCGCCGTCGTCGTGAGCGTCGACTACCGGCTCGCCGTGGACGGGGTCAGCTACCCCGTGCCGCACGACGACACGGTCGCCGCCGTCTGCTGGGTGCGCGACAACGCCGCCGACCTCGGGATCGACGCCGCCCGCATCTCGATCGGCGGCGCCAGTGCCGGCGCGAACCTGACGGCGGGCGCCGTCCTCAAGCTGCGCGACCGGGACGGCTGGCTGCCCCAGACCCTGCTGTTCGTCTACGGCGTCGCGCACCCCGTCGTCCCGCCGCCCTCGCCGGCGGTGTCCACGGCCCTCGCGGAACTGCCGGCGATCCTCGCGCCGAAGGCGGGCCCGCGCGACGACTTCCTGACCGTCAACTACCTCGGCGGCCCGCTGTCGTCCGCCGACGGGTACGCGATGCCGGCGCTGGCCGTGCTGGAGGGCCTCTGCCCGGTGCTGGTGCTCAACGCCGAGTACGACGGCCTCCGTGCGTCCGGCGAGGCCTTCACCGCGGCGCTGGCCGTCGCCGGTGTCGACGTCCGGCAGGTGACCGTGCGGGGCCTCCTGCACGGCTTCCTCAACCAGCCGGCCGACCTCGAGCCGGTCGGCCAGTGCCTCGACCTGATCGCCACCACCGTGAAGGGCTTCGCGTGACCGTGCAGCGGCCGGTTCTCCCCGGCTTCCACCCCGACCCCAGCATCTGCCGGGTCGGCGACACCTACTACCTGGCGACGTCGAGCTTCGAGTACGCGCCCGGCGTGCCGATCTTCCGGTCCAGTGACCTGCGCTCGTGGGAGCTGATCGGCCACGCCCTCGACCGCCCCTCGCAGCTCGACGTCTCGAAGGCCGGCCCCTCCGGCGGGATCTTCGCCCCCACGCTGCGCCACCACGACGGCCGGTTCTGGATGATCACCACGAACTGGGCCGACGACGGCGGCCAGCTCCTCGTGCATGCCGACGACGCTGCCGGCCCCTGGTCGGAGCCGGTGCGCATCCCGTCGGCGATGGGCATCGACCCGGACCTCGCGTGGGACGACCACGGCACCTGCCTGATGAGCTACGCCGGCTTCGGCCCCGAGGGTGGCGAGGGCATCGTCCAGTCGCCCATCGACCCGCTGACCGGCGAGGTGCTGGCCGAGCGCATCGGGCTCTGGACCGGCACCGGCGGCAAGTTCCCCGAGGGGCCGCACCTCTACCGGATCGGCGACTGGTACTACCTCCTCATCGCCGAGGGCGGGACCGAGCGCGGCCACGCGGTGACGATCGCCCGGTCGCGGTCCCCGCAGGGTCCGTTCGAGAGCAACCCGCGCAATCCGCTGATCACCCACCGCGGCACCGACGAGCCGGTGCAGAACACCGGTCACGCCGACCTCGTGGAGCGGCCCGACGGCACGTGGGCGATCGTCTACCACGGCGTCCGCGCCCGGGGCTCCAGCCCGGAGTGGCACGTGCTGGGCCGCGAGACGTTCGCCGACGAGGTCGTCTGGGAGGACGGCTGGCCGGTGCTCACCGGGCACGTCGAGCCCGCGGCCGCCGCCGATGCGGTGGTCCGCGAAGCTCTGGCCGGCGACGAGCTGCCGATCTCGTGGGTCGGGGAGTCGCGGTTCCCGACGGAGTTCGTGACGGCCGGCGACGGCGCCGTGCGGGTGGCCGGCGACGGCGAGCCGGTGTTCGTGGGCCGCCGGCAGGAGCACCTGCACGCCCGAGTGCGCGCGCGGCTCGATGTCCAGGGCAGCGGGGGCCTCTCGGTGCGGATCGACCCCACGCACGCGGTGGAACTCGAGGTCGCCGACGGCCGCGTGCAGGCCGTGTGGGCCGTCGGCGCCGTCCGGCACGTGCTGGGCGAGGCCGACCTGCCGGCCGACGGCGAGCTCGAGATCCGGCTGCTCCCGGACGAGTCGGGTAACCCCTTCCTCGGCCGGGGACCGGACATCGTGGCCGCCGGGATGGTCCGGGACGACGCCTTCACCGAGCTCGGCCGCGTCGACGGCCGGTACCTCTCCACCGAGGTGGCCGGGGGCATGACCGGCCGCATGCTCGGCGTGACGTGCTCCAGCGGCGCCGTCCTGGTGCGGTCGTTCGAGTACACCGGAGCCGACGACCCGGCGGCCCTGGCGTGACGGCCGACCTCCACGACCTGCGGAGCGCCTTCACCGAGCTCACCGAACTCCACGGGTGGGCACCGCTGCAGACCCCCCGCAGCCTGCTCCTCGCGCTGACCGGACGGGTCGGCGCCGTCGCCTCGCTCGTCCAGTGGGAGGCCGAGCCGGGGCCGGACACCGTCACGGCCGAGCTCCGGGACGAGCTGGCGGACTGCCTGGTCTACCTGACGGCGCTCGCCGACGCGCTGGGCGTCGACCTCGTCGACGACGCCGTGGCCCGGATCCGCGGCGCCGTCGAGGAATCGACGCCGTGAGCGGGGACCGGTCACTTCCGACGCTGCGCACGAGTGCGACGGGTGCACAACTGCTCATCGAGGGGCTGCCGTCGCTCCTGCTGGGCGGACAGCTGCACAACTCGAGCCCGTCGAGCCCGGCGCACATGGAGCCGATCTGGGACCGGCTGGCGGGCATGGGCATCCGCACGGTGATCGGCGCCGCCAGCTGGGCGCAGGTCGAGCCGGTGGAGGGCGAGTTCGACTTCAGCACGGTCGACGCGCAGATCGAGGCGGCGCGCACCCGCGGCATGCGCCTCGTGCTCATCTGGTTCGGCGCGTTCAAGAACGCCGGGTCCACCTACGCCCCGGGATGGGTGCGTGGGAACCCGGAGCGCTTCCCCCGCGCGGTCGTGTCGGGTAGCGACACGGGCCTGTTCACCTATCCCGGCGCGATGCCGAAGCCGGTGCTCAGCGTGTTCTCGGCGGACCTCCTCGACGCCGACCGCCGGGCGTTCGTGCGGTTCATGGAGCACCTGGCCGAGGCCGATCCGGAGCACGCCGTCGTGATGGTGCAGGTGGAGAACGAGGTGGGCCTGCTGCGCGACAGCCGCGACCGGTCGCCCCTGGCCGAGGCGGCCTGGCGGGCGCCCGTGCCGCGCGCGCTCCTGGATCATCTGACGGGCCACGAGACCGAGCTTCGGCCCGAGCTGTCGGCGCTCTGGGCCCGGCAGGGGAACCGGACGTCGGGCACGTGGGCGGAGGTGTTCGGCGACGACTGGCAGGCCGACGAGGTGTTCATGGCCTGGGGGTTCGCCGGCTATTGCGGGGCGCTCGCGGCCGCGGGCAAGGCGGTCAAGGCGCTGCCGATGTACGCCAACGCCTGGCTCGGGCCGCAGCCGGGCCAGCCGCACGCCGGGGACTATCCGAGCGGCGGCCCGGTCGGCCGGGTGATCGACGTCTGGAAGGCCGCGGCGCCGTCCCTGGACCTCGTCGCACCGGACATCTACGTCGACGACGTGAAGCCCGTGCTGCGCGACTACGACCGGCCGGACAACCCGCTGTTCGTCCCCGAGTCGCGGTTCGCCGTCGGCCGGATGTTCTGGGCGCTCGGGCACCACCGGGCGCTGGGGTTCTCGGTGTTCGGGGTCGATCACGCGACTGCCGACGGCCAGCTCGGCCGCGCGTGCGCGCTCCTCGGCGAGATGGAGGACGTCGTCACAGCCGCGCAGGCCGGGCAGCGCATCGCCGGCGTGCTGCTGGACGAGGGGGAGGCCGAATTCGCCTTCTCCCTGGGCGGCTACGAGGTCGTCGCCCGCGACGCCCGTGCGCTGCTGGGCCGGATGCTGCTCGACGCCGGCGTCGGTGCGCCGCCGCCCCCGCCATCGCCGCCCAGCGAGACCGACGGCAGTCCGCACGGCCCGTCGCCGGCCGACCAGCGGCCGTTCGGCATCCTGATCGCCGAGGGCGAGGACCAGTTCCTCCTCGTCGGGCAGGGCGTCGGGCTCGACTTCTCGCGGGATGGCGCGCTGGTCGAGGTCGACTCCGTCGAGGAGGGCCGATTCGTGGACGGTCGGTGGGTGGCGGGACGCGCGCTCAACGGCGACGAGCGGCTGTTCGTCCTTCCCTTCGACGGCCTCGCCGCCGTCCGCATCCGGCTGCTCTCGATCCCCTCGGAGGTTCATCAGCCGAACTGATGGAGTGCATCAGCACAACGCGCTGGCCTCAGTGGCCTGGGCCACAGCAGAATGATTTCTGCTGATAAGCTGCAAAAACCTTCGCTCGACCAGGGCTCGTGCCCCAGGCGGTCATCTGCACCGCCGCCGGAGGTCCGCGGACCTCCGGTTCTCTGCCGGAGAAGGGATCCACCGTGGTGTGGAGCAAGTGGTCGTACATGGACCACTGGGTGACCGAGACGCCGCAGGGGCCGCAGCCCCCGTCGTTCAACCGCGCCTACATGGACCGGTACATCAAGCAGCTGTCGGCCCTGGGGTTCACGGGCTTCGACACCTTCTTCTTCTACCTGCCGTTCTACGCCGGGATGTACGGCGGCGTGCCGGGTTTCGAGCGGTACCTGCAGGACAACGGGTTCGACAAGATCACCGGGATCTTCTCCGCTTATCCGTCGGCGACGAAGTACACCGCGCCGCACGTGCGGGAGACCCATGACCGGATCGTCGCCGACTGCGCCAACACCCTGCGCATGTGCGAGGGCCTGACCGGCGTCGAGAACTTCATCGTCATGCCGACGTCGACCTACTACCAGACCGAGCCGGTCACCGACGACATCATCAAGGTCGTCGCCGACCTCTGGAACCGGGTCGGCAGGCTCACGCTCGAACAGGGCATGAAGACGACGTGCCACTTCGAGTTCTGGGGCGCGATCCGCACCCGGGAGCAGCTCGACACGTTCTTCCGCTACACCGATCCCGAGTACGTCTACTTCTTCTGCGACACCGCGCAGCACACCATCGCCGGCGTTGACCCGGTGCAGATGTTCCGCGACTACTCCGACCGCTGCACCGGCTTCCACTTCAAGGACACGAAGAACGTCGACGAGCACGAGGCCTACCGGACGCCGCCGGACCCGGAGCTGATGGCGCCGCAGGTGACCCGCTGGTTCTACGAGATGGGCGAGGGCGGCCTCGTCGACTTCCCGGCGCTGATGAAGGAGATCGTCCGCTCGGGCTACGACGGCTGGCTGACCGTGGAGCACGACAAGGCCGAGCTCGGGGGCGGCAGCTACGCGGAGGCCACCGCCGTCGCCAAGTGGTACATCGACAACGTCCTCACCGAGGCGCAGGCCGAGGCGGAGCTGGGGGTGGCACGGTGAAGGACTCCCTGCGCTGGGCGTACGCGCTGAACCAGTGGAACGTCCGGCTCGATGTCTTCGTCCGGCACGAGGACCAGCAGCGGGCACTGAAGACGGTCTCGGCCTGCGGCTTCGACACGATCGAGCTCGCGTCGGGCACCGGCCGCTGGGACAACATCAGCCGGCCCGAGGTCATCCTGCTCAACCACGGCTCGCACCAGGGCTTCCTCGAATTCCTGCGCAAGGCGAAGGTGCAGCGCGTCTCCAGCATGTTCTGGGACCCGCAGGCGCCGACGGAGGAGGAAGAGGGCTACGCCTTCCGGTCGACGGCGAACCCGGCCGACTCCGACGCGATCGTCGAGTGGTCGAAGCCGTTCGTCGACTTCGTCGCCGGCGTCGGTGCCGAGCAGCTCGTCGTCCGGCCGGTCGGCTCGGCCTGGATGACGCCACCGCTGGACGACGACGGCATCAAGCGCATCGGCGACGTGTGGAACCGCATCGGTGAGCGCGCCGCGGCAGCGGGCGTGGGCCTCGCGCTGCACTACGACTGCCTCGGCGCCGTGCACACGGAGGCCGAACTGATCGGTCTGCTCGACGCGACCGACCCGGCCACCGTCGGGTTCGCGCTCGACACCGCCGAGCTGACGGTCGGCGGCATCGACCCGGTGGCCTTCTACCGGGAGAACTCCGAGCGGGTCACCCACGTGCACCTCAAGGACACGCGCTACGCCGACACCGGCGAGGAGTACCGGATGCCCGGTGCCGAGGCGACCATGCTCAAGGGCGGCGCGGGGCGGCGGATCGAGCGCTGGTTCTACGAGCTCGGCACCGAGGGCGGCCTCGTCGACGTGCCCGGCTTCGTCAGTGCACTCCGGGAGAACGACTACGCCGGCTGGGTCGTCGTCGAGAGCGACCACGGCGGCAACCCGGCAGAACTCGCCATGCTCAACAGCTGGTACCTGCAGCACGAACTGGCGATCGCGAAATGAGCGGGCCGAACATCAAGTGGTCGTACATGGACCACTGGCGCAGCGACGGCCCGGCCGGCCCGATCGACCAGTGGCACTCGCGGAAGACGATGTCGGCCTTCCTCAAGCAGATCAAGGCGACCGGGTTCGACGCGATCGACACGTTCGACTTCCGCATCTGGCAGATGTACGGCGACTACGGCGGCCCGGCCAAGTACCAGGAGATGGTGCAGGACCACGGCCTGGACCGGATCGTCAACACGTTCCACGCCGCCGACTACGACCTGCGCAACTACGCGCCCCACCTGCCCGAGACGCACGAGAACATCTTCGAGGACTTCCGCGTCACGATGGGCCGCTGGTCGGAGATCCAGCTCGACAACATCATCGTGATGCCGGCGACGCTCTACTACGACATGGAGCCGATCACCGACGACAAGCTCAAGTACACCGCGGAGTGCTGGAACAAGGTCGGTGAGATCACGGCCGGCTTCGGGGTGAAGCTCACCTGCCACCACGAGTTCTTCTGCGGCATCCAGAGCGAGGCCGACATCGACACGTTCTACGGCTACACCGACCCGCAGTACGTGAACCTGTTCGTCGACACCGCCCAGCACTGCATCGCGGGCCTCGACCCCGTCGCGCTGTACAACCGGCACGCGGGCCGGGTGACCGGGTTCCACTTCAAGGACACCCGGAACGTGGCCACCGGCGACGACCACCGCCACCGGCCCGACTCCGAGATCATGGCGCCGACCACCGGCAAGTGGTTCTACGAGATGGGCACGCCCGACGGGCTGGTCGACTTCGAGGCGATGATGACCGCGGTCCGGGACAACGGGTACCGCGGCTGGATCTCCGTCGAGCACGACAAGGCGAACAAGCAGGGCGGCGACTACTCGGAGAGCACCGCCATCTCGCGCTGGTACGCGAAGAACGTCCTCGAGGAGATCTACAAGTGATCCGCTTCGCGTACGCCATCAACCAGTGGAAGCCGCAGTTCGACGACTTCGTCCGCCGCGAGCAGCACGAGCGCGCGCTCAAGACGATCTCGATCGCCGGCTTCGAGGGCGTCGAGCTGACCGCCGGCACCGGCCGGTGGGAGCCGCTGGGCAACCCGGTGCAGCTGGTCGCCAACTTCGGTTCGCTCGCCGGCTTCCGCGAGTTCCTCGGCGAGTGCGCGGTCGACACCGTCAGCAGTTGGTACTGGGACCCGGCCGAGCGCTCCATGGAGCACCTGACCGGACCGATGTCCCCGTTGTCGGCCGGCGACCACCCGGCGATCGCCACCCGCGCCGCCGAGTACGCGGCGGCCCTGGCCGAGCTCGGCGGGTCGGTGCTGCTCGTGCGTCCCGTACCGGGGGCCGGCGACGTCGACCCGCTGGACGACGACGCCGTCGGCCGGCTCGCCGCCTGCTGGGACGCGGCCGGCCGGGCCACCGTGGAGCACGGCGTCCGGCTCGCCCTGCACGTGGACTTCCTCTCGGCGCTGCGCCGGGACCACGTGCCCGCGCTGCTCGACCGGACCGATCCCGCGGTCGTCGGGCTCGCCCTGGACACCGGCGAGCTGACCGCCGGCGGGATCGACCCGGTCGACGTCATCCAGCGGTACGGCGACCGCGTCTGGCACGTGCAGTTCAAGGACGCACTCGCCGTCGACACCGACGAGGAGTACGTCCAGCCGCACGCGCACTGGACGGTGCGGGTGCGCGGGGGAGCGCGGGAGGTGCCGCGCTGGTTCGCCGAGCCCGGTGCCGAGGGGGGTCTCGTCGACTTCCCGGCGGTCACCCGGGCGCTCCTCGACACGGGCTACGACGGCTGGATCGTGTTCGAGAGCGACCAGAGCCCGCACCCCGCCGCCAGCTGCCTGCTGGGCGGCTACCTGCTCCAGAGCGAGCTGCGCCCCCTCACCCAGCGGCCGACCGCGGCCGCCCTCACCGACTAGGACTCCTGACATGTACCAGCTCTCCGCCAACATCGAACTGCTCTTCACCGAGGCCGGTCCCGACGCCGGTGACCGGGTCCGCGCCGCCGCCGCGGCCGGCTTCGACGCCGTCGAGATGTGGTTCACCACGGACAAGGACCTCGACTCGCTCGCCAAGGCGCTCGCCGACACCGGCGTGCAGGTGACCTCGCTGCTCTCGGGCCCCCGGATGACCTACACGTACCCGGGCACCGATCTCGCCCCGTTCCACCAGGGCCTCGACCTCGCCGTCGAGCACGCCCGTCTGCTCGGCTGCCCGCGGATCGTCCTCGCCTCCGGCATGGGCTTCCCGGGGATGAGCCGGCAGAAGAACCACCAGTTCCTCGTCGAGATGTACGGCGAGGCGCTCGAGCGGAACCGCGACGCGGACGTCGACTTCATCCTCGAGCCGGTCAACTCGCGCGTGGACCACCCCGGTGCGCTCACCGACCGCACCGAGGACGCCGTGGACATCGCCCGGGCCATGAACTCCGAGCGGTTCGGCATCCTCTACGACCTGTACCACTCGATCGTCCAGGGCGAGGACCCGGCGACGGAGCTGGCGAACGCCGCGGGCCTCGTGAAGTACGTGCAGCTCGCCGACGCGCCGGGCCGGCACGAGCCGGGCAGTGGCGACGTCGACTGGCCCGCGCAGCTGGCCGTGGTCCGCGCGTCCGGCTACGACGGCCCGATCGGCCTGGAGTACTTCCCGGCGCTCGAGTCGGCGGCGTCGACCGAGTACATCCGGTCGGTCGCCGCGGAGGCATGACGGGGAAGCTCGATGTCCTGATCGCCACCGGCAGGGTCACCGTCGAGCACGACAACGAGTTCCGCAGCTTCCGGCACCACACGTCGATGCTGACGGCGCTCCTGGAGTCCACGGGTCGCTTCCGCGTCCGCGTGCTGGAGGAGTTCCGCGGCATCGGTGACGAGCTGCTCAACCGGTTCGACGTCGTCCTGGTCATGTACGAGGGGCGCGACGACTACCACTCGGCCGCCGAGCGGTTCGGGACGACGACCGAGCAGGCGCTGCTCCGCTTCGTGCGCGACCGGGGGAGGGGCATCGTCTGGTTCCACGGCTCGTCGGTGCAGGAGCCGGACTGGGGTTGGCCCGCTGAGTTCGACCGGATGCGCGGCGCCTCGCTCAGCCGGGAGACGGGACTCCGACCCCGGCCGCAGGGCGAGGTCGTGGTGCGGACGACGGACCCGCGCCACCCGATCACCGAGGGCCTCGAGCCGGAGTGGACGGTGGTCAACGACGACGTCCTGACCGGTGCGCGGATGGACCCGTCGGCGCAGGTACTGCTGACCGTCTGCGACGACGTGGACAGCTACCGCCGGGCCCGCTGGCCGAACGCGCACACCCCCGTGGTCGTGCCGCCCGGCGGGCTGGAGGAGCTCTCCGGCATGAACACCGACCAGCCCCTGGCCTGGATCAACGAGTGGGGCGCCGGCCGGTCGTGCTGCGTCACCCTCGGGCACGACTGGGACACCTTCCGCAAGGTGCCGTTCATGACGCTGCTCGTCCGCGGTGTCGAGTGGGCGGCCACCGGACACGTGACCCTGGACCCGCCGGAACGGACCGGCGACGCCCGGTGGCGGGTGTGGCCGTACTACGCCGGCGATCCGTCCCGGTTCGACCGTTCGCCGTCAGCCACCGAGGCGGCTGGTCACTAGGCGGTCTGGAGGCGGGCGGCCGCCGGGACGGGGGTGCCGTCGGCCAACCACAGCTGCAGGGCCGCCGGCCGCAGCAGGTTCTCGGCGGCCAGCAGCGCCGCGCCCGTCGTCCCCTCGGCGTCGGCCAGTGATGCCGGCCGGATGGTGAGGTCCTGGGTCGCGAGCTCGATCCCGCCGTCCAGGACGGCCTGCCGGAACTCCTCGAAGAACAGGTCGCCGGTGCGCAGGACCCCGCCGCCGAGCACCAGCGTGCCGGGGTTCAGGAAGTTGACCACGCCGGCGATCGCGGTGCCGGTCACCCGGGCGGCACGGGTGACGGCCGAGCGGGCCGCCTCGTCGCCGGCCGCGACGGCGCGGCCGATGTCCTCACCCGTGAGGTCGCCGGCTTCGGCGAGCCGCTCGGCCAGCACCGGGCTCTCGCCGGCACGTGCTCGTTCGGTCAGCGTGCGTACGAGGGCCCAGCCGCCGGCGACCGCCTCCAGGCACCCTGTCTTCCCGCACCGGCAGACGGCGGCGGGGTCGTCGGTGACGCGCACGTGACCGATGTCGCCGGCGGCGCCGGAGTCGCCGCGGTGCAGCCGGCCGCCGGTGACCAGACCGCTGCCGATGCCGGTGGCCACCTTGACGTAGAGCAGGTCCCGTCGCTCCTGCGGTTCCCCGCGCTCCCACTCACCGAGGGCCCGCAGGTTGGTCTCCTTGTCCATCCAGACGGGCGCGTCGTAGCGGGCGGAGAACCAGGAGCGCGCGTCGAAACCGGCCCAGCCCGGGATGGTCCGCGGGGTGACGACGCGGCCGGTCGCATGATCGGTCGGCGCCGGCAGGCCCACGGAGACCGCCCACACGGGGGCCGGGGTCCCGAGCCCGCGCAGCAGCCGCCGGAACGACTCGTGCACCGCGCGCAGGACCTTCTCCGGCCCGTCCTGCACGTCGATGGAGCGGAACTCCCGCACCAGGTCGCGGCCGTCGAGGTCGGTCACCGCCGCGTGCAGCGACACCTCGCCGAGCGAGGCGGCCAGGATCACGCCGGCCTCCGTCCGGAAGCGGATGCTGCGCGACGGCCGGCCACGCCGCTGGCCCGATGGAGCCGCCTCGAGCTCCGCAAGGACCCCGAGCTCGATGCCCTCCCGCACCCGGTCGTTGACGATGGTGCGCCCCAGCCCGGTCACGGCCTCGAGCTCGGGTCGCGTGGCGCCGGCCCCGGAGCGCACCAGGTCGACGATCTGCGCCAGGACGAGGACGTCCCGTGCGGACGGCGGCGGCTGCAACGCGGCCTCCTCCCGGTCGTCGGTGCATTGACTTATGCAGATTTTATACATAATGATGGCCACCGGCGGTCGGCGCCACCCACATCCTCCCGAAGGGGGTCCTCGTGCCCGGTATCGGACAGCGGCAGCTCGCCGGGGACGACAGGCTGCGGGTCCTGATCGTCACCGGTCACACCGACATCCACCACGACTGGCGCACCATGTCGCCGATGCTGGCGTCTCTGCTGCGGGACACGGGGCTGTTCGACGTCCGCATCGCCGAGGAGTTCCGTGGCGCCGGTCCGGAGACGCTCGAGCCCTACGACCTCGTCGTCCTCAACTACTTCGGCCGGTTCGAGCCGTGGGGCCGCGCGCCGGAGCAGCGCTGGGGCGCCCGCGCCGAGCAGGCCCTCTACGACCATGTCGCCCGCGGCAAGGGTGTCGTCGTCTACCACGCGTCCCTGCAGATGGGTGAGGGCTGGGAGGACGACTTCGAGCGGATGGCCGGCGGGGTCATGCGGCAGCACTGCAGCCGCCGTGCGCCCATCCCGGACTTCCGGCTGCACGTCGTCGCGCCCGACCACCCGATCACGGCGGGCATGCCCGAGTTCATGCCGCACTACGACGACGACCTGTACGTGAATCTGGAGTGGGCGCCCGGCGCCGACGTCGAGGTGCTGGTGACGGGCTGGGACAACCCACTGCGGTACACGCAGGTGCCCGAGGAGTGGAACGCACTGCCGGGGATGGGCGACGAGCACCCCCTCGTGTGGACGAACCGCTACGGCGAGGGCCGCGTGTTCGCGACGGGCATCGGGCACGGCCCGGAGGCGGTCTCGCACCCGTCCTTCCGCGCGCTGTTCGCCCGCGGCGCCGAGTGGGCGGCCACTGGCAAGGTCACCCGCGATCTGCCCGAGGGCGTCGGCGAGCCGGTGCCCGGCGGTGACTGGTGGCCCACGACCTTGGAACCGATGGTCCGAGACATGTACGAGCAGAGGAAGCAGGGAGCCGCACAGTGACGACGACAGAGACGGGCACCGAGGCACTCGCGCAGCGGGTCGCGGCGCTGGAGGAGCGCCTGGGCGCAGCCGAGCTTGCGGCCACCCGCGCGCAGGACCGCGGGGACGTGGAGAACGTGTTCTCCCGCTACATGCACTACCACAACGCCTTCGAGGACGAGCGGATCATCGACGAGCTCTGGGTGGCCAAGGGCACCGAGGGGGTGCGCGCCCAGTACAACGACACGGGCGTCTACACCGACTGGGACGCCGTCATGGAATACCACCGGGGCCGGCCCCATCCGGTCGGCAAGCTGATCCTGCACTACACGACGACCCCGGTGATCGAGGTCTCCGCCGACGGCACCACCGCCAAGGGCCTGTGGCTCATGGCCGGCATCGAGTCGGGCATCACCGACCCGGCCGAGGCCGAGAACATCCCACCGTTCTTCTTCGCCCCGCGCGAGGTCGACGGGCGCAAGGTCTGGGCGCACTGGATCTGGTGCAAGTACGGCCTGGACATGGTCAAGCAGGAAGGGGAGTGGCGGATCCTCACGTTCCGCTGCTTCGAGATCGCGCGGGCGCCGTTCGACGAGGACTGGATCTCCTTCGCCGCCCACGAGCGGGCCTCCTACGAGAAGACGCTGGCCTACTTCGGCGAGGACGGGAAGCCGGTCTTCCTGCCGCCCGTGGATGCGCCCGGGGTCACGCCGCACCAGCCGTACGCCGTCGACACCGCACAGCAGCTGTTCCCGGAGCCCCCGCGGCCCTACGACCGTTACGAGGACACCTTCGCCTGACGCGCCGGTACGGAGGCATTACGTCGGAAGCGCACGTAATGCCTCCGTGCTGATTAGACTGACGACGACGTAGGGGCGCCTCTTCCAGGGGTTCGCCCGTCGGTCCGGTGAGACGCCGGGTACCGCGCACGAGGCCGCGTCGGTGATCCCTCCCCAGGATCGAGAAGGCGACTTCGCCGCTGATGACCTCGCTCTCGACGGCGCCGCCGCGCGCCGTCTCCCTCCGCCTGCTGTTCGTGTCGCTCGTGGTGATCACGCTGCTGTCGGCGATGGACGCGACCATCGTCGCGACCGCCCTTCCCTCGATCGTGGCCGATATCGGCGGCGAGCGGCAGATCGGCTGGGTGTTCGCCGCCTACACGCTGTCCATGACCATCGCGATGCCCGTGTTCGGGCGGCTGGGGGACCTGCGCGGACGCCGGTCGCTGTACCTCTGGTCGATCGCAGCGTTCGTGCTGGCCTCCGTCCTCTGCGGCTTCGCGGCCGACCTCGGGCAGCTGGTCGCCCTGCGGCTCGCGCAAGGGGTCGCCGGTGGCGGGCTCGTGGTCCTCGGCCAGGCCGTGGTCGCCGACGCCGTCCCCGCCCGCGAGCGCCCGAAGTTCCTGGCACCTATCGCCTCGGTGTTCGCCATCGCCAGCGTGGTGTCGCCACTGCTCGGGGGCGGCCTCACCGACACGGTCGGCTGGCGGTGGATCTTCTGGGTGAACGCGCCGATCGGTGGTGTGGCACTGCTGATGGCCTTCCTGTCCGTTCCGCGCATCAGGCCGCAGCGGAACGGGGAGCGCCTGGACGCCGTGGGCGCCGCGCTCCTGGCGGTCTGGGTCACGGCGACGGTGCTGGTGGCGGCCTGGGGAGGGACGACCTTCGCCTGGACGTCGTCCGTCGTGCTCGTCACCGCGGCTCTCGCCGTGGTGGTCTTCGCGCTGTTCGTGCGGCGCTCCCTGCGGCACCCCGACCCGATCGTCCCGCTGTCGATGTTCCGCGGACGGACCGTCGTCATCTGCAGCGCGCTCGGCTTCGTCGTCGGCGTCGCCGTGTTCGGGATGGTGGGCTACCTGCCCGGGCTCATGCAGGCCGCCTACGGTCTGCCGGCGACCGTGGCGGGCACGGTCATCCTCCCGCTCGTGCTCGGCATCCTGTCGGCGAGCATCTGGTCGGGACGGCGGACGGCGCGCACCGGCCGGTACCGGCGCTTTCCCATTGCCGGGTGTGCCATCGCGGCTGCCGGGCTGGCCGGCCTCGCGCTCGTCCGGACGTCGACCCCGCCCGTCCTCGTCGGCCCCTGCGCGGGCCTGGTCGGGCTGGGGGTGGGCGCCTTCGGCCAGGTCACCAACGTCGCGGTGCAGGACGCCGTGCCGGCCCGGCTGGTGGGGACGGCGACGTCCACCGTGGCGCTCGTCCGCGAACTGGGAGTCACTCTCGGAGCGGCCGCGCTGGGTGGACTGCTCTCGGCCCGGCTGCTGCACGGACTCGGCCCGCTGGGCGACCTGGCCCGGCAGTCGCCGGAGCAGCTGCGGCAGCTGCCGGCGGCACTCCGGCACACGTACGGCGCGGCGTACCTCGCGGCGATGTCACCGCTGTTCGCCGGCCTGGCGGTGCTCTTCGCGGCGAGCGTCGTCGTCGCGCTGTTCCTGCCGGACCGGCAGCTCGGCGAGCACCTCATCACCGAGGCCGATGACGCGCATCAGGTTTCGTACGTGCCCGACTCGTTGCCCTGACCACGTCCCGGTCAGGAGGATCGGTCCCACGATGGATCACGAGACGCTGTGGGCCGGTTTCTGCACGCCGCCGGACGAGGCCCGGCCCCGCGCCTGGTGGCACTGGATGGACGGCAACGTCGACCCCGACGGCATCCGGCTGGACCTGGAGTGGCTGCACCGGGTCGGCGTCCGCGGTGTCCAGATGTTCGACGGCGGCATGGGCACACCGCTCGTGGTTCCGCGCAAGGTGGCCCACGGGTCCCCGGAGTGGCGGGACGCCGTCCGGGTGGCGGCCACGACGGCCCGTGAGCTCGGCCTGGAGTTCGCCGTCGCGACCTCCGCGGGCTGGAGCGCCGCCGGCGGCCCGTGGGTCGAGCCCGCGGACGCCATGAAGAAGGTGGTCTGGTCGGCGACGCCCGTCGACGGGGGCGGCCGGGTGGAGCAACCGCTGGCTCCGCTGCCCGACGTCGCCGGCCCGTACCAGGACTGCCCCCGCTGGGGCGCTGACCCCGACGGCCGCCGATGGGTCCAGGACTGGGTGATGGTGGCCGTGCCGGCGGACCAGGTGGCTCCCGCGCTCGTGCCCGCCTCGGTGCAGGGATCCAAGGCCGTCGAGGACTGGGGTGCGCTGCTCGACGGGAGCTTCGCCGAGGCGGTCTCGCTGCCGCGCGATCCGGACGGCCCGTCCACCGCATGGCTCGAGCAGGTCTTCGACGAGCCGGTGGAGGTCGGGGCGGTCACCGTCGGCCTGCCGGGTCCGACCGGCTTCGCGGCCGCGCCGCCGCCGTCGGCGGTGCTGGAGACGAGCGACGACGGCGTCACCTACCGCTCGGTGGCGGCGCTGGACGCGCCCGGCAACGCCGACAAGGCGGTGCCGGTGCGCACGATCGCGTTCCCGCCGGTGACCGCCCGACGCTTCCGGCTGGTGCTCTCCGGCGCGGGCGCCGAGGAGGGTCTGCCCCGCCTCGCCGAGGGCGTGCGGCTGCCGCCGATCCTGCGGCGCGTCTCGGAGTTCCTGGTCTCGGAGTTCGCCCTGTTCCCGGGCGGCCGCGTGCACCAGGCCGAGCTCAAGGCCGGCTTCGCGGCCGCGCCCGACTATTACGCCCTGGACACCGTCCCGACGCCCGGCATCGACCCCGAGCGCGTCACCGATGTCACGCGGTTCGTCGAGGACGGCGTCCTGCGCTGGGAGGCGCCGGCCGGAGCGTGGCAGATCCTCCGGCTGGGCGCCTCGCTGACCGGGCAGACGAACGGCCCGGCCTCGCCCGAGGCGACCGGCCTGGAGGTCGACAAGCTCGACGCAGCCACGGTGCGCGGCTACCTCGGCACCTACCTCGGCCACTTCGAGGGCGTGACGCTGGACGCCCTGCTGAGCGACAGCATCGAGTCGGGCGCGCAGAACCACACCGACCGGCTGCTCGAGCGGTTCACCGAGCTGCGGGGCTACGACCCCACGCCGTGGCTGCCCGCACTGGCCGGGCTCGTCGTCGGCGACGCGGCGCGCACCGACCGGTTCCTCTGGGACTTCCGGCAGACGATCGCCGACCTCGTGGCGAGCGAGTACTACGGCACGCTCGAGGCCGAGGCGCACCGGCGCGGCCTGGTGTACTACGCGGAGGCGCTCGAGGACCGCCGTCCGCAGCTGGGCAACGACCTGGCGATGCGCAGCCACGCCGACGTCCCGATGGGCGCCATGTGGCTGTTCGACGCCGGCACGGGCCGCCCCGAGCCCACCTACCTGGCCGACCTGAAGGGCGCGTCGTCCGTCGCGCACGTCCACGGCAAGGCGTTCACCGGCGCCGAGTCGATGACCGCATTCCACCGGCCGTGGAGCTACACGCCGCGGCGGCTCAAGCACATCGCCGACCTGGAGCTGGCGCTCGGCGTCACCCGGTTCTGCATCCACACCTCGCCGCACCAGCCCACCCAGGTGCCGCCGCCCGGTATCGGCCTAGCCCCGTTCCTCGGGCAGGCGTTCATCCGCACCGAGCCGTGGGCCGAGCTGGCTGGGCCGTGGATCGACTACCTCGCCCGCTGCTCGTGGCTGCTCAACCAGGGCGTTCCCGCCGTGGACGTCGCCGTGTTCATCGGCGAGGAGGCGCCGGTCACCAGCCTGTTCGGCGCGGCGCCCGACCGCAGCGTCCCGTCTGGGTTCGACTTCGACTACGTCGATCTCGACGCCCTCGAGCAGCGGGTCCGCGTGGCCGACGGCGGCCTGGCGGCGGGGGAGACGCGCTACGGCCTGCTCTATCTGGGCGGCAGCAGCTCGCGGATGACGGTGCGGGCGCTGCGTCGGCTGGCAGAGCTCGTGGACGACGGCGCCACGGTGGTCGGCCGCCGTCCGGTCGGCTCGCCGTCGTTGGCCGACGACGACGCCGAGCACGCCCTTCTGTGCGACCGGCTGTGGAGCGGCGGCGTTCTCGACACCGACGACCTCCGAGCGGCGCTCGACCAGCTCGGACTGCGTCCGGGGCTGGCCGTCGACGACACCGGGGTGCTGCGGATCGGCCGCCGGATCGGCGACGGTGAGGTGACCTTCCTGGCCAACCCGTCGCCCGAGGCGGTGACCGTGACGGTGGGGTCGGCCGGCCTCGTGGCGTGGGACCCGGTGTCCCTCCGTCGGACCGCAGTCCGGGACGGCCGGATCGACCTCCCGGCCCTCGGATCGGTGTTCGTGCTGCCCGGCGGCCCGACCGACGAGGATCGGCCGGTGGGGGAGGAGCTCACCCTCGACGGCCCGTGGCGGCTGTCCCTGCCCGGCGTCCCGGAGAGGGACCTGCCTGAGGGCCCGCGGCCGTGGACCGAACTCGGGACGGGGCCTGCCGGTTTCGCGGGCGTCGGCACGTACGCGACCGAGGTGGAGCTCCCGGAAGGCGGCTCGCGGACGGCGGCGCTCAGCTTCGGAGACGTCGGCGACCTCGCGCGGGTCCGGGTCAACGGGGTCGACTGTGGGATCGTCTGGACCGCTCCCTGGGAAGTGGACGTCACCACCGCGCTGCGGCCGGGCACCAACACCGTCGAGGTCGACGTCGCCAATGCCTGGATGAACCGGCTGATCGCCGAGGCGGCGGCGCCGACCGGCGAGATCTTCGCCCCCGTCGCGTCGGTCTACTCGGCTGATGCCGCCGTCCAGCCGAGCGGGCTGAGCGGCCCGGTCGTCCTGCGCATCGCATAGCCTCGCGACCGGCCCGATTGCGGGGTCAGAGGTCGAGGACCAGGCGTCGCCCGCGGCAGCGGGAGACGCAGGTCATCATCGTCTCGTTGGCCAGCCGCTCCTCGAGCCCCAGCACGGAGTCGCGGTGCTCGGGCACCCCGTCGAGGACGCGCACCTCGCACGTACCGCAGGTGCCCTCGCGGCAGGTGGAGAGCACGGCGGCCCCGTCCCGGTTCACGGCGTCCAGCACGGTGTCGTCCTCCGCCACGGTCACTGTCGTGCCGCTGCGGGCGAGCGTCACCTCGAACGGCCGGTTCGGCTCGAACGTCGCGGGGCGGGCGGCGAAGCGTTCCACCACGAGGTGCGCTTCGCGATCCGCGGACCGCGCGGAGTCCTCAAGCCCGGTCAGCAACTCGTCCGGGCCGCAGGCGAAAAGGTAGCCGTCCTCGCGCGGCAGTCGCGCCCAGAGGCCGGTCAGGTCGTACCGGCCGCGTTCCTGGCTGGCCCACACCTCGATCCGGTCGCCGTGCAGCTCGACCAGCTCGTCCAGGTAGGCCATCCGCTCGCGAGACCGGGCGAGGTACACCAGGCGCCAGTCGGTCCCGCGGTGCTGCGCCTCCTCGATCATGGGCAGCAGCGGGGTGATGCCGATGCCACCGGCGACGAAGAGCAGTGACGTCGCGGGACGCAGGCGGAAGTGGTTGCGGGGGCCCCGGATGCGCAGCCGGTCACCGACCCGCACGTCGTCGTGGACGGCGACGGAGCCGCCGCGACCGGTCGCCTCACGGAGGACGGCGATGCGCAGCTCCGCGGTCCCCGGCCGGCCGCACAGCGAGTACTGGCGCAGTGCGCCGTCCGGGAGCTCGAGGTCGATGTGCGCGCCCGGCTCCCAGTCGGGCAACCGGCCCGGCTCGTCGACGGTCAGCGTCAGCTCCACGACGTCCGCGGTGAGCAGGCGACGCCCGGCCACCGTGACCGGCACGGCCTCGACCGGTGCGGCCACGACGCTCCGGACCGCCGGCCGCGCGGTCACCGGTGCCGGTGTCCATGCCAGGGGGAGGGCAACCATCCCGCGACCGGCGGAGACGGGCAGGTACTCGAGGTCCTCGTACGGCACGGCCAGGCGCAGGTCGGGCAGTCGCTCGTCCAGGACGTCGAGCTCGACGCGCAGGAGCAGCCGGGCCAGCGGCGCGCCGAGGCAGGCGTGCACGCCCTGCCCGAAGCCGAGATGGGGAACCGCCCACGACCGGTCGAAGTCGAGCACATCCGGCGAGGAGAACCGGCCGGCGTCGCGCGAACCGGCCGCGTAGGCGAGGAAGACGTGCTCGCCGGCCTTCAACGGAACTCCGCCGAGCTCCGTGTCCCGCGTGACCAGGCGCTTCATGCCGGTGATGGCCGATTCGAAGCGGAACAGCTCCTCGAGTGCGGCCGCGCGACTGGTGTCGTCGCGCTGGGCGGCGGTGTAGCGGTCGGGGTCGGCCAGCAGGTGCGACAGGCCCGTGCATATCAGGTTCGAGGAGGTCTCGTGCCCGGCGAGCATCAGTCCGGGGAACAGCGAGAGCATCTCGAAGTCGGTCATCTGCACCGCGCCCGAGTTCCGCATCGCCCAGACATGGCTGATCAGGTCGTCGCGCGGGTCGTCCTTGCGCTCGGCCATCACCTCCAGCACGTAGTCGTGCAGGTCGAGCAGGCGCCGCGCCTTCTCCTCCGGCGTGCCGGAGTGGTGGATGTCCGCCGGGCCCAGGAAGAACCCGAGGGCCGCACCGATCCAGTCGGCGCGCTCGACTTCCAGGCCGACGACGTGGGCGATCACCCGGAGCGGCAGTGGCAGCGCGAACGACGTCTTCAGGTCCGTCGACCCGTCCGCGACGAAGCCGTCGACGAGCAGGTGGGCCTGTTCGCGGATCCACGCCTCGTAGCGCGCGAGCCGACGGGGCATGAAGAAGGTGTTCACGGCGGCGCGCAGCCGGTCGTGGTCGGGGTTGTCCAGGCCGAGGAGCGTGCCACGGGAGGGCACCCGTCCGGCGAACATCTCCCGGAACGGCGGTGGCATGTCGGGAACGGTGGCCGTCGTGGAGAACGTCTCCGGGTCGTGCAGCGCGCGGACGAGGTCGTCGTAGCGGCTGACCACCCGGGCCTCCAGCACCTCGGCGTACGGGAGACCGGCGGCGGCGCGCAGGGCAGCGAGATCCCGGTGCAGCGACCGGGGAACGGAGAAGGGGCACGTGCCCTCGGGTGTCGGCGTAGGCACCGGTTCCGCCTCAGTCCTCGATCAGTGCGAGCTGCTTGTTGATCTCGCGAGGATTGGAGTCTCCGGCGACCTTCTGCAGGAACGGCGTGTGGTCGAAGAGCAAGTCGCGGAGCGGGCGCAGCGGCGCCGGTGCGTGGTGGAACACCTTGCCGAGCATCCAGGCCTGCTTGACCTGCAACGCAGTGTGGGGTTTGCGGGGGTCCTCGTAGGTCTGCAGCGCCCGGGAGAGCGCGTCCGGATCGCGGAGGTCGATGCCACGCAGGGCCCGGCCGAGGAAGTAGCCGTCCTCGATCGACATCCCCGCCCCGTAGGCCGCGTACGGCGAGGTCGGATGTGCGGCGTCGCCCACCAGGGTGGCGCGCCCCTTGGACCACTGCGGGAGGGGTGGCCGGTCGCGCAGCACCCAGCGCTGGACGTTCCGCGGTTCGGTGGCGGCGATCAGGCCCGGGAGCGGCGCCGGGAAGCCCTCGGCCAGTTCGGCGGCGGCGCCCTTGGGGTCAGCGGGGGCAGGAGCGTCGGGATCGGTGGCGGTGAGGACCCACCACTGGTGGCCGTCCCGGCCCTTGTTGCGGATGGAGGTCCAGCTGCCCTGCGTGGTGCGGCTGTGGGTGAGGACCGACTTGTTCGGCTCGGTCCCCGGCACGTGGGCGAACGTGAAGCCGCCGAAGATGTGCAGCCGGTGCTCGCGCTTGGGGCTGTCGCCCCACAGCGATCGCCGGACCAGGGAGTCGATGCCGTCGGCGCCGACGAGCAGGTCGTGCTCGGCGGTGGTGCCGTCGGCGAAGTGCAGCGTGACTGCCCGGTCGTCCTGGTCGATGCGATCGACCTGCTGATCGAACCTCAGCACCCCCGGCGGGATCGCGGCGAGCATCCGCTCATAGAGCTCGGGCCGCAGCAGGCCGATGAAGCCGCCCCCGTACTCCTTCGTCACCCCCGGGTCCTGCCTGACGTGCACGCGGACGTCGCCGCGGAGATTGCGGAACTCGGTGTCGGTCGGAGCCCCCAGGTCGGCGGTGTCGACGCCCAGTGCGCGCAGCGCCTTCAGCGGCGGCGGCCACAGGTTGAGGATGTTGCCGGCGGGGCGCGCCTCCCGGTAGCGCTCGTAGACGACGACGTCGTGCCCGGCCCGGAGCACGCCCAGTGCGGCGGCCATGCCCGCCGGACCGGCGCCGAGCACGGCCACCCGGCCGCGGCGAGACGAGGAGGACGGGACCATCGGGCACCTCGGGAGGATCGGGCGCAAAACTTAGCGCGCACTACAATTAGGGTGAAACTGTAGCGGCCGTTCTGGTCCTGTCAATGACCGTCGGCGAGACTGCAGCGGTGGATGCCGAACTCGAGGTGCGCCCGCCGAAGCAGCAGCGCAGTCGTGAATCGTGGACCCGTGTGCTCGACGCGGGTGTGGCGATCCTGGAGGACAGCGGTTACGACGCCCTGACCATCGCCGCGGTGTGCCAGCGGGCCCAGGTCGCGCCCCCGACCATCTACGCGCGGACGACGAGCAAGGACGCGCTCTTCCTCGCGATCTACGAGCACGGGATCAGCCGGCTCACGGCCGAGCAGGCGGTCTTCGCGAATGACTCTCGCTGGGCCGGACTGACGCCGGCCGACCTGGTACGGGCCGCGGTGGCGGAGATGGTCGGCATCTCCCTGCGTCATCAGCGCTTCCTCGGCGCCGTCGTCCTCATCTCCGCGGCACACGCCGAGGTCCGCCGCCGCGGGTCCGGCTACAGCCAGGAGCTGGGTGAACGCTTCGCCCGTGTCGTGCTGAGGGCTCGCGGGGCGATCTCGCACGCGGACCCGGAGGCGGCGGTGCGCTCGTGCTTCGGGATGGTCTCGGCGACGTCGACCATCCGGGTCGCCTACGGTCCGGGCTTCGCGACACCCGACCCGGTCGACGACGCCGCCTTCGTCGCGGACCTGGGCGACATGGCGGTGCGCTACCTGCTCGGTCCGCCGGTTCGCTGACCGGGAGCTACGTCCGGCGATCGCGATCGCGATCGCGCTCGTGCAGGCGCAGGCGGGCCAGCAGGTCGCCCATGAGCAGCCGGAAGTCGACGTCGGTGTAGATGCGCCGCAGGCCCTGCCCCGGCTCGGCCGGCGTCTCGGTGAACCTGCTGGACTCGTCGGTGAGCGCCGTGACGAGCAGCGGCGGGCTGTCACCCTGCGGCCACACACCACCGAGCACGATCCAGTCCGGCGGGCTGGTGAAGTGCTCCCAGAGCCACTGACCGAGGCGGCCGGCGTCCCCGACGTCGGATTCCAGCTCGGCGATCGAGTACGCGCAGCGCCGGTAGGTCTCGAGCCGGAACTGGTGCACGCCGAGCTCGGGCAGACCGAGCACGAACGCGGCGGCGGACGGGTCGGTGTCCCGGTTGTACTCGAAGACCCCGTCGCGGGTCGAGCCCCCGATCCACACGAGCGTGAACCGCTGCGCGATGTCCGGCGCCGACCGCAGCGCCTCGGCCACGTTGGTCAGCGGGCCGCCGCAGACGACGAACAGCGGCAACGGGTCGTCGCGCCGCGCCTCGGCGACGATCGCGTCCGCGGCCGCCGACGGTGCCCCGGCGTCCGGATCGAACGCCCGCTCGCTCCCAGCGACGACCGAAGGCGTCGGGCCGCCCACGACGTCCACGAGCTCCGCCGCGAGCGCGGCGCCGTCGGCGGCGGTGGCGTGCGGCCCCGACATCGACGGGTTCAGGAACGAGCTGGTGACGAGTACGACCCGGTTCGACGGGGCGAGCAGGTGGTGGGCCAGGGCGAGCAGGCCGTCCGGGTCACCCGAGAAGTCGTTGTCGACGACGACCCGGCACAGTGCGCACAGCTCCAGGCGCGGCCTCACCGGCCGGCGAGGGCGGCCGTGATCGACCGGCGGATCAGGTCGTGCTGCTTGCGCACCAGGTCGATCGGGTCGGCCTCGCCGAGGTCGGCGAACGCGTGCCCCTCCCACTCGCTGGAGAAGAAGCCGGAGTACCCGCCCTCGACGAACACCCGCACCAGCTCCGGGTAGTCGATCGCCGGCTCGTTGCCGGAGGAGTCGATGTCGTAGAACTTTGCGTGCACGTGCACGATCTGCGGCATGATGTCGGCCCACTCCCGCGGGTCGACCTTGCCGTGCATGTTGAAGGCCAGCCGGGCGAACGAGCCGAGGCTCTCCGGGGCGATGCCCCGCGAGCGGAGGTAGTCGACGAACTCGCCGTGCTGGGCGTTGATGTCGGCGTCGGTCGCCCAGATCTGCTGCAGCCGGTCGAGGTCGTCCGGCGTCAGGCCACCCATCGCCGTCAGCTTGCGCAGCGTCGTCGGCGCCATGGCGTGCATCGTGGAGCTGAAGTCGGCGACGAACCCGAGCCGCGGCGAGCCGATCTCGTCGTAGAGCTCGCGGATGGCCATGACCTTGGGCGAGTTCGGCCCGATCGGTGCGTGGATCTCCCAGCCGAGCGTGAGGTCGAGCTCCTCGGCGACGGGCATGAGTCGCCGGATCAGCTCCGGCTGGGCGCTCTGGATCCGCACCAGCGGGAAGCCGAGCGCCCGCGCGCTGCGGAACTGCGCGACGGTGAACTCGTACTCCTCGTCGGGCGTCATGTCGCGCTCGCGGCGGCGGCCCATGTCGAGGTTCGCGCCGAACGAGCTCGGCACGAAGCCGTGCCGGTCGAACGCGGCCCGCCACTCGCGCACGAACTCGTCGGTGACGTGCGGGTAGGTGCGGATGGTCTGCGAGGCGACGATCTCGATGCCCGGCCCGATGCCCGCGGTGTCCACCGCGTCGAGCAGGCCGGCCAGGTCGTAGCGCCCCGCCGCCCACTCGCTGGTGAGCGAGTAGAGAGTCAGGCCGAGTGTGATGTCGCTGCCGGGGACAGCGGGCGCGGCGGTGGGGGAGGGGACGGTGGCTGTCATCGGTCGTCCCCTCAGCGGACCGCGAGCGTGCGGCGGTTGGCGGCGTGGTTGGTCACGTAGGTCATCGGTGCGATCTGCATGTACGGCAGCCGCAGGTCGACGGTGACCTCGACGTCGACCTCCGCGCCGGCGACGACCGGCTGGTCGAGTGGAACGACCACGACGAGGCGGTCCTGGATGAACCAGAGGGTGTCCCACTGCTCGGGCAGCTCCGCCACCGTGAAGGTCCGGCCGGCCAGCTCGACCCGGAGGTCCTCGGTGGGCACGGGCCGCCCCTCGACCGCGACCGCGATCGAGGTGACGCTCGACAGCCACAGGCTGCGGTACCAGGGCACGGTCAGCGCGATGCCCAGCCCCTCGGGGCGGACCAGCAGGCTGTCGTCGGTCAGGACGGTGTCTCCGGTGGCCATCGTGATCAGCCCTTCAACCCGCCGCCGTAGCCCTGGATGAACCGCTTCTGCGCGAAGAAGTAGAAGGCCAGGATGGGCACCATCGAGATGATGACGACGGCGAAGATGAGGTTCCACTGGGAGACCAGGCCGCCGACGTAGTTGTACATGACCACCGGCAACGTGGCGTAGTCCGAGCCGTTGAGGAAGATCAGGGCGGTGAAGAAGTCGTTCCACACGATGAGGCCGGCGAGGATCGCGACCGTTCCGGTCGCCGGGCCCATGAGCGGGAAGACGATGCGGACGAAGACCTTGCCGCGGGACGCCCCGTCGACGGTGGCCGCCTCCTCGTAGTCGCGGGGCAGCCGGCGGAAGAAACCGCCGTAGAGAAACACCGACAGCGGCATGAGCACGCCGGTGTAGATGACGATCATGCCCCACGGGCTACCGGTGAGGCCCAGATTCCGCGCCTCGACGTACAGCGGCACGATGCCCAGCTGAGTGGGCAGCAGGATCGCGATGAGGAACAGGTAATAGGTGCGGCTGCTCCACCGGCTGGTCGAGCGGGTCAGGACGTAGGCGGCCGGTGAGCCGAGGACGATCAGCCCGACGATGGTGCCGCCGGTGATGATCAGGCTGTAGAGCAGGCCGTGGAAGATCGCCGACGACGCATCGGAGGACGGCGACAGCAGGGTGACGAAGTTGGCGAACGTCGGGCTGGTCGGCAGCGCCAGGGCGGAGCCCGAGAGCACCTCGGGGCCGGTCTTCAGCGAGGTGGTGATCAGGAAGTAGAACGGCATCAGCATCACGATCGCGCCGAGGATCGTCAGGATCTCCAGGACCAGCGTCTTCTTGGAGTAGCGGAACACGGTCTCGTCCGATCTGTTACAAGCGGTCGCGGGTGGCGTACTGCTGGATGACGGTGAAGACGAGGATCAGCACCGAGAGCACCAGGGCGAGGGACGCGCCGAAGCCGAAGTTGTTGAACACGAAGCTGTGCTGGTAGACCTCGGTCCCCAGTGTCTGGGTCGAGCCCGCGGGGCCGCCGGCCGTCAGCGCCAGCACCTGGTCGAAGACCCGCAGTCCCTGGATGAGCATGAGCGTCGTCGCGATGGCGATCGACGGCTGGATCATCGGCACGATGATCCGACGGAAGCGGGTGAAGGTCCCGGCCCCGTCCAGGACCGCGGCCTCCTCGAGCTCCACCGGGACGGTGGCCAGCCCGGCCAGGTAGATGACCATCGTGAAACCGACGCTCTGCCACACCATCACCACGAGCACGCACCACAGCGCCCAGTGCGGGTCGCCGAGCCAGTCGTGCTGCCAGCTCTTGAGCCCGATCGCGGCGAGCGTCTGGTTGAGCGGGCCGTTGAAGGCGAAGATGAACTTCCACACGTAGGAGACCGCGATCGGCGCGATGACCACCGGCATGAACAGCAGGGTGCGCAGCACGAACCGGCTCTTGAGCGTGCGGTTGAGCGCGAGCGCGAACAGCAGCCCGAAGACGTTGGTGAAGATCAGGAAGCCGAAGGCCAGGATCAGCGTGTTGATCAGTGCCCCGGTCAACTCCGACGTCCGGAAGATCTTCGCGAAGTTGTCGAGGCCGACGAAGTTGAAGTCGCCGATGCCGGTCCAGTCGGTGAACGCGTAGAACGCGCCGCTCGCGGTGGTGAAGTAGATCAGCGCCAGCATGAGGACGACGCCCGGCAGTGCCCACCACCAGCGGCCGAAGCCCAGCTTGTAGGTGTTCTTCTGCCTGGCCTCGCGGCGGCCCGGGGCGGCGACCGCGCCGTCGTTGGCCGGTGGCGCCGGGCTCTGGATGGCGGTCACTGCCTGCCCCCTGGTATCGGTGCGGTCGTGCGGTGAGTGTGGCCCGCGGAGGGCCGATGGTGGGTGGGGCGGACTGCCCGCCCCACCCACCATCGATCGATCACTTGCCCCAGGCGGCGTCCATGTCCTTCAGGACGTCGTCGACGGTCTTCTGGCCGGTCAGCAGGCCGGTGACCCCCGAGCCGAGGGCCTGGTAGACCTGCGGGTTGGTCCAGCTGTCGACGGCGAAGGTGCGGTAGTCCTTCTTCGACAGCTGGTCGGCGACCGGCTTGTACTGCGGCAGCAGGTCGGCGGCGTTGATGTCACTGCCGATCGGGATCGTGCCCTGGGCGTCGGCGAACTTCTTGGCCTCCTCGGGCGACACGGAGAACTTGATGAAGTCCTCCACGAGCTTGGGGCTCTTGGTCTTCGCGTTGCCGGCCAGCCCGATGTCGGAGCTGATCGTGAGGTAGTTCTTGTCGGCCGGCGAGGGCGCGCCCATCGCCACCAGGGTCACGTGGCCGCCTGCGGCGTCCATGATGGACTTGGCCGCGCCGCTCGGGGCGAAGAAGCCGAAGGCCTTGCCGGAGCTCGAGGCGTTGGTCAGGTCGGCGAAGCCGGCACCGGCGGCGCCGTCCTGGAAGCAGCCGGCCTTGTTCATGTCGACGACGGCCTGCAGCGCCTGCTTCCAGCCCTCGGTCTTCGCGAACGTCGTCTTGCCGTCGGTCCGCTTCTTGTCCCAGTCGGGATCCGGGCCGTAGACGGTGGAGGACGCGATCTCGACCGTCATGATGCCGGTGTTCGCGGGAACGCCGCCGGCGAGGGCGAAGATCGAGCTGCCGTCCGGCACCGAGCCGCACTGCGACACCACGTCGTCGGTCGTGGTCGTCGCGGTGATGTTCACGTTGTTCTGCTTGGCGAGGTCCTCGTTGTAGATCACGGACATGATCGCCGTCGAGCTCGGCACGCCGTAGAGCTTGCCCTGGTAGTCGTAGCCGACGCGCTCGGCCTCCGGGATGTTCTTCGTGAAGCTGGAGTCCGTCAGCTTCAGGAGCAGTCCGGGCTTGGCCAGCGTGCCGACCGTGCCGGGTTGACCACCGCCGGAGTTGACCTGCATGACGTCGGGCCCGTTGCCGGCCGCCATCTGGGTCTGCAGCGTCTGGCCGTAGGTCTCGGCGTTGATCTTGTTGACCTTGATGGTCACGCCGGGGTGCGCGGCCTCGTAGTCCTTGGCCAGCACCTCGTAGGCGTTGTCGTTGGGGTTCGCCGGGCCGTAGGAGAACGTGATCGACTGCGGTTCCTTGCCACCGCCGCTGCTGCCGGAGTCCCCGGACCCGCAGGCGGCGAGCAGCAGGCCCGCGACCATCGGCAGGGCCACGGCGGCGGTGCGGCGCCGGGTGATCGTGTAGGTCATGGTGAGCCTTTCGGGAGCTCGGAGGTCGTGCCCGGCGGGGGAGCCCACCGGTCGACTAGTGCGACGTGGGCAGTGTCACAGAGCTTCAGTCGGTTGCAAACATAAGTCTGCTGATGGTCGACATAGACCGTGGTTATCTCTGGCGACGGCCATTTGACCTGCGGTTACGATCGGGGAGGGCCTGACCGCATCGGCGCGCAGCAGCTACCGCTATTACGGACCGGTACGTCCGTTTCGGCGGCGGCGGGTCGGAGGACGCACCACTTCAGGATTCCACCGCCCTGCACTTCGGGTGCTGACGTACGGACTTTTGTCGATTAGCGTGAGAAGCCGTCCGCACCGCCATTCTGAGGAGGACCCGCGTGCCCGCTGAACGGATCGACAGCCTGGCCGCCGTCCTCGCGGCCATCCGGAGCGCCGCAGGAATGACCCAGCCGCTGCTCACCCAGCAGGTCGGCCTCGGGCGCAGTGTCGTTGCCGCGCGCATCGCCGAGCTCGAGGCCGCAGGGCTCGTGGTGCAGGCCGGTATGGGCCCGTCCACAGGGGGGCGGGCCCCGCGTCAGCTCCGACTGCGGGCGGAGGCGGGCGTGGTGGTCGGCGTCGACATCGGCGCCACGTTCATGGAGATCGGCCTGGCCGACCTCGGCGGGCGGATCCTCGACCACCTCGAGGAGGCGGTGGACGTCGCCGACGGCCCGGAGGTCGTGCTCTCCCGGGTGGAGCAGGCGATCGACGAGCTGCTGGCCCGCAATCCGGGGGTGGGCGACATCTGGGGCGTGGGGATCGGCGTTCCCGGCCCGGTCGAGTTCAGCTCCGGCCTGCCGGTCTCCCCGCCGATCATGCCCGGCTGGGACGGCTATCCGATCCGCGAGCGGTTCGCGAACCGGCTGGGCGCCCCCACGTGGGTCGACAACGACGTGAACCTGCTGGCTCTCGGGGAGCTGCGCACGAACCCGCGCGCGGCCGAGGTGGGCGACCTGCTCTTCGTGAAGATCGGCACGGGCATCGGGGCGGGCCTGGTGTCCGGTGGCCGGCTGCATCGCGGGACGAACGGCTGCGCCGGCGACATCGGTCACGTGGCGGTGGCCGAGGCGGAGAACGTCATCTGCCGGTGCGGCAACAGCGGCTGCCTGGAAGCCGTGGCCGGAGGCGCGGCGATCGCCCGGGAGGGCCGCCGGCTCGCCGAGACCGGCGGGAGCGCGGTCATGGCCGAGATGCTGGCCGCGTCCGGCGACGTCTCCACCGCCGACGTCTTGCTCGCCGCCGAGCGCGGGGACCCGGCCGCGCGAGCCCTGCTGTCCCGCGCCGGACGGCTGGTGGGCGGCACCCTGGCGACACTCGTCAGCTTCTTCAACCCGGGTCTCGTCGTGCTCGGCGGTGGCGTCGTCCTGTCCGGGGACCACGTGCTGGCCGCCGTGCGCGAGTCGGTCTACCGCCGGTCTCTCCCGCTGGCCACGCGCACCCTCCGGATCGAGTTCTCGGCTGTCGGTCACGCTGCCGGCCTGGCCGGCGCCGTCCACCTCGTCCTGGACGAGCTCTTCGCACGCCATCGCCTGGCCCAGTGGCTGCCGTGGAGCACGCCCGCCGGCCGGCCCGAGCTGGCCGCCGCGGATGGCGAGCGCACCGCGGCCTGAACGTTCGGTGGTGGCGTGTCGAGCAAGCGCGACCACACCGCGCACCTGCTCGACCTGCCCGTCGCCGGCTGACCCCGGCGGACCACGACGAAGGAGCACTCCCATGGCACGCATCTCGGTTCTCGGCGGCACCGGCTACGGCGGCGAGGCGGTCGCTCGAGAGGCAGTCCGGCGCGGACACCAGGTGACGTCCTACAGCCGCCGGCCACCGGAGCAGCCGGTGGAAGGCGTCACCTACGTGACGGGCTCGCTGCTGGACGCCGACCTCCTGGCGCAGAGCGTCCGCAACGCCGACGTCGTCTTCGAGACGCTGTCGCCGCGCGGCGACATGGCAGGCAAGGTCGAGGGCGTCGTCGACGACCTGATCCGGCTGGCCGACGAGGCCGGGGTGCGGCTCGGCGTGCTCGGAGGCGTCTCCTCCACGCTGGTGTCCGAGGGTGGCCCCCGGTTCTTCGACGTGCACCCGCCGGCGCCGGAGATCCTGCCCGAGGTGCAGACCGGCCTCGACCTGCTCGATGCCCTGAACCGGTCGCCGGAGAGCCTCGACTGGTTCTACGTCAGCCCGGCAGCAGAGTTCGGCTCGTGGGTGGCCGCCCCCGTGACCGGCAGCTACCGCATCAGCGACGACGTGCTGATCACCGACGCGAACGGCACGTCGACCATCTCCGCGGCCGATCTCGCCCTCGCCGTGCTCGATGAGATCGAGCAGCCCCGCTACCGGCGCCGGCGGTTCCACACCGCCCACTGACGTCCGTCAGTTGAGGACGTGCAGCTGGTCGAGCCAGAGAACCTGCCAGAGGTTGCCGTCCGGGTCGGCGAAGCTTCCGGTGTAGCGCGCCTCCTCGTCGCGGACAGGCTCGCGTTGGCTGCCGCCGGCCGCGACCGCCCGCGCCATGAGGTCATCGACCTCGGTGCGGTCCTCGACCGTGAGACAGGGAACGGACGTCGGCCTGGCCGGGTCGCCGGCATCGGCGCCGGCCAGCTCGGCGAACCGGTCCCGCGTCTGGAGGGTGACGACGATGTTCTCGTCGACCACGACGGACGCCGTCCGATCGTCGGAGGAGTACTCGTTGATCCGGAAGCCGAGCCCCTCGTAGAAGGACCGTGCCGTGCCGAGGTCGGTCACGGGGAGACTGAGGAAGATCATCCGCTGGGTCATCGTGCCAGCTCCGCGAAGGTGTCGGCGACCCAGTCGGCGATGAAGGTGCTCACGTGCGGCAGGTGGTCCAGGCCGATGTGCTCGGTCGCGCCCTCCTCGGGCGTGAACACCCGCAGCTCGCGCTTGGGCGAGTTGACCGCCTGCTCGTACGAGCGGTGCGCCATCGCGACCGGGATCTGGCGGTCGCTCTCCCCGTGCGCGATGAGGAACGGCACGGTGATCTGCTCGACCACGCCCTCGAGGTTCACGTCGTCGGCGAAGTCGAGGAAGGCGTCGAGGTGGTTCTCGTCGCCGTCCTTGCCCCACACCCAGAGCACGTGCGACCAGTAGTGGGGGACCGGGCGCTCGCCCTCTCGCTCCTTGCGGCGGCGCTGCACCGCGCCCCAGTCGTGGTTGGCGCCCCAGGCGACGACGAGGGCGAACCGCTTCTCGAACGCGGCCGCGCGCGGGGCGTAGTAGCCGCCCAGCGACCAGCCGACGATGCCGATGCGCGCGGTGTCGACGTCGTCCCGCATCTCCAGGTAGTCCACTGCAGCGCCCGCCCAGACCTCGGTGTCGATGCGCGCGGTGATGCCCTGCAGCCGCAGCGCCTCGCCGGTGCCCGGCTGGTCGAGCATCAGGCAGGAGATGCCGCGGGCCGCGAGCTCCGCCCAGTGGCTGGAGCTGTACATGTGTTCCTTGGTCGAGTCCAGGCCGTTGACCAGGACGATCACGGGGTGGGGGCCGTCGCCGGGCGCCTGGCTGAAGTAGGCCGGCAGCGTCGTCCCCTCGTAGGGGATCTCGACCCGGGAGACGTTCGGGCTGTGGGTGTCGAACGCCTTCTGCGCGATCTCCAGCATCCGCCGGTAGGTCGGGATCCGGTTGGGGTCCGAGTGCGCCAGCATCCGCTCGGCCTGGGACAGGTAGTTGCTGGCGCGGAAGTACAGCTGGCCGGCGGTGCGCACGTGGCCGGCCTTCTCCGCGTCCTCGGCCTGCGCGACGAGCTGGTCGGTCAGCGCGGTCCAGGCGCGGAGGAAGTCCGGCGTGCCGGCGTCCTCGCCCGCGTTGGCGGCGTCCTTGATCGGCCCGCACGCCCGGTCGACCTCGTCGATCAGCCCGCCGGAGTTCAGCGTCGCGACGACGCCGAGGTTCCAGGTGTAGGGGCCGGTGGGGAAGTACTCGAACACAGGTGTTCCTCTCTCAGGCGGTGCGCGCGCGGGTGCGCGGCCGCGGTCGGGCGGAGCGGACCGGAGGCAGCTCGACCCCGGGGACGACGCGGTTGCGGATGGTGCCGATGCCCTCGACGGTCATCTCCACCACGTCGCCCGGCTGGAGCGGCGGCGGGGCCTGGTCGCCCCGGATGCCCCACAGCTCGGCCAGGCAGCCGCCGTTGCCGCAGGTGCCCGACCCGAGGACGTCACCGGCCCGCACCTCCGTGCCGCGGGAGGCGTAGGCGATGAGCTCCTCGAACGGCCAGCCCATGTTCGACAGCAGGTCCTGGCCGATCTCGACGCCGTTGACGGAGACCCTCATGTCCAGCGCGAGGAATCCCTCGTCGTCCCGGTAGGGCTCCAGCTCGTCGGCCGTGACCAGCCAGGGGCCGAGCGTCGACGCGGAGTCCTTGCCCTTGGCCGGGCCGAGACTGACCCGCATCTCCCGGGCCTGGAGGTCGCGGGCCGACCAGTCGTTGAGGATCGTGTAGCCGAAGACGTGCTCGCGGGCGATCTCGGGAGTGAGCGAGGCGCCGTCCTTCCCGACGACGACCGCGACCTCGAGCTCGAAGTCGAACCGCTGGGAGCCCGGCGGCACCGCGACGTCGTCGTGGGCGCCGATCAGCGCGTACGGGTTCGTGAAGTAGAAGGTGGGAGCCTGGTACCACTCGTCCGGCACGCCCGCGGAGCCGTCGATCGACTTGCGGACGCCTTCGACGTGCTCCTCGAACGCGACGAAGTCGCGCACCGTCGGGGCCTGCAGCGGCGGGAGCAACCGGACCGACTCCATCGGCACGGGCGGGCCGTCGAGGGCTGCGGCGCCGGTCTCGAGGGCGGCTGGGAGCCCCGCGCGGACGAGATCGAGAACCGTCGCCCGCGCGGGGAGTTCGTGGAGGCCGGCGTCGGAGACGACGCCGGCGGAGACCCGTCCGTCGGCCTCCCAGGTCGCGAAGCGCATCAGACCGGGGGAGCGACGAACAGACCCTTGTCGGGGTCGTTGAACGACTTCTGCGCCACGAACTCGTTCATCGCGTTCGCCGTGCCCCACTGGTCGCTGACCTCGGGGTTGCTGAAGTCGTACAGGTGCGGGTGCCACGTGTCCTCGTCGACGATCTCCAGCTCCGTCGTGTACTCGACGGTGTTGCCGTGCGGGTCGAGGAAGTAGCTGAAGGTGTTGTTGCCGGCCATGTGCCGGCCGGGGCCCCAGATCTTCTCGACGCCCGCGCGCAGCAGCCGGCCGGTGCCGCGCATGTACTCGTCGATGCCGCGCATCTCGAACGAGGCGTGGTGCAGCGAGGGGTGCGGGCCGCGGGCGATCGCCATGCTGTGGTGCCACGGGTTGGTGCGCAGGAACCACATCATGTTGCCCATCCGCGGGTGCATGAGGGTGTCCGACAGGGAGAAGCCGAGGTACTTGTCGTAGAACGCGACCGTGCCCTCGGGGTCTGCCGAGTTGATGACCACGTGCGAGAGCCGCACCGGGATCGACTCGCCCTCCTCGATCGTGCGGTGCTGCCGCGCCTCGACGTCGGAGCTGATCTCGATCGTCCGGCCCTCGTTGTCGAAGAACCGGAAGCCGTAGCCGCCGCCGGGGGTCTGCAGGGTGCCGGGTTCGCCGACCAGTCGCACGCCGTCGGCGGCGAGCTGCGCGGCCAGCGTGTCGACGTCGGCGGCCGTGGCGGCACCGAAGGAGATCAGGTCGATCCGCTTGTCGGTGGCCTCGCGCAGCCGGACGATGTACTGCTCCGGCGAGCCCTCGGCGGCGAGGAATGCCAGCCCCGAGTCGGTGTGCTCAGGGGTGAGGCCCCAGATGCCGGAGTAGAAGTCGAGCTGCTTCCCGAAGTCGGGCACGGCCAGGTCGACGTGCCGCAGGTGGGTGATCAGGCGCTGGGTCATGGGTCGTGTCTTCCTTACGCGGGCTGGCTGGTGAGCATGGCGATCGAGCGCATGAGGCTCGGGATGTCGCCCTGGACGTGGTCGAGCTGCCACTGCGCGAGCTGGTTGGACGCGTCGACGACGGTCTTGACGCGCTCGAAGCGGCGGGCGGTGAAGGCGTCCCACAGGTCCTGGTCGAGCGTGTCGCGCCCGGTGAGCAGCTCGCCGAGGACGACGGCGTCCTCCAGGGCCATGGCGCCGCCCTGCGCGATGGTGGGCGGGCAGGTGTGCGCGGCGTCGCCGATCAGGACGACCCGGCCGCGGTTCCACGGCGCGGGCAGCACGTGGGTCTCGAACCAGGTGTAGTTGACACGCGCCGGGTCGGTCAGCGACTCGCGGATCTCGTCCCACGGTCCGTGGTAGGCCTGCGACAGCTGCTTCATCGTCGCCAGCTGCTCCTCGGGCGACAGCGCGCTGCGGTCCTGCGCGTCCTCGACGATGTAGGCGTAGAGCGAGTCCTCACCGGTGGGGCAGTAGCCGGCGATGTACGAGGGCCCGCCGTAGATGAGATCGGTGCGCGTGACGCTGGCCGGACGGGGCCCGAAGGCGCGCCAGATGCCCATGCCGACCGACTTGGTCTCGAGGTTGATGCCGAGAGTGCGGCGGGTGTACGAGCGCACTCCGTCGGCGCCGACGACGAGGTCGTAGCGGCCGGTGGAGCCGTCGGAGAAGGTGACGTCGACACCGGCATCGTCCTGGGTGAGCCCGGTGAAGGTCGTGCCGAGCCGGAGCTTGACGCCGACCTCGGTGGCGCGGTCGGCCAGGATGTGGGCCAGTTCGGGGCGCGGCATGCCCATGACCGCGGGCAGGTCGGGACCGCCGGTCTTGGCGTCGGGCACCTCGAACAGCACCGTGCCCGCCGGGTCGGGTGCGCGGAACCCGGTGACGTCGAAGGCGTAGCCCGCGGCCTGCACCTTGTCCCAGACGCCGAGCGTCCTGAGCTCGCGCAGCGCGTTGCCCTGCAGCGTGATGCCGGAGCCGAGGGCGGCGACGTCGGGCTTGATCTCGATCAGGTCGACGGCGACACCGGCCTTGGCGAGGTGGATCGCGGTGGCGGCGCCGGCGAGGCCGGCCCCGACCACCAGCACGTTGTTCACGGCGGGCATGGGTGCTCCTACTTGACGGCGATCGGGTTGACCGGCGACCCCACGGCGCCGGTCACGGGCAGGGGAGCGGCGGTCAGCCAGAAGTTGTAGACGCCGTCCTCGGCGCAGTCGGCGGCCAGCGCGTCGAGGTCCCACATCTCGCCGAGGAAGAGCCCCATGTTCGGGATGCACACCTGGTGGAGGGGCTGGAAGGCGACGTCGAACTCGTTCGGCCGCACCTCGAAGCCCCAGGTGTCGGTGGCGACGGCGGCGATCTCGGTGCAGTGCAGCCAGTCGGCGGTGGTGAACGACAGACCGGGGGCGGGGCCGCCGGCGTAGTCGCCCCAGCCGCGGCCCTCGGCGATGTCGCGGCGGGCGCGAGTCAGGCGTCCGGTGCGCACGAGCAGCAGGTCGCCGCGGCCGACGCGGGCGGATTCGCCCTGTGCCGCGATGGTCGCCTCGAGGTGCCCGGTGGTGATGGCGAAGCCGTCCGGCAGCTCGCCGTCGGTCCCGATCGCGCGGCCGACGTCGAGCAGCACGCCGCGGCCGGCGATCAGCCCGGCGACGGTCTGGATGCCGGTGACCAGGTCGCCCTCGCTGGTGACGACGTCGCCCGCGCGGCGGCCGTTCCAGGCGTTGCCGTGGTCGAAGATGTGGCCGAGACCGTCCCACTGGGTCGAGCACTGCAGGGGCATGGAGATCACGTCGTCCGCGCCGCCGATGCCGTGCGGGAAGCCCTGGTTGCCGCGCTCGGCGTCGGTGCCCGTGTCGGTCATCGTGTGCACGGGGTTCGTGCGCCGCCGCCAGCCCTTCTGCGGGCCGTCGGTGTCGAACGACTGGGCCAGGGAGAAGCTCGCCCCCCGGCGGACCAGGGCCGCTCCTTCGCGGCGCTTCGCGTCGTCGAGGAAGTTCATCGTGCCGATCACGTCGTCGACGCCCCAGCGGCCCCAGTTGGAGCAGCGCTTGGCTGCGGCGGCGATCGCGCTCTCGGGATCGCTGCGATCCAGCGCCGGGATGTCCGTCACGCTCCCCACGGTCTAGGACGGCGGATCACTCGGGAAGAGGAGATGTGTGATGCCGGGCATCCACCGGGTTGATACTGGGGTCGTGAACCTGGCCAGCCTCGATCTCAACCTCCTGGTCTCGCTGGACGCCCTCCTCCAGGAGCGCAGCGTCACGAAGGCTGCCGCGCGGATGGGCCTGAGCCAGCCGGCGCTGTCGGCCTCGCTGGCGCGGTTGCGCCGGCACTTCGGCGACGAACTGCTCACCCGGGTGGGCAACGAGTACCGGCTGACCCCGCTGGCCGTCCAGCTGCGCGAGCTCGCGCGGCTCGCGCTGACCGGGATCGAGCGCGTCTTCGACGCCCAGCCGGCCTTCGACCCGGCGTCGTCGAGCCGGGAGTTCACCCTCTTGGTGAGCGACTACATCGTCGCCGTGCTCGGGGACACGATCGCCGGGCTGCTCGCCGAGGAGGCGCCGAACGCCCGCCTGCGGCTGTCCGCCAACACGCCTGCGGCCGTCGACCGCGCCGAGCAGATCCTGCTGAGCACCGACCTGCTGGTCCTGCCGCACGGATTCGTCACCGATCTGTCCCACCACGACCTGTACCGCGACGAGTGGGTGTGCATCGTCTCGGCCGACCATCCGGCGGTCCAGTACGGGCTCACCGTCGAGGACCTGGAGACCCTTCCGTGGGTGGTCACCTACCACGGGCCCACTGCGGCCACGCCGGCCTCACGCCAGATGCGCCAGCGCGGAATCGAGCCCCACGTGCAGGTGATCACCGAGAGTTTCCTGACCGTGCCGGGTCTGGTGGCCGGCAGCAATCGCGTCGCGCTCCTGCAGCGGAAGCTGGTCGACCTCTTGCCTCTGAACGTCGGCGTCCGGGCCCTGCCGTGCCCGGTGGAGGTCGGGCAGCTGGTCGAGGCGATGTGGTGGCACCCGGTGTACGACGACGATCCCGAGCACGCGTACCTGCGCGACCTCGTGGTCCGGGCGGCCGACCTGGCGATCGGCGAGGGGGCCGACGACGTCATAGATCTGGTCGATAGCCGGCCTCAGCAGAAGTGATTTCCGCTCGGGACCGGTGATCCCGACACTGCTCGTTCAGTGGTGCCGGTCACTGGGACCGGCGCGCCCGTGTCGACGGAGATGCCCGTGTCGGAGAACCTCCTGAGTCCTGATCGGTCCGCCGAGGAGCCGCTCGCCGGCGAGGTCGCCGTCGACCCGGCGACCGGGCGGCCCGCGGGTCGCGCCCAGGCCCTGGTGCTGCTGCTGTCCAGCTGCCTGGCCGTCCTCGGCGCAGTCCTGCTGGCACCCGTGCTGCCGCACATCCAGGACGCGTTCGCCGGCACCCCCGGAGTCAAGGCGCTGACGCCGATCGTGCTGACGGCGCCGGCTCTCGTGATCGGGCTGACGGCGACCGTCGCCGGCCGCATCGTCGACCGGCTCGGTCGCAAGCGGCTGCTCGTCTCGGCGTTGCTGGTCTACGCCGTCGTCGGCACGGCACCCGTGTGGCTGTCCTCGCTGCAGCTGATCGTGGTGAGCCGGGTCCTCGTGGGCCTCACCGAGGCCGCGATCATGACCTGCTGCACGACACTGCTGGCCGACTACTTCCATGGCTCGCAGCGGGAGAAGTACTTCGGCCTGCAGGTGGTCTTCACGACGGTCGCGGCGACGATCTTCTTCGGGATCGGCGGAGCGCTCGGCGCCCAGAACTGGCGGACGCCGTTCTGGTTGTACGCCGTCAGCCTTCCGCTGGCCGTGGCTGCCGCCCGGCTCATCTGGCAGCCGGCGCCGCGTGCCCAGGCGGCCGCGCGCGCCGAGAAGCTGGTGCCGCTGCCGTGGCGGACCCTGCGCGCGCCCGTGCTGGTCACGCTGGTCGGCGGGCTCGTGTTCTACGTGCTCATCGTCGAGTTGTCGTTCAAGCTCGACGACATCGGGGTGAAGTCCGCGGCGACGATCGGCCTGGCCAGCGCGATCGCCTCGCTCGGCACGGCCATCGGCGGATTCCTCTTCGGTCGGCTGGCGAAGCGCGGCCCCGCCACGACGGTGCCGCTCGCGTTCGGCCTCTCGGGTGTCGGCCTCGTCGGCATGGGCTTGGCGTCGACCTTGCCGCTGGTCGTCGTCTTCGCGGTCGTCGCCGGGTTCGGCAACGGCCTGATCCTGCCGTCGCTGTTGACCTGGGCCCTCGGGCCCCTCACGTTCGAGCAGCGCGGCCGCGGCACCGGCGTGTGGACGTCGGCCTTCTTCATCGGCCAGTTCGTCTGCCCTCTCGTGGTGCTCGCTCTGTCCGGTGCCTTCGACAGCCTGGGCATCGCGATCCTGGTCCTGGGTGTCGTCGCGGTCGCTACAGCGGTCGGCGTCCGGCTCTCCCGCCCGACGCAGGCGGCCGAGCCCGCGCTCGCCGCACACTGAACGCATGAGTTCTCGCATCGACGACGCGGGGGCGGACGTGCGCTTCTCGCTGGAGGAGGTCAGCGACGGCGTCTTCGCCTACGTGCAGCCCGACGGCAGCTGGATGATCAACAACACCGGGTTCCTGGTCGGGCGGGACGGCGTGAGCGCCATCGACGCCTGTTCGACGGAGCGGCGTACGCGGGACCTGCTGACGACCATCGGCGGCGTCACGTCCGCGCCGGTCCGCACGCTCGTGAATACCCATCACCACCCCGACCACACCGCGGGCAACGGGCTGTTCACCGGCGCCACGATCGTGGCCCACGAGAACGCGCGCGAGGAGATGCGCATGCTCGGGCTGCCGCACAACAGCGGCGTCTGGACCGATGTCGACTACGGGGACCTGAAGCTCGCGCTGCCGTTCCTCACCTTCGCCGACCGGCTCACCCTGTGGGCCGACGAGCTGCGGTGCGACCTGCTGTTCTGCGGCGGCCCGGCCCACACGACGAACGACGTCGTGGCGTGGCTGCCGGAGCTGTCGGTGCTCTTCGCGGGCGACCTGCTGTTCAACGGGGGCACCCCGTTCCTGCTGTCGGGCTCCGTGCTCGGCGCGATCGACGTCCTGGAGACGTTCGTGCGGCCCCTGGGGGCGCAGACGATCGTGCCGGGCCACGGCCCCGTCGCCGGCCCCGAGATCATCGCCGAGGTGCTCGGCTACCTCCACTTCGTCCGGAACCTCGCCACGCAGGGGCGGGACGCCGGGGTCCCGCCGCTGGAGCTGGCGCGCGGAACGGACCTGGGTCGCTACGCCGAGTGGAGCGACCGCGAGCGCATCGTCGGCAACCTGCACCGGGCCTACGCCGACCTCGCCGTGCCGGTCGAGGCGCGCGGCGGTCCGATCGACTTCCCCGGCGCGCTGAGCGACATGGTCGCCTACAACGGCGGCCGGCCGCTCACCTGCCTGGCCTGACCGCCTGGAGCTCGGACCGCAGCAGCGCCGCGGCCTGTGCGAGGGAGCGCATCTTGCCGGCGGCCGACGCCCGGGGCAGGTACTTCAGGCCGCAGTCGCTGGAGAGCATCAGCTTGTCGACGTCCACCTCGTCGAGCGCGCGGCGGACCCGGTCGGCGATCGTCTCCGGCGTCTCGACCTCCGGAGTCGACAGGTCCAGGACGCCGAGCGCGATGCCCTTGCCACGCAGCGGCCGCAGCGTCGCGGGGTCCAGGTGCGACTGCGCGGTCTCGACCGAGACGGCGTCGACCGGGGTGTCGGCGAGCTCGGCCAGGAACGAGTAGCCCTCGGGCCGGTCGGCCACCATCGCGGCGTAGCCGAAGCACAGGTGCACGTGCACCGGTCCCGCGGCGCCCTCGGTCGCGCGGGTGACGGCCTCGGCGCCGTACTTCCGCGCGACGTCCGGACGGGCCTGCAGCCACGGCTCGTCGAGCTGGACGATGTCGGCGCCCGCGGCGAAGAGGTCGGCGATCTCCTCCCGCACGACGTCGGCGTAGGCCAGGGCCAGCGCGCGGTCGTCGCCGTAGTGCTCGTCCTGGGACTGCTGTGCCATGGTGAACGGGCCAGGGACGGTGATCTTGATCGTGCGGTCCGTGTGCGCCCGCAGGAAGGCGGCGTCGCGCGCCTGGACGGGGCCGCGCCGGGAGATGTCCCCGACGACGCGCGGCACGGGGATCGGCTTGCCCGAGCGGTTGATCACGCTGCCTGGGGTGTCGATGTCGACGCCCTCGAGCGCGGTGGCGAAGTGGTTGGAATAGGACTCCCGCCGGATCTCGCCGTCCGTGAGGATGTCCAGCCCGGCCTCCTCCTGCACCCGGATGGTCGCCAGGGTGGCGTCGTCCTGCGCCTGTTCGAGCAACTCGGGGGGCACCCGCCACAGTTCGCGGGCCCGCACCCGCGGCGGGGTCTGGTGGCCCAGCCGCTCGCGGTCGATCAGCCAGTCCGGTTGGGGCAGGCTGCCGACGACCATCGTGGGCAGGGGCGGGAGCTGCACAAGGTCTCCAGATCTCAGGCGGTGACCGAGCCGCCCGGGCGGGCGATCTCGACGTGCGGGCGGGACTGCCACAGTGCCCACTCTGCACTGACCTCACCTGCGGTGCGCAACAGCAGCGGCAGGTGTTCCTGCAGCAGCCGCTCCCGCGACGTCTCGGCCGCGTGCACGGTGACGTTCATCGCGGCCCGCACGGCACCGGTCCCATCACGCACCGGGACGGCGGCCGAGCGGACGCCGGGAGCGAGCTCCTCGTCGGCGGTCGCCCACCCGCGGGCGCGGACCTCGGTGAGCTCGGCACGCAGCTGCTCCGGCGTCCGGCCGATGTAGGGCGGCAGCCCCGCCCGGCTGGGTTGTCCCAGCACGGTCTCGAGCTCTTCGGACGGCAGGGCGGCCAACAGCACCTTGCCCTGGGATGTCTGGACGGCGGGGAAGCGCGTACCGATCTCCACCCGCAGCGCGATCAGCTTGGGCACCGACACCCGCGCGACGTACACGATGTCGCTGCCGTCGAGCTGCGCCATGGACGAGGACTCGCCGGTGCGGGCGACGAGCGCCTCCAGGTGCGGCCGGGCGATGTTCCAGAGCCCCAGCGACGAGACGTAGGCGATGCCGAGGGTCAGCACCTTCGGCGTCAGGGCGAACATGCCGGCCGACGAGCGGACGAAGCCGAGCTCCTCCAGCGTGAGCAGCAGCCGCCGGGCCGTGGGGCGGGCCAGGCCCGCGGCGGTGGCGACGTCGGTGAGCGACATGCTCCGGTGGTCGGCGTCGAAACAGGTCAGGACGTCGAGCCCCCGGGCCAGGGCCTCGACGAAGTCGGGCCCGGTGCCTCGGCCGGCCATGAACGATTCCTCTCTCCTACCGGCCCAGCACGCGCTCTTCGCCGCCGGTCCGCGTCGACTCGTCCTTGTAGTCGGTGTACTGGTACGGGTTGTCCAGCATCTTCGACTCGCCCTCCGGCAGGTCGGGATGCATGCCCTGCTCCCACGCCTCGTCGCCCAGCTGGGAGCGGAGGTAGTCGACGGTGTCCTCGATCTCCTGGCGCACCGGGGCCAGGTCGATGCCGACCAGCCTGCCCTCTGACTTCACCACCTGCCCGCCGACGACCACGGTGTGCACGTCCCCGCGCTGCGCCTGGAAGACGACGTGACCGTACGGGTTGATCAGCGGGAACATCACCGGCGAGGCGTCGTTCTTGATCAGCACGACGTCGGCCTTCTTGCCGGGCTCGAGGCTGCCGAGGTCGTCCCGGCCGAGCGCGTGCGCGCCGCCCCGGGTGGCCCACTCGACCACGTTCTGGGCGCGCAGCCGCAGATGCGTGACCGTGTCCCCGGTGAGGTGCGCCGTCAGATGCTCGGCCATCCGGTCGGCGTTCAGCGTCGCCCGCATCGCCGAGAACATGTCCGCGCTCCACCAGACGCTGGTATCCATCGACAGCGACACCGGGATGCCGTACTGCTGCACCTGCTCGGTCGGCGCATGCCCCTGGCCGGCGCTGCACTCGGACTCGGTCGAGACGGAGATCGAGCCGCCCGTGGCCGCGATCCGCTGGTAGCTGTCGCGGGTGAGGGTCGAGGCGTGCACGTACACGGTGTCGGGGTTCATGAACCCGTTCTCGTGCATCAGCCGGATGCCGTCGTCGTTGGTCGCACCCCAGACGCCGGCGTGCGTCGTCACCGGGATGCCCAACTCCCGGGCCGCCTCGAACGCGGCCCGCTCGGGGAACGCCGGGTCACCGGTCACGTCGAAGGCGATCTGGACGCCCATCCGGTCGTCCCCGGCGTCGCGCAGTCGCTCCAGCACGGAACGGACGGCGGGATCGGCGGTCCACTCCCACGGTCCGGCCTGGATGTTGCCGTAGGCCAGCACGAACCGGCCGGGCACCGAGCGGAGCGCATCGAGCGCGGCCTCGGCGTGGTCGACGGTGTGCAGGTTGTGCGACCAGTCGACCGTCGTCGTGACGCCGGCGTCCAGGGACTCGATGGCCGAGAGCCGGTTACCCGCCGCGATGTCCTGCGGCCGGAACTTCTTGCCGTGCTCGAGGTAGTTCCACACGAAGTACTGGGTGAGCGTCCAGTCGGCGCCGTAGCCGCGCATCGCCGTCTGCCACATGTGCCGGTGGGTGTCGATCATGCCGGGCATCACGATGCCGCCGCGCGCGTCGATCTCGTGCGTGCCGTCGGGGACGTCGATCCGCTGCCCGACGGCGGCGATCGTGCCGTCGACCACGAGGACGTCGGCGTCGGTCAGGACGGTGCCGGCGGCGTCCACGGTCAGCACGGTGCCGCCGCGGAAGACCAGCGGGCGGCCGGCCCCGGGAACCTCGGACTGGGTCATAGGACTCCTCCTCGCAGTCACGGACGACTGTCCGTACAGCGGACGACGGCGCTGTCGGCGGCCACCCTGCTGCGGCACGGGTTGTGGTGTCAAGGGGACCGCGTCGTTCTCGGCCGGTGGTTGACACGGCCGCGTCGCCGGTCGAAAGATGCGGTGACGGCGGACGGACGTCCGCAATCCGGGCACGACGCGAGAGGTGCACGCGGACCGATGAGCAGCGGACCTCTGGCGGGACTCCTGGTCGCTGACTTCTCCCGCATCCTCGCCGGTCCCTACGCCACCATGCTGCTCGCCGACCTGGGCGCCGAGGTCGTGAAGGTCGAGGGGCCGGGCGGCGACGACACCCGCACCTGGCAGCCGCCGGTCAGGGAGGGCGTCTCGACCTACTACCTGGGCGTCAACCGCAACAAGCGGTCCGTCGCGCTCGACCTGAAGGACCCGGTCGACGCGGGCCTGGCCCAGGAGCTGGCGCGGCGCGCGGACATCGTGGTGGAGAACTTCAAGCCTGGCGGCCTGGCGCGGTTCGGCCTCGACTACGACAGCGTCGCGGCGACGAACCCCGGGGTCGTCTACGCCTCCATCAGTGGCTTCGGCAGCGGTCCCGGCGGTCGGTCGCTGCCCGGCTACGACCTCATCGTGCAGGCGATCTCGGGCTTCATGAGCCTGACGGGCGACACCGGCGGGGAGCCCTACCGCGCCGGCGTCGCGCTCTTCGACGTCATGGCCGGCCTGCACGCCACCATCGGCGTCCTCTCGGCGCTCAACCACCGGCACACCACCGGCGCGGGGCAGCACGTCGAGGTCAACCTGCTGTCCTCGGCGCTCTCCGGGCTGGTCAACCAGACCAGCGCGTTCGTCGCCGGCGGTGTCGTCCCGTTCCGGATGGGCAACAGCCACCCGAGCCTGTTCCCGTACGAGCCATTGCCCTGCGCCGACGGGGAACTGATCGTCACCGCCGGGAACGACGGGCAGTTCCGCCGCCTGGTGCAGGTGCTCGGCGTCCCGGAGCTGGCCGACGACCCGCGGTTCGGCCGCAACGAGGACCGCACGGCCAACCGCGACGCGCTGCGGCCGCTCCTGGTCGAGCGGCTGCGCACCCGGCCGAAGCAGGAGTGGTTCCGCGAGATCATCGCCGCCGGCGTGCCGTGCGGGCCGATCAACACCATCGACCAGGGCGTGGCGTTCGCCGAGGAGGTCGGCCTCGACCCGGTCGTGACCGTGGGGGAGGGGACGGACGCCGTCCCGTCGGTGCGCAACCCGATCACCTTCTCCGCGACCGCTGCGGAGTACCGGCTCCCGCCACCGACGCTCGACGAGCACGGCGACGAGATCCGCCGCTGGCTGGGGGACTGCGCCGATGTCTGAGCTGCCGGGCTACCCGACCGCGCTGGGCGCGTCGAGCCTGCACTCGATCACGCTGCTGGGCGCCGACCTCGCCGAGGACGTGATGGGCACGGTGGGCTTCGGCGAGCTGGCGTTCTGGCTGGCCACCCAGCGCCGTCCGTCGTCCGGTGAGACCCGGGTCTTCGAGGCGGTGCTGGCCGCTCTCGCCGACCACGGGTTCACGCCGACCGCGATCGTCACGCGCCTGACCTACCTGTCCGCGCCGGACTCCGTGCAGGGGGCGCTCGCGGCCGGGTTGCTCGGCGGCGGCTCCCGGTTCCTCGGTGTCACCGAGGACTGCGGCCGGTTCCTGCACGACGTCCTGGTGAGCGCCGGCACCCTGCCCACGGACGACGCCGGCTGGGACGCCCTGGCGCTGGAGACCGTGACCGCACAGCGGGCGGCGAAGAAGTTCGTGCCGGGGCTCGGCCACCACGTGCACAAGGACGGCGATCCGCGCACCCCACGGCTGTTCCGGATCGCCACCGAGGAGGGTCTCTACGGCCCCCATCTCTCGCTGTTCGCGGCCATCGGCCGGGTGCATCCGGAGGTGCTGGGGAAGACCCTGCCGCTCAACGGCGCCGGCGTCTGCGGCGCGGCGCTGGCCGACCTCGGCCTGCCGCTGGAGCTGCTGCGTGGCTTCGCCCTGCTGGCCCGCACGGCCGGCCTGATCGGGCAGCTGGCCGAGGAGCTGCGCCGTCCGGTCGGCAACGACGTCTTCCTGTCCGTCGACCTGAACAACCGGCCCGTGCCGCCGGACCCGTTCGTCCCCGAGCCGCTGGGAGGCACCGATGGCTGAGATCGCGGCGGTGATCGCGTCCACGCATCACCCCTTCTACTACCGCGCGAGCACGTCGACCGGCGCCGACCGGCCGCCGTTCGCCGACGAGTGGGTGGCGAAGATCGAGCGGTTCCGGGAGACGCTGACCCGCGCCGAGCCCGACGTGCTGGTGATGGTCGGCAGCGACCACTTCCACCAGCTGTGGCTGGACAACATGCCGCAGTTCCTGGTGGGCAAGGCACCGTACTTCGACGCCAATTGGTACAACGAGGAGCGCGAGTTCGGGCTGCCCCGGATGACGCTGCGCGGCCAGGAGGACCTCGCCGCCCATCTCCTCCGCGACGGGCTCGACCGCGACTTCGACCTGGCGTTCTCCAACGAGCTGCGGATCGACCACAGCATCACGTGCCCGATCATCACGCTCCGCCCGCAGGCCGATCTGCCGATCGTGCCGATCTACACGAACATCTTCGCGCCGCCGCTGCCGCAGCCCCGCCGGTTCGTGGCCCTGGGCAAGGCGATCCGCGAGATGGTCGAGTCGTGGGAGTCGGACCAGCGGGTGGCGATCATCGGCACCGGCCACCTCTCGCTGGAGCTGGGCGGGCCGCGGCAGTTCGGCGAGCACGGGCCGGACCCCGAGTTCGACCGCAAGGCGGTCGAGTGGATCGCGTCGGGCGACATCGAGGGCTGCCTGGCGGAGGTGTCGCTGGAGTCGCTGCACGCCCCCGGCAACGCCACGCACGGGTTCATGGACTTCCTGCTGATGATGGGGGTCGCCGGCGAGGGACAGAAGGCCGACCACGTCGACTCCCTCGACCTGTTCCACACGATGGAGGCGTACTTCACCTGGTACCCGAACGGAGCTCCGGCATGAGCAAGTACCTGCTGGACAAGTTCCTCTACACCGTCGACCGCGACCCCGAGCTGGTCGAGCGGTACCGGGAGGACCCGGCCGGCACGGTCGAGTGGTGGGAGGCCGAGATGGCCAACACTCTCCTCAACTGCACGGCGGCGGAACGGACGACGTGGCTGTCGTTCACCGACGAGGAACGGACGGCGCTGCGGGAGCACGACCACGTGACGTTGTTCGGCATGGGCGCGCACCCGTTCCTCACGCTCACGCTGTTCATCGCCATGTTCGAGCGCGATCACGGGCCGCTGGAGTACCAGAAGGCCTACGGCAAGGCGATGGCGCACCTCTCGCTGCCGTACCCCGACATCGCGACATAGCCATGCGGGCCGCCGTCCTCTCCGCCCACGGGCAGCCGCCGTCGGCCGCCGAGCACCCGGATCCGCGGCCGGGCCGCGGCCAGGCCGTCATCCGGATGACCGCCGCGCCGGTGGTGCCGCTGGACCTGCTCTGCGCGTCGGGCACCTCCTACTTCGGCCCGCCGCCGCTGCCGTACGTACCCGGCGTGCAGGGCGTGGGGCGTGTGGAGAGTTCCTCCCGGCTGGCCGCCGGGACGCGGGTCTTCGTGTCCTCCTCGGCGGGCATGGCCCCCGGCGACGGCACCATGGCCGAGCTGTGTGCCGTCGGCGAGGACGACCTCGTCCCGCTTGAGGACGGCGTTCCCGACGACGCCGTCGCCGCGATCGGGCTGTCGGGGATCGCCGCGTGGATGGCGCTCACCTGGCGGGCGGGGCTGCGGGCGGGGGAGCGGGTCGTCGTGCTGGGCGCCGGGGGAGCGGTCGGCCAGGTCGGGGTGGGGGCCGCCGTCGCGCTCGGCGCCGGCCGGGTGGTCGCGGTCTGCCGCGGGGAGGCCGCGCGCCGGCGGGCCATGGAGCTCGGGGCGCAGGCGGCGATCGCCTACACCGAGGACGTCGACGTCCTGGCCGGGCAGCTGAGGGAGGCGCTGGAGGGCGAGGCCGACGTCGTCCTCGATCCGGTGTTCGGGCCGGCCGCCACGGCCGCCGGTCGGGTGCTGGCCGAACGCGGGCGGCTGGTCAACCTCGGCGGTGCCGCCGGGGACACGGCGTCCTTCTCCTCGGCCGCGCTGCGCAGCCGGACGGCGTCCGTCCTGGGCTACACCAACAACGCGCTGACCCCCGCGCAGAAGGCCGACGCGCTGACCGCCGTCCTGCGCCACGCTGGCGCCGGGCAGATCTCCGTCGCCGCCGAGGCGATCCCCCTTCCCGCGGCGGACGTGGCCTGGCGCCGGCAGGCAGTGGGCACCGGCGGTGTCCGCCTCGTACTCACCCCCTGATGTGGAGGCAGCCGTGCAGCTCGTCACCGAGGACAACGTCACCGGACTCGCGGTGGAGCGCTGGGCGACCGCTCGCGACCCACGCGCCGCCGAGCTGCTCACGGCGCTCGTGCGCCATCTGCACGACTTCGCCCGGGAAGTCCGGCTGACCGAGGCCGAGTGGATGGCCGGCATCCAGTGGCTCACCCGCACCGGGCAGATCAGCGACGACAAGCGGGAGGAGTTCATCCTCGCCTCCGACGTCCTCGGACTGTCGATGCTCGTCGTCCAGATGAACCACCGGCTCGACCCGGCCGCGACGCCCGCGACCGTGCTCGGGCCGTTCCACATCGAGGGCTCACCGGAGTTCGGCTTCGGTGGGGACATGTCGCAGGGCCTGCCCGGCACGCCGCTGCTGCTGCACGGCACGGTGCGCGACCTGGCCGGCAACCCGGTGCCGCGTGCGGTGCTGGACGTCTGGCAGGCCGACACCGAGGGCGCCTACGAGTCGCAGGTGCCCGACGTCGACGAGGCGCGGCTGCGGGGCAAGTACACGACCCGCGCCGACGGCGGCTGGTGCCTGCGCACGATCGCGCCGGAGGGCTACTCGATCCCGATGGACGGCCCGGTGGGTGAGCTGATCTCGCAGACGGCGATCAGCCACTTCCGCCCGGCGCACGTGCACTTCCTGATCGACGCGCCGGGCTACCAGTCGCTGATCACCCACCTGTTCCAGGAGGGCGCCGAGTACCTGGACAGCGACGTCGTCTTCGGCACCAAGCAGGAACTCGTGGTCCCGTTCGAGCCCCGCGAGCCCGGTCCGGCGCCGGACGGCGGGAGCTTCGACCGTCCCTGGCTCGAGGCGCGCTACGACTTCGTGCTCCAGCCGCTCCGGTAGCCGCGCTGCTCGTCACCCCGGTTCCGTATCCCCGGCCTGCCGCCGCTCCTCTCCCGGTCGACGGTCGCGCACCGGCGTGGCCCCGGGAAGGAGAGGAGATGACCATGGCTGAGACGTCGCGGTCGACGGCCCTGATGACGCGCCCGGCGGAGGTGGCGCTCGAGGCGCCCGCCGGCGGGCCCCAGGCGGAACGGCGCCCGTCGCGGCGGCCCGGTGCCGTCCTCGTCGACCGCGCGGTGGAGCTCAACGTGCGGCTCGCGCCGATCGCCCTGCGGCTGTCCCTGGCGGTGGTGTTCGTCTGGTTCGGAGCGCTCAAGGTCGTCGGGCACAGCCCGGTGCACGACCTGCTCGTCGCCACGCTGCCCTTCCTCCCGGCGGACGTCGTCGTGCCCGCGCTGGGTGTGGTCGAGGTCGTCCTGGGCCTGGCCGTGGCGAGCGGGGTGTTCCGGCGCGTCACCCTGGTGGTCCTCGTGGGGCACCTGGCCGGCACCTTCCTGACCTTCGTCACCGCGACGACGCTCATGTTCGACGACGGCGACCCGCTGACGCTGACGGCGGACGGCGAGTTCGTGGTGAAGAACCTGGTCCTGATCAGCGCGGCCCTCGTGCTGATCGGCGTGTACAGCCGACCTGCCCTCCAGCGCACCGCTGCCTGAGCTGCCGCCTGAGGCGACCGCAGCGACCGAATCGCCCCCGCTCCGGGTCACGGGAGCAGGGGCGATTCGGACTGCCCGGGACGGTCCGCCAGGGGAAGACGCGGAACCCCGGTTCGGGTGGTCCCTCACGACTATGGGGGCGCTCCCTGGCAGGAGCCTGGCGCGTACCTGGGAGTCAGCGGCCAGTGGCCGGGCGTGCGCGCCCCGCGCCGGGTGCGGCCGTCGACCGCAGCAGCGGCAGGGTGCGCCACGGCACGAGCGTCGACAGCGCGACCACGCTGGTGGAGCGGACGACGGCGGGGGAGCGGTTGAGGTCGACCAGCACCTGCTGCAGCGCCTCGTGCGATTCCGCGGCGACCCGGCACAGCACGTCGCCGCTGCCGGTGGTCGCGTGCGCCTCGAGCAGGCCCGGGATCGCCTCGAGGTCTCGATGCACGTCGTCCAGCGCGCCCTGGGCGATCTCCAGCGTCACGAACGCCTGGACTCCGAAACCGGCGGCACCGACGTCGACCTCCGGGCCGTAGCCGGTGACGACGCCGCTGTCCTCGAGTCGCTGGAGGCGCGCCGACACCGTCGCCCGCGCCACGCCGGTGATCCGGGAGAGCTCCAGGGCGCCGGCGCGCGGGTGCTCCCGCAGTGCGGCCAGTAGTTCGACGTCCAGGGTGTCCACGCCGCAACTATGCACGCCGCACAGCAGAACCGGGTGACAGGTAGCTCGATCGTGCAGTCGGACCAGGTCGACGGGCGCTACTTGCACAGCCCGGCCGGTGGGTGTGGGGTGCCCACCATGAGCCTCGAACAGACCCTCAACGACGAGGAGCGATTGGCCGGCCTCGACCTTCGGCAGCTCGAGCAGCTGGTCGGCCTCGTCGAGTACGACGCCTCCACCGACCCCTTCCCGGTCTCCGGCTGGGACGCCCTGGTCTGGATCGTCGGCAACGCGGTGCAGACGGCGCACTTCTTCCGGTCCGCGTTCGGCATGGAGCTGGTCGCCTACTCCGGCCCGGAGACCGGCAACCGCGATCATCACGCCTTCGTGCTCCGCTCCGGCGCCGCCCGCTTCGTCGTCACCGGCGCGTACGACCCGGCCAGTCCGCTGGCCGACCACCACCGGGCGCACGGCGACGGGATCGTCGACATCGCGCTCGCCGTCCCCGACGTCGACCGCTGCATCGCCCACGCCACCGCGCAGGGCGCGACCGTGCTCGAGCAGCCGCACGACATCACCGACGAGCACGGCACGGTGCGGGTCGCCGCGATCGCCGCGTACGGGGACACCCGGCACACGCTGGTCGACCGGTCGCGGTACGACGGGCCGTACCTGCCCGGGTACGTCGCGCGGACGTCGTCCTTCGTCAGGCGCGAGGGCGCGCCGAAGCGGCTGTTCCAGGCCGTCGACCACGTGGTCGGCAACGTCGAGCTCGGCGCGATGGACCAGTGGGTGGACTTCTACAACCGGGTCATGGGCTTCACGAACATGGCGGAGTTCATCGGCGAGGACATCGCCACCGACTACTCGGCGCTGATGAGCAAGGTCGTCGCCAACGGCAACCACCGCGTGAAGTTCCCGCTCAACGAGCCGGCGATCGGCAAGAAGAAGTCGCAGATCGACGAGTACCTCGAGTTCTACGGCGGCCCGGGCGCCCAGCACGTCGCGCTGGCCTGCAACGACATCATCGGCACCGTCGACGCGCTGGTGGCCGAGGGCATCGAGTTCCTCAGCACGCCGGACTCCTACTACTCCGACCCTGAGCTCCGGGCCCGGATCGGCACCGTGCGCGCGCCGATCGAGGAGCTGCAGAAGCGCGGCATCCTGGTCGACCGCGACGAGGACGGCTACCTGCTGCAGATCTTCACCAAGCCGATCGGTGATCGGCCGACCGTCTTCTTCGAGCTGATCGAGCGACACGGCTCGCTGGGCTTCGGGAAGGGCAACTTCAAGGCACTCTTCGAGGCGATCGAGCGCGAGCAGGACAAGCGCGGCAATTTCTAACCGACGGTTTGTGCACAAAAGTACCGACGGTTAGTGCACTAGACGTCGGGTTGGGTGGAGGAGGCGGCGATGGCGCACTACCGGCAGGTGGGGGACGTGCCGCGCAAGCGGCACACACAGTTCCGGCGTCCGGACGGCGGGCTGTACTCCGAGGAGCTGATGGGCGAGGAGGGCTTCTCGTCGGACTCCTCGCTGCTCTACCACCGCGGCATCCCGTCGGCGCTGGTGGACGCGCGCCCGTGGGAGCTGCCGGACCAGTCGCTGACGCCGAACGCCCCGCTGATGCCGCGGCACCTGAAGCTGCACGACCTGTTCCCCGGCGAGGAGCACAAGGCCACCGACCCGGTGACGGGACGGCGGCTGGTGCTGGGCAACGCCGACGTCCGCATCTCCTACGCGGTGTCGTCGCTGCCCAGTCCGCTCTACCGCAACGCGACCGGCGACGAGTGCGTGTACGTCGAGCGCGGGTCGGCGACGGTCGAGACCGTGTTCGGCGTGCTCGAGGTGGGCCAGGGCGACTACGTGATCCTGCCGCGGGCCACCACGCACCGGTGGATCCCCGCGGGGGAGGAGCCGCTGCGCACCTACGCGATCGAGGCCAACTCACACATCGCGCCGCCGAAGCGCTATCTCTCGCGGTACGGGCAGCTGCTCGAGCACGCGCCGTACTGCGAGCGGGACCTGCGCGGCCCGGCCGAGCCGTTGCTGGAGACCGGCACCGACGTGGAGGTGTACGTCAAGCACCGCGGGCAGGGGCCGGGTGGGCTGACCGGCACGATCCACGTCACGCCCGAGCACCCGTTCGACGTCGTCGGGTGGGACGGCTGTCTGTACCCCTACGCCTTCAACGTCGCCGACTTCGAGCCGATCACCGGCCGCGTGCACCAGCCGCCGCCGGTGCACCAGGTGTTCGAGGGCGCCAACTTCGTCGTCTGCAACTTCGTGCCGCGCAAGGTCGACTACCACCCGCTGGCCGTGCCGGTGCCCTACTACCACTCGAACGTCGACTCCGACGAGGTCATGTTCTACGTCGACGGCGACTACGAGGCGCGCAAGGGCTCGGGCATCGGCAAGGGCTCCATCTCGCTGCACCCGGGCGGCCACTCGCACGGGCCGCAGCCGGGCGCGGTGGAGCGCTCGCTGGGCGCGGAGTACTTCGACGAGCTGGCCGTCATGGTCGACACGTTCCGGCCGCTGTCGCTGGGTGAGGCCGGCACGGCGTCGGACGACGGCGCCTACGCCTGGTCGTGGTCGGGCCGCGGACCCTCCGCGTGACGGGATTCGGCGTCGACAACCTGCCGTACGGGATCTTCTCGACTGCGGACGGCGGCCCGCGCACCGGCGTGCGGATCGGCGACGCGGTGCTCGACCTGGCCGGCCTCACCGGCGACGACGCGCACGCGACCGGGACGCTGAACGCGTTCATGGCCCGCGGCCCGCAGGCGTGGGCCGCGCTGCGCGCCGACCTGACGCGACGGCTCACCGCCGGCGGGCATCACGACGCTGTCGACGCGAACCTCCACCCGGTCGGCGACGTGACCCTGCACCTGCCGATCGAGGTGGCCGACTACGTCGACTTCTACGGCTCGCAGGAGCACGCGGAGAACGTCGGCCGCATCTTCCGGCCGGGCTCCGACCCGCTCCCGGTCAACTGGAAGCACCTGCCGATCGGCTACCACGGCCGCGCCGGCACGGTGGCGGTCTCGGGCACGCCGGTCCCGCGACCGCACGGGCAGCGGCTGGGGGAGGGGGTCCCGGTCTTCGGGCCGTGCACCCGGCTGGACTTCGAGGCCGAGCTCGGGTTCGTCGTCGGCGCGCCGTCGGACCGGCCGGTGCCCGTCGGCGCGTTCGCCGACCACGTGTTCGGGGTCTGCCTGCTCGACGACTGGTCGGCCCGCGACCTGCAGGCCTGGGAGTACGTGCCGCTGGGCCCGTTCCTCGGCAAGTCGTTCCTGACGTCGATCTCCCCGTGGGTGGTGCCGCTGGCCGCGCTGGAGACGGCGCGCGTGGATCCACCCGCACGCGACCCCGAGCCGCTGCCGTACCTGGCGGACCACGAGCCCTGGGGGCTGGACATCACCCTGGAGGTCTCCCTGAACGGGCAGACCGTGAGCCGGCCCCCGGCCGCCGGCCTCTACTGGACCGCAGCCCAGCAGCTGGCGCATCTCACCGTGAACGGCGCGACGCTGCGCACCGGGGATCTGTACGGGTCGGGCACGGTGAGTGGCGCCGAGCGTGACCAGCGCGGGTCGCTGCTGGAGCTGTCCTGGGGCGGCGCCGAGCCGCTCGTCCTCGCCGACGGCTCGTCGCGCACGTTCCTCGAGGACGGTGACGAGGTGACCATCACGGCCACCGCCCCTGGCGCCAACGGCCGGATCAGCCTCGGGGAGGTCACCGGTAGGGTCGCCTCGTGACCGACCGCGTGGCTCTGGTCGGCTCCGAGCAGGGTCTCGGCATCGACCCCGACCTGCCCCTCGCCGCCGCAGCGCTGCAGGAGGCCGGGATCGCCGTCGACGTCGTCCGGTGGGACGACCCGGCCGTGGACTGGGCCGGCTACCACCTCGTCGTCGTCCGCTCGTGCTGGGACTACGCCTGGCGGCTGGAGGAGTTCCTCGGCTGGGCCGAGACCGTGCCGCGGCTGCGCAACCCCGTCGAGGTGCTGCGCTGGAACACCGACAAGGTCTACCTGCGCGACCTCGAGCGGGCCGGGCTGCCGGTCGTGCCGACCGCCTGGAACCCGACGAGCGCCGACGAGCTTCCGGACGCGCAGGAGTGGGTCGTCAAGCCGTCGATCTCGGCCGGCTCCCGGGACACCGCACGCTGGGACACCCCCGCCGCGGTGCTGGAGCACGTCGCGGAGCTGACCGGCGCCGGGCGGACGGCGATGGTGCAGCCCTATCTCGCCAGCGTCGACGCGCTCGGGGAGACCGCGATGCTGTTCATCGGCGGCGGCTTCTCGCACGCCGTCCGCAAGGGCCCGCTGCTCGCGGCCGGCGAGGGCGTCCGCCAGGACAGGGACAGCCGGGGCGACCTGCGGCCCGCCGACCCGACGCCGGCGCAGCGCGAGGTGGCCCAGGCGGTGTTCGACGCGGTCCCCGGGCTGGGGGGCGTCGACGACGCACCGCTCTACGCCCGGATCGACCTGGTGCAGGACGGCGACGGCCGACCCGTGGTCCTGGAACTCGAGCTGACCGAGCCGAGCCTCTTCCTCCCCCAGGTGCCCGCTGCCGCCGCCACCCTGGCGCAGGCGGTGGCCGCGCTCACCAGGGGACGGTCGCCTGCAGCACCGCCTCGGTGAGCGCACCGGTCCGCCAGGCGGTGACCTCCTGGTACTCGGGATCGGCCACCATGCGGCTGAACGCCTCCCGCGAGGGATAGCGCACCAGGAGGACGGCGTCCCAGTCCTGGCCCGTCTCGGCGACCAGCGTCGTCGACCCGTCACCGGCGTAGAGCACCTCGGCGCCGTAGCGGGGGAGGAACGTGGTCCGCAGGGCCTCGGCATAGCGGTCGTAGGACTCGCGGCCGCCGTCGGCGAACCGCAGCAGGTTGAGCATCACCACGGGACCGCCCGGGTCCTCCTGCAGGTAGCGCTTGAGGTCGGTTCCGCGGGGATCGATCGCCATGCCCACCGACCTTAGGCGGGGCGCAGTTCCCGGGCGATCGCGCGTGCGGTGGCCCGGGCGTCGAGGTTGATCTGCAGCAGCAGGCCCTTGAGCGGGTTCGACAGCCCGACGAACCGCAGTCCCGGCACGCGCGCCTTCGCCCCGTTCGTGAGCGGCCGGCCGCGGTCGTCGAGGACGCCGAGGTGGCCGACCATCGGGGCGAGCCCGGTCGTGTAACCGGTCGCCGCGATCACCGCGTCGGGGGAGAGCCGGGTGCCGTCGGCCAGGACCGCCTCCCCGTTCTCGAACACGGTCAGCGCCGCGACCGGCGTGACGCGCCCGGCCCGCAACTCCTTGATCAGCCCCACGTCGATGGTCGGCGTGACCCCGGTGGCCCGCATCTGCCGGACGACGCCGGCGCGCGGGGCGGGCAGCCCGTACGGCGTCAGGTCGCCGACGAACCGCCGTTGCAGCACCCGGTTGATCGGGTCGGCCAGCCACGCGGGGGAGAAGTCCATCGAGATCGCCAGCAGCGTCGTGGGGATCGGGCCCAGCTGCCGCGTCACGACGTTCGGCGGCGTCCGGACGGCGAGCCACACCCTGCGGGCCCCGCTCTCGGCGAGGTCGGCAGCGATCTCGGCCCCGGTGTTCCCGGCGCCGACCACGAGGACGTCCCGGTCGCGGTACTTCTCGGCGCTCGAGTACGCCGACGCGTGCAGCACGTCGCCGGGAAAGGAGTCCTGGCCCGGCCAGTCCGGTGCGACCGGCGTCCGGTTGTAGCCCGTGGCCACGACCACCTGGCGCGCGTGCAGCGGCGCCCCGTCGGTGTGCGCGGTCCAGCCGTCGCCGTCCCGCTCCAGGTGGCGCACCTCCACCCCGAAGCGCGGCGTGACGCCGGAGTGCTCCGCGTACTGCGCCAGGTAGGCCGCCACGTCGTCCTTGGCCACCCATCGGCCGTACCGGCGGGGCACGCGCAGACCGGGCAGCGCGGACTGCACGCGGGGGGTGTGCAGGTGCAGCCGCTCGTAGCGGTTGCGCCACGAGTCGCCGACGGAGCCGCCACGATCGACGACGAGGACGTCGACGCCGCGCTTGCGCAGGCAGGCGGCGACCGCCAGCCCCGCGGGACCCGCACCGACCACCAGCACATCCGCGTCCATCGGACCTCCCGCGGGCACGCTAGCGGGTCAGCTCTCGCCCAGCGCTCGCTGGAGGCCGTCGAGCACCAGGTCGAGGCCGTACTCGAACTCGTCGCCGTAGTCGTAGCCGGGTTGCAGGATGTGCTCGACCGTGAGCTCGGTGAGGTGCGGGAACGCCCCCGGTGGCATCCGCGCGAACATCTGCCGGCCCACCTCCTGCGCCTCCTCCAGGGTGTCGAACGGCAGGCTGCGCTGCTGCAGCGCGAAGCCGTAGACGTAGGCGTCCAGGGCCGAGAACGCGTGCGCGGTCAGCTCGACGGAGAAGCCTGCGCCGCGGAGCGTCCCGATCACCGTGTCGTGGTGGTGCAGGGTCGCCGGACCGGGCGCCGTCCGCGACTGCATCAGCGGGGGCGCCCAGGCGTGGCGGGTGAGCGCCTCGCGCGCCGAGACGGCTCGCGCGCGCATCGCCGTCCGCCACTCCGTGCCCGGCGAGGGCAGCTCGATCTCGGCGAACACGAGGTCGACCATCCCGTCGAGCAGGTCCTCCTTGTTGGCCACGTGCTTGTAGAGCGACATCGCCTCGACGCCCAGGTGCTGCCCGAGCCGCCGCATGGTGAGCGATTCGATGCCCGCGGAGTCGGCCAGCGCGACCGCTGCGCGCAGCACGCGGTCGCGACTCAGCCGCGCGCGGCCCGTGCCTGCGTCGGTCATCGGCGTGCCTCCTGACGTTCGTCCCTTGACGAGCTTACGTTGTAAGCGTAAACCTTACAACGTAAGCCAATCCTGAGGTGGAGGAATCATGACGACCCAGCAGCGACGGACGGGTGCCACGACAGAAGCGACGACGATGCGCGCCATCGTCCAGGACCGGTACGGCGACACGGCAACCGTGCTGGGCCTGACCGAGGCGGCGCGGCCCGTGCCGGGCCCCGGTGAGGTGCTGGTCCGGGTGGCGGCGGCCGGTGTGGACCGCGGGGTCTGGCACCTCATGGCCGGCAAGCCCTACGCGGCCCGGCTGGCCTTCGGGGTGCGCGCGCCCCGGCAGCCGGTGCCCGGGATGGCCCTGGCCGGCACGGTGGCGGCGCTCGGTGCCGGCGTGACGGCCTTCGCGGTGGGCGACGAGGTCTACGGCGTCGGGAAGGGCACGTTCGCCGAGTTCTCGAGGGCGTCGGCGGACCGGCTGGCGGCGAGGCCGGCGGACCTCAGCGCGGTGGAGGCGGCCGCCCTGCCCGTCTCGGCGACCACCGCCCTCCAGGCGGTCCGCGACCACGGGCACGTGCAGGCCGGGCAGAAGGTGCTGGTCATCGGCGCGTCCGGCGGTGTGGGGAGCTACGCGGTCCAGATCGCGAAGGCGTTCGGCGCGGAGGTGACCGGGGTCTCCAGCACGGCCAAGGTCGAGCTGGTGCGCTCGCTGGGCGCCGACGCCGTCATCGACTACACGCGGTCCGACATCGACGACGGCGGCACGCGCTACGACGTCGTCCTCGACATCGGCGGCAACCGGCCGGTGCGCCGGCTCCGCCGAGTGCTGACCCCCACCGGCACGCTGGTGATCGTCGGAGGCGAGGGCGGCGGCCGCTGGCTGGGCATGGGCCGGCAGATGTGGGCGGCGCTGCTGTCACCGTTCGTCGGGCAGCGGCTGGGCTTCTTCGTCGCGTCGGACACCGCCGCGGACCTGATCGCGGTGACCGGGCTGGTCGAGGCCGGTCGGGTGCGGCCGGCGGTCGAGCGCACCTTCCCGCTCGCGCAGGCCCCGGCCGCCGTCGATCATGTGGCGGGGGGGCGGGCGCGCGGGAAGGTCGTCGTCGAGGTCAGCCGTTGAGCTCGAGGGTCTGCATGGTCGAGGCGCGCACCTCGGCCAGCAGGCCGGGGTCGTCGGCCAGCGAGCGGCCGTAGGAGGGGATGGCCTCCTGCAGCGCCGAGCGCCAGGCCGGCATCCGCTCGGGGAAGCAGCGCTCCAGCAGGGTCAGCATCGCCGACACCGCCGTCGAGGCGCCCGGCGAGGCGCCCAGCAGGCCGGCCACCGTGCCGTCGCCGCCGACGACGAGCTCGGTGCCGAACTGGAGGACGCCGCGACCGGTGGCGGGGTCGCGCTTGATGACCTGCACCCGCTGCCCGGCCGTGACCATGTCCCAGTCGTGCTGGTCGGCCTCGGGCACGAAGGCGCGCAGGGTCTGGTGACGGTCGGCCCCCGACTGCACCAGCTCGTTGATCAGGTAGCGGGTGAGCGCCAGCTCGGTGCGGGCGACGCCGAGCATCGACCCGAGGTTGTTCGGCTTGACGCTGCGGGGCAGGTCGAACATCGACCCGGCCTTGAGGAACTTGGGGGAGAATCCGGCGTACGGGCCGAACATGAGCGAGTGGTCACCGTCGATCAGGCGCAGGTCCAGGTGCGGCACCGACATCGGCGGCGCGCCGACCGCGGCCTGGCCGTAGACCTTGGCCTGGTGGTTGCTGACCAGCTCCGGGGACGTCGTGCGCAGGAACTTGCCGCTCACCGGGAAGCCGCCGAACCCGGCGATCTCCGGGATGCCGGCCTTCTGGAGCAGCGGCAGGGCGCCACCGCCGGCGCCGACGAAGACGAACCGGGCGCGCACGGTGCGGCGCTCACCGGTGACGGTGTCCCGGACGGCGACCTTCCAGCGGCCGTCGGTCTCCTTGGTCAGGCCGTGGACGCGCTGGTTGACGTGCACGGCGACACCGCGGTCCTCCGCGTCCTCGAGGAGCATGCGCGTGAGGGCGCCGAAGTTGACGTCGGTGCCGGCGGCGGAGCGGGTGGCGGCGACGACCTGCCGGGGATCGCGGCCGGCCATCATCAGCGGGATCCAGTCGGCGAGCTCCGCCGCGTCGTCGCTGTACTCCAGGCCCTCGAACAGCGGCTGGGTGGCCAGCGCCGAGTGGCGGGCCCGCATGTAGGCGCGGCCGTCCTCGCCGGTGACGAAGCTGACGTGCGGAACGGGGGTGATGAACTCCTTCGGCGCCCCCGTCAGCCCGGCGCGCACGAGGTGCGACCAGAACTGCCGCGACACCTGGAACTGCTCGTTGATCGTGACGGCCTTCGCGGGGTCGACCCGCCCGTCGGGCCCCGCCGGCGTGTAGTTGAGCTCGCACAGGGCCGCGTGGCCGGTGCCCGCGTTGTTCCACGCCTGCGAGCTCTCGCCGGCGACGTCCCCGGCGGACTCGAAAACCGTGACGCTCCAGTGCGGCGCGACCACACCCAGCAGGGCGGCGAGCGTGGCGCTCATGATGCCACCCCCCACGAGAACGACGTCGGGGTTCGCGCTGTCGGGTACCGCGCTGGCTACCGGGCCGGGCTGGGAAGTCACTTCTGCCTCTCTGGACGTGCAAAGGGAAGGCGCCGAAGGCGCCGCTCCTTCTGATCGTCGGCCCAGAAGGCGCAGAACATGTAGCTGTGCGGCTGTGAGGAATCCCCGGTCCGTGATCTCCGCCATGAAACGGCCTGGGATCGGCCGTTTTCGGGGTGCGACTGCGCTGCCCGTCACCCCGGGGGAGGACAGGATGAGCGGCATGGACGTGGAGTGGGGTCCCGAGGCGTCGTGGGGGTCCGGCCCGCGGTTGGACGAGTTCCTCCTGGCGCGGATCGCGGAGGACGAACGGCTCGCCGCCGCGGCGCCGGCCGCCACGGGTCCCGTGCAGCCCGACGGGCACCCCTCACCGCTGGATCCCGACCGGGTGCGCGCCGACTGCGCGGCCAAGCGCCGCATCGTGCTCGCCTGCCGCGAGCTGCGGCCGGACACGCGGATCCTGGGCGCCCGGCTGGCGGGCCTCGGCGACTATCCGCCCGCCCCGCACGACCAGCACCAGCTCGCGGCGGTGACCCTCGCCCTGCTGGCGTTGCCCTACGCCGGCCATCACGACTACCGCCCCGAGTGGCGGCCGTGAGTGCTCAGCCGAGCGAGACGCCGTCCAGGTAGCGCCAGGCGCCGTCCTCGCGCACGAACCGGCTGTTCTCGTGCTGCGCCCCGGCATGCCGGTCGCGGACGTGATGGGCGCGGAACTCGACGGTGCCCTCGGCCGCCAGCAGCGAGCCGCCGCTGGTGGCGAGCACCTCGAGCCCGGTCCAGCGCACGTCGTCGTCGAGGTCCAGCCGGACCGGGCGGGTGGACGGGTGCCAGGTGGCCAGCAGGTATGCGGCATCGCCCACGGCGAAGGCGCTGTACCGGGAGCGCATGAGCTGCTCGGCGGTGGCCGCCGTGCCGCTCCCGTCGTGCAGCCGTCCGCAGCACTCGGCGTAGGGCAGGCCGGTGCCGCACGGACAGCGTCGAGGATCCACTCGCTCATGGTGTCCGATCGCCCCGCCCTTGGGAGAGTGAGCCCATGAGCCAGCCGATCAGCCGCTTCCCGATCCCCGCCCGCGACGAGCTGCCCCCCGACCTGGCCGAGCGGTTCGCCGACGTGGAGGGGCGCTCCGGGTTCCTGCCCAACATCTTCTCCGCGCTCGCCTGGCGCCCGGACGAGGCGCGGGGGTTCTTCGCCATGCACGACGCGCTGATGGACAAGGAGACGCCGGGGCTGTCCAAGGCCGACCGGGAGCTGATCGTGGTGGCGACCAGCGCCGTCAACGACTGCCTGTACTGCATCGTCGCCCACGGGGCGATCGCGCGGATCCGGGCCAAGGACCCCTACATCGCCGATCAGGTCGCCGTCGACTGGCGCAAGGCGCCGCTGTCACCCCGGATGCACGCCGTCCTCGCGGTCGCGACCCGGCTGGCCGCCGAGCCGGCGGCGGTCACCGCCGCCGACCTCGAGCAGCTGACCGCGCACGGCCTGACGGAGGACGACGTCTGGGACGTCGGGATGATCACGTCGTTCTTCGCGCTGTCCAACCGGCTGGCCCACTTCGCCGCGCTGCAGCCCAACCCGGAGTTCTTCCTGATGGGGCGGGTGCCCCGCGGGCAGTGATCGTCAGCCGCGATCGACCACGGCCTCCGGCGTCCGCACCCCGGCCTTCGGCGGCGCGGCGGCCCGGCCCGGGATGAACCAGGTGGCCGCCGCCGTCGTCAGGCAGGCGACCAGGCCGATCACCGCGATCGTCCCGTAGCCGCTGCTCCCGGGGGACGACGTCCCCGCGGGGGTCGAGGCGGCGAGGACGGTCGCCGTCAGCGCGCTGCCCACCGCGAACCCGGTGTAGCGGAAGACCTGGTTGAGGCTCATCGCGCTGCCCGTCTCGTGCTGCGGGACGGCGGAGATGATCAGTGCGGGGAACGCGGCGAAGGCCGCGCCGACCCCGAGGCCGGCGACCGCCATGAGCAGGAACAGCTCCCAGAGCTGGGTGCGCGCGACGAGGAAGAGCACGAACGCACCGCCCTGCACGAGCGCCGCGAGCGGCAGCACGATGCGCCCGCCGGCCCGGTCGGCGACGGCGCGGGCGAGCTTCCCGCCGGCGACGCTGGCCAGCGAGAACGGCAGCAGGATCAGGCCGGCCACCACGATCGACGTGCCGAAGCCCGCGTCCCCGTCGGTGGGTGCCTGCGAGAGGATCGGGATCGCGGCCAGCAGCAGGTAGTTGGTGAGCCCCACCAGCGTCGCCGCGACGTGGGCGGTGGCCGCCGTCCGGCCGCGGGCGAGCCGGAGGTCGACCAGCGGGGACGGCGTCCTGGCCTCCCACCAGATCCAGCCGGCGAGCACGAGCACGGCGCCTCCGGCCAGCCCCCAGACCCGCGGTGAACCCGCGCCCCACGCCTCGGACTCCCCGAGGGCGAGGAGCAGGCCGGCCAGCCCGGCCCCGAGCAGCACGGCCCCGACGACGTCGAGCCGGCGCGCGGGTGCTTCCGCCGAGCCCGGCAGCACGACGGCAGCGGCGACCAGTGCCAGGAAGCTGATGCCGGCACCGGTCCAGAAGGCGGCGTGCACGCCGCCGACCTCCGCGATCAGACCCGCGGTGGGGTATCCCAGGCCCAGGCCGGCGGCCACGGTCACCGACAGGGCGGCCACGGTCGACCGCGAGCGCTCACCGGCAAGCGCCGAGCGGGCGATGGCGATGGCGATCGGGGTGAGACCCAGACCGAACCCCTGCAGCGCCCGGCCCGCGATCAGCCAGCCGAGGCCGAGCGGCAGGGCGGCCAGCAGCCCGCCCAGGGTCACCAGGCCCAGGACGGTCAGCACCACGGCGCGCCGGTTCGGACCGTCCCCGAGCCGGCCGACCACGGGCGTGGCGACGGCGCCGACGAGCAGGGTGATCGTCAGCGCCCACTGCGCCTGCGGCAGCGAGGAACCGGTCGCCGACGCGATCGCCGGGACCAGCGGCGCGCCCAGGCTGCTGATCACCGCCACGACCGTGCCGATGAAGATCAGGACCGGCACGAGTGCGCGCGAGGATCGGGGGGTCACCACCGCTCCAGCCTCCCAGCGGGACGGTCAGGGACGCCGGGCCGGAGAGAGTGGCTCGCGTCACGCCCTCCGGCCCCGGCTCAGCCGGCCCGCTGCCCGCCCGACGTGGCGGGCACCGCCTCGTCCGCGTCCTCCGGCGGGTTCTCCTCGACGGTATTTGCCACGAACGTGGTGCTGGACCGCTGCGCCGGAGGGAGGGAGACCGCCGCCGGCAGGGCCATCGGGTCGGCCTTCCCCCACTCGGACTCCACCTCGGTGAGCAGCGCCTCCAGGTAGGACCGCAGCTGGGTGCGGCACGCCTGCCCGAAGGCCTTCAGGTAGGCGACCTGCTCCTGGAGCTGCTCGACGTCGCGCTCGCTGCCCGGAGCCAGCGGCGCCGGTCCCATCTTCGCCGCGGCCTCCTGCGCGGCCTGGATGATCGCGCCGGCGGTCTCGCGCGCCTCGCGGGTCATCTCCTCGTACTCGACGCGGGCGTCGTGGGTGACCTGGCGGCTGAACTCCTCGGCCTCCGCGACGTAGGCGTCCGCGGTCTGCTGCGCGCTGGACAGGATGCGCACGGCCTGCTCGCTCGGCGCTTCGGGGACCACGATCCCCTCGACCTGCGCCTGCAGCGAGCGGACCTGGTCGCGCAGCGCCGCCTTCTCCGCGTACAGGCGCCCGAGCTCCTCGGCGACCCGGGCGAGCACCCGGTCCACCTCGCTGTCGACGTAGCCGGGCCGCATCATCGAGGCGCGGGTGAACCGCACGTTGTGCAGGTCCGCCGGCGTGAGTCCCCGCTCGGTGGGTGCTGCTGGGTTCTCGGCTGGGCTCTGGTCGGTGGTCATTCGGTCACCTCTCCGTCAACACTGGGCCCCGGTCGGCTGGGGGCGAAGACCTCGCTGGAAATCCGTTGGGTGGGCACGCCGCTGCGCACCAGTCTCGACACCGTGTCCTCGACCATCACGGCCGGGCCCGCGACGCAGATCTCGCGGCTGTTCCAGGGGCCGTGGCGCTCGACGACGTCGCCGATCTCGCCGTGCTCGAGGCGGGAGATCTTGTCCTCGGAGACGGCGAAGGTCACCGTCAGCCAGGGGTGCTCCCGCTCCAGCCGCTCGAGGTCGGCGCGGTCGTAGATCTGGTCCTCGGTGCGGAAGCCGGCGAACAGGTCCACCCGGCGGGGCGGCCCCTTGCGTGCCACCGAGTCGACGAGCGCCTTGAGCGGGGCGAGGCCGAGGCCGCCGGCGACGAGCAGCAGGTCGCGGTCGGCGTCCTCGTGCAGCACCAGGTGGCCCACCGGTGGCCCCAGGCGCAGCACGTCGCCGACGCCGATGCGGCGGACGAGCGCGGAGCTGACCGGGCCGCCGTCCCGGGCCTTGACGTGGAACTCCATCAGGCCGTCGGGCCGGGGCGCGTTGGCGGGGGAGTAGTAGCGCCACAGCTTCGGCCGGACGTCGGTCTCCAACGAGACCGACTGGCCGGCCGCGTAGTCGAAGCGGGCCCGGGGCCGGATCTGCAGGACGGCGACGTCGAGGGTGCGGCGCTCGTGCCCGACGACATCGGCGTCCCACCAGGCCGGCTGCTCGGCCGCGGCCTCGGCGGCGTCGATCATCACCGTGGCGACGACGTCGTAGGCCTCCGACCAGCTCTTGGCGAGCTCGGGGGTCCACGCGTCGTCGAAGTGCTCGAGCGTGGCTAGCAGACTGGCGCCGACCGCGGGGTAGTGCGCGGCGACGGTCCCGAACTTGCGGTGGTCGCGGCCGAGCTGCTGCAGGATCGGCAGCAGCGCCTCGAGGTCGTCGACCCGGGCGATGACGTCACCCAGCGCGGCGAACAACCGATCGCGCTGGTGCGCCATCGAGACCGGGAACAGCGCCCGCGTCTCGGGATGGCTCAGGAACAGGTGCGAGTAGAAGTACAGCGGGGCTTCGTCCCCGGTCGCTGCGGCTTTGGCGAAGTTGGCCCGCATCGCGGGAATGTCCACGAGATCTCCTCGGGGGTACGGCGTCCGGCCGCACGGCAGGGCGCGGACGGTCGGCGGAGGGCGGGGGGAGCCTCAGACGCCTGCGTGTGCGGCGTGGTGTCCGGGGGACTCCTCGGTGACGAGGTCGGCCTGCCAGAGGTCGGGGCCGAACACCTCGTACTGGATGTCGCGGGCCGGCACCCCGCGGTCGATGAGGGAGCTGCGGATGGCCTGCATGAAGGGGACCGGGCCGCACAGGTAGTACATGGCGCCGTCGGGCAGCGACACCTCGTCGAGATCCATGATGCCGCCGTGCACCTCCACCGGCAGTGTGGTGTTGGCGCCGTGCTCGTACCAGACGTGTGCGGTGCCGCCCGGCAGCGAACGGACGTCGGCGAGGACCTGCCGGCGCAGCGCGAACGAGCTCTCGTCGGCGTCGGCGTGCAGCAGCAGGATCGGCAGGCGGGACCGCGCCGCCGTCAGGTGCGAGAGCATGCCGGCCATCGGCGTGATCCCGATGCCGGCGCTGGCGAAGACCACGGGACGCGAGTCGTCGAGGACCACGTCACCGAAGGGCAGCGACATGGTCAGCCGGTCGCCCACGTGCACGTGGTCGAAGAGGACGTTGGACACCTCGCCGTCCGGCTTGTCCCCACCCCGCACCCGCTTGACCGAGAACTGGCGGTGGTCGCCGTCGTCGGCCTTGGTGAGGCTGTACTGGCGGGGCTGCCGGACGCCGTCGGGCATCGGCACCTGCACGGTGACGTACTGGCCGGGCAAGGACGTCCGGACCAGGCGGTCGTCGGTCCGGCGCATCCGGAAGGTGACGACGTCGTCGGTCTCCTGGTAGCGCTCGGCGACCTCCCACTCGCGCCAGACGGTCTCCGGCCGGACCCCGCGGGCGCTGTACAGGCCGCGCTCCTGGTTGATCAGCGCGTAGGCCATCAGCCAGTAGACCTCGTCCCACGCGGCGGCCACCTCGGGCGTCACGGCGTCGCCCAGGACGTCGACGATCGCCCAGAACAGGTTGTCGTGGACGACGTCGTACTGCGCCGGGGTGATGCCCAGTGACGCGTGCTTGTGGGCGATGCGGTTGAGCAGGTGCTCCGGCAGCTGCTCGGGCACCTTCACCAGCGAACTGGCGAACACCGCCACGGAGCCCGCAAGGGCCATCTGCTGGGTCTTCTCCGCCTGGTTGCCGCGGTTGAAGGTGCCGTCGAGCAGTTCGGGGTGTTCCCCGAAGAGGTGGCCGTAGAACCGGGTGGCGATCTCCTCGATGTTGTCGGCGACCACCGGCAGGGTCGCCTCGATCACGGGTCGGGATCGATCGGAAAGCACGTGGTCTCCTTTGCCAGTCGTATGTCCCCCCGCTGGCAGCGGTCACGTTCCGCTTGTCGTTCGTTACCCGTTCTACCGCAAGGCAGGCGTGCGAATCCCGGCCCGGGCGTGTCGCCGGGAGCCGCGGGCCCCCGATCCAGGCGGTAGAACGGGCCCCGCATCCGGTCGAAGAAAGTCTTGTCGACGACCTGTCGATGGACCCCGGGCGTGCGTGTCGTAGTTGTGTGGGCCCGATCGGCGGGTCCGGACCGAAAGGGATCGAGATGACCCAGTACCTGATCCTCATCTACGAGGACGAGGCCCAGTACGCGACGGCGACGCCCGAGGTCTACGGCGAGATCATGCAGGCGCACAACGACTTTCCCGGCCGGGCCGAGCAGCACGGCGTGAAGATCCTCGGCGGCAACGCCCTGCAGTCGACGGGAACCGCCACGAGCATCCGCGGCGGCTCGGATGTCACCGACGGCCCGTTCGTGGAGACCAAGGAGGTGCTCGGCGGCTACTACCTCGTCGAGGCCCCCGACCTGGACGCCGCGCTCGCCGCGGGCAAGCTCTGCCCGGCCCGCTTCGGCGGCGTCGAGGTGCGGCCGGTCATGACCTTCGAGTGAGCGCGTGACGGACCCCTCGGCCGTCGCGGCCGCGGTCGCCGAGGCGCACCGTCGCGAGTGGGCCTTCGTGCTCGCCGCGACGGTGCGTGTCACGCGCGACCTGGACACCGCCGAGGAGTGCGCGCAGGAGGCTTTCGCGGCCGCGCTCACCGACTGGGGCCGCAACGGTGTGCCCGAGCGGCCGGGTGCCTGGTTGACGACGGCCGCCAAGCGTCGCGCGCTGAACGTCCTGCGTCATCGGGGTGTGGAGCACCGGTACCTGCCGCTGCTGGTCGAGGACGACGCCGTCCCGGGGCCGGACGAGGCGCCGGACGGCGATCAGATCCCCGACGACCGGCTGCGCTTGATCGCGACCTGCTGCCACCCCGCGCTCGACCGGACGGCGCAGGTCGCGCTGACCCTGCGGCTCATGTGCGGCCTGTCGACGGCGGAGGTCGCGCGGGCGTTCCTGGTGAGCGAGCCGACCATGGCCGCACGGATCACCCGGGCGAAGAAGAAGATCGCGGTGGCGCGGATCCCGTACCGGGTGCCGCCGGCCGCGGAGCTGCCCGAGCGGGTGGACGCCGTCCTGGCGGTCGTGCACCTGCTGTTCACGACCGGCCACACGACGCCGTCCGGCGACGAGCTGGTGCGCCGGGACCTCGTCGAGCGCTCGATGGAGCTCGCCCGGATGCTGCGCCGCCTGCTGCCCGGCGACCCGGCCGTGGCGGGGCTCCTGGCCCTGCTGCTGCTCACCGACGCCCGGCGCGAGACCCGGACGGGGCCCGACGGCCGGCTGCTGCTGATGGAGGACCAGGACCGCGCCCGCTGGGACCACCAGGCCATCGCCGAGGGGGCCGCGCTCGTCCGGGAGGCGTTGCGCGGGCGCCCGCCGGGCCGCTACGCGTTGCAGGCGGCGATCGCCGCCGTGCACGCCGAGGCGCCCTCGTGGAACGACACCGACTGGCGGGAGATCGCCGCGCTCTACGGCCTACTGGCGCAGCTGTGGCCCTCGCCCGTGGTGGCGCTGAACCGGGCGGTCGCGATCGGGTTCGCCTGCGGCGCGGACGCCGGGCTGGCCGCGGTGGACGCTCTGGCCGGCGACCGGCAGCTGGCCGGATACGGCTACCTGCCCGCGGCCCGGGCCGACTTCCTGCGCCGGCTGGGCCGGGTCGACGAGGCGCGGACGGCGTACACCGAGGCGCTGGTCCTCACCGAGAACTCGGTGGAACGCGACTTCCTGATGAGTCGGCTGCAGGGCCTCGGACCGGCCTGAGGCCGGTCAACTCCGGCTCTCGTGCCGGCGGAGGCGGGCGAGCAGGTCGCCGAAGAGCAGCCGGGTGTCGACGTCGGTGTAGATCCGGCGGACGCCCCCGTCCGGGCCTGCCGACTCCGTCCACGTGCTCGACTCGTCGCTCAGCGCGGTGACCAGCACCGGTGGACTGTCGCCCAGCGGCCAGACCCCGCCGAGCCGGATCCAGTCCGGCAGCGGCAGCTCGAGGAACCGGGTCCACAGCCACCTGCCGAGCCGGCCGCTGCCGGCGACGTCCTGCTCGAGCTCGGCGACCGAGTAGGCGCAGCGCCGGTAGGTCTCGAGCGGGAACTGCCAGACGTCGAGATCCGGACGGCCGAGGACGAGGTCGGCGGCCGCCGGGTCGGTGTCCCGGTTGTACTCGGGCGTTCCCGCCGTCAGGGCACCGCCCACCCAGACCAGGGTCAGGCGTTCGGCGATGTCGGGCGCGTCCTCGAGCGCGGCCGCGACGTTGGTCAGCGGGCCCGCGCAGACCAGGAACAGTGGCCGGTCGTCGTCCCGGCGCGCCTCGGCGACGATCGCGGCGGACGCCGCCGTCGTGCCGCCGCGGGCCCGCTCGGCGCCGGAGTGCACCAGCGGGCGGGCCGGGCCGCCGACGAGGTCGATCAGTTCCTGCGCCATCAGCGCCCCGCGCGCCGCGGTCGCGTCCGACTCGCCGAACACGGGATTGAGGAAGGAGCTGGTGACGGCGACGACGCGGTTGGTCGGGGAGAGCAGGTGGTGGGCGAGCGCGACCAGCCCGTCCGGGTCGCCGGCCCAGTCGTTGTCGACGATCACCCGGCACTGCTCGGCGAGACGGAGCCGTCCTTCGGTGGCCATCCGGACACCCTGCACCGCCCGGTGGCCCGGCCGGGGCGCCCGTGCCAATGGCCGGCACGGCCGCGTCCGGGTCAGCGCAGGGCGAGGAGGGCCCCGAGCGCGAAGCCGGCGGCGAGCAGCCAGACGAGCGTGGGACCGGATGCGAGCAGCCGCTGGAGCGGCGTCATGACGCGAACACCTTCCCGTCCCGGACGGTGACCGCCACCGTCGGCAGCGGACGGGTGGCCGGGCCCTGCCGGACCGCCCCGGTGGTCGCGTCGAAGCTGCTGCCGTGGCACGGGCAGTCGATGGTGCCGTCGGCCACCGCATTCACCGTGCACCCCTGGTGGGTGCAGACGGCGGAGAACGCGCGCACGGCGTCCGCAGTGGGTCGGGTGACCACGACCTTCTCCTGCCGGAGGACGACGCCGCCGCCCACGGGCACCGCGTCGACGGCCACCAGCGTGCGGCTGCCGTCCTGCGTCGCCGGTCCGTACGCGTTGGCCACGGTCTCTCCTCGCGGCGGGCGGGCGGCGCTGCTGCCGCGGACGGCCAGGTAGCCGCCGGCCGCCCCGACCAGGGCGACCAGCGCCCCTCGCAGCGCGCTCCGCCGGGTCAGCCTCCTCACCACAGCGGCACGCCGGAGCGCGTGAAGAACCACGCCGCGGACGTCGTCCAGACCAGCAGGAACAGGGCGAACACCGACCCCCCGAGCACCGGCACCGTCCACGACGGCAGCCGGCGCACCCGCAGGCCGAGCATCTTCGCGGTGTACGCGCCGTAGAACGCGCATCCCAGCAGGCCGTGCGCCAGCACCCGCGGTGTCGTGGTGACGAACCCCAGCGACCAGACGCAGTGCACCGCCACCGGAAGGCTCAGCGTGAAGGCCACGCTGCCGCTCCAGCGGTGCGCGCCGCCCAGCCAGGCCGGCGGAGAGCCGGCGCCGGGCAGACGTCGCCACATCCAGAGCGCGGTCACGACCTGCACGACGACCAGGACCATCGCCGCGGTGGCCAGCCACGACTTGAGCTGAAGCATCCCCGAGAACCCGAGCAGGAAGAGCGGCCGTGCCGCGGGCCGGTGCACCCGGGCGTAGACGCCCACCGTCACGGCGACCGCGGCCCCGGCGAGCAGGAGCAGGGCGAGCGCCGTCCGGTTGCGCGGGGGAGCGACGGCCGGCTTCGCGACCATGGCCTGAGTCTCCTGACACGGGCGGGCGCACGACGGGAGGGGCCGAAGCTAGCACCGCGGCCACGTCACTCCCAGCCCCTTGCCAGCGGGCCCGGTGTGACTGGCAGGCTCACCTCGCACCGCCCGTGGCTGTCGACAGGGCCGGAGGCGGGCCGGGCCGGGCGCCGCCGCGCTGACCGGGCTGGTTGACTTCCCGCCGTGCATCTCGGCATCGACAGCTTCGTCTCCGCCGTCACCGACCCGCGGTCCGGCCGGGTCATCGGAGCGGAGGAGCGCATGGCGCACCTGCTGGAGGAGATCGCCCTCGCCGACCGGGTGGGGCTGCACTCCTTCGGAATCGGTGAGCACCACCGACCCGAGTACTACGACTCGGCGCCGCCGGTCATACTCGCCGCCGCCGCGGCACGGACGACGCGGATCCGGCTGGGCAGCGCGGTCGCGGTGCTCAGCGCGGCCGATCCGGTCCGGGTGTTCCAGCAGTTCGCCACCCTCGACCTGATCTCGAAGGGGCGCATCGACCTGGTGGTCGGGCGGGGGTCGTTCACCGAGGCGTTCCCGCTGTTCGGGCTGAGCCTGGCCGATTACGACGAGCTGTTCGAGGAGAAGCTCGACCTGCTGCTGCGCATCCGGGAGTCCGAGCACGTCACCTGGCGTGGCCGGCACCGTCCGGCGCTCACCGGCCAGGGTGTCTACCCGCGCCCGCTGCAGGACCCCCTGCCGATCTGGGTCGGCGTCGGCGGCACGCCGGAGTCCTTCGTGCGGGCCGGTCTGCTCGGGCTGCCGCTGATGGTGGCGATCATCGGGGGCGAGCCGCGCCAGTTCGCACCGCTGGTCGACCTGTACCGCCGGGCCGGCGCCCAGGCGGGGCACCCGGCCGACGCGCTGAAGGTCGGGCTGCACGTGTTCGGCTTCGTCGCCGAGAGCACGCAGGCGGCGGCCGACACGATCTACCCCGGCTGGCACGAGATGTTCGCGAGGGTGAGCCGCGAGCGGGGGTTCGCCCCGCCGTCGCGGGCGCAGTTCGACGCCACCAGCGGGCCGGACGGCGCCTTCTTCATGGGCGACCCGGACACGGTCGCGGCCAAGCTCGTGCGGGTGTCGGAGCAGCTGGGCGGGGTCCACCGCATCTCGCTGCAGATGACCAACCCGCGGCTGGCGCACGACGACCTGCTGCGGGGCATCGAACTGCTGGGCACCGAGGTCGCGCCGCGCGTGGCCACCTCGTGATCGGCAGGGGCTTGTTCGTGATGCCGCTCGTCGGGCATACCTGACCTGTGCACGGCCCCGACGCTCACGGCAGGCCCCTCCTGGGCCTGCTGCTCGCCCTGCTCGCGGCGGTGCTGTTCGCGGTGGGCGCGGTGCTGCAGCACGAGGCCGCGGAGCGCAGCAAGACACCCACCGGGCTGAGCCTGCGGCTGATGATCCGGCGCAAGCGCTGGATGTTCGGCCAGGCGGCGACCCTCTGCGGCACCGGGACCCAGGTGGGCGCCCTCGCCGTCGCGCCGGTCGCGGTCGTGCAGCCGGTGCTCGCCGTCGGCCTCGTCGTGGCGCTCGGTCTGCGTGCCATTCGCACCCGCCAGGCGCCGCTGCGGCTGGAGCTGTTCGGCGCCGCGCTGACCACCGGCGGGCTGGCCGTGTTCCTGGTGGCCGCACAGCCGGCGAAGGGCATCCACACCGCGCCGCCGTCCTCGATCGAGGTGATCGCCGCCGTCGTGCTCTCCATCCTCCTCGTCGCCGGGGCGACGCTGCTGGGGCACGGCGCCCACGGTGCGCTGGCCTGCGGCACGGCCGCCGGGATCGCGGCCGGCATCGGTGCCGTCCTGATCTCCGTCGGCGTCCGCAGCCTGCAGGAAGGAGGCTGGGTGCACGCCTTCGCGGGTGTCGCCGTGTGGGGCGCGATCCTCGTGGCGGTGGTGGCGATCGTCGGCGGCCAGCAGGCGTATGCCCGGGGATCACTCGCGTGGTCGTTGCCGGCGCTGATCCTGATGGACCCGCTCGCCGCGATCCCGGCCGCGAAGTGGCTGCTCGGCGAGCGCCTCGAGCCCGGGCACGCCACGGTGTGGGTGCCCGCGGCCATCATCGCGGCGATCGGTGTCGTCCTCCTGGCCCGCACCGGCGAGCCGCACGGCACCGCCGAGACCCGGCCCCCCGAGCCCCGGCCCCCGCTGGCCGAGCCCGGCGCCGCCTGATCAGGCGGGGCGGCCGCGGCCCTCGCGCAGCAGCCTGATGAGCGCGTTCGTCGAGGAGTCGGAGTCGTACTCGGGCGCCGACTCGCTCTGCAGCTTCGGGGCGAGCTGGTTGGCCATCACCTTGCCGAGCTCCACCCCCCACTGGTCGAAGGAGTTGATCCCCCAGATCACGCCCTGGGTGAAGACGCGGTGCTCGTAGGCGGCCACCAGCTGGCCGAGCGTGTGGGGGGTCAGCTTGGGCGCGACGATCGCGTTGGACGGGTGGTTGCCCGGCATCACCTTGTGCGGGACGACGTCGGCCTTCGTCCCGTCCTCGGCCACCTCCTCGGCCGTCTTCCCGAAGGCCAGCGCGCGCGGCTGGGCGAGGAAGTTGGCCAGGAACAGGTCGTGCATGCCGTCGAGGTCGTGGTGGGGCTGGGCGAAGGCGAGGAAGTCGGCCGGCACGAGCAGCGTGCCCTGGTGCAGCAGCTGATAGAAGGCGTGCTGCCCGTTGGTGCCCGGCTCGCCCCAGACGATCTCCCCGGTGTGCACGTCGACGGGCGTGCCGTCCCGGCTCACCGACTTGCCGTTGGACTCCATGCAGAGCTGCTGCAGGTAGGCGGGGAAGCGCGACAGGTACTGGGAGTAGGGGAGCACTGCCTGGGTCTGGGCGCCGAAGAAGTCGACGTACCAGAGCGAGATCAGGCCGAGCAGGGCCGGCAGGTTCTCCTCGTAGGGGGCGGTGCGGAAGTGCTCGTCGATGGTGTGGAAGCCGTCGAGCATGTCGCGGTAGTGGTCGGCGCCGATCGCGACCATGACGGAGAGCCCGATGGCCGAGGTGAACGAGTAGCGGCCGCCGACCCAGTCCCAGAAGCCGAACATGTTCGCCGTGTCGATGCCGAAGGCGGCGACCTTCTCGGCGTTGGTGGAGACGGCGACGAAGTGCTTGGCGACGGCGCTCTCGTCGCCGCCGAGCCCGTCGAGCAGCCACCGGCGGGCCTCGGTGGCGTTGGTCAGTGTCTCCTGGGTGGTGAACGTCTTCGACGCGACGACGAACAGGGTGCTCGCCGGGTCGAGGTCGCGGGTGGCCTCGGCGAGGTCGGTCGGGTCGATGTTGGAGACGAACCGACAGGTCAGTGACCGGTCGGAGTAGTCGCGCAGCGCCAGGTAGGCCATCGCGGGCCCGAGGTCCGAGCCGCCGATGCCGATGTTCACGACCGCCGTGATGCGCTCGCCGGTGTGCCCGGTCCACGCGCCGCTCCGGATGCGGTGCGCGAAGTCGGCCATCCGGTCGAGCACCTCGTGGACGTCGTGCCGCACGTCCTGCCCGTCGACCACCAGGCCGCTGGTGGCGGGGTCGCGCAGGGCCACGTGCAGGACGGCGCGATCCTCCGCGGTGTTGATGTGCTCCCCGGAGAACATCGCCTCCGTGCGCTCGCGCAGGCCGGCCTTCTCCGCCAGCGCCACCAGCAGCCGGATGGTCTCGCGGGTCAGCCGGTTCTTGGAGTAGTCGAGGTAGAGGTCACCGGCGCGGACGCTGAGCTCCTCGCCGCGCGCCGGGTCCTCGGCGAACAGTTCGCGGAGGTGGCGGTCGCGCACCTCTCGGTGGTGTTCGGCCAGTGCCTGCCACTCCGCGCTGTCGCTGATACCCACGCCGATTCCTCCTGCTCGCTGCCGGTCGGTGCCAGCCTCTCGCAGGACGCCGCTACGGACGACTCCGGGGGCTGGTCAGGCGGCGACGGTGCGGCCGGCGCTGGTCACCACGGTCGTGTCCAGGCTGCGGCGGGCCACCACCAGCAGGTCGCCGTTCGCGAGCTCGCGCCACCCGCTGCCCCAGCCGCTCGAGCCGACCACGACCGCGTCGGGGGCGACCCGGTAGCGCAGGCGGTAGTAGTCGGGGTCGTCGTCCTCCCACCGGCCGGCCGGGTCGTAGCGGCAGAACGCGTAGAGGTTCTCCGGGGTCAGCAGCAGGCAGTTGAGGCTGGTGAACGCAGCGAGCGCGGCGATCCGGTCGGCCGTCGTCCGCAGGGCCTCCTCCGGCGCCGCTCCGTCACGCAGCAACTGGGCGACGGCGAGGAAGTAGCGCTCGCTGTCCGTCGTCCCCTGCCGGCGGCGCTGTGCGCGGTCGGTCAGCAGCCGGTCGAGGGCGGCCGGCGGCGTGATCGAGCCGTTGTGCGCGAACGCCACGCGCCCGTCGGTGAAGGGGTGGGTGTTGTCCCGGCCGACACCGAGGCCCAGGGTCGCCCATCGCAGGTGTGCGATGCCCAGGTCGCTGCGCCGTCCGGCCTCGCGGGCGAACCGGGCGCTCGTCCGCGCCGCGTCCGGGCGCCTGCGCACCGCGACCCCGCGCCGGGTGCCGCGGGCGACGCCCCAGCCGTCGCCGTGCTTCGCGGACAGCTCGGCGAAGTCCACGAGGTCGGCTCCGAGCAGGTCACGGAGCGTCGTGGGCACGCGGGTGGCCCAGCCCAGGAGACGGCACATGGGGGGCCCTTCCTTCCTCGGATCGCGGTCGGTCCGCCCCACGATGGAGGTTGTCCTGCGGCAAGCCGGGGACCTCCGGAGGGGGCGCGTACCGCCCGTCGCACCCGTCCCGGGAGCCCGCGTCGTCCACCCCCGTTTGACGGCCTCACCGCAGCACGGGAAAGCTCCCGATGGGGGAGCGACCGCGCTCCCGGGGGAAGAGGTGCGCAGGTGTTCAGCCGGATCGCAGTCGTCAACCGCGGTGAGCCCGCCATGCGCCTGACCCGAGCGGTGCGCGAGCTCAACGCGGAGCACGGATACGGCATCCGGGTGATCGCTCTGCACACCGAGTCCGAGCGCCGGGCGACGTTCGTGCGCGCCGCCGACGAGGCCGTCGTCCTCCGCGAGACCGGTGCCGGCAACCCCTACCTCGACCACGAGGAGCTGGGGCGGGCGCTGCGCGAGAGCCGGGCGGACGCCGCCTGGGTCGGCTGGGGCTTCGTGGCCGAGGACCCGGCGTTCGCCGAACTCTGCGCCTCGCTCGGCGTCACGTTCATCGGCCCGTCGCCCGAGGCCATGCGCCTGCTCGGCGCCAAGATCGAGGCGAAGGTGCTCGCCGAGCGGACCGGTGTCCCGGTGGCGCCGTGGAGCGGCGGCCCCGTGGAGGGCGTCGAGGACGGACGACGGCACGCGGCGGAGATCGGCTACCCGCTGATCGTCAAGTCCCGCAGCGGCGGTGGCGGCCGCGGCATCCGCATCGTGCGGGACGAGTCGGAACTGGAGGAGGCGCTCACCCGCACGACGGTCGAGGCCGAGCGGACCTTCGGTGACCCCACCATCTTCATGGAGCGGCTGGTCGAGGGCGGCCGGCACGTCGAGGTGCAGGTGATCGCCGACCAGCACGGCAACGTCTGGGCGCCCGGCGTGCGCGACTGCTCGGTGCAGCGGCGCAACCAGAAGGTGATCGAGGAGTCGAGCTCGCCGGCGCTGACGCCCGAGCAGTCAACGTCGCTGCGCGAGTCGTCGATGGCCCTGGTCAAGGCGGCCGGCTACGTGGGCGCCGGCACGGTGGAGTTCCTGTACCAGCCCGAGGAGAAGCTGTTCACCTTCCTCGAGGTCAACACCCGCCTGCAGGTCGAGCACCCCGTGACCGAGGAGACGACGGGTCTCGACATCGTCAAGCTCCAGCTGCACGTGGCCTCCGGCGGCCGGCTCGAGGGGGAGCCGCCGCGGGAGTTCGGGCACGCGGTCGAGGCGCGGCTCAACGCGGAGGACGCCGAGCAGGGCTTCGCCCCCGCACCGGGACAGGTCCAGCTGCTCCGGTTCCCCACCGGGCCGGGCGTCCGCGTCGACACGGGGATGAGCGTCGGCGACGTCATCCCGCCCGCCTACGACTCGATGGTCGCCAAGATCATCGCCTGGGGTCACGACCGGCCGGAGGCGCTGGCCCGGCTCCGCGTGGCCCTGCGCGACACGACCGTCGTCCTGCGTGGCGGGACGACGACCAAGACGTTCCTGCTCGACCTGCTCGACCGCCCGGAGGTGGTGGCCGGCACCGCCGACACCGGCTGGCTGGACCGCACCGGGACGGCGGGCACGACCGAGCCCGCGCCCTCGGCCTACGCCGCGCTCGTGCAGGTGGCCATCGACGCCGCCGACGCCGAGGAGTCCGTCGAGCGGGCCGCCTTCCTCGCCTCGGCCCGCGGCGGCCGCCCCCGCGCGCGGCACGAGGTCGGCCGCACGCTGGAGCTGGGCTACCGGGGCCAGGTGTACCGGCTGACCGTCACGAAGATCGGCCGGGACCGCTACCGCGTCGAGCTGGACGGCCGCTACGCCGACGTCGACGTGGACCGGCTCAACGCGCTGGAGAGCCGGCTGCGGGTGGGTGACCACCGCTTCGCCGTCGTCTCGGTGGAGGCCGTCGGCTCGCACCTGGTCGAGGTCGACGGCGTGAGCCACCGCGTCACCCGTGACGCCGGGGGTGTCGTGCGCGCCCCGGCTCCCTCGGTCGTCGTCGCGATCCGGGCCGAGGTGGGCCAGGAGGTCGAGGCCGGCCAGACGATCGCCGTCCTGGAGAGCATGAAGATGGAGACGGCGGTCCGCGCGCCGTTCGCCGGCCGGGTCCGCGAGATCCTGGCCGCGGCCAACTCCCAGGTCGACGCGGGCGCACCGCTGCTGAACCTCGAGCAGGTCGGCGGGGACGTCGAGGAGGCGTCCGGGGAACGGGTCGAGCTGCCGGACGTCGAGGTGCGCAACGGTGGCCACCGCGACCGGGCGTTGTCCCTGCTCGCGGCGCTCCAGGCGCTGATCACCGGCTACGACGTCAGCGGCCGCTACGCCTCCGAGCTGGTCGCCGAGTACGACGCTGCCCGCAACGAGCTGCCGAACGACGACCCCGAGTTGCTGCGCGGCGAGCTGACGGTCCTCACCACGTTCGCCGACCTGAGCGAGCTCTCCCGCAACCGCCCGTCGGGCAGCGAGGAGGAGGCCGACCAGCAGGTCCACAGTCCCCGCGAGTTCTTCCACGCCTACCTGCACTCCCTGGACGTCGACCGCGAGGGGCTGCCCGAGAGCTTCCGGGGACGGCTCGCCCGCGCGCTGCTGCACTACGACGTTCGGGACCTCGAGCCCGGCCCGGCGCTCGAGGAGGCCGTGTACCGGCTCTATCTCGCCCAGCAGCGCGTCGCCGACCAGCTGCCCGCCGTGCAGGCGTTGCTCGAGCGGTGGCTGCAGGCCGACCCGCCGGTGGCGCCCGCCCGCGCGGAGGTCGCTGACCTGCTCGACCGGCTCGTCGTCGCCACCCAGCTGCGCTACCCGGCCGTCGGGGATCTGGCGCGGGCGGTGCGCTACCGCTACTTCGAGGAGCCGGTGGTCCGGGCGAACCGGGAGGTCATCCTCGACCAGGCTTCCGGCCTGCTGGCCGAGCTCGAGGCCACCGGGGTCAGCAGCGACGACGACGAGGCGATGCGCCGGGTCGAGGCGCTGGTGGAGAGCCCGGAGCCGCTGATCCGCCTGCTCGCCCAGCGGGCGGAGCGGGAGGCCACCATCCCCGACCCGATCCTGGAGGTGCTGACCCGCCGCTACTACCGCAGTCGCGACCTGCAGAACGTGCACGCGGAGATGTTCGCCGGCCGCTCTGCCGTGTTCGCCGACTACGACCTGCGCGGGCTGCGGCTGCACCTGCTCGCCTGGATGGGGCCGGTCCGGGACCTGGCCGCAGCCCTGGCCGAGGTGGCGCGGCGTTCGGCCGACGTCCTCGAGCCGAACACCCGGCTGCTGGACCTCTACGTCTCCTGGCCCGACCGGCCGACGGACGCCGACGAGTTGGCCGTGCGCCTGCACGAGATGCTCACTCCGCTCGAGTCGCTGGCCGCGATGCGCCGGGTCACCGTGACCGTCTGCGCCGAGGGCCGCGACGTGGAGACCGTCACCTTCCGTGCCTCACCGGACGGGCTGGCCGAGGACCGGATCATCCGCGGCATGCACCCGCTGACCGCGCAGCGGCTCAACCTCTGGCGGCTGAAGAACTTCGACGGCGAGCGGGCGCCCGCGGCCGAGGACACCTACCTGTTCCACCTGACGGCCAAGGACAACCCGAACGACGAGCGCTTCATCGCGATGGCCGAGGTGCGCGACCTCGCGCCGCTGCGCGACGACGCCGGGGAGATCGTCGGGTACCCGACCGTCGAGCGGCAGCTCACCGCCTGCCTGGACAGCCTTCGACGGGCGCAGTCGAGACGGCGCTCGCGCCGGCCGCTGGAACACAACCGTGTGTTCCTGTACGCCTGGCCCTCGATCGAGGTGCCGCTGTCGGACGTCGCCACGTTCGCCCTCAACGTGGCTCCGCTGACGGTCGGCGCCGGGATCGACCAGATCATGCTGCTCGCCCGGCTGCAGGAGGCCGGCCAGCAGCCGCGGGAGGTGGCGATCCGCTTCTCCAACCGACCGGGCACCGGCGTGCAGCTGCAGGTGACCGACCGGCCGACCGAGCCGCTGGCGCCGCTCGACGAGTACACGGAGAAGGTGCTCAGCTCCCGGGCCCGCGGCGCCGTCTACCCCTACGAGCTGGCGCCGGTCCTGGCCGGTCCCGGCGGGTCGTTCGTGGAGCACGACCTCGACGAGTCCGGCCGGCTGGTGCCGGTGGACCGGCCGGCCGGACAGAACCGGGCCGGGATCATCGCCGGCCTGGTGACGACGCCGACCCGGCGCTACCCCGAGGGCATGACCCGCGTGGCGCTCTTCGGCGACCCGACCAAGGCGCTGGGCACGGTCGCCGAGGCGGAGTGCGCGCGGGTGATCGCCGCGCTCGACCTCGCCGAGGAACGCGGCATCCCGGTCGAGTGGTTCGCGCTGTCCTCCGGGGCCACCATCTCGATGCACAGCGGCACCGAGAACATGGACTGGGTGGCCCGGGCCTTGCGCCGCATCATCGACTTCACCCAGGGCGGCGGTGAGATCAACGTCGTCGTGGCCGGCATCAACGTGGGCGCCCAGCCGTACTGGAACGCCGAGGCGACGATGCTGATGCACACCAAGGGCATCCTCGTGATGACGCCGGACAGCGCGATGGTGCTCACCGGCAAGCACTCGCTGGACTACGCGGGCGGGGTGTCGGCCGAGGACAACTTCGGCATCGGCGGCTACGACCGGATCATGGGTCCGAACGGCCAGGCGCAGTACTGGGCGCCGGACCTGCTGGCCGCCGGCGAGCTGCTGCTGACGCACTACGAGCACAGCTACATCGCGCCCGGCGAGCGCCGGCCACGGTCGGCCGACACCACTGACCCGCGGGACCGCGACGTCCAGGCGTTCCCGCACGTGCACCCGGCCAGCGACTTCACCACCGTCGGAGACATCTTCTCGGCGACCGCCAATCCGGAGCGCAAGAAGGCCTTCGACATCCGCACGGTCATGCGGGCGGTGTCCGATCAGGACCATCCGGTGCTCGAGCGGTGGGCCGGCATGGCCGACGCCGACACGTCCGTCGTCTACGACGCGCACCTCGGCGGCCACCCGGTGACCGTCATCGGCATCGAGTCCCGGCCGATCCCGCGGCGCGGGACGTTCCCGGCCGACGGCCCCGACCTGTGGACGGCGGGGACGCTGTTCCCGCGCTCGTCGAAGAAGACCGCGCGCGCGATCAACGCGGCGAGCGGCAACCGGCCGCTCGTGGTGCTGGCTAACCTGTCGGGCTTCGACGGGTCGCCGGAGTCGCTGCGCCAGCTGCAGCTGGAGTACGGCGCGGAGATCGGCCGGGCCATCGTGAACTTCGACGGCCCGATCGTGTTCTGCCTGATCTCCCGCTACCACGGCGGTGCGTTCGTCGTCTTCTCCGGCGTGCTCAACGACAACATGCAGGTGCTGGCCGTGGAGGGGTCCTACGCCTCGGTGCTGGGCGGAGCTCCCGCGGCCGCCGTCGTGTTCACGCGCGAGGTCGACAAGCGGACGGCGGCCGACGCCCGCATTCACGAGCTGGAGGCCGCGGCGGCTGCCGCCGAGGGCGTCGACCAGGCGCAGCTGCGGGCGGAGCTGGCGACGCTGCGGGCCGCCGTCCGCTCGGAGAAGCTGGGCGAGGTCGCGGCGGAGTTCGAGGCCATCCACGACATCGAGCGGGCCCGCCGGGTCGGGTCGGTGCACGACATCGTGCCGGCCGCCGAGCTGCGACCGCGGCTCATCGCCGCGGTGGAGATGGGGATGTCGCGCGCAGGCGGCTGACCACTCTCTGGACCCTGTCAAGGGCCTGCCCGGGACTGTGGACAGGCCGCTGACCTGGGGATTTATGCTGCGGGAGACCCATTCTTCCGGTATTCTTCGTACATGTGTTCGGACGATTCGGGTGGCGCGCTCGCCGACCTGGAGCGCGCCCTGGACCGGGTGACCGCCGAGAACCTGACGGGCATGTTCGGCCCGCAGGTGCTGGAGCGGTCCCGGCGGCTGCTGGCCGCGACGAACCGGCTCGCCGCCCAGGTCGCCTCCACCGTGCGGGAGGGGGAGCTGACCCAGGCGTCCGAGCACGACGGGGCGAAGACGATGCAGGCCTGGCTGCGCGGGCACGGCCTGTTGTCCTCGACAGCGGCGCACCGGCTGGTGGTCTCCGGGCGGGCGCTGGAACACCTGCCCGCCGTGGCGGCGGCGTTCGCCGCCGGGCGGGTGACCGCCGAGGCGGTCGCCGCGATCGCGCCGGTCGCCCGCGACGAGCACCGGGCCGCGGCCGCCGCGGCCGGGGTGGAGCTGGCCGCGGTGGATGCGGTGCTGGCCGACGCCGCCGCCACCCGCCCGCACAACGACCTGGCGCAGGTGGTGCACCACTACCTGGCCAACCTCGACCCCGACGGCACCGAACCCGACCCCACCGAGGGCCGCCGGTTCACCCTCGTCCGGCACGCCGACGGCAGCGTGTCCGGCCGGTTCGACCTCGACGCGATCGGCGGGGAGAAGGTGCAGGCCGCGCTCGAGTCGATCGTGCAGGCCCACCGGCCGGCCGGGGACACCCGCGGCCGCAGCCAGCAGCAGGCCGACGCCCTGGTGCAGCTGGCCGACAACGCGCTGGCCGCCGGCAATCTGCCGTTCCTGCGCACCGTCAAGCCGCGCGTGGTGGTCACCATCGACCTCGACGACCTGGTCGACCCGCATCCCGGGCACGGCGCCGCGCGCACCGGCTTCGGGGCGATCATCTCCGCCGCCCGGGCCCGGATGCTGGCCTGCGACGGCGGCATCGCCCGGATCGTGTTCGGCCCCGACGGCCAACCCCGTGACGTCGGCCGGGAGAACCGGTTCTTCCCCCCGCACCTCCGCCGGGCCCTCGATGCCCGCGACCGGGGCTGCGTGTTCGCCGGCTGCCATGCCCCCACCCACTGGTGCGACGCCCATCATGTCCTGCACTGGCTCGACGGCGGAGAGACCTCGGTGGAGAACGGGGCGCTGCTCTGCGAGCGGCACCACACCAAGGTCCACCACGGGTTCCGCATCGAGCTGCAACCCGACGGCCGATGGCGCACCTACCGCCCCGACGGCACCGAAATCCTCATGCCCGAACCAGTACTCGCAGCCTGACCCGCCCATCGGACGGGGGGAGACGCGCGTCCTTGAACCTCTGGTCCTCGCAAGCCGTGAACGCTTCAAGAGAGGCCTGACGCTTCTTGGAGGACTGCCGTGACCGTGCCAGGCACCGTGAGGGAATACCGCTCGATCCGGACCTGGAGGGGCGTGCCGCTCGTGCACGTGGCCCTGGGAGGGCGGGACATCGACGGTCGCTATCAAGTCGGTCGGGCTCGAGGAGTGATCGCCGTGGGTGGCATCGCCGTCGGGTTCGTCGCCGTCGGTGGGGTCGCTGTCGGCCTGGTGAGCGCCGGCGGCGTCAGCCTGGGTCTGTTCGCGGCCGTCGGTGGCGTGGCAGTGGCCGCGATCGCCCTGGGCGGGGTATCGCTCGGGGTGCTCGCCGTGGGCGTCGTGGCCCTCGGCATCGTCGCGGTTGGCCTTGTCGCGGTCGGCTCTATCACCAGTTCGGCGACGCCTGCCGCGGGAGTTGTGCTTGTCGGTACACGATCTCCACGTGCTCTGCTGAGCCCTCCACTGGGGCGAGTACTCAGCCGGGGCGATGAATCGGAGTCGCCATGAAGGGCAACTCAAGGATACGGAGGCCCCAGACAGGGTGAGGTGTCGCGGGGTCTCGGCGTCGGTCAGGAGCCGGCGAGGAGTGCGCGGACGGCGTCGATCGTGTCCGCCTCGGCCGGCGTCTTGTCCGGGCGGTAGCGCAGCACGCGGGCGAAGCGCAGGGCGACGCCGCCGGGATAGCGGGTGCTGCGCTGGGCGCCGTCGAGGGCGATCTCGACCACGAGCTCGGGCCGCAGTTCGACACCCCAGTCGGGCCGGGCCCGGGCGTGCTCGGGGAAGGTTGCCGTCTGCCACTCCAGCAGCTCGTCGGTCATGCCCTTGAACGTCTTGCCGACCATGATCGGCTCGCCGCCGTCGGGGTCCCGAGCGCCGAGGTGGATGTTCGAGAGCTTGCCGGTCCGCCGTCCGTAGCCCCACTCGGCACCGATCACCACCAGGTCGAGGGTGTGCACCGGCTTGACCTTCTGCCACGCCGCCCCGCGGCGGCCCGCCGCGTAGGCGGCATCCAGGGCCTTGACGACGACGCCCTCGTGCCCGGCGTCGAGGGCCTCGGCCAGCACGTCCGCCGCTTCCTCCGGGGCGGGGGAGCGCACGCCGGGCATCCGGAGCGCGGCGTGCTCCTCGTCGGCGAGCAGCTCGGCGAGTGCGTCGAGCCGCACGTGCAGCGGCTCGTCGAGCAGATCGCGGCCGTCGAGATGCAGCAGGTCGAAGAAGAACGGGCTGAGCAGCACCCCGGCGTCCGACACGTCGCTGCCGAAGCGGCTCATCGTGTCCTGGAACGCGCGCGGGCGGCCGTCGTCGTCCAGCGCCAGCGTCTCGCCGTCGAGCACGGCGGTGCGGCAGGGGAGAGCCCGCACCCGCTCGACGAGTTCGGGCACGCCGTCGGTCACCTCGCGCAAGGTCCGGGTCCACACGCGGACGTCGTCGCCGTCCCGGTGCACCTGGATCCGGGCGCCGTCCAGCTTGAACTCCACCGTGACGTCACTGCCGAGCGCCGCGAGCGCGGCGTCGAGCGACGAGCCGGGGCTGGCCAGCATCGGCCGCAGCGGCCGCCCGACCTCCAGCCGCACGGCCGCCAGTGCCGCGACCCCGCCGGTCAGCGCGAGAGCCGCGGTCTCCGGAAGACGGCCCGACAGCATGAACGCCCGGCGGACGGCCGTGGCCGGGACGTCGGCCGCGGCGGCGACGGCATCGAGCACGACTCCTTCGAGCGCACCCTGCCGCAGCTCCCCGGTGAGCAGTCGGGCGAGGAACCGCTGCTCCTCGCCGGTCGCCGCCGCCATCAGCGAGGCGAGGAGGGCGTCGCGGCGGGCGGTGGAGCCCGCGCCGCTGGTCGTGGCGAGCGCGGTCAGCGCCTGGTCGACGGCGGTCACGGTCAGCGTGGGCTCGGGAGCCGGGTCGTGCGCCGGCTTCGCCAGCGTCCGCCAGCCGACACCCGTGCGGCCCTGACGCGGTTCGCCGGCCAGCCACGCCGTGACCGGCTCGACCTCGTCCGGGTCCGCCCGGCGCAGCAGCTCCGCGATCGCCGTCGCCTTCACCGTGCGCGCGCGGGTCGCGGCGACGGCGGCCGACGTGGCGACGACGTCGGCGAGCAGCACGGGAATCATCGTGCCAGGCGTGGAACCCCGGGACGGGTCACGGCGTCCTGGACGCATCCGCCACTCCGATGCAGGGGGCCTCATGTCCGTCGTCCGCAGGTTCGCGCCGCTCGCCGCCGTCCTCGCGGTGGTGGCCGCTGTCGTGGGCGGGGGCCCGGTGCCGGTCCGGGCCGCCGCGCCGGAGGACGGAGGCGTCGACGTGCAGGGAGTCGGGACGGCGACCGGCACCCCCGACGTCCTGCACGTGACCATCGGCGTGGAGGCGGGCGGCGCAACGGTGGCCGACGCGCTCGACACCGCCAACGTCGCGGCCGGGAAGGTGCTCGACGCCCTGCGACGGGCGGGAGTCGCCGAGGCCGACGTGCAGACGCAGAACGTGCATCTCTACCCGCGCTACGACGGCAACGGGCAGCAGATCACCGGCTACACCGCCGGGCAGGACACCGCCGTCACCCTGCGCGACCTCGGGAAGGCCGGTGCGACCGTCAGCGACGTGGTCGCGGCCGGCGGCGACGCGGCTCGGCTTCAGGGCGTCGCCTTCGAGCTTGACGACGACGCCGCGCTGCGGGCGAAGGCGCGCGAGCTGGCGTACGCCGACGCCCGAGCCACGGCGGAGCAGTACGCGAAGCTGGCCGGCCGGGAGCTCGGCGACGTCGTCCTGGTGAGGGAACAGGTGACTCCGTCCGGCCCGATGCCGATGGCGGCGGCCGACTCGGCGATGTCCACCGCGTCGGCCGTGCCGATCGCATCCGGGGCGAGCGAGGTCACCGTGACCGCCCAGGTGCGCTGGTCGCTGAGGTAGCGCGGTACCCGTAACCGTCGGTACCGCGGATCGTTGCACCCGTCACAGTTCCCCCGGCTGCGACGGAGAAGTCCATGCGACGTCTTGCTGCTTGTGCTCTGGCCGCCCTCGGCTTCGCCCTCGTGGGCGCCCCCGCCTCCTCCCAGGCCGCCACAACGGTCCGGTACGTGGCGATGGGTGACTCCTACAGCTCCGCCTCGGGCGTCCTGCCCGCCGACCCGACGGGGATCTCCTGCACCCGGTCGCTGGTGAACTACCCCCATGACATCGCCGCGGCGATCGGCGCCCAGCTCACCGACGTGACCTGCGGGGCCGCCGAGACCAAGGACTTCTTCGAGTCGCAGCAGCCCGGGGTGGCGCCCCAGCTCGACGCGGTCCAGAAGGACACCCAGCTGGTCACCATGACCATCGGCGGGAACGACAGCGGCGTCTTCATCAACTCGATCGTCGAGTGCGGGATCGCCGGCGCGTCGACCGCCGGCCAGGGCAGCCCCTGCAAGGACAAGTACGGCTCGTCGTTCGAGGACACGATCCGCACCACCACCTACCCCGCCCTGGTGAAGGCGCTGCAGGCCGTGCGGGCGAAGGCGCCGCACGCGAAGGTCGCCATCCTCGGCTACCCGTGGATCCTTCCGCCCACCGAGGGCTGCTTCGACAAGATGCCGGTCGCCAAGGGCGACGTCCCGTACCTCCGCAGCGAGCAGGCCACGCTCAACGACGCCGTCAGGCGTGCCGCCGCCGCGACCGGGGCCAAGTACGTCGACATGAGCACCGTGTCCGAGGGCCACGACGCCTGCCAGCCGATCGGCACCCGCTGGATCGAGCCGGTGCTGCAGGGCACCAACCCGGTGATCGTGCACCCGAACGCCCTCGGGGAGTCGCAGATGGCCGCCCAGGCGATGGCGACCCTGCACCTGTTGTGATCAGTCCTCGCCGGCGAGCTCCGCGTGCATCTTGCGGAGCTCCCGCTTGAGGATCTTCCCGCTCGGGTTCTTGGGCAGCGCGCCGGTGAGGACGACGTACTTCGGCCGCTTGTAGCCGGCCAGCGTCGCCCGCGCGTGGGCGGTGACGTCGTCCGCGGTGATCGAGGCGCCCGGCTTCGGGACGACCACCGCGGTGACGGCCTCGATCCAGCGCGGGTGGCTGATGCCGAAGACGGCCACCTCGGCCACACCGTCGAGCGCGTAGATCGCCTCCTCGATCTCCCGGCTGGCCACGTTCTCCCCGCCGGTCTTGATCATGTCCTTCTTGCGGTCCACGACGGAGAGGTAGCCGTCCTCGGTCATGACGCCGAGGTCGCCGGAGTGGAACCAGCCCCCGGCGAAGGCCTCGGCCGTCTTCTCCTCGTCGTTGTAGTAACCGAGCGCCGCGTGCGGGCTGCGGTGCACGATCTCGCCGACCGAGCCGGGCGGGACCGGGGTGCCGTCGTCGTCGACCAGCATCGTCTCGACGTTCAACGACGCCCGGCCGGCCGATCCGGCGCGGGGCAGCTGCTCGTCCGGACGCAGGATGGTGGCCAGCGGCGCCATCTCGGTCTGCCCGTAGAAGTTCCAGAATCGGACGTCGGGCAGCCGCCGCTGCAGCTCCCGCAGCACCTCGACCGGCATCGCCGAGGCGCCGTAGTAGCCCTTGCGCAGGCTCGACAGGTCGGTGGTGTCGAAGTCGGGGTGCCGCAGCAGGGAGATCCACACGGTCGGCGGGCAGAACAGCTTCGTGACCTGCTCCCGGGCGATCGTCGCGAGGATGGCCGCGGGATCGGGGCCGGGCAGGATGATGCTCGTCGCGCCCAGGTAGACGTCGACGGAGAAGAAGCAGTCCAGCTGGGCGCAGTGGTACATCGGCAGCGAGTGCAGCTCGACGTCGTCCTCGCTCATGCCGCCGTCGATCGCGCAGCCGACGTACTGGGCGATCAGCGACCGGCTGGACAGCATCACGCCCTTCGGCCGTGACTCCGTACCCGAGGTGTACATCAGGCGGAGCGGGTCGTCGTCGCCGACCGGCACGTCCGGCGCCTCCGTCGGGCCCTCCTGCCACCAGCCGTCAACGTCCTCCCAGCCCTGGGTGGGGGCCGCGCCGGACAGCGGGATCCAGCCGCGCACGCCGCCGTCGACGCCGGCGGTCGACAGCGCCTTCTCCGCGGTCGGCGCCAGCGCGTCCTCGGCGACCATCCCGACGGCGCCGGAGTGCCGGAGGATGTAGGCGATCTCGTCGGGGCCGAGCATGAAGTTGACCGGCACGAGCACGACGCCCAGCCGCGCGGTCGCGAACGCGAGGACGGCGAACTGCAACGAGTTGTGCGAGAGCAGCGCGAGCCGGTCGCCCGTGGCCAGGCCCCGGGTGGTCAGCGCGTGCGCGGCCCGGTTCACCGCGTCGTCGAACTCCCGGTAGGTGACCCGGCGCTCGCCGGCGACGACGGCGAGCTTGTCCGGGTACCGGCGGGCGGTGCGGTGCAGCAGGTCGCCGACGGAGTGCCGGCGCGCCCGGGCGATCGAGGCGGTGGTCGCGGGGCCGAACATCGTGGGAGCGTCGTCCATGTCAGCCACCGTACGGGCGGGTGATGATCTCCAGCTTGTGGCCGCTCGGGTCCTGCCAGTACAGCCCCCGGCCGCCGTCGTGGGTGTTGATCTCGCCCGGCTGCTGCTCGAACGGATCGGCCCAGAACGTCAGCCCGCGAGCACGGATGCGGTCGAAGATCGCGTCGAACTCCGCCTCGCCCACCAGGAAGGCGTAATGCCGCTGGTCCACCTGTTCCTCGTCCATGAAGTCCAGGGACACGTCGTTGTCCAGGTGGACGACGTCGAACGGCCCGTAGGTCTGCGGCGGCGCCAGGCCGAGCACGTCGGCGAGGAAGCCGGCCGACTCGTGCCGGTCCCGCGCGGCGACGATCGTGTGGTTCAGCCGGACGGCCATCAGCGCTGCTCCATGACCGGCGAGCCAAGCACGTCGGCGGCCGGTTCGGGAGGTTGTCGGACTCCTCGGCGAGACTGGGCCGGTGAACCGGGTGGTCCTGCTGCGCCGCGGCGGGGACCTCGTGGAGGCGCGCGAGTGCCGGCACGACGGGACGGCGCCGCGGCCCGTCGTGCTGCCGACCGACGCGCTGCCGTCGTTCGTCGCCGAGCGCGAGCAGCACCCCGTGCGCTGGGTGTGGGACGACACCACCCGCTGGTACCCCGCGCTGCTCGCCGCCGGCGTGCGGGTGGCCCGCTGCACCGACCTGCGGCTGTGCCACGCCGTCCTCCGGCGTTCGCCGTTCGTGGACCAGTCGCTGCTCGCCGCCGACGGGACGGCCGGCTGGGACGAGCTGCAACCGGTCACCGCGGCCGACCCCGCGCTGTTCCCTCTGGCGGACCCGGCCGACCGGCTGGATCCGCTCGCCGAGCACGACCGGCAGCAGGCGGCGGTGGAGGCCTCGCCCGAGCGCGGGCGGCTGGCGCTGCTGCTCGCCGCGGAGACCTCCGGCGCGCTGGTCGCCGCCGAGATGACACACGCAGGGCTGCCGTGGCGGGCCGACGTGCACGACCGGTTGCTCACCGAGCTGCTCGGCCCGCGACCGGCCGCCGGCGCGCGCCCCGCCGTGCTGGAACGGCTGGCCGGGGAGATCCGAGCCGCCTTCCCGGCGCCGGGCCTGAACCCGGATTCGCCCGCGGAGCTGCTGCGCGCCCTGCAGGCGGCGGGCCTGCCGGTCACCGACACGCGCTCGTGGACCCTCGAGCAGCTCGAGCATGCGGGCATCCCGGCGCTGCTCGAGTACAAGAAGCTCGCGCGGCTGATGACGGCGAACGGCTGGACCTGGCTGGACGCCTGGGCCCGCGACGGCCGCTTCCGGCCGAACTTCCTCCCCGGCGGCGTCGTGACCGGCCGTTGGGCGTCGACCGGCGGGGGAGCGCTGTCCGTTCCGGTCCAGGTGCGTCCCGCGGCCGTCGCCGACGAGGGCTGGCGGTTCGTCGTCGCCGACGTCGCCCAGCTGGAACCGCGGGTGCTCGCCGCCATGAGCGGCGACCTGGCCATGGCCGAGGCGGCGCGGGCGACGGACCTGTACCAGGGCATGGTGGCCAGCGGCGCGGTGGCAACCCGCGCCGAGGCCAAGGTGGGCATCCTCGGCGCGATGTACGGCGGCACCCGCGGCGAGAGCGGCCGGATGCTCCCGCGGCTGACCCGCCGGTACCCGCGCGCGATCGAGCTGGTCGAACAGGCGGCGCGGACGGGGGAGCGGGGCGGGGTGGTGCACACCCTGCTCGGGCGGGGGTCCCCGGCGCCGACGGGGGCCTGGGCGCAGAGCGGCGGCGAGCTGGGGGAGCCGGCCGACGACGGGGGCTCGCGCGAGGACCGCGACCGCCACCGCCGGGCCTGGGGCCGGTTCACCCGCAACTTCGTCGTCCAGGGGACCGCGGCCGAGTGGGCGCTGTGCTGGCTGGCCGACCTGCGCAACCGCCTGTGGACACTGGGGGACGGCGAGCTGCACGAGCGGCCGCACCTGGTCTTCTTCCTGCACGACGAGGTGGTGGTGCACACCCCGGAGGCCCTCGCGGAGGACGTGGCCGAGCAGGTGCGCCGCTCGGCCGCGGAGGCCGGTCGCCTGCTGTTCGGCGGCTTCCCCGTCGACTTCCCGCTCGACGTTTCGGTCGTCGGGTCCTGGGCAGACGCCGGCTGAGCCGGCTCAGGCGCCGTCGAGCTCGGGGGCGCCGAAGCGGGCCAGGGACAGCGCGCTCCCGACGGTGACGACGAAGCCCGCGACCGCCAGCAGCGCCAGCCCGTGCGCCGGACGGTCGCCCACCGCGAGGCCGAGCAGCGACCCGAGCGCGGCTTCGGTCGCGACCATCGTCGTCGTCACCGCGACCACGGTGCCCCGGTGCAGGGCGAGGGCGTTGGCGACCAGGCCGGCCGCAGCAGCCACCCCGACGGCGTACGCGCTGGGATCGGTCAGCACGCCGGGCAGCGCGATCGGGCCCAGGACACGGGCCGCCAGGGCGAGCATCCCGAAGCAGCTGCCCCCGAGCACGGCCAGGAGCGTGGCCGCACGGGGTGACGGACGGGTGCGGGCCGCGGTGACCACGAGACCGGCCAGCACCGCGGCCGCGGCGAGCACCACCCACCGGACCGCCTCGGGCACCTGCGCCGGTCCCTGCGGACGCGCGGCCAGCGCCACGGCGACCAGCCCGACGGCGACCCCACCGAGGGCGAGCAGCTCGCGCCGGAGCAACCGGGTGCCGAGGACCACCGTGGCCAGCGCGGCGGTGACCCCGAGGCTGGAGGCGCGCCCGGCCTGCACGACGAACAACGGGAGCGCCCGGATCGCCACGACGGAGAACAGGAAGCCCATGGCCACGAGCAGCAGGCCGCCCAGATAGCGCGGGTCGCCGGCCAGCCGGGCCAGCAGGCCGGTCAGGTCGGCACGGCCCGGTCGGGCGACCGCTGCCGCCTGGAGCACGGCGCTCGCGCCGTAGCAGAGGGCCGCCCCGGCAACGGCCAGCACGGCGAGCAGCACTCCGACCTCCGTTCCCTCTGCGTGTTCCTGTGGCTGCGTGTTCCTGTGGCGTGCGACCGGCCGTACCCGCCGGACGGACGACCCATGGTGGCCGGGCGGCCGCGCGAGGCCCGGGATCTGGCGCGCGCAGGGGTGTCGCTGCGGCTGCCGTCGAGAGCCCGACATAGATTCTGGGACGTGCCGCAGCAGCGCAGCGGGGGCCTGGACGCGATCGTCCGCCGCCTGCCTCTCTACGCCCTCGGCGCCTTCGTCGTCATGACCGTGGTGGCGGCCGTCATCGGCTGGTCCACCTTCCAGGTGGTCGGCCCCACCCCGGGGCACGGCCACCTGGACGGCCCGCAATGGCTCGACGCGCTCTTCCAGGGCGATTCGGGCTGGTACTACCGGATCGCCTCGGAGGGGTACGCCTACACCCCCGGCCAGCAGTCCTCGATCGCCTTCTTCCCCGCGTTCCCGCTGCTGGTCCACGGGCTCGGCGTGCTCCTCGGCGGCGACTACTCCACGGCCGCGGGACTGCTGACCCTGATCTGCGCGGCGGCCGCGGTGATGCTGTTCGCCGACTGGGTGCGGTCGCGGTTGGACCCCCGCGCCGCCGTCGTCGCGGTGGCCCTGCTGCTCGTCTACCCCTACAGCCTCTTCCTCTACGGCAGCGGGTACAGCGACGCACTGTTCCTGCTGACCGCGATGGGGTCCTTCGCCCTGCTCGAGCGTCGCCACTACGTGCTCGCCGGGCTGGTCGGCGCCCTGGCGACGGCGGGGCGCCCGGTGGGGGTCGCCGTGGCCGTGGGCCTGGTCGTCCGGGCCACGGAGCTGCTCGCCGAGGACCGCGCCGCCCGCGTGAACACTCCGGTGCTGGTGGACGCGCGCGCACACGCCGGCGGCGCCCCGGCCGGACCGGAGGGAGACCTCCCCGCGGTGGTCCGCCGGCCGATGCCGTTCCGGGAGCTGGTCCGGGCGGTCCCGCACCTGCGGTGGCGTCAGGCGACCGTCCTGATCTCCGGGGCGGGGCTGCTCGCCTGGATGGTCTACCTCTGGCTCCGGTTCGACGACCCGGTCGCCTTCGCCACCGTCCAGGGGGCCCCCGGCTGGAACCAGGAGGGCGGCCCGCGCACCTGGTTCAAGATCCCCTTCTTCGGTGCCCTCTACTACGGCCGCTGGCACGACGTCGTCCTGGTCGCTCCGCAGGCGCTGGCCGCCCTCATCGCGGTCCTCCTGCTGGTCACCGTGTGGCGCCGGTTCGGCTGGGGCTATGCCGCCTACGCGGTGGTGTCGCTGGGGATCCCGCTGATCGGCACGAAGGACTTCATGGGGATCGGCAGGTACGTTCTGGATGCCTATCCGGTCCTGGCGGCGGCAGGCGTGGTGCTCGCCGGGGACCGGCGTCCGAGGTGGCTGGCCCCGGTGGTGCTCCCGTTGCTGTTCCTCGGGTTGTGCACCGCCCTGATCGCATTCGTCAACGGCGTGGAGGTCTCGTGAACTCGCCCGGCAAGGTCGAGCTGCTGTCGATCTTCTTCCCCATGTGGAACGAGGAGGACTACGTCGAGCGCGCCGTCCGAGCCGCCGAGGAGGAGTGCCAGCGGCTGGTCGGGATCGGTGAGATCGCCGCCTACGAGCTGGTGATCGTCGACGACTGCTCGACCGACCGCACCCCGGAGATCGCCGATGCCCTGGCGGCCGCGGACTCCCGCATCAGGGTCGTGCACCACCCGGTGAACCGCGGGCTGGGCGGCGGCATCAAGACGGGGTTCGCGTCCGTCCGCGGTGACGTCGTCCTCTACACCGACGCCGACCTGCCGTTCGAGATGCTCGAGCTCGGCCGGGCGCTGCGGGTGCTGCGCCACTACGACGCGGACATGGTGAGCGCCTACCGCCTGGACCGCACCGGTGAGGGACCGCGGCGGGCCGTGTACTCGTTCGTCTACAACTGGCTGGTCCAGCTCGCCTTCGGCACGCGGGTCCGCGACGTGAACTTCGCCTTCAAGCTGGTGCGCCGGCGGGTGCTCGACGTCGCGCAGCCGGTCAGCGAGGGCTCCTTCATCGACGCCGAGCTGGTCATCCGCGCCCAGCGGCTCGGCTTCCACATCGTGCAGATCGGCGTCGACTACTTCCCGCGCACCCGCGGGGTCTCGACGCTGTCCTCGCCGGCGGTCATCCGGCGGATGCTGAAGGAGATGCGCCAGCTGCGGGCCGAGCTGTCGCACCTGGCCCCGGTCGCCGGGTGAGCCGCCTGCTGGTGGTGAACGCCGACGACATGGGCCTGACCCCCGGGATCTGCCGCGCCGTCCAGCGCGCGCACTCCGGCGGCATCGTGACCTCGACGTCGGTGCTGGCCGTGGGCACGGCGTTCGACCAGGCCGCCGCGGCCGTGCGGTCGGCCGACGGGCTCGGCCTCGGCGCCCATCTGGCCATCGTGGGCGAGGACCGCCCCCTGCTCTCGGCCCGGGAGGTGCCCACGCTCGTCGACCGGGAGGGGCGATTCCCGCTGTCGTACCGAACCGTGGTCGCCCGCGGCGCGGCCGGCCGGATCGACTCCGACGACGTCGCTCGCGAGTTCCGTGCCCAGCTGGAACGCGTGCGGGGCATCGGCGTGCCCGTCACACACCTGGACACCCACCAGCACACCCACCTGTGGCCGGGGGTAGCCGCCGTCGTCGTCGAGCTGGCCCGCTCGGCCGGCATCGCCTGCGTGCGGCTGCCGGGGAGCCGGCGGCGCGGGCCGCTGGGAGCCGGCGTCCGGATCCTGGCCGGGCGGCTCCGACGCCGGCTCGACCGGGCCGGGCTGGTCACGACCGGGGCGTACGCCGGGCTGGACGAGGCGGGACACCTGGACGGCGAAAGGTTCGCGACCGCGCTGCGGACGCTGACCGACGGCGGCGCGCCGACGGCCGAGATCAACACCCATCCCGGCGAGGCGGGCGAGCCCGAGCTGTCCCGGTTCGAGTGGGGGTACCGCTGGGGCGACGAGCTGGACATGCTCACCGCGCCCTCGACCCGCTCGCTGGTGGATGACGCCGGCTGGCGGTTGGCGACTTTCGCCGACGTGGCGGCGAGCGCATGACCCGCTGGCCGGACGCCGCCGCACGGGCGGCGATGCGGGCGTACCGCGCGGAGCCGCTCGGCGCGCGGTTGCACGTCCTGGTGCGCTGGCTGACCTGCCCGTTCCCGCCCATCGTCGAGGCGCTGCCCGACGAGGGCCGGGTGCTCGAGGTCGGCTGCGGGCACGGACTCTTCAGCGGCTACCTGGTCCGCCGGTCGCCCCGGCTCCGGGTGCACGGGGTGGACATCGACGTCGACAAGATCGCCGTCGCCGCCGCGTCCGCGCCGGCCGCCGGCGGGCGCCTCGACTTCGCGGTCAGCGAGTCCGGCGCGGTGCCGGAAGGCCCGTGGGACGCCGTGGTCCTCGTCGACGTCCTCTACCTGCTCGACGAGAAGGCCCAGCGGGCGCTGCTGACGTCCTGCGCCGCGGCACTGGCACCCGGCGGGCTGCTGGTGGTCAAGGACATGGCGACCCGCCCGCGGTGGAAGGCGCGGTGGAACGCCCTGCAGGAGGCTCTGGCCGTGCGCGTCCTGAAGATCACCGCCGGCTCCCCGGAGTTCGCGTTCACCGATCCCGACGAGCGGGCCCGCTGGCTGGCCGCTGCGGGCCTCCGGGAGATCCGCTCCCTCCGGCTGGACCGGGGCCGCCTGCACCCGCACCACCTGCTGGTCGGCCGGGCCCGATGACGAGCGACCGACCCGCGGTCGTGGCGGTCACGGGGGGCGCCGGTTTCATCGGATCCCACGTCACCGCGGCGCTGGCCGCCGCCGGGCACCGGGTGCTCGTGATCGACGACCTGTCCGCCGGATCGGCCGCCAACCTGGCCGCCGTCCGTGGGGACGTCGAGCTCGTGCGGTCCGACGTCGCCGGGCCCGGCCTCACCGACACCCTGCGCTCGGCAGGAGTCCGTGCCGTCTGCCACCTCGCCGCCGCGATCGACGTCCGGGCGTCGGTGGCCGACCCGGTCAACGACGCCCTGCGCAACGTCGTCGGCACAGTCGCCGTGCTGGAGGCGGCCCGTCAGGCAGGGGTCGAGAAGGTCGTCTTCGCCTCCTCCGGCGGCTCCATCTACGGCTCGGCCACGCCGCCCCCGGTCGGGGAGGACGCGGTCGTCGCCCCGGAATCGCCGTACGCCGCGAGCAAGGCCGCCGCCGAGCTGTGGTTGCAGACCTTCCAGCGGCTGTACGGCCTGCGGTGGACGGCGTTGGCGATGGCGAACGTCTACGGCCCCCGGCAGGACCCCCGCGGGCAGGCCGGGGTGATCTCGCTGTTCACCGGGCGGATGCTCGCCGGGTTGCCGACGACCATTTACGGCGACGGGGCGCAGACGCGGGACTTCGTCTACGTGGGGGACGTCGCCGACGCGTTCGTGGCCGCGTGCGGGTCCCGGGCCGACGGGCTGCGGGTCAACATCGGCACCGGGATCGAGACGACCGTCCGTCAACTGCACACCGAACTGGCGCGACTGTGCGGCGTGCCCGACGAGCCGCGGACCGGGCCCGCCCGGCTCGGGGAACTGCAGCGGTCGGCGCTGGCGGCCGCCCGCGCCAAGGAGCACCTGGGCTGGGAGCCGAGGACCGGCCTCCGGGACGGCCTGACCGAGACGGTCCAGTGGGTGCGCGCGAGTGCACGCGCGGCGGCGGGCTGATCGCCACCTCCGAGCCCGTCAACGGCCGGAGAAGCCCACCGACACCGAGATCGGACCCGCGTTCACGACCAGGCCCTTCGAGGCCAGCCGCATGCTCGGCGCGAGCCAGCGGGTCCGGGTGACCCGCAGCTCCACCGCCGGCGGGGCCGCGGAGGACTCCATCGGATTGCGCTTCGGCCGGGACCGTGCGGCGCCCGGACGGGGGTCGGGCATGGGGGCGGTCTGCCGGAGGTCCTGGAGAAGATCGTCCTGCAGCGTCCGGGAGTTCGCGGTGGCGGTCATGCGGTGGCCCTTTCGGCGGCGGCGAGCACTTCGTCGGCGAGCGCCAGGTAGGCGGTCGTCACGGGACTGGTGGGGGCGGACAGGACGACGGGTTGCTTGGCGAGCGTGCTGGTCGGCACCCGCCGGGACAGCGGGATGCGGGTCGACAGCAGCGGGAGGTCCGAGTGCTCCAGTGCGCCGGCCACCTCGCGCGCGGCCCGGCCCTGCGCGTCCCACACGGCGCAGGCGACCCCCACGAGGACCGCCCGGGTGTTCTCGTAGTCGCGGTGCTGCTCCAGGAACGCGGCGACGCGGGCCGCGCCGAGCGCTGAGCCAGGGTCGCTGGTGAACACGGTCAGCACCGAGTCGACGGCGCAGACCGCGGCGAGCGTCAGGCCCGACAGGTCGCCGCGGGTGTCCAGGACGACGTGGTCGTAGTCGGCCAGCAGCGGCTTGAGGACCCGCCGCACGCTGGTGGTCAGCCCCCCGGAGGTGGCCAGCTGGATCGCGGCCGTCTCCAGGGAGGGATGCGCGGGCAACAGGTCCAGCCCCGGGGCGACGTCGAAGCGGATCATCCCGCGCGCTTCCTCGCTGGGGTCCTCCACCAGCGCGGCGAGGCTGTCGTAGCGCCCCTTGGCGACGACGCCGAACGCCCGGCCGAGGCTCTCCTGCGGGTCGACGTCGACGGCCAGGACGCGACCGTGGCGGCCCAGGGCCACCGCGAGATTCGCCGCGGTCGTCGTTTTACCGACTCCACCTTTGGACGAGCACACCGCCAGCCGCATGGCCGGAAGTGTGCGGGCGGGGACCGTGGACACAGGGACGCCGTGCCGCTGTTTCGCAGGTTCGGAGTCACATCCGGCGCACCCTGCTCAGGGCTCCCATCCGGTCCGGCGCGCCTCCTTCAAGATCGAACTCCGACCTGCGCTCACGTACCCGCGAGTAGCAGTCGTCGACCACTCCGCGGACGGCTGGGCCACCACGGTCGGGATTGACGAAAGGCCGGTGCCCGGCCCCCCGAGGGGGAGCCGGGCACCGGGGACCGTCGGGGGACGTCAGACGGGGACCGGCTCGCCCCGGAGTGCGGGAGTCGCCGCAGCCGACGGCGGAGCGCCGCCGTCGTCCGCCGCGTCGTCGATCATCGTCGCCTCGTCGAACGGCAGGCGACCCGAGAGCGCGGCATCGAACTGGACGCGGTCCAGCTCCTTGGTCCAGGTGGCGATGAGCACGGTCGCGACGGCGTTGCCGGCGAAGTTGGTCACCGCGCGCGCCTCGGACATGAAGCGGTCGATCCCGACGATGAGTCCCACGCCGTCGAGCAGGTCGGGACGGTGCGTGGAGAGCCCACCGGCGAGGGTGGCCAGGCCCGCGCCGGTGACCCCGGCCGCCCCCTTGGAGGCGACGACCATGAAGACCAGCAGCCCCATCTGGGCGCTGAGCGACAGCGGCGTGCCCAGCGCCTGCGCGATGAACAGCGAGGCCATGGTCAGGTAGATCGCGGTGCCGTCGAGGTTGAACGAGTACCCGGTCGGGACGACGATGCCGGCGACCGGCTTGCTGACGCCGGCGTGCTCCATCTTGGCGATCAGCCGCGGCAGTGCGGTCTCCGACGAGGACGTCGAGAAGATCAGCAGGAACTCCCGGCCGAGGTAGCGGAGCAGCGAGAACACGTTGACGCCGGCCACGACACGGAGCAGGCCGCCGAGGACGACGAGGACGAAGATCGCGCACGCGGCGTAGAAGCCCAGCATCAGGTACGCGAGGCTCTTGAGGGCGTCGATGCCGGTCGCGCCGACCACCGCGGCGATCGCCCCGAACGCACCGATCGGCGCCAGCCACATCACCATGCCGAGGATCCGGAAGACGAGCTTCTGCAGGTGACCGATGCCGCGCAGCAGCGGCTCGCCGGACCGGCCCATCGCCTGGATGGCAAAGCCGACGAGCAGCGCGATGAGCAGAGCCTGCAGCACCGAACCCGAGGTGAGTGCCGACAGCAGGGTCGTCGGGATGAGGCCGAGGAGGAAGTCCGTCGTCCCGCCTGCCTCCGCACCGGTCGCCGCGAGCGTGGCGCCCTGGCCGCGCAGCGCCTCGGTCAGGTGCAGACCGGACCCCGGGTGCAGCACGTTGCCGACCACCAGGCCGATGGCCAGGGCCACGGTGGACATCACCAGGAAGTAGCCCAGAGCCAGGCCACCCACCCGGCCGACCTTCGCGGCGCTCCGGATGGATCCGATGCCGAGGACGATCGTGCAGAAGATGACCGGGGCGATCAGCATCTTGATCAGGCTCACGAAGGCGGTGCCGATCCACTTGAGCTCGACCGCGACGTCGGGGAAGAGGAATCCGACGGCGATGCCGAGGCCCACGGCGGCGATGACCGCCATGTAGAGCCGGTGGGTGCGGTCGGCCCGCCGCGTTCCGGGTGCCGCTGAGGTGGTGCCTGCCATTGACTGCTCCTGTGGAGTCGGCCGGGACGGTGCGGTCCGCCCGGGGTGCGGGTCGCCCCCGTGCGGGCGACGCAGCTCACAGTGCGGTTCGTCGTGACCGTGGTCACTGATTCGTTCATTTCGTGCACGGAGCCCGATCGGGCACGGATGGGACGTGGTGGGTATCGGGCGGACACTCTGGGGCGTGCGCACCCCCGGAGCCCGTCGACCGCGGTCGCCGGGGAAGACCAGCCTGGCCGCCCAGCTCCTGCTGCTGCAGGGCCTCGTGGTGGTCGCCGTCGTCCTGACGTCGTCCGTGGTGGCGTACGTGGACGCGCGCTCGACGGTCGACCGGACGGCGACCCAGCGGACGACGGCGGTCGTCGAGAGCCTCGCCCGGTCACCGCTCGTCCGGCAGGCGGTCACCGGCCCGGACCCGACAGCCGTCCTCCAGCCCTACGTCGAGGACGTCCGCCACCACACCGGGCTGTCCTTCATCACCGTGTTCGCCCCTGACCGAACCCGGTTCACGCACCCGGACCCGGCCCAGATCGGCCTCCCGTACCGCGGGACGATCGCGCCCGCGCTGGCCGGGCGGACGTTCACCGAGACCTACACCGGCACGCTCGGGGCGTCGCTGCGGACGACCGGTCCGGTCCTGGATGCCGACGGCCGCGTCCTCGCGGTCGTGTCCGCCGGCATCACGCTGAGCACCATCGGGCACGACCTCACCGCGGCGCTGCCCGGTATCGCCGGGACGGCGCTGGCCGCGTTCGTCGTCGGCGCGGCGGGCAGCTGGGTGCTCAGCCGGCGCCTGCGCCGGCAGACGCGAGGGCTGTCGCCGGCCGCGTTGAGCAGCATGGTCGAGTACCACGAGGCGGTGCTGCACGCCGTCCGGGAGGGGCTGCTCCTCGTGGACGGCGAGCAGCGCGTCCTGCTGGTCAACGACGAGGGCCGCCGGTTGCTGTCCCTCGAGGAGGACCCGGTCGGGCGGTCGGTCGCCGACCTCGACCTGCCCCGCGATCTCACCGAGACCCTGCGCCGGCAGGAGCCCGCGGTGGACGAGGTGCACGTGACGGGGACGCGCGTGCTGGTCGTCAACCAGGCGGCTGCGCGGCCGGGGGACACGTCGGCCGGCACCGTGGTGACGCTGCGGGACCACACCGAGCTGCAGGCTCTGACCGGCGAACTCGACAGCGTGCGTGCGTTCGCCGAGGCCCTCCGGGCGCAGGCGCACGAGGCCGCCAACCGACTGCACACCACGGTGTCCCTCGTCGAGCTGGGGCGCGCCCAGGACGCGGTGGACTTCGCCACCGCCGAGCTGGAGTCCGCACAGCGGCTGACCGACCGGGTGGTGGCTGCCGTCGGCGAGCCGGTCCTCGCCGCTCTGCTGCTGGGCAAGGCCGCCACCGCGCACGAACGCGGGGTCCTGCTGGAGATCGATCCCTCCTCGGCCGTGGGCAGTACGGGGATACCGGGTGGCGACCTGGTGACCATCGTGGGCAACCTCGTGGACAACGCGATCGACGCGGCGCTGTCCGGTGAGCCGCCACGCGAGGTCCAGGTCGCCCTGTGGACCTCCGGCGACGGCCTGCAGATCCGCGTCGAGGACACCGGGCCGGGCCTCGCCGAGGAGGACCTGTCCCGGATCTTCGACCGCGGCTGGACGACGAAGGAGTCCGGCGCGCATCCCCGTGGGCTCGGCCGTGGCCTCGGCCTGGCACTGGTGGACCAGGCGGTACGCCGCAACGGGGGGACGCTGACCTGCCGACCGGGACCGGGCGCGGAATTCCAGGTGACGTTGCCGCTGCGCACCCCCGCGCGGGCCGCGCGGTGATCCGCGTCCTGGTGGTGGAGGACGAGGCGGTGACCGCTGAGGCGCACCAGGCCTACGTGGACCGGACGCCGGGCTTCGTCACCGCCGCCGTGGCCCCAACCGGCGCAGCCGCCCTCGAGGCGCTGCGCCGCACCCCGGTCGACCTCATCCTGCTGGACATGAACCTGCCCGACGCGCACGGCATCGAGCTGTGCCGCCGGATCCGCGGCGCGGGCGTGGACGTCGACGTCCTCGCGGTCACCTCGGCCCGGGAGCTGACCACGGTTCGGGCGGCGGCGGCGCACGGCGTCGTCGGTTACCTCCTCAAGCCGTTCACATATCCGGCCCTGCGGGACCGGCTCGTCGCCTACGCCGACTACCGGGCGCGGCTCACGGGCGGGGGAGACGCCGCCGGCCAGGCCGAGGTGGAGCGGGCGCTGCGCCCCCGGCGCCCCGGGGGTCCGGCACCGCTGCCGAAGGGGATGGGCCGGGACACCCTCGACGCGGTCGTGTCCGCGGTGCGCGGGCACGACGGCCGCTCCGCAGCCGAGGTCGCCGCGCAGATCGGCGCGTCGCGCATCACCGCACGTCGCTACCTGGAGTACCTGGCCGAGACGGGGCTCGTCGACAGGTTGCCCCGGTACGGCGGCGCGGGGCGTCCCGAGCACGAGTACCGGTGGCGTTGAGCGGCCGCCCCGGTGCCTCCCCACGTACCCTCGACGAGGTGAGCGTCGCACCGGCACCGACCGTCGTCCTGGGCGACCGGTTCGCCCGCGAGCTGCCGGAACTGGCCCGTCCGTGGCGTGCCGAGGAGCCGCCGGACCCGCAGCTCCTGGTCCTCAACGAGGCACTCGCCGCCGACCTCGGCCTCGACGCCGCCGCGCTGCGCAGCGCCGACGGCGTCCGGCTGCTGACCGGCGTCTCCCTGCCCGCGGGGGCGACGCCGGTGGCCCAGGCGTACGCCGGCCACCAGTTCGGCGGCTACTCGCCGCGGTTGGGCGACGGGCGCGCGCTGCTGCTCGGGGAGCTGGTCGACGCCGACGGGGGGCTGCGCGACCTGCACCTCAAGGGCTCGGGTCGCACCCCGTTCGCGCGCGGCGGCGACGGGCTGGCCGCGGTCGGGCCGATGCTCCGCGAGTACGTGATCAGCGAGGCCATGCACGCCCTCGGCGTCCCGACCACCCGTTCGCTCGCCGTCGTGGCGACGGGCCGGACGGTGCAGCGCGAGACCGCCCTGCCGGGCGCCGTCCTCGCCCGGGTGGCCGCGAGTCACCTGCGGGTCGGGAGCTTCCAGTACGCGGCCGCGACCGGGGACGTCGACCTGCTGCGGCGGCTGGCCGACCACGCGATCGACCGGCACCACCCCGCGGCGGCCCAGGCCGACGAGCCCTACCGCGCCCTCTTCGAGGCGGTGGTCGCGGCGCAGGCCTCGCTGGTGGCCCGCTGGATGGAGGTCGGCTTCGTCCACGGGGTCATGAACACCGACAACATGACGATCTCGGGCGAGACGATCGACTACGGGCCCTGCGCCTTCCTGGACGTGTTCGACCCGGCCACCGTGTACAGCTCGATCGACAGCGGCGGCCGCTACGCCTACGGCAACCAGCCGCTCGTGGCCGAGTGGAACCTCGCGCGCCTGGCCGAGGCCCTGCTGCCGCTGCTGGCCGACGACCAGGAGCAGGCGGTTGCCCTCGCGGTGGAGTCGCTCGGCGGTTTCCGCCGGGAGTACAACGCCGCGTGGTCGGCGGGGATGCGGGCGAAGCTCGGGCTCCCGGACGGGCTGGACGAGGCCGTCGTCGTCCCCCTGGTCGAGGACCTGCTGGGCCTGCTCAGGGACAACCACGTCGACCACACGTCGTTCTTCCGGCACCTGGGGACGGCGGCTCGCGGGGACGCCGAGCCCGCGCGGCGCGTCGTCCTGGACCTCGCCGCCCTGGATGCCTGGCTGGAGGTGTGGCGGGGACTGGGCCCCGATCCGGAGCGCATGGACCGGGTCAACCCCGTCTACATCCCGCGCAACCACCTGGTCGAGGAGGCTCTCGAGGCGGCCACCGGCGGCGATCTGGACCCCCTCCGGCGCCTGCTGGACGCGGTGACGCGTCCCTACGACGTGCGGCCGGGTCTCGAGCGGTACGCGGCGCCGGCACCCGAGGACTTCGGTGCCTACCGAACGTTCTGCGGCACCTGAGCGACCGTCGCACCCGTGCGCGGTTGACCGTCGCCGAGGCCCGCGTCGCCCCCACCAGCGCCGGGCGGCGGTGATGGCGGGCGTGGGGGGAGGACCGAGAGCTGAGGACGCGCCTGTGCTACGTCCTTGCTCGGTACGGAGTCGAGCAGGCCGTGCGCCCGCCGGTCGATCAACCCGGTCAGCAGCTGCTGCGCGTACCCGAACACCAGGGCATAGGCGAGGATCTGCTCCTGGGTGTCCAGCGCGCTCAGCCCGGGGACGAACTCGCCGCGGATGGCGATGAGCGCGCCGAGCGCGGTGAGGGCGCCCGCGGGCACCTTCAGCAGCGCCAGCGCGATCGGCAGGTCGTAGGGCGTGGACGTGCCCCGCACGTTGCGGATCGACACCGCCGCCGACAGGGCGCCGCCCAGGAGCCCGAGCAGGGCGACGACGACGACGTCGAGACCGGCGGGCTGCTGGCGGGCACCGGCCCCGCTCGGGCAGGCCACCGTGGGGCCACCGCCACCGGCCGTCGCGAGCGGTCGGAAGCAGAACGGGACCGCCGACGGGTGGCCGAACACCACGATCGCGAACACCAGGACGAGGAACGCGATGCAGCAGGCGGTGGCCAGCAGGATGTTGCGGAAACTCCGGACCCGGGCGTGCGACCCGTCGGCGGCCTCGTGCCCGACCTGGATGACCTTCGCGAGCAACGCCCGCTTCTCCGGCCCCGCGTCGAGCGTGAGCAGCCGGGTCGCCTCGGCTCGCATGGGGTCGTCGCGGTTGAGCGCCAGGTCGGTGCGTGCCACCGCGGCCGGGGCTTCTGCCTTGAGCTCGGCGTCGTCGTACAGCCGGGCCAGCTCCGCCTCGGCCTGATGAGATTTCCGGAAGGCCGCCTCGATGCTGGTGCCGCGCCACCAGCTCTTGATGGTCCGGTACTCCGGATCGGCACCCTGCGCCGCCTGCAGTGCCCCGTCCAGGAGGAACTGCACGCCGGCGAGGATGGCATCGCGTTCGCCCTCGCCCATCGACGGCAGGACAGGACGTTGCCGGATCATGTGGATCCGCGTGCCCAGTGCCGCGACCGTCGTCTCGATCTCCTGGGACCAGCTGCGCCCGCCGTGCCGGCGGAACCGGCTGACCTTCTCGCTGGACGTCATCGGGCCGCCCTCTCTGTCATGGCTCCACCCGGACCACCAGGGTCCGGGTGAGTGGTTCCCGGAACGGGTCGCCGGACACGAGGTCGACGACGGCGCGACCGGGCTCCCGCGCACGGAACAGGACGGCGCCGGGCGGCCCGAGCGGGGTGCGGACGGAGCCGTCGGAACCGACGACGCTGTCGGTGAGGATGCCCAGCAGCTCGACCCCGGAGCCGGACCGGACACTGCCTCCGGTTGCGGCGACCCGGACGACGTCACCGACGGCGAGCACGAGCTCGGCCGGCAGACCCTCGTCGTCGGGCCGGATGTCGATGTAGCGACCCACGGCGGACCCCGGCGAGGGCCGGGCTCATCGCGGGACGAGCGGCCGGTCCTCCCGGGGATCCCAGTCGACGACGCCGGCCGCCCGGGGAACGGGGACCTCCCCCGCGACGGCGGCGGCCGGGGCACCGGCCGGAGCACCCAGGCTCTTCGGGTAGACGATGCCGGCGAACCGCGCGTCGCTGTCGTTGATGTCCACCCCCCCGTGGATCGGCTGGCCATCCGTCGTGATCTCGGCCGGCAGCTGGTAGCACATGATGGAGTCCTGGTCGGCCTCCGTGCCGATGATCTCGGTCGGGTCCAGCGGGGTGAGCACCTGCTGGTCGACGGTCTGCTTGTCCCATCCCTGGGTCCGCTGGAAGTAGACGTAGGCCTTCTGCGGGTCGATGCGGTCGACGAGTGCCTTGCGCATGTGCTCGTGCGGGAACCCCAGGGTGTGACCCGTCTCGTGCCGGACGACCCGGAAGAACTCCGAGTCGCGGGTGCTCATGGTGAAGCCCTGCAGGTTCATCGTCTGCCGGTTGGCGGGGATGAGGTGGATGTCGGTGCCGAGGTAGGACCAGTAGCCACCGGGTCCGCGGGAGATGCGGACGTCGGCGTCGCTCGCCGTCTCGGTGAAGGAGACGCCGCAGTACTGGGCCCAGGCGTTCATGTGGCCGACGATCCGCGCCCGCAGGTCCGCGGCGGTCGTCTCCAGGAAGCTGACCGTGAGCGACCGCGGCGCCGGCCCCCAGTACTTCGTCGTCCGCAGGGTGAGGCTCAGCGGGTCCTCGGGCCCGGCGTCGCCCACGGCGGCGAACTCGCGCAGCGGGGCGTTCACCGGATTGAGCCGCGTGGCGTGCGCGGCGGCGGCGGCCAGCAGTCGCGGCGGGACCGACATGATCCGGCAGCCCGCCCCCGGGTCGAAGGCGGCCGGCGCGTCAGCGCCGTTCGGGGAGGGCGCCTGGCCCGCCAGCGCGTCCCCCGCCAGGCGGGCGATCTGCTGCAGCGCGGTCGTGTAGCGGCTGTCGTCCATGGCTCTCGAACCTTCGGGAAGGGAGCTCCTCCGGGCGGGGCTCGTCAGTGGGCCCAGCGTGGGACGGTGGGCGTCACCGGCGCGTCACCACGCTGCCGGGATCCTCAGGCGGGGGAGTGGAGCAGCGGCTGCCGCAGGTCGAAGAAGTCGGGCGGGCCCGAGCTGATCTCCATCATGTCGTCCATCACGGCCTTCATCTCCGGCGGTGGCTCCTTGCCTTGCCCCGCACGGGCAGCCGCCTCCGAGGTGAAATAGAGGACCTGCGTCCACTGGCCGTCGTCGTGCCCGATCGAGAGCCTGCCGATCACGTCTGGCCGGTAGGCCGCCATCTGGTCCGACGGCACCGCTGCCAGCAGTTCCCTGGCGCGCGCGGGATCGGAGACCCGGCCGTGCATGACCTGGACGAAGCCGGCCCGGTCGGGGTCCCCGCGGAGGTCGACCGACACGTCCTCGCTGTCGGAGAAGGTGGCCTCTCCATCGAGCAGTTGCTGAGTCTCCTGCCCGGCGTCGTCGCCTTCTCGCGCCCCCGCTGCGCTCGACGCTAGGGGCCCCGGGCGCCGGCGTCGACGCCTCCGGGCGTGGCTGGTTCCGACGCCGGGTATCGGGTCGGTAACGTGCGGTACGGACGGGTCGCGGAGCGTGCGTGACCCCCGGACGGCCGGGCAGCGCAGCCGCCGCCCATGTCCTGGACCATCGATGTGCACCGGCGCCCGATCCGCACCGCTGCCGGAATGAGGCTCATGAGCGAGGCCCTGTGGGCGACCCGGCCGCGGCCGGAGAGCCCCGACACCGTCCTGTGGCGCGGCGAGCCGACGACGCTCGCCGAGCTCCGGGCCATGCGCATGGCCCTGCGCGACCTGCTGCGCACGCGCGGGCGGCCGTCCGGGGCCGCCGACGACGACGTCGACCGGCTGCTGCTGGCCGTCGAGGAGCTGGTGAGCAACGCCCTGCGGCACGGCGGTGCGCCGGTGCAGGCGACCGTTCGCACGACGGCCTCCGGTTGGCTGCTGGAGGTCAGCGACGCCGCGGGCGACGCGCCCCCGGTGCCCGCGGTCGGCCGGGACGCCGCGCTCGGCGGGCTGGGCCTGTACCTGGTGGCGCAGCTGTCCGCTGCCCACGGCTGGACCGCGGCCGAGGACGGCCGGAAGGTCGTCTGGGCACGGGTGGACGTCGAGGGCGCGGGAAACAGGGCCCGGTCCGGGACGCCGGCCGTCGTCTCCGCCGAGCGCCGGAGCCCGGCCCCCGCCCCGGCCGGTGGCCCGCGCACCCGGCGCGCGCCCCGGCGGTTCAGCCTCGCGGTGACCGCGGCCGTGCTCGCGCTCGTCCTCGGCCTGTCCTGGCTCGCCGCGGTGGTGAACGCGCGCAACAGCGAGCGCCTGCTGCGCCAGCAGGTGGTCCAGGTGGCCACCCTGCTCACCACCCAGCTGGCCGCCGGTCAGGTCCAGATGGCCGATGCCGGGCAGGTGGCGATCGCGACCGGTGGCCAGCCCGGCCCGTTCACCCGATTCGCCGACGCGGCGATCCCGAACCCGCGTGCCTCCCTCTCGCTGTGGCGGGTGGGCGGCGACCCGCCGCAGCGACTGGCCCTGCACGGGTCCGAGCCGCAGCTGCCGTCGGGCGGCCCCGCGGCGTTCTTCAGCACGCTGAAGCCGGACGGCCGGCTCACCATCGCCGGCATCGTGGGCCCCGAGCCGCGCCTGGCCTACGCCCTGATGCCCCCCGGCGACACCGGGCTGGTGGTCTACGCCGAGACGCCGCTGAACCGGCGGGTGTCCGTCGAGGCCGGCGCGGCCTTCGGCGGCCTCGAGCTGGCGGCGTACCTCGGCCGTCGGGCGGATCCCGACCAGCTCATCCAGACGACGGCGCCGCTGCCGATCCGCGGCGACCGGGCCACCGTGCACGTGCCCTTCGCCAACACCTCCTTCACGCTGGTCGCCGCCTCACCGACGGGCCTGACGGGGCCGCTGTCGGCGTCGCTGCCCTGGATCGTGCTCGGCGTCGGGAGTGCGCTCGCGGTCGCCATCGGGGCCACCGTGGAGACGCTGTCCCGGCGCCGGGCGGTCGCCGAGGGCCTCGCCGCGGAGAACCAGCGGCTGTACCAGGAGCAGCGCGGCATCGCCCGCACCCTGCAGCACGCCCTGCTGCCCGAGGTGCCCCGGGTGGCTCGCGTCGAGGTGGCCGCGCGGTACGTGGCCGGCGTCGACGAGCTCGAGGTCGGCGGGGACTGGTACGACGTCATCACCCGGCCGTCGGGGAACTGCGTGTTCGTCGTGGGCGACGTCTCCGGTCAGGGCCTGCCGGCGGCGACGACGATGGCCGCGCTCCGGTTCGCCGTCCGCGCGTACCTGGCGCAGGACGACGACATCGGGACCGTCCTGACCAAGCTGCGGGCGTTGCTCGACATCACCGTCGACCACCAGTTCGCCACCGTGCTGCTCGGCGAGCTGGATCCCTCGACGGGAACGGTGCAGCTCGTGTCGGCCGGCCACTTCCCGCCGCTGCTGCTCAACGGCGACCGGACCGGGATGCTGGAGTGCCCGGTCGCGCCGCCGGTCGGCGTCCCGACGGACGCGGCCCCGGAGGTGGCGGAGCTGCGGATCTCCGGGCCGGCGACGCTCCTGGCCTTCACCGACGGCGCCGTGGAGCGCCGCGGCGAGGTCATCGACACCGGCCTGGAGCGGCTGCGGTCCACCGCGGCCGCGGCCGACGGCCAGGAGCTCCCGGCGGTCCTGGACCGCCTGATGGACGCCACGACCGCCCAGGGCGGCCGCGACGACACGGTCATCCTCGGCCTGCGCTGGACGACCGGGGGCTGATCGTCAGGGCGCCCGCAGCGAGCGCGAGCGCCAGTGGAGGGCGTCGAGGACCCGGGGGAGGGGACGCTGGACCCGGGCGACCGCGCGGTCGGCCGCGGCGGCGGACAGCCGTCGCACCTCGCTCCGCAGTGCGGTGCGCCGCCGCTCGAGCGCGGCGACCTCGGCGCGGAGGAACGCCGTGCGGGCCAGCGTCTCCTGCTCCCGTCGTGCCCGGTCGGCCTCGGCGGCGGCGTCCGCCCGGCGGCGCTGCTCGCGGCCGGTGGCCAGCATGCGCAGGACCTCCGCCCGGGCCTGGAGCACGGCGGCGGCGGCCTCGGACGACGCCTGCCGGCGGAGCTCGTCGGCCCGCTCGGTGGCGCGGTGCTCGAGCTCCTGCACCTGCTGCAGGTGGGTCTCGGCCTCCGCGCGGGCGGCGAGACGCAGCCGCTCGACCTCGGCGGCGGCCTCGGCGGCGACGCGGTGTGCCTCGTCGGTGGTGCGGGCCGCGGCCGCGGTCGCCTCGGCGAGCACGCGCCCGGCCTCGGTCCCGGCGTCGGCGCGGAGCTGCTCGGCGGCGCGGGTGGCCTGCTCGGTGGCGGCCGAGGCCGCGGCGCGGTCGGCCTCGGCGTCGGCGCGCAGGCTCTCGGCCTCGTCGGCCGCGGCCGCCAGCAGCGAGCCGATCCGGCGGGACACCTGCAGGAACTCACCGGCGGTGGCGGAGTGCGGCAGCAGCTGCCGCGTCTCCTCGAGCTCGGCCTGCGTCCGGACCTGTCGCGCGATCAGGTGCTCGCGTTCGCGATCGGCGGTGGCGAGCTCGTCCTCGGCCCAGCGGACGTAGGTGTCGACCTGGAACCGGTCGTAGCCGACGACGCTCCGGCGGAACATCGGCGGGGCCTCCAGCATGCTGGGGAGGTCGCCGGAGACGTTCGGACGCCGGTCCTCCCGCGCGCCGTCGTCACCGGTCTCCAACTCGATGCTCATGCTTGCCTGCCCCCTGTGATCCGGATCCCAGGCATGCAGACGCTACGGCGGAAGATCGGGGAAGGCCCGGGGGCGGCGGGTGTGCCTCACTCGGAGGGGGAGGCGGGACACCCGATCCGGGGCGGCGCCCCGCCGGTGCTCGCACTGCGTCACTCGCTCGCGAGGGTGAGCGCCCGCGCGGTCGCGGGTGCACCGGCGCGCGGCGTCCCGCACGCTGGTCGCATGGCGCCAGCGACGCCCGTGCGGGAGCCGGGCAGCATGACCGTGTCGTTCCTGTTCGGCTGGCAGCACATCCTCACCGGCCTGCTCCTGCTGCTGGCCCTCGCCGTGCTGTTCGGCCTGGTCCTGGCCGCGGGCCGGGGCAGCCGCGCCGAGTGGCAGGCCGGCCTCGCGGCGCGGTCGCGCCGGCACGAGGAGCTCCCGGCCGGCCGGGACGACGAGAACGAGTCGCAGCCCCGGTAGTCAGCCTCCGGCGATCTCGATGGGCAGCGGGGTCGGCGCCGGTGCCGGGTTGCGGTCACGCGGCATGGCCAGCACAGCGGCGAGCATCGCGATCGCCAGCAGCGTCGTCGTCCAGAAGATGTGGTGGACGGCGGTGGTGAGCGCCTGCGGCGCGACCCGGCCGCCCGCGGCGACCGACCGCCCCAGTGTGGCGTTGGCGATCGCACCGAAGACCGCGACGCCGATCGCGCTGCCCGCGGAGCGGAAGAACATGTTGGCGCCGGTGACGACGCCGCGTTCCCGCCATCCGACGGCCGACTGCGCGGCGATCAGCGTCGGCGCGGCGGAGAAGCCCATGCCCAGGCCGATGAGGAACGACGTCGCGCCCACCTGGAACACCGACGAGTTCCCGTCGAGCAGGAGCAGCAGCGCCGAGCCGAGGACGACGACGGCCGCGCCGATGCAGGCGGTCCACCGGAAGCCGATGCGCAGGTAGGACCGGCCCGACTGCGACGCCGACAGCGGCCAGCCGAACGTCATGGCGGCCAGCGCGAACCCGGCGACCAGCGGCCCGGTGCCGAGCACGTCCTGCACGAACGTCGGCACGTACGAGGTCAACCCGAGCAGGACGGCGCCGACGCAGGCCGCCACCACGTTGGTCGCGACGAGCAGCCGCCGCCGCAGCAGCCGCAGCGGGACGACGGGGTCGGCCGCCCAGCGCTCGATCAGGACGAACCCCACCAGCAGGACGGCGCCCCCGCCCAGGACGGCGACGCTCTGCGGCGAGCCCCAGGCCCAGGCCTGACCCCCCTCGAGCACGCCGAGGATCACCAGGGTGAGGGCGACGGTGAGCACAGCCGCCCCCGCGTAGTCGATCCGCGGACGGCGGCGCTCGACGCGCTCGCTGAACCGCAGGCCGATGGTGGCCGCCGCGATCAGGCACAGCGGGATGTTGACGAAGAAGATCCATCGCCAGCTGACGTACTCGGAGAAGACGCCACCGAGCGTGGGACCGACGACCGACGACACGCCCCAGACGCTGGCGATGTACCCCTGCACCTTTGCCCGCTCCTCGAGGGAGTACAGGTCGCCCACGATCGTCATCGCCATCGGCTGCACGGCCCCGGCGCCCAGGCCCTGCACCGCGCGGAAGGCGATCAGCGCGCCCATGCTCCACGCGGTGCCGCAGAGGATGGAGCCGGCGAGGAACAGGCCGATGCCGAAGAGCATCACGGGCTTGCGCCCGAACAGGTCGGCGAGCTTGCCGTAGACGGGCACCGTGACGGCCTGGGCGAGCAGGTAGACCGAGAACAGCCAGGGGAACTCGGCGAAGCCGCCCAGCTCGGACACGACCGAGGGGACCGCGGTGGCGATGACGGTCGCGTCGATGGCGACCAGGGCCGTGGACAGCATGATCCCGATCAGGACCGGGCCCCGCTCGGACCGGAATCCGACGCCCGACGACACCGTGGGCCGCTCCCTGCTCACCGGCACGACGCTAGGACGGCGAGGCCCGGACGGGGCGGGCGGGGCGGCCGTATTCCTCGCAGATCAGCTGGAGCAGCGCGTCGAGGTCCGGGGGAGGGCTGTCGCTCCACCAGGCCAGCCAGACCGGGACCGGGGGCGCGTCGCGGACCGGCCGGTAGACCACCCCGGGACGGCGGTGCTGGGCGGCCGTCGCCTCCGAGGACATGCCCACCGCCTGACCGGCCGCGATCACGGTGAGCCAGTCCTCGATGCCGCGCACCAGCTGCGTGGCGGCCGGCCCGCCGGCGGACGACCACAGCTGCTCGGAGGTGGTGCCGGTGAGGGTGTCGACCGCGACCGTCCGGCCACCGAAGTCGTTCAGGCTGAGGCTGCGACGGCCGGCGAGGACGTCGTCCGCGGCCACTGCGGCGTAGCGCCGCTCGGTGCCGAGCAGCGCGGTGCGCATCCGTGGGTCGTCGACCGGCCGGCGCAGCACGCTCACGTCCGCGAGCCCCTCGGTCAGGCCCGCGGTCGCGCTGCTGGACTGCACGAAGACCAGCGCCGAGCCGGGGTGGGCCTCGGACCAGCGGCGCTGCACCGTCGTGGTGTGCCGGCCCAGCGCCGACCAGGCGTAACCGACCCGGCGCTCGCCGCGCCGGTGCTCGGCGGCCCGCCGGATGGCCGCGACCTCCTCGAGGACCCGCCGGGCGTGCCGCACGACCTGGGCGCCGACCGGGGTCAGGGAGGTCTCTCGCGTGGTGCGCTGCAGCACGCGCGCCCCGAGGGCGCGCTCCAGCGCCGCGACGGTGCGCGAGACCGAGGCCTGCGTGACGCCGAGGACGTCGGCCGCCCCGGTGAACGTGCCGGCGTCGACCACGGCGAGCAGGGCGCGCAACTGGCGCACCTCGGGATCCATGCGCCCAGCGTATGGCCGGGTGCGAGTCAGGCATTTCCCTCATGTGCTGCTCGTGCCGATACTCGGGCGGGTGTCGAGGTCGAGCGGGTCGCCTGCCGGGGACGAACCCGTGGGACTTTCTGTACAGAAAGTCCGCTCCGGCGTCCAGGGGGCTGGTGATCGTCCGGGGTTGCGCGGGGTGGCGACCATGCTGGGCAGCGCGCTCAGCAACCAGGTCGGGGCCGCGCTCGGCGCGCACGCGTTCGATGCCATCGGGCCGCCGGGCGTCGTCGCCATCAGGCAGGTCGTCGCGGCCTCGGTGCTGCTGCCGGCCGCCCGTCCGCCGCTGCGCCGCATGACGTGGCCGCAGTGGTGGCCCGTGCTGCTGCTGGCTGCGGTGTTCGGCTGCATGAACCTCTCGCTGTACACGGCCATCGACCGCCTCGGCCTCGGACTCGCGGTCACCCTCGAGTTCCTGGGCCCGCTCGCCGTCGCGCTGGCCGGCTCGCGGTCGCGGCGTGACCTGCTGATCGCGGTCGCGGCCGCCGTCGGTGTCTACGTGCTGGTCCTGCCCGGTCCCTCGAGCGACTACCTGGGCATCGGCGTGGGGATGCTGGCCGGCGTCTGCTGGGCGGCGTACATCCTGCTCAACCGCGTCGCCGGCGCCCGGCTGCCCGGTCTGCAGGCGCCGGCGGTCGCCACGGGGCTGTGCGCCCTGGCCTACCTACCGGTGCTGCTCGTGGTCGCGTTCACCGGGCGGCTGACCTGGGCCGCCGCCGGTTACGCGGTGTCGGCCGGGGTGCTGGCCTCGGTGGTGCCGTACGCCGCGGACCTGATCGCGTTGCGGTTCGTGCCGCCGCGCTTCTTCGGTGTCTTCATGAGCGTCCACCCGGTGCTGGCCGCCCTGGTCGGCACCGTGCTCCTCCGGCAGGTGCTGGGCCTGCACGAGTGGGCCGGCATCACCGTGGTCGTGCTGGCCAACGCCGGCGCCGTGGCGGCCTCGTCCCGACGTCCGCGCGGGCCGCTGCCGGAACATGCGTCCGAGGGCACCGTCCCGGCGCCCGCCTGATCTACCGCGCTCCGGTGCGGGGCAGGTTCTTCTGTGCCCAGAGCGCCGCGGAGGTGCGGTCCCGGACGCCGATCCGCTGGAACACGCTGGTCAGGTGCGCCTTGACGGTGCTCTCGCGGATGCCGAGCGCACGGGCGATCTGCTTGTTGGCGTGCCCGCGGCCGACCAGGGCGAGGACCTCCTGCTCGCGATCGGTGAGCTCCGACGGTGCGGCGGTGGCGGCCCGTCGTCCGTCGAGCACCATCCGGGCCACCCGCGGGTCGAGCGGGGACAGTCCCCGGGCGACCGCCCGGATGGCCTCCAGGAGACTCGCAGGTTCGCTGTCCTTGAGCACATATCCGACCGCCCCGGCGTCGAGTGCGTCGGTGACCCGCTGCCGGTCGGAGAACGAGGTGAGCACCAGCACGGCGGTGTCGGGGAACTCCCGGCTGATCCGGCCGGTCGCGGTGACCCCGTCCATCCCGGGCATCGACAGGTCCATGAGGACGACGTGCGGGGCCACCGTCCGGATCAGCTCGAGCGCCTCGGCCCCGTCGGCGGCCAGGCCCACGACGCGCATGTCGGGAGCGCTCTCGATCAGCCCGCTCAGCCCCGCGCGCATCATGGCGTGGTCGTCGACCACGACGACGTCGATCGCGGCCACCTCGGTCCTCGTGTCGGTCATCGTCGCGGCACCTCCAGTCGCAGGCTCGTTCCCCGTCCGGGGGCGGTCCGGACGGACAGGTCTGCGCCGCCCGAGGCGGCGAGGTCGGTCAGCACGCTGAGACCGAGGTGGCCCCGCCGCGGGCGCGCCCGGACCGAGCCGAGATCGAAGCCGGCACCGTCGTCGCTGATCTCCATGCAGTGGCAGTCCTCGGTCTCGGTGACGGTGACCTCCACGACCGACGCGCCGGCGTGCTTGGCGACGTTGCGCAGCGCCTCCTGCGCCACGCGGAAGAACAGCGCCGCGGTGTCCGGCGGCAGGTCGAGCGAGCCGGGGGCGTCGATGCGGACGTCGACCCCGCGGGGGCGCAGCCGGGCCGCGAGGTCCGCCAGCGCCGCGGCCAGACCCGCGCGTTCGAGGTTCGGCGGGTAGATCTCGACGAGCAGGGAGCGCAGCGTGCCGACCGACTCCCGCAGCGCGGTGGACGCCTGCCCCAGCACGTCGGCGACCTCGCCGTCGGACGGCCCGTCGCGGTTGCCTCGCAGCCGGTCGGCGGCGCCGGCGACCAGCAGCGCCGACGCCGACACGTCCTGGACGATGCCGTCGTGCAGGCTCCCGGCGATCCGCCGGCGCTCCTCGTCGGAGGTGTCCAGGGCCCGGGCCTGCAGCAGCTCCCGCTCCCGCTGGGTGGCCCGCAGCTGGGTGACCATGCGCCGGGCCAGCGGGATCTGCAGGAGCAGGAGCAGGAGGAGGGCGCCGGCCGAGATGGGCGCGAAGCGGAACCAGATGGCGGTCTCCCGCGAGGTCGCGTCCTGGTAGGAGGAGTAGGTCTCGAACAGCAGCGGCTCGCCCTGGGGCGTGTGGATCCGCCGGTACACCTCGAGCACGGGGCCCGCGGAGCGCTCGTAGCGGTTCTCGGGGCGGGTGAGGTCGCTGAGCTCCGCGCGCGTCACGCCGTCCTCGAGCGCCTCCTGGTCGTCGGCGCTGAGCGTGTACTGCGCGCCGATCAGCCGGGGTTCGTCGGAGTACACGATCCGCCCGTCGGCGGCCCAGATCTTGACCCGCATGACCTCGGCGGTGGCGATCCGGTCCCAGAGGACGGCGTCGAGCCGGTCGATGGCCTGCTGCTCACCGGTCAGGAGATCGTCCCGGACGTTGGGCTCGACGAGCAGCGTGGCCATCAGGTCGGTGGTGTGCCGGGCGCCGCTGAGCGCCTCGTCCTGGGCCGCCTGCCGGCTCGCCCAGACACTCGCGGCCAGCAGCAGGACGACGCCCACCAGGTTGGCGGCGACGAACCGGGCGACGACCCGCCCCACCGACGGCGGGGAGCGACGGGCGGTGGCCGCGGTAGGCCGGTTGACCAGGCTGACCCAGGGCGGCGCGGAGCCGGTCGTCGTCCGTGCCTGGTCCACGGCTCCCCGTTCCCCGTCCCTCACCTGCTGTGGTGGTTGTTCCATGCCGACGCTCCGGTGCGCAAGGGGACACGGGTCCCGCGTCCTCGTGCGGGCGAGACGCGCCGTCCCTGCGCCGACCGACTCTCCGGGCGGTCTGGTGGGACCGGCAATGCGACGTTGGTCGTACGACCGAGGTCACTCGTCGGCGGGATCGCCGGCCCGCCGCGGCCGGGGCGCGTCGATGTCGAAGTGCACGCCGACCATGCGGATGAGGAAGCACAACGCAGCCGCACCGACCGACACCGTGGCGCCGTAGACGTGGAGCTCGGTCAATACGACGGTGCCTGTGGCGCCGATCAGGGCCGGGATCGCGTACAGGCCGCTGCTCAGCACCGAGGGGATCTGACGGACCAGCACGTCGCGCAGCGTGCCGCCGCCGACGGCCGTGATGGCGCCCAGGATGACTGCCTGCGCGGGACCGAGCCCCAGGAGCAGCGCCTTGTTGGCCCCGGTGACCGCGAACAGGCTCAGGCCCACGGCGTCCAGGATGTTGATGGGCGTGTTCAGCCGCTCCAGGTGCCTACCGAAGATGAAGGCGATCAGACCGCCGGTGGCGGCCACGGCCAGGTAGCGCCAGTCGCGGAAGGTGGCCGGGGGCAGGGCGTCCAGCATGACATCGCGGATGATCCCGCCGCCGATCGCCGTGATCATGCCCAGCGTGATGACGCCCACGATGTCCAGCCGGGCCACTCGCAGCGCCGTCAGCGCGCCGTTCAGGGCGAAGGCGAACGTGCCGGTGAGGTCCAGGGCGAGCAGGGCCTGTCCCTGGAAGGTCATGGCGCGGTTCTACCAGCCGATGCTGGGCTGCCGGGCCGCGGCAGGGCCCATCGGCGGAACCCCTGGCGCCGCGCTGGGCCGGCCGGCGCCCTAGCGACCGTCGCGGGGCGCCGTCCGTCGTTGCGGCAGGTCGCGGCGGAGCATGCCGATCGCCACCCAGGCGGCGGTGAGCAGGGCCAGCCCGAGGAACACGACGGTCAGCAGCGGATAGCCCCAGACGGTCGCGCCGTGCGGCGCCCAGGAGAACAGCGCCGCCGCGACCACGAATGCCGCGATCATCACGCCCGCGACGACCCGGTTGGCCATCTTCTGGGCGCCCCGGATGACCGAGGCCTCGTCCAGCCCCTCCAGCCGGAGCGTGAACCGCCCTTCCGACAGCGACTCCAGGACGTTGTTCAGGCGGTGCGGGAGCTCCTCGGCGAACGCGGCGGCGTCGAGGGCGGACCGCAGCACCTTCGCCGGGCGCGCCCTCTCCAGCATGCGGGAGCGCATCACGGCCGCCACGTGCTTCTCGATCAGCTCGTCGATGCGCGCATCCGGGTCGAGGGTGCGGGCGACCTGGTCGAGGTTGAGCAGCGACTTGGCGAGCATGCTCAGCGGAGGTCCGGGCCGCAGACCGCAGGACGAGGCGGCGGTGGCCAGCTCCGCAAGGCTCCGCCCGGCGGCCAGCCGGCCCACGGTGCTGCTGCCGTAGCGGAGCAGCAGTTCGGCCACCCGGGCCCGCAGGGCGTCGGCGTCGTAGCCCTCGAGGCGCTCGCCCAGCCGCTCCAGCGCGTCGACCGCCGCCGATGCGTCGCCGTCGGAGATGGCGAGCAGCAGGCGGAGCAGTTGTTCCTGCGCCTCCGGCGACAGCCGGGCGACCATGCCGACGTCGATCAGCACGAGCCCGTGGTCCGTCGTCAGGAGGACGTTGCCGGGATGCGGATCCGCGTGGAAGAAGCCGTGGACCAGCACTTGCTGGAGGTACGCCCCGATCAGCTGGTCGGCGAGGCCCTCGCAGTCCAGTTCGGTCCGCCCCAGCGGCCCGAGCGCATCGATGCTGCGCCCGTCGACGAAGTCCATCGTCAGCACCCGGGACGTGGTGTAGTCGTCCACCGGCTGCGGGACGGAGATTCGGTCGAAGTCCGCGAGGATCTCGCCGAACACCTTCTGGTGCTCGGCCTCGCGGCGGTAGTCGAGCTCGTCGAGCAACGACCGCCGGAACTCCGCGACCATGGCGCCCAGCCCCAGGCGGGACGCGCGGTCGGAGTGGGAGTCCACGAACTCGGCCAGCTCGGCGATCACCTCCAGGTCCTCCAGCGCCCGCCGGCGGATGCCGGGGCGCTGGACCTTCACCGCGACCGGCCGGCCGTCGCGCAACGTCGCCCGGTGCACCTGGCCGAGGGAGGCGGAGCCGACGGGGGTGGGCTCGAAGCTGCCGAATGCCGAGGAGATCCGTACCCCGAGCTCGTCCTCGACCACCTGCTCGGCGACGCCGGGCTCGAGGGGCTCGACGTCGTCCCGGAGCCGGGACAGGGCCTCCAGGTACACCGGCGGCAGCAGGTCGGCGCGGGTGGAGAGCAACTGGCCCAGCTTGACGAAGGTCGGTCCCATGCGGACCAGCTCGTCGACGAGGCGGTCCGCGTCGTCGGCGGTGGCGGCGTTCCCGTCGCGGTCGAAGCCCTCGAGGTCCAGCTCCTCGTCGGGGGCGGTCCCGCCGAGGGAGGCGTCGCGATGCTTGAGGAGCAGCCGGGCCAGGGCGAGGTAGCGGGTGGCGTGGCCGGCCTTGAGCGAAGAACTCACCGCCCTGCTCTACCCCCGCGCGCCGCGGTTACGACCCCTCGGCCTGCGGAAACGCTGGAACGGGTGAACGCGGGGCCTTCGTGACCACGCCGGAGATCTGCGGGGCCGGGGGCAGGAAGGGACCGCGCATGCGGTGGCCCGCGATCTGCGTCCGGTCGAATCCGGCGGTCTCGATGACCGCACGCAGGTCGCGCTCGCAGGAGCAGCCCTCGAAGAACCAGCCCCAGGGCCGGCGCACCGTCCGCTGGAGCCGGCGCAGCGCGGTGCCGTCGTCGGCGGCGACGTGTTCCAGGAAGGCGTATCGGCCGCCGGGCCGCAGGATCCGGAGCACCTCCGCGACGACCCGCGCAGGATCGGGCACGGTGCAGAGCACGAGCGTGGAGATGACCGCGTCCGCCGACCCGTCCGGCAGGTCGATCTGCTCGGCGCCGGTCGCGCGCAGGTCCAGCCCGATCCGCGCCCGGGCCGCCCGCGCCCGCAGCGCGGCATGCATCGCCGGGTTGGGTTCGACGGCGATCAGCCGGCTGCCGGGGCGCAGATAGCGGAGATTCGCGCCGACGCCCGGCCCCAGCTCGACCACGGTGGCCGGCAGGTCGCCGAAGAGCGCCTGCTTGTGCGGCCGGAGGAGATGGTCGGCGTACCCGTCGACCGCGGTGAAGAACAGGGCGTTGAGCGGCCCCCGGACCGGATGCCGCCGGTAGGGGGGAACGGGCTGCGGCTCGACGGCGGGGGAGGTGGGCACGGCGGACTCCTCAGGGACGCGCGGCGGCTGCGGGCACCGGGGCCGCGGCGCGCAGGGTGGACTCGATGACCGGCCAGGGCAGGCCGGGTGGGAGGCCGATCACCAGCACGTCGACCAGGTCCGTCCACCCGGCCAGTCCGGCGCGGACCTGCTCGGCGGTGCCGGTGACGGCGAGCTGCTCCAGGACGGCGGCCGCCTCGGCGGGGAGGAGGCCGCCCCGCAGCGACGGGCGAGGGTTCGCGGCGCGGATGGCCGCCACCTCGGCGCCGAATCCCTGCCCGGTGAGCGAGCGCGCGTAGACGTCGCCCATCGCGCCGACGTACCAGGCGATGCAGGCGCCCGCCATGGCACGGGCCACCGCCGGATCGTCGGAGGCGACCACGAGCGGACCCGCCGCCACCGTGAGCGGCTCGGGGCGGGCGGCGGTGCCGCTCCGCAGGCCGTCGACCAGCCCGGCCAGCCGGTCCCGGGCGACGAGGGCGGGGAACCAGCCGTCGGCGAGTTCCGCCACGACCCGCAGGGCGCGCGGGCCCAGGGCGGCGAGCCAGATCGGGACGCCGGGCGCGGGTGGCAGGCCGAGCCGCAGGGGGCGGGCGTCGGTGTGTCGGAGGCCGGCGGTCTCGCCGGCCAGCAGCGCCCGGACGGCGGTCACCGTGGCGGCCAGCGTCTCGGCGGGCCGGAGGAACGGGGCGTCGTGGAAGCCTTCGGCCAACGCGCGGGTGCTCGCGCCCAGGCCCAGCACGTACCGGCCGCCCGAGATCTGGTCGAGCGTCGCGGCCGTCATCGCCAGCGTGCCGGGCGTGCGTCCCCAGACGGAGAGGATGCCCGAGAGCAGCCGGATCCTCCCGGTGGCCAGCGCGATCTCGGTAAGCACCGCGGTGGAGTCCAGCCCCCAGCCCTCGGGCACCGCGATCAGCTCGTAACCCAGTTCGTCGGCCAACCGCGCGATGGCCACGATGACATCCCGCCGCGTCTCCATGGGGGTGAGCCCGACGGCGCGGCGCCCGCCGGTCACGAGGGCGCTCCGGCGACCGGGCGGGCGACGGTGATCCAGACCGTGCGGGCGGTCGCGAGGACGGCGCCGTCGGCGTCGAGCAACGCGCTGCCGGCGGCGATCCGGCGTCCGTCCCGCGTGAGGGGCCAGGCGACGACCCGGCACGGCCGGCCGGTTCGCGGCCGGTCGGTGATCTGCGCGCTCATCCGGCCGAGCAGGGCGGTCGTGTCCGCAGGCAGGTCGGCCGCCTCGCCGGCGGCGATGCCGGAGGGGCAGTCCAGGGCGGCCCAGACCACCGCCGTCGCCACCCTGCCGTCGGCCTCGGCCACCGAGGGGTCGGGCGTCCACGGGGCCGCCCACACCGAACGGCCGGCCACCGGGCCGGGGAAGATGCGCAGTCCGTCGCCGGGGGCTCGTGCCGGCCCGCAGACGAAGCAGCCGGGAAACGCCGGATCGTCGTAGTACCGGGCGCTGCCGGCCGCCGCCCGCGCGGCCTCGGCCGGGACCGCGGGCACGGCCGGCCCGGCGGCGGGAACGGCGGCGGGCGCGCGAGCCTCGGCGAGGCGGATGTCGCCGTCGAGCAGGGCCAGCGTCCCGTCACCGGCGTCCTGCACCGCCAGTACCCGCTCGAGGGGGATCGGATGGCGCAGGGTCACCTCGACGGCGCCCCCGAGGGAGGCGGCCAGCGCGCCGCACGCGAAGCCGCCGTTCGCCGTGCCCGGGGGGCCGCAGAACCGCGGTTCGAAGAACAACTCGCCGTCCCTGGACGCCATCTGGGGGCTCCCTCTCCGCGCTTCGGCCGGTGTGGCCGCAAGCATGGGAAGAGCCCGGTGCCGCCGGAAAGGGGGGAATTCCCCCACCCGGTACCTCGATCCGGTACCTCACCTGCGCGGGTCAGCAGGCAGGTCAGCGGGGAACGGCCCGGGCGGCCCACCAGGCGGCGACCTGGGCCCGCGTCGTGACGCCGAGCCGGAGCCGGATCCTTTCGACGTGTCCCTCGGCCGAGCGTTCCTCGATGCCCAGTCGCACGGCGATCTGGCGGTTGGTCATGCCCTCGGCGACCAGGGCGGCGACCTGCAGTTGCCGCGGGGTCAGCTCGCCGTCGCGGTTCGGCGGTGCCGGACCGCCGGCGCTGCCGAGGAATTCGAGGATCGCGCGGACGACGACGGCGGAGTCGCCGACGTGGGGGAAGTGGCTCCTGCCCGCCAGGGACACCAGCCGGGCGCCCGGAATCCGTTCGGCGAGCTCGCGGCCGGCCCGGTGCGGGATCGCCCGGTCGTCGCGGCGGTGCAGCACCAGCGTCGGCGCCTGCACGCGGCCGAGCAGCCCGGAGACGTCCACCGCGTAGCACTGGGCGAGCGCCTCGACAGCGGCGTGGGCCGTCGCGGCCTCGCGCTGCAGCCGCGCGAACAGCGACCTGGTCTCCGCGCTGCCGTCGGGCAGGAAGATGTCCGCGAGCACGTCCGACCCCAGCCCCCAGTGGGCCCGGACGAGGTCCAGCATGGCGGCGCGGACCGCCGGCGAGGCGATCCGCGGGCCCTCGGCGAAGCCGCCGTAGAGCATCAACCGGTCGACCCGTTCGGGGTACCGGGCCGCGACGGCCACCGACACCGGCGCGCCGAGGGAGATGCCCAGCACGTCGAAGCGCTCCAGACCGAGCTCGTCGGTGACGGCCTGGAGCACCGCGAGGTCGGTGTCGAGGTCCTGGGGCCCCGGCCACGGCTCGGACAGCCCGCAGCCCGGCCGGTCGTACTGGACGACGGTGCGGACGGCGGCCAGCGGGGCGAGGAAGCTGCGGTAGGCAGGGTCCTGCCAGAGCAGCTCGAGGGAGCTGATCCACGCGGCCGGGACGAGGAGCGCCGGTCCGCTGCCCACGCAGGCGTAGGCGACCCGGGTGCCCGACGGGGCCGAGCAGAACCGGATGTGGCGGACACCGTCCCACCGGGTCTCGCCCACCCGCAGGGACGACGGCTGGCCCATGGGAGCCTCCACTGGCTCGCTCGGCTCGACGCGGCCGTCAGCCTGCCCGGCCGTCGGCGCCGGACGCAAGCGCCGTACCTAGGGGCGAGCCGCCTCCACCAGGGTGCGGGCCAGGAAGTCGGTCAGCTCGTCGCGCGCGTCCAGGGGCAGGACGTGCGCCACGTACTGGTCCGGACGGACGACGACCAGGCAGCCCTCCTCGCGGTCGATACCGCGCAGGTCGAACACGTCGCCTGCCCTCGGGTCGGGGCTGAAGACCTTCTCCTGGTCGATGAGGCCGAAGCGTCCCTTCCGGGGCCGCAGGACCGCCGGCATCGACTCGACGGCCAGGTCGCGGTGGCCCTGCTGGAACACCGCCCGGACGTCGATCACGGTGTCCGGGTCGGCGCCGGCCGGGGTGAAACGGGCGAGCGGGGACTTCTCCGACGCCAGGAACTCGCACAGCCGGCGCGCCCGCGTTCCGGCGCGGTCGGCGAAGACGTAGAGCCGCCACGCGCCGTCGGCGCGGGCCACGTGCCCCAGGTGCATCGGCCTCGCGTCGGCCAGCCGGACGACCGGCGCGGAGTGGAAGCGCATGCCGATCGGCAGGCCCTCCGCCAGGTGCTGGGACGTCGGCTCGCCGGTGATCATCGACGGGGCGTACCGGGTGGCGACCCCCGCGGTGAAGCGACCCTGCTGGACGAAGTACCGCTGGAACTCCTCGGGGTCCACGCCGTCGCCGTCGGCGTCGGCCGACTCCTTCGGCGGGGCGCTGAACATCCGGGCGAACTCGCGGTCGAAGTCGATGAGCTCCTTGGCGACCGCCTGGCGCTCGTCGTTGTAGGTGTGCAGCAGCTCGGGCCGCGCCGTCCCGCTCAGGACGGCGGCCAGCTTCCAGCCCAGGTTCCAGGCGTCGGCCATGGAGACGTTCATGCCCTGCCCGGCCTTGGCGCTGTGCGTGTGGCAGGCGTCGCCGGCGATGAAGACCCGGGGGAGACGGGCGCCCACCTCGGCGGCCGGCACGTCGTCGAACCGGTCGCACAGGCGCTGGCCGATCTCGTAGACCGACCACCAGCCGACCGACTTCACGTCGAGCGTGTACGGGTGCAGGATCCGGGCGGCGACCGCGGCCAGCTTCTCCGGCGTGACGCTGCGCCGGTCCTCGAGCAGTTCCCGGTCGTGGAGGGCGTCGAGCTCGATGTAGAGCCGGACCAGGTATCCGCCCTCGCGCGGGATGACCAGCAGGTTGCCCTGGTTGGCCGAGTGGATGGCGCACTTGAGGCGGATGTCGGGGAAGTCGGTGACCGCCAGGACGTCCATGACGCCCCAGGTCTGGTTCATCGGGTCCCCGGTCAGCTCCCGGCCGATCGCCGTCCGGACCGCGCTGCGGGCGCCGTCGCAGCCGACGACGTACCGGGCGCGGATCGTCTCGACACCGCCGCCGGTCCGCTGCAGCGTCACCGTCGCCCCGTCGTCGTCCACCTGCACGTCGGTGGTCTGCAGCCCGTAGTGCGGCCGCAGCCGGCTGGGGGAGCGCTCCATGTCCTCGCGCAGGTAGGCCAGCATCCGCGCCTGGTTGACGATCACGTGCGGGAACTCCGACAGGTCGTCCTCGACGTCCTGCACGCGCCCGGTCCGCACGATCTGCGTGCGGTCGTCCTCGTCGGGGCGCCAGAAGGTGACCTCGTTGACCCAGTAGGCCTCGTCCACCAGCCGGCTCGCCAGTCCGAACGCCTCGAACATCTCCACGGTGCGACAGGCCACGCCGTCTGCCTGGCCGACCTCGAGAGGGCCGTCGCGCCGGTCGACGATCGCCGTCCGGATCTCCGGGAACCGGGCGAGCTGCGCGGCCAGCACCATGCCGGCGGGGCCGCAGCCGACGATCAGCACGTCGACCTCGTCGGGCAGGCCGGTCGGCCGCTCGGCCACCGCGGGGTGGGGGTCGGCGAGAAACGGGTCTCCCGGCCGGTAGCCGTCGAGGTAGAACTGCGCCATCGGTCCTCCTGCGGTGGGTGGCCTTTCCACTGACAGTGCCCCCGTTCCGCACCGGGGGATAGGCTTTTCTGTCGTGAAGAACAAGCCGGCCTATGCGATCGCCTCGGTCGACTCTGCTCTGCTGCTGGCGAGCCTCCTCCAGCAGGAAGGCCCGATGCGGGTGACCGACGTCGCCGCGCGGCTCGAGGTCTCGGTGTCGACCGCGCACCGGCTGCTCGGCATGCTGGTCTACCGCGACTTCGCCGAGCAGTTGCCCGATCGGCGGTACGGCTGCGGCCCGGTGCTGCGGGGGGCGGCCGCCCCGGACGGCTCCGTTCCGCGGCTGCGCGCCGTCGCCCTGCCCCACCTGCGGGACGTCGTCGAGACGCTCGGCGAGACGGCCAACGTCATGGTCCTCACCGGCGCCGACGTCCGGTTCGTCGCCACCGTCGAGTGCGACCACGTGCTGCGCGTCGGCGACCGCACCGGGCGCGTGCTGCCGGCGCACCTGAGCTCGGGCGGCAAGGCGGTGCTCGCCCAGGCCACGCCCGAGCAGCTCGCGGCCGCCATGGGTGCACTGGACGAGGCCGGCGCGGCGAGGTTCCAGCGGGACCTGCGCGCCATCCGCCGCCGGGGGTTCGCGGTCAACGACCAGGCCACCGAGGCGGGGCTGACCGCCGTGGGGGTGGCCGTCCCCCCGGCGGGCGGGGTCACCGGTGCGGCGATCTCGCTGGCGGCGCCCACCGCCCGCAGTTCCCGGGAGCTGCTGCCGGTGTGGGCGGCCGCGCTGGGCCGCGCCGCCGCCGCCATCGCGCGCGACCTGGACGCCGCCTGATCGACCGCAGCCGGTGGCCACCCACGCCCGTGGGCAGCCGCCGGCCGACGGCTCGTCAGTGGCTCGCGTGGACCCCCACCGCGCTGACCCCGCGGCGCACGACCGTCCAGGACAGCAGCGCCCCCAGCAGGCAGAGCACTCCGGTCACCGACGCGGCGAGGTGGGCGCCGGAGACGAAGGCCTCGGCCACGCCCCGGTGCACGGCCGCCTGCACGGCGGCAGGCACCCCCTCGAGGACGGGCGCGACGCCCTGGGCGATGCCGTGCCGGGTGCCGGCGAGGGACTCCGACAGGTCGCCCGGCACCCCGGCGGTCAGCAGCTTCTCGTGCAGGCCGGAGGCGACCCGGGCGCCCAGGACGGAGATGAGCACCGCGGTGCCCAGGGCGCCCCCCACCTGCAGCGCGGTCGACTGCAGGCCGCCGGCGACGCCGCCGTCCTTGACCGGCGCATTGCCGAGGATCGCTTCCGACGACGAGGCCATCACCATGCCGACCCCCAGCCCCAGGGCGACGAACGACGGCCACATGGAGAGGTAGCCCGAGTCGGGGGACAGGGTCAACAGCCCGAACGACGCCCCGCCCTGCAGGAGCATGCCCAGCGTCATGCCCGCCCGTGGGCCGAACCTGTCGGTGAGGAACGCGCCCAGCGGGCTGGCGACCATCGACGTGAGGCTCAGCGGAAGGGTCAGCACGCCGGCCTCGACCGGCGTGTACCCGCGGACGTTCTGCAGGTAGAGCATCACGTAGAAGATCGACCCGAGCAGCACGAAGAAGTTGATCGCGGTGACCACCGTGGCCGCGGTCAGGGACGGGTTGGCGAACAACCGCATCGGCAGCAGCGGGTGCGCCACCCGGGTCTCCAGCAGGCCGAACAGGACGAGCAGGACGACCCCGGCGGCGATCATGCCGAGGGTCTTCGGCGAGCCCCAGCCCCACGCCTCGCTCTGCACGATGGGGTAGACGAGGGTCACCATGGCGACGGCGAGCAGCAGCACGCCGACCACGTCGAACCGGTGGTGCCCGGTGCTGTCCTTGCTGCCGGGGAGGACCACCAGGCCGAACACCAGGCCGATGGCGCCGACCGGGGCATTGATCAGGAACACCGACTCCCAGCTCACGTGCTCGACCAGCAGCCCGCCGACGATCGGCCCGGCGGCGGTGGCGACGGAGTTGACCGCCGCCCAGATGCCGACGGCCATGCCGAACTTCTGCGGCGGGAAGACGGCGCGGATCAGGCCCAGGGTGTTGGGCAGCATCAGGGCACCGAACAGGCCCTGCAGCGCGCGGAAGGCGATGACTCCGTCGATGCCGCCGGCCAGACCGATGGCCACCGAGGCGACCGTGAACCCGACCAGGCCGACCAGGAAGAAGGTGCGCCGCCCGAACCGGTCACCCAGCTTCCCGCCGAGGATCAGTGCCGCGGCCAGCGCCAGCAGGTAGGAGTTGGTCACCCATTGCAGCTCGGCCAGCGAGGCGTCGAGGTCGCGGCCGATGTAGGGGTTGGCGATGGCCACGACGCTGGCGTCGAGGCCGACCATGAACAGCCCGAAGGCGACGGCGACCAGGGTCAGCCACGGGTTCGCCCGTCGGCCGGTGGGCACGGCGGCTGCCGGTGCGGCGGCCGGAAGCTGGGCAGGATGGAGTGCTGCGTCGTGCAAGGGAGTCCCTTCGAGGAGTCGTCCCGGCCGGAGGAGCCGGCCGGGGCGGGTCAGGAGAGCGCGCGGCGGAGCGCGGCCAGGCCGGGGACAGCCCGGGTGACCGCCTCGGCCTCGGCCGGGTCGAGCCGGGCCAGCGACTGGGTGAGGTAGCGGCCGACCTGGGCGTCGGCCTGCGTCACGCGGCTGCGCGCCTCGGCGGTGAGGTGGAGGTGCACCACGCGGCGGTCGCGGTCGTCCTGCTCGCGACGGAGCAGGCCGGTAGCGCAGAGCTGCGAGACGAGCGAGCTGGCGTTGCTGGATTGCATGAGCAGGGCGTCGGCGACCTGCCGGACGGTCACGCCGTCCGCGTCCCGCACCAGGCGGAGGACGGCGAGATGCGTCTCCGGTGGCCGGGGGTGGGGGAAGTCCCGGTCCATCGAGCGGTCCAGGGAGCGGGTCAGGTCGGCGAGCACCCGGCCGAGCCGGACCATCGATTCGTCGGGTGTGCTCACCGGGAAAATATAGCTATGCCCTCATAGGTAAACCCAGGGGACGCGGTGTGGTGATGATCGCCGCGAGGAAGGCGTGCGGTCGGGGGAGGAGTGTGAGCACAACTCCCGGCCGCGACGTCAACCCGGGCCGCCGCGCTCCGTTGGTTGCGGGCCTGCCGCTGCGGATCGCCCGGGCGCTCCGCACCCACCGTCGTTGACGGTTCGGTGCACCTCGGCGAGATGCGCCCGGTGGGCACGTCGTCGCCGGGGGAGCTGCGCGGTGGTCCCGCACAGGCTGCTGCCGTGCCGACCTCCCGGACCGGATACGCCGGGGGGAGAGCAATGACAGTTTCGGGCAACCTGCCCGGCCACCGGAACGCAGCTGGAGCCGGCTCCGCCGCTGCGACCACGGACGGCCGATGTCAACCGTCGTCCGCCGGAGCCGATTGTCGTCTCGCCTCGGCGAGCAACCACTGGCGCATCGAGCGCGGCGCTGCCGCTGGCGGCAGCAGCGCCTCCACCCAGCCGTCGACGACGCGGGTCCGGTACATCGTGGTGCGCTGCTCGGGCAGGTCCGTGCGCTCGCCGGTGCAGAGGTCGAACCGCCAGAAGTGGCCGGCGCAGGTCAACACTCCGTCCTTGACGGTGCCGCGCGAGAGCGGGATGTCGCGGTGCGGACAGCGGTCGAGCAGAGCGACGTAGTCCCCACCGGGACGCTGCACCACGCAGACCCGATCGCGGTCCTGGCCGGAGCTGCCCACGATCCGTCCGACCGGATGCCCCGGGTCGACCTCCTCGACCCGGCAGACGCGTTCCCACCCGCCGGTCACTCCTGCCACCCCAGCCCGGCGGAGATGCGCTTGGCGGTCTCGACCACGGTGGGGGCCAGGTACCCGATCCCCGCATCGACGTCGTCGACGTATTTCGCCACCGAGACCGAGGCGACGACCCGGCCCAGCGGGTCGCGCGCCGGGGCGGCGATCGAGCACATCCCGGGCTGCGACTCTCCGCGGTTCTCCCCGTATCCCTGGCGACGGACCCTGCCGAGCTCGGCGACCAGGGCCGACCGCGAGGTGATCGTCCGCGGCGTCTTGGCGGTCAGGCGCATGCCGGCCACCAGGCCCTGCTGCTGGTCGGGGGGAAGGTACGCCAGGAGGACCTTGCCGCTCGAGGTCAGGTGCGCCGAGTTGCGAGCACCGACGGAGCGGAAGACGGAGATCGCGCCCGGGCCCTCACGCCGCTCGACGTAGAGGACGTCGGCGCCGTCGAGGATGCCGACGTGCAGGGTGCCATCGGTGAGCGTGCGCAAGTGGTCGAGGGGGATCGTCGCGGCCTCGTGCAACCGCTGGGCAGTCTCGGCGCTGGCCCCGAGCGAGCGCATCGTCGCGGTCAGCCGGAAGAGCCCGGTCTCGTGGACCTTCTCGAGCAGACCCTCCTCGACGAGTGTCCAGATGATGCGATGCGCGGTGCTCTTGCCGACCCCGACGCGGCGGGCGAGCTGGCTGACGCCGAGCTGGGTGTCGTGCTTGCCGAACTCACGGAGGATCCGGGCGGCGCTGGCCACGCCCGTCAGCGTCTCGGGATGCGGTCGCGCGGCGGCGGTCATCTGCCCATGTCCTCGACCGCGGCCGCGACGCACGCCGCCGCCGGCCGCCCGGCCGCCGGCTCGACCCGGCCCGACGTGAGCTCGTGGGTCAGGAGAGCCGCCGCGCGCTCCAGGCCGATCCGGGCACACACGGCCAGCTCGTCGATCAGTGCGAGTCGGCCCGGGTACGCCCGCCGCAGGCGTGCGAGGTCGCGGGCGATCCGGGTGTGCTGGTTGACGAGGGCGACTCCCGAGTGCTGCGCGTGGTGCCCGGAGAGCGCACCGCCGATGTCGAGGGTCAGGTGGTACACGGCGTCGCTGATGCCGAGCGCCCGGCGCACCGCCTCGGGCGTGTCCTCGGCGAGGACGCCGAGCTCGGGAAGCACGGACGGGTCGTAGAAGCGCACGGTCCAGGCCGTCCCCTCGTACTCGTCGGAGAGCTCGACCTCCTGGCCCCGGGGCCGCGGGAGTCGGTCGGTCGTCGCGACGAGGTGCAGGCGCCGACCCGCCGCAGCGACCACGGTGAGACCGGACGCGGCCAGCAGCGGCAGTGCCCCCTGCTCGGCCGGCGGCAGCTGCCGCGCCTGGTCCAGGTACGCCCCGTGTACGGCACGGACGTAGTCCCGGACGATCTCGCGCATCGCCTCGGGACCGTCGTGAGCAGCGGGGGCCGGCACAGGTGCAGCGTGGCCGGTCGATCGCACCGCCGCAAGAACCTGTTCCGGACAGCGGAACAGAGTCCCACCGGCGGCTCGGCCGTCCCCTACGTTCTCCCACATGCCTCCTGTGAACGGTGTCACAGCCCAGGGTGACCTGGCTGAGGGCACACCGCCCGGCACCACCCGGACGACGATGCCGGGTGCCCCACCGGACGGCGCACGGTTCGATCCGTCGGACACCCGTCAGGCGCGCCGCAGCACGGTGGCCGGCCCGCCACGCGGGATCCTGCGTCTCGGCCACGTCGACGTGACGGTGACCGACCTGGACCTCACCACGGCGTACTACACCGAGGTGATGGGCATGGATGTCACGGCTCGCACCGATGACTCCGTGTACCTCAAGTGCTGGGACGAGGAGGACCACCACTCCCTCCGGTTGCGCTACGCGCCCCGGGTCGGCATGGATCTGATGTCCTTCAAGGTCCACCACGAGGACGACCTCGCGGACCTCGAGCGGAAGGTCTCCCGCTTCGGCTTCCCCGTCGAACGGGTCAGTCGCGGTGAGTGCCTGGGCCAGGGTGAGTCGATCAGGTTCTCCACACCGAGCGGGCACGTCATGGAACTCGTGGCGGACGTGGAGAAGGTGGGCACGACGCGGCCGAGCCGGCGCGACCCGATCGGCGGAGGTCACGACTCGTCCCCGCGCGACCGGATCGCGCCGCCGCGCATGGACCACATGCTCATCACGGCCGAGGAGGTCGGGGACTCCACGCAGTTCTACATGGACGTCCTCGGGTTCCGGATCACCGAGCAGCTCCTCGACGGGAACGGGCACCAGCTCGGCACGTGGTTGGAGCGGTCGCACTCGCCGCACGACCTGGCCGTGGTGCACGGCCCCAACGGCGGGCTGCACCACTTCGCGTTCTGGCTCGACGACTGGGACGACGTCCGCGACGCCGCGGATGTCCTGGCCTTCAACGGCATCCAGGTGGACGTCGGACCGACCCGTCACGGCGTCACGCGCGGTTCCACCATCTACTTCTTCGACCCGCTCGGCACCCGCAACGAAGTCTTCACCGGCGGCTACCGCCCCGACCCGGACTTCCCGACCCTGACCTGGACCGAGGACAACATCGGCCGAGCCGTCTTCTACTACGAGGGCGAGCTCAACGACCGCTTCATGAGAGTGCACACCTGATGACGATCCTGCGCATGTCCCACGTCGAGATCCGCGTTCCCGACCTCGAGCTCGCGACCGCCTACTACTCCGAGGTGGTCGGCATGGTGGAGACGGGCCGCGACGCCTCGCGCGTCTTCCTAAAGTGCTGGGACGAGCACCAGCACCACAGCGTCGTCCTCACCCTCGAGCCCACCCACGGGCTGAACCACTTCGGGTTCAAGGTCACCGACGCAGAAGACCTCGATCACTACGAGCTCCGGCTGAAGACCGCAGGCGTCGAGGTGCGCCGGTACGCCCCCGACGAGTGGGCTCCGGGTCACGGCGCGGCGATCCGGTTCTCCCTGCCGAGCGGGCACGACATGGAACTCGTCCACGGGATGCAGCAGGTCGGCAACCTGCTGCCGCAGACCAACCCCCCGCCGCGCCCGATGGGGCTGGTCGGAATCGCTCCGCCCCGCGTCGACCACGTCTTCCTGACCGCAGAGGAAGTGGACACCAACACCCGGTTCCTCTGCGAGAACCTCGATTTCCGGCTCACCGAGCAGGTTCTCGGCGACGACGGCTACCAGATCGCGAGCTGGCTGGAGGTGTCCCACCGGTCGCACGACATCGCCTTCATCACCGGACCCAACGGTGGGCTGCACCACTTCGCCTACTGGGTCGACGGCTGGAACGACCTCCGCAACGCCGCCGACGTGTGCGTCTACCACGGCGTGAACGTGGAGACCAATCCCACCCGGCACGGCGCCACCCGCGGTCAGTGCCTGTACTTCTTCGACCCCGTCGGCAACCGGAACGAGATGTTCACGGGCGGCTACTGGGTCGACCCCGGTTCGGAGCCCATCACGTGGACCGAGGCCGAGATGGGGCGGGCGATGTTCTACTACGACGGCGTCGTCAACCAGAAGTTCCTCACGGTGCACAGCTGAGGCCGGGCAGATGACCGTCGAGGACCGTACGGGTCCGCCCGTCCCCGCTGAGGGACTTCCGCCCGCCCTGCCGCGGACGGAGCGTCCTGATCCGCCCGGCTACCTCACCCGTCATCTCTCCCGCCGCGCGGCGCCGGTGCAGCCGGCCGGGGAGACCGACGACGACGTTCCGCTGTACCTGAGGCGGTTCCGCGAGCGCGACCACCGCAGCGACCCGGTGATGTACGACGGCGACGTGGTGGGCTCCTCCCGCGCCTGGGCCGAGGTCACCCGGACCAAGGAGATCGTGCCCGAGAGGCGGGATCAGATCGCGGCGGTCGACTGCGACGTCTACCTGGTGCGGCACGGCGAGACCCAGGGGTATTCCTCGGAGTCCGGCCTCACGCCGCTCGGGTCCTGGCAGGCGCACCGTCGCGGCCAGGAGCTCGCGCGCCGGGTGACCGACGGCACGGCCGTCGAGGTGCTCTGCGCCCCGACCAACCGTGCCCGGCAGACCGCGGAACACCTGCGGCGGGGCCTGCTCGACAACGTGCGCATGTTCGGTCGTGAGGCGTCCATCGGCGACATCCACGACGACTCCAACTTCCGCAACTTCGAGGTCGCCACTCCCGCGGGCCCCCGAGACGTGACCAGCGCCTTCCGGGTCTACCACCGGGAGCTGGAGAAGTACGAGAGGGTCGGTCTGGGCGAGCGGCCCGGCTGGTTGGTCGACGTCGACCGCTTCTGGGGGATCCAGCAGGGCGGGGGCGATCCGATCACCCACTGGCTCACCATGCCGATGCTCCACTTCGAGCCGCCGGTCTCCTGCGTCCGCCGGTTCTGGCGCGGGATGGCGACCATCCGGGAGAACACCCGGGCCAAGCAGATCGTCGTCGCGACCCACTCCGGCCCGATCCGTGCCTTCGCGACCGCCGCCATGGGCTACGACCCGGGCGAGCCGTTCAACACCGAGTTCGTCCGTGTGCGCCTCCTGGCCGGAGGGGCGACGGCGCTGGTCCTCTACCGCAACCGGGTCCAGGAGGTCGCGGTACCCGACCTCGACGCCCTGCCGCCCAACTCCGACCCCCGCTTCCAGGAGTGACGATGACCGATCGCCTCACCGCCATCCCCTTCGACCGGCTCACCACCGAGCACCACACGCTGGTAGGCGGCAAGTGCGCCTCGCTCGCCACGATGAGCCAGGCCGGCCTGCCGGTCCCGCCCGGCTTCGCGGTGACCACCGAGGTGTTCGCGGAGGCCAAGCAGGCGTCGGGCCTACCGCCCCGGATCCATGAGCTCTTCGACTACGTCGACCTGACCGACTCGGCGAGCCTGTCGAGGATCGCCGAGCAGATCCGGGAGCTGGTGCGCAGCTGGCCCCTGCCGGAGGTGCACGAGGGCCGCATCCGGCGCATGTACGCCGACCTCTGCGCCGAGTGCGGGGTCGAGGACGTGCCGGTGGCGGTCCGATCGTCGGCCACCGTGGAGGACTCCCCGGACGCCTCGTTCGCCGGTGAACACGACACCTACCTGTGGGTCTGCGGCGCCGACGCCGTCCTCGACAAGATCCGGGCCTGCTGGGCGAGCCTCTACACCGAGCGGGCCATCGCCTACCGCATCGACAAGGGGTACGACCACGACAAGGTCGACATGGCCGTGGCGGTGCAGAAGATGGTGCGCCCCCGCACCGCCGGTGTGGCGTTTACCCTCGACCCGACCAACGGGGACCGCTCAGGCATCTGCATCGACGCCGCCTGGGGGTTCGGTGAGGGCGTGGTGTCCGGTGACGTGACGCCGGACAACTTCCTCGTCGACAAGGTCATGTGGTCGATCAGCCGCCGGACGATCAGCCCGAAGACGCATGCGCACCTGCTCGTCGAGGACGGGACGCCGGAGTGCCCGAGGGTCGAGCGCGTCCCCCTGCCCGAGCACCAGGTGGACGTGCCGTCGCTCACCGACGAGGAGATCGTCGCGATCGCCCGGCTCGCTCGCACCGCGGAGAAGCACTACGGCTGCCCGCAGGACATCGAGTGGGCCGTCGACGACGACCTGCCGGCCGGCCGCGACGTCGTGCTGCTCCAGGCCCGGCCCGAAACGGTGTGGAGCAAGCGCACACACAAGGTGAGCGCCACGTCCGACCTCGTGTCCTCGATCGTGGACACGCTCGTCAATCCGCTGTACGCCCGGAGGGGGAGTCGGCCGGCCCAGCCGGCCTGACCCGGGTCAGGTAACACCGCGCCCGTGCGGAACACGGGCGGCACAGCCAACCCGTCCCTCGTCACACGACCTAAACAGGAGGTCTGCAGTGGCCGACCGATTCCCCAGCCCCTTCGAGATCGAGACCCCCGCGGGGGCCGAGGGGTGGCACGAGCTCTACTCCTACTCCACGCTCTTCTCCGAGGAGCGCCGCGACTACGAGGACGGCGGCTTCTGGTTCCACGACGGCGTCCACTGGCCCGAGGCCCTGACTCCGTGGGACACCACGTTCCTCGAGTTCGCCTTCGGGGGGCTGTCGCAGTACAACACGCGGCACTACATCATACCGCCGGCCTACGGCGTCGACTACCGCATCCTCAACGGCTACGTGTACCTCAGCCCCGTCCCGGCCCCGGCCGAGGAGATCGAGGCTCGGGTTCCCCTCTTCATGGAGCGCGCGGGGTTCTACTTCCAGAACTGGGATCGGCTCTACGACGACTGGCTGGTCAAGATCCGGAGCCTCGTCAAGGAGATGACCGAACTGCGGTTCGCCCCGCTGCCGGCGATGGAGGACCTGGAGGTGATCACGTCCGGGGCCGGCAAGGGGTCCGGCAACGATCTCCTGGCCACCTACCACCGGCTGCTCGACCTCGGGATGACCCTCTGGCAGTACCACTTCGAGTTCCTGAACCTCGGGTACGCCGCCTACCTGGACTTCTTCGGATTCTGCAAGGCCGCCTTCCCCTCCATCCCGGACCTGGCGATCGCGAAGATGGTCGCCGGCGTCGACGTCGACCTGTTCCGCCCCGACGACGAGCTCAAGAAGCTCGCGCGTCTCGCGGTCAGCAGCGGGATCGACGACCGGTTCACCGCCGGCGGCGTGCCTGAGGTCTGGGAGAAGCTCGAGTCCGACGAGGTCGGGCGGTCGTGGATCGCCGAGTGGGAGAAGTCCGCCGAGCCCTGGTTCAACTTCTCCACCGGTTCCGGCTTCTACCACTCGGACAAGATCTGGATCGAGAACGTCGAGGTGCCGCTGGGGTACATCACCGACTACATCGCGAAGGTCAAGGACGGCGTCGACCTCGACCGGCCGGTCGCGGCGCTGCACGCCGAGCGCGACCGTGTCGTCGGCGAGTACCGCGACCTGCTCGACTCCGAGGAGGACCGCGCCGCCTTCGACGCGAAGCTGGGTCTGTCGCGGACGGTGTTCCCGTACGTCGAGAACCACAACTTCTACGTCGAGCACTGGGCGCACTCGGTCCTGTGGCGCAAGATGCGTGATCTGGGCCGGGTGCTGCAGGCCGCGGGCTTCATCGTCGACGTCGACGACGTCTTCATGTTCCGGCGCAACGAGCTGGCCGACGTCCTGTGGGACCTCTATTCCGCCTGGGCCGTGGGTGCCCCCGCGCGCGGTCCCGCTTACTGGCCGAAGCAGATCGAGCGGCGTCGTGCCATCCACGAGGCGCTCAAGCAGTGGTCGGGGCCGCCCGCGCTCGGCGTTCCGCCGGAGGTCGTGACCGAGCCGTTCACGGTGATGCTCTGGGGCATCACCTCCGACTCGGTCACGGCGTGGCTCAACACGGGGGACGCGGGGAAGGACGGCGTGCTCACCGGGTTCGCGGCCTCACCGGGCCTCGTGGAGGGTCCGGCGCGGGTCATCTCCTCCGCCGACCAGATCGGGCAGATCGAGGACGGCGAGATCCTCGTCGCCCCGCTGACCGCGCCGTCCTGGGCTCCGGTCTTCGGCAAGATCAAGGCCACGGTCACCGATGTCGGCGGAATGATGAGTCACGCCGCCATCGTCTGCCGGGAGTACGGCCTGCCGGCCGTGACCGGCACGGCGTTCGGGACGAAGAACATCACGACCGGCCAGATGATCCGGGTCGACGGCAACACCGGCACCGTCACCATCCTGTAGCCCTCGAGGCCCCGCGACCGTCGGCGTCGCGGGGCCCGCCCGACCGCCCGGATCGTCACCAGGGTCCAGGCAGAGAAGGAGAACGAACAGATGCTCACCGTGGAGCAGAACGAGGAGCTGACCAGCGTCGGCCCGGGCACCAGGATGGGAGAGCTCCTCCGCCGGTACTGGTACCCCATCGCGTTCGAAGCGGACTTCGACGTCAAGCCCAGCAAGACGGTGCGGCTGCTGGGAGAGAACTGGACGCTCTACAAGACGCCGTCCGGTCGGTACGGGATCATCGGCGAGTCCTGCCCGCACCGCCGCGCGTCGCTGACCTACGGCGTCGTGCACGAGGACGGGATCCGCTGCGGCTACCACGGCTGGAAGTACGACTTCACCGGCCAGTGCGTGGAGCAGCCGGCCGAGAACGACAACACCACGTTCCGCGACAAGATCAAGGCCAAGGCGGGGTCCGCGCAGACGATGGGCGGGATGGTCTGGGTCTACGTCGGCCCCGGTCCGGTGCCGGAACTGCCGCGGTTCGACGTCTACGTCCTCGACGGCATCCGCGAGGTGGGCACCGCGACCCTGCCGTGCAACTGGCTGCAGATCATGGAGAACTCCGTGGACCCGCACCACGTCGAGTGGCTGCACGGCTACTACTTCGAGTTCCTCGGTCAGACCCAGGGCTTCGAGGCCCCCAAGTCCTTCCAGAAGAAGCACATCAAGGTGGCGTTCGACGAGTTCGAGTACGGCATCATCAAGCGCCGCGTGCTCGAGGGTCATGGCGAGGACAACGACGACTGGGCCATCGGCCACCCGCTGATGTTCCCGTACGGGATGCGCGTCGGCGGCATGTGGATCGACCAGATGCAGATCCGGGTGCCGATCGACGACACGACCACGTGGAAGCTCTTCTACACCCTCCACCACCCCGAGGGCGGCGAGTGGGCGAAGCAGGAGCGGCCGGTCGTGTACGAGTTCCCCTTCCGCGATGCGGACGGCGAGTTCATCACCGACTACGTGGAAGGCCAGGACGTCATGGCCTGGGTCTCCCAGGGCGCGATCACCGACCGTTCGCAGGAGCACCTCGGCCGCTCGGACCAGGGCGTGGCGATGCTCCGGAAGATGTTCAAGGAGGCCATGGCGGCGGTCGAGGACGGTGAGGACCCGCCGGGCGTCGTCCGCGAGAAGCACGACGTCATCCACCTGCCCTGCGAGAAGGACAAGTTCGGCGCCGGCACCGACTTCATCGACGCGTGGATCAACGGCGGATCCATGCGCTACAGCCCCATCCGTGAGGAGTTGCTCGCCCTCCACCACGCCGCGGCCACGGCGCGCGAGAAGGCTGCCTCCGGTGCGTGACCTGGACGAGACGGAGGGCCGCGCGGCACTCCCTCGGCCCATGCCCTCGCTCCCGCCGGACCCGCACCGGCTGCCGCCGGCCGGTGACTGGTTCGCCCCCGACGCCGCGCGTCACCTGCTGGACCGGCCGAAGTTCTGCCCGATGTGCGCCACGTCGCTGGAGCGGGGACTCGTCTCCGAGTGGTGGAGCGGCGCCGACCGGATCTTCCTCACCTGGTGCGCCGGCTGCCGGTGGACCGGCAACGTCGTGCTGTTCGCGCGGGCCATCATCGAGGAACCGGAGCACTGATGGGGGCCCCCGCGCTCGTCCTCGACTTCGGTGGCCCCGTGCTGCTGACGCCCTTCGAGCTCGTCGGCGGCCGTCCGGGCACGCCGGCCCACGAGCTCCTCTTCGAGCGGGGGCCGCTCGCGACCGCGGCGCGCCCGGACCCGAGCTGGACCGACCTCCAGCAGGGCCGGATCACCGAGCGGGCCTACTGGGCGAACCGGGCCCGGGAGTGGCACGACGCCGGCGGCACCGGCCCGGACATCACGGCGATGATCGCGCACCTCTACGAGCCGGCCCGGCCGGAGCTGGTGCGGGAGGGAGCTCGCGCCCTGGTGCGTGACGCCCGGGCCGCCGGCCACCCGGTCGCGATCCTCACCAACGACCTGCGCACCTTCCACTCGCCGCAGTGGGTCGAGGAGATCGAGATCGTCGGTGACGTCGACGTGCTGGTCGACGCCTCCGTGGAGGGCTACTGGAAGCCGCACCCGCGGCTCTACGAGATCCTCGCCGAGCGGCTCGGCCTCGACTTCGGCGACATGGTCTTCCTGGACGACCAGATGGCCAACATCCGGGGAGCCGAGGCCCTCGGTATCCCGTCGGTGTGGTTCGACCCGGCCCGGCCGGACGCGGCATTCGCCGCGGTCCGGGCCCTGCTCGGTCTGCCGGAAGAGGAACGTCGTGGTTGAGCAGCGCGAACTCCGCGTCACCCAGATGACGTGGGAGGCCGAGGGCGTGGTGTCCCTGCGGCTGGCCCGGATCGAGAGCGACGACCCGCTCCCCATGTGGGAGCCCGGCGCGCACATCGACGTCTACGTCCCCGACGGCACCACCCGCCAGTACTCGCTGTGCGGCAACCCCGGCGACCGGTCCTCCTGGCAGATCGCGGTGCTGCGAGAGCCGGAATCACGTGGCGGTTCGACCTACATCCACGACCAGCTGCGGGTGGGTGACCGACTCCTCGTCACCCGGCCCAAGAACCACTTCCAGCTCGAGGACGCTCCCGCGTACGCCCTCGTCGCGGGCGGGATCGGGATCACCCCTCTCCTGGCGATGTCCGAGCAGCTCGCCCGTCAGGATCGGCCGTTCCAGCTCGTCTACGGCGGCCGCACCGCCTCCTCGATGGCCTTCCGCCGACGTCTCGAGGCGATCGGCCCGCGGTGCACCTTCCTCGCCGAGGACGTCGACGGGCGTCCCGACCTGGAGGCGATCGTCCGCTCCCTGCCCGACGGCGGTCTGGTGTACGTCTGCGGGCCGGTCGGTCTCCTCCAGGCGGTCGAGCGAGCGGCGACGGCCGTGCTCGGCCCCGAGCAGGACGTCGTGCGGTTCGAGTTGTTCAGCCGTACCGGCGTCGAGACCGAGACGGCCCCGCCGATGGACGCGGACTCCTACGAGCTGGTCCTGACCGAGTCCGGCCACACCCTGCGGCTGCCCCCGGAGGCGAACATCCTCGAGAAGGTGCTCGCGCTCGGTGTCGAGGTGGAGAACGACTGCCGCGACGGCATCTGCGGGTCGTGCCTCACCCCGATCGTGACGGGCACGGTCGACCACCGTGACCTGGTCCTCACCAAGAAGGAACAGGCCGCCATGGACCGGATGCTGATCTGCGTCTCGCGCCCGACCTGTCCCCGGCTCGAGCTGAAGCTGTGACCGGCGTCCGCCCGGCCCCCTGCGAGGAGGAGATGCCGTGGACCAGATGACCCGGTCCGAGGCCGCCCGGCAGCTGCTCGAGGCCTACGCCTCCGGCAAGGCGATCGCCCCGCTGACCACGACCTACGACGACATGACGCTCGAGGACGCCTACGCGATCCAGCTGCTGCAGATGCACGAGTTCATCGGCGGCGGACGGACGGTCAAGGGGCACAAGGTCGGGCTGACCAGCGCGGCCATGCAGCGCCTGCTCGGTGTGGACGAGCCCGACTTCGGCCACCTCCTCGACGACTTCTTCCACCTCGAGCACGCGCCGATCCCCATCGGACGGTTCCTCCAGCCCCGGATCGAGCCCGAGGTGGCGTTCGTGCTCGCCACACCGTTGCGCGGGCCCGGCGTCACCGTCCACGAGGCCATCGCCGCCGTCGACTTCGTCCTGCCCGCCCTCGAGATCGTCGACAGCCGGATCGAGGACTGGAAGATCGGGCTGTTCGACACGATCGCCGACAACGCGAGCTCCGGAGCCGTCGTCCTCGGCTCCACTCCGACGGACCTGCGCGAGGTGGACCTGCGCCTCGCCGGTGGGGTGATGACCCGCAACGGCTCGGTCGCCGGGACGGGGGCCGGCGGGGCCGTTCTCGGCTCGCCGATCACGGCCCTGGTCTGGCTCGCCAACACCCTCGGCGCCCGGGGCGTGACCCTGGAGGCCGGCCACGTCATCCTGCCGGGCTCCGTGTGCGCCATGGTCCCCGTCGCCGCAGGGGACACCGTCACCGCGACCTTCGCCGGACTGGGCTCCGTGACCGCCCGGTTCGCCACCGACTGAGAGGACCAGATGACCAGGACGAGAGGCACGGCGGCCATCGTCGGCCCCGGCAACATCGGCACGGACCTCATGTTCAAGCTGATGCGCCGCAGCGACATCATCGAGCCGCGCTTCATGGTCGGCGTCGACCCCACGTCCGACGGGCTGCGCCGGGCCGCCCGGATGGGCCTCGAGGCGAGTGCGGAAGGGGTCGACTGGCTGCTCGCCCAGGACGAGCTACCCGACATCGTCTTCGAGGCCACCTCGGCGAAGGCGCACCAGGCCAACGCCCCGCGCTACGCCGAGGCCGGCATCCTCGCCGTCGACCTCACGCCGGCGGCGGTCGGGCCCTACCTGTGCCCTCCGGTCAACCTCTCGTTCAATCTCGACGCCCTGAACGTCAACATGATCACCTGCGGCGGCCAGGCGACCGTGCCGATGGTCCATGCGGTCTCGGCCGTGGTCCCGGTGCCGTACGCCGAGATCGTCGCGTCGGTCTCCAGCCGGTCCGCCGGTCCGGGGACCCGCGCCAACATCGACGAGTTCACCGAGACGACGGCGGCTGCCGTCGAGGCGGTCGGTGGCGCCGAGCGCGGGAAGGCGATCATCATCCTGAACCCCGTGGAACCGCCGCTGATGATGCGCAACACCGTGTTCTGCGCCATCCCGCCCGAGGGCGGTGAGGCCGGCGAGCTCCAGGACCGGATCGTGGAATCCATCCACGCCATGGTCGCCACCGTGCAGGAGTACGTGCCCGGGTACCACCTGCGCGCCGACCCGCAGTTCGACCCCGCCCGGGAGGCGTGGCGCAACCAGGCCCGGGTGTTCATCCCCATCGAGGTGAAGGGGCGCGGCGACTACCTGCCCGACTACGCCGGCAACCTCGACATCATCACCGCCGCCGCGGCCCGGGTCGGGGACCTGATGCTCGCCCACCGGCTCGGCGTCGATTCGTCCTGGAAGTCCGCCGCCGACCTCGGCGACCTCGCGGAGAACAGCGCCGAGAGGGCAGGTGTCTGACCGCCATGGCCGACATGACGATCCGACCGGAGGACGTCCCCGTGGTCACGCGGGAGGTGAGCGAGAGCGAGGTCCGGGAGCACCTGCCCACCGCCGGCGGCCCGACCGATCTCAGGATCACCGACTCCACGCTGCGAGACGGCTCGCACGCGATGAGCCACCAGTACACCGTCGAGCAGGTGCGCGGCGTCGTCTCCGCCCTGGACCGCGCGGGCGTGCAGGTGATCGAGGTGAGTCACGGCGACGGGCTGGGAGGCTCGAGCTTCAACTACGGCTTCAGCCTCGTGGACGAGCTCGACCTCATCGCGGCCGCGGTCGACGAGGCGGCCCGCGCCAAGATCGCGATCCTCATGCTGCCGGGCCTCGCGACCGTCCACGACCTGCGCCGTGCGCACGCCGTGGGGGCATCGGTGGCGAGGATCGCTACGCACTGCACCGAGGCGGACGTCTCCATCCAGCACTTCGGCGAGGCCCGGGCGCTCGGGATGGAGACGGTCGGGTTCCTCATGCTCGCGCACCGGGCCACCCCGGAGGTTCTGGCGCAGCAGGCGCGGATCATGGTGGATGCCGGCGCTCAGTGCGTCTACGTCGTGGACTCCGCGGGTGCCCTGGTGCTCTCCGACGCACAGGCGCGGGTCGAGGCGGTGGTCGGCGAGATCGACCGGGACGGCGCACAGGTCGGTTTCCACGGTCACCAGAACCTCAGCCTCGGCATCGCCAACTCCGTGCTGGCCTACCAGGCCGGTGCCCGGCAGATCGACGGGGCGCTGTGTGCCCTCGGCGCCGGGGCCGGCAACTCGCCCACCGAGGTGCTGGCCGCGACCTTCGACCGATTGGGCGTCCGCACCGGTGTCGACCTGGGCGAGGTGCTGTCGGCCGCCGAGGAGGTCGTCCGCCCGTTCATCCCACGGTTGCCCTGGATGGACCGGGCGTCGATCACCCAGGGGTACGCCGGGGTCTATTCATCGTTCCTGCTCCACGCGGAACGGGCAGCGCAACGGTACGGGGTGCCGGCACACGCGATCCTGCAGAAGGTGGGGGAGTACGGCTATGTCGGTGGCCAGGAGGACATGATCATCGACATCGCCGTCCAGCTCGCCCAGGAGCAGGAGCTCGGCGACCTCGCGGGCGCAGGGGTCCGGTGATGGCCGGGGGGAGCGCAGGTCCGGCCCCGGCGCCGCCGGGGGGCTGGGACGTCGTGTCCGTCGCCGCCGAACTGCTGCGCTGCGAGGACGAACGCATCGAGCGTCCGCCGTTCACCGACGAGTGGCCCGAGCTCGATCTCGAGACCGGCTACCGGATCCAGGACCTCAACCTGGACAAGCGGCTCGAGCGCGGTGAGAAGCTGATCGGGGTCAAGCTGGGCCTCACCAGCCGCGCCAAGCAGCGCCGCATGGGGGTGCACTTCCCGTTCGTCGCGTGGCTCACCGACGCGATGGTCCTGCCGGTCGGCGACCCGGTTCCCCAGTCGCGCCTGATCCATCCTCGGGTGGAGCCCGAGATCGTCTTCCTCATGGGCGCACGGCTCGAGGGACCAGGCGTGACCTGCGCCCAGGCGATGTCGGCCGTCGACTCGGTGTGGGGCGGGGCGGAGATCATCGACAGCCGTTTCCGGGACTTCCGGTTCACGGCCGGTGACGTGGCGGCCGACAACGCATCGTCCGCGGCGTTCGTCACCGGCCCGGTCGGATTGCCGCCGTCGGGTCTCGACCTCTCGCTCGAGGCCGCACTCGTCGAGGTCGACGGCGTCGTCGTCGACTCGGCCACGGGCGCGGCCGTCCAGGGGCATCCCGGCGAGGCTCTGGCATTGGCGGCGAACGATCTCGCCCGGCGCGGTCACGCGATCGAGGCCGGCTGGATCGTGCTCACCGGAGGGATGACCGACGCCGTCTTCGCACCGCCGGGCGCCTCCGTCGCGTTCCACTTCACCCACCTGGGGTCGGTCTTCCTCAACGGCGGGGAGGACTGATCGCGATGCCACTCATCGAGGTGACCATGGTCGAGGGGCGGAGTCCTGACCAGCTCAGGGCACTCATCGCCGGACTGACCCAGGCGGCTGTCGATGCCGTCGGGGCTCCCAAGGATTCCGTCCGCGTCGTGATCCGCGAGGTTCCCGCGACGCACTGGGCCGCGGGCGACGTGACCATCGCGGAACGAAGGGCAGGCACGACGTGAGCGAGCTGCAGTTCTTCGGCCACGTCATCGACGGCGAGGAGGCGGAATCGACCGACGGCGCCCGCTTCGACGTCTGGAATCCCTGGACGCAGGAGGTGTGGGCCCAGGCGGCCGAGGCAGGCCCGGAGGACGCCGCCCGGGCGGTGGCGAGCGCGCGCCACGCCTTCGACGACGGGCCGTGGCCGCGCATGGGCCGGGTGGAGCGGGCGGCCGCGATCCACCGGCTCGCCGATCTCATGGAGCAGCGCGCGGACGACCTCGCCACGTTGGACACGACGAACATGGCCAAGCCGTTCGACCAGGCCAAGCACGACGTGGGGCGATCGGTGTGGAACTTCCGTTTCTTCGCCGACCACCAGCGCGACCACTGCGGCGAGGTCTACCCGATGGACTCCGGCCACCATTCCTACAGCGAGTACGGGCCCGCCGGCGTCGTCGCGGCGATCAGCCCCTGGAACTTCCCGCTGATGATGGCGACGTGGAAGATCGCCCCGGCGATCGCCTGGGGCAACACCTGTGTCATCAAGCCCTCGGAGGACACTCCGGCCTCGGTGACCCTCCTCGGCAGGCTCGCGGTCGAGGCCGGCCTGCCCCCGGGGGTCCTCAACGTGCTCAACGGGCACGGCGACCCGGCGGGGTCCTCGCTGACCGCCGACGACCGGGTCGACCGGGTCACGTTCACCGGTTCGTCGGCGACCGGGCGGAGGGTGATGGCGTCCGCTGCCGGCCACCTCGCACCGGTCTCCTTGGAACTGGGCGGCAAGGGCGCCAACATCGTGTTCGACGACGCCGACCTCGACAACGCGGTCCACTGGGCCGTCGAGGCGATCTTCCGCAACTCCGGGCAGGTCTGCCTGGCCGGGTCGCGGTTGTTCGTCGCCTCGGGCATCTACGACGAGTTCATGGCGCGGTTCACCGAGGCGGCCGAAGCGCTGACCATCGGGGATCCGTTCGACCCGCGGACACGCTTCTCGAGCCTGGCGAGCCGCAAGCACTTCGAGAAGGTCTCGTCCTACGTCGAGGGCGTCGGGCTCGACGGCGGGAAGATCCTCACCGGCGGCGTCGACGAGGACGGCCGGTGGCTGGTGCGTCCCACGATCATCACCGACCTGCCGTTGACCGCTCCCGCGTACTGCGAAGAGATCTTCGGTCCGGTCTGCGTGGTCAACCGGTTCGACTCCGAGGAGGAGGTGGTCGGCCTCGCGAACGACACCCGCTACGGGCTCAACGCCATGCTGTTCACGGAGAACCTCTCGCGAGCGCACCGCGTGGCCTCCCGGCTGCGCGCCGGCACGGTGTGGGTGAACTGTTTCTTCATCCGCGATCTCCGCACCCCGTTCGGCGGCGTCGGCGACTCCGGAGTGGGGCGCGAGGGCGGCAACTTCAGCCGCGAGTTCTTCACCGAGCCGAAGGCTGTCGTGATGCAGATCGACCGCGAAGCCACGTGACTGCCTCCGGCCTGCAGGCGGCAGCCTCGTGCGCAGGGGCGACCTGCTGACGGGTCCGTCGCCCATGCTCGTCGTCGAGCGCCTCGCGCAGACTCTGCGTGGTCAGTGGCGACAGGGGGTGCACCGGCGTTCTGGTGACCCGGTGCAGCTCGCGCGCCGTGCCGCTCGAGCGGAGCTCGCGGGCCTCGGTGGCGGCTCGCGAGTCGGGCGCCAGGACGCCGGTCGGGCGGAGGTCCTGCCCAGCGCCTCCTGACGCTCGGCCGGCCCGGACCCGGCGGCGCCCCGCGAGCATGCCGATCGGGGGCGCCGCGGGCCGGGTCGTCCCGGGCTCAGGGAACGTGCGGTGTCGGTTCCGGCCGGGCCTTCGAGCGCAGCGACTTGCGGATGTGCCCGGAGAAGAGCGACGTGGTGATGTCGTCCGGGCTGAAGTCCCCGGAGAGCTCGGCGACCGGCTGCCCGTCGCGGAACACCAGCACGCGATCGCAGAGCATCGTCAGTTCCGTCTCGTCGCTGCCCGCGACCAGCACCGCGCGCCCCTCGGCCGCCGCCGTGCGCACGGCCGCCGTGATCGTCTGCCGCGCGCCGACGTCGACCGCCTGGGTCGGCTCGTGCAGGACGAGCAACGCCGGCCCCGTGGCCAGCCACTTGGCCAGCAGGACCTTCTGCTGGTTGCCGCCGCTCAGCGTGCCGACCGGCCGGCTCGGGTCCGGCGGGCGGACGTCGAGTGCGGCCACCCACGTCCCGACGACCGCATTCTCCGCGCGCCGCTCCAGCGGCAGGACGGCCGCCCGGCCCCGACGGCGGGGGAGGAGGATGTTGTCGGCGACGGACAGGTCCAGCGCCAGGCCCTCCCGTTCCCGGCTCTCGGGGACGAGCACCACGCCTGCCGCCATAGCGTCCGCCGTCGTGCCGTTCCGCAGGTCGAGGACGTGGTCGCCGACCTGCAGCGTGCCGGCGCGGGCCGGGTGCGCCCCGGCCAGCAGGTAGGGCAGCTCGTCGTGACCCGAGTCGGCCAGTCCGGTGACGCCGACGACCTCACCACGCCCGATCTCCAGGTCCAGGGCGGCAACCAGCCGTCCGGACACCCCCCGGACCACGACGGGCTCCGCCGCCCCGTCGCGTACCGGGCGAACCGTGCCCGGTGCCGCGCTCGCCGCGGTGAGCGATTCGAGCGGCCGGCCCATCACCGCGCGAACGAGGTCGCTCTCGGTGAGGTCCGCCGTGCGGAGGCCCTGTTCGACGACGAGGCCGTCGCGGAGGACGGTGACCCGGTCGGTGGCCTCGAGCACCTCCTCCATGTGGTGGCTGATGAGCAGCACCGACGTGCCCGTGGTGACGATGTCGTCGAGCAGGTCGTAGAAGTGCTCCATGCTCCTGCGGCTCAGCGACCGGGTGGACTCGTCGAAGATGATCACGCCGCGGCCGGGCTCGGCGTCCTGCAGTGCCCGGGCGATCGCGACGGTCGCCCGGTCCTCCTCGGACAGGTCGGCCACCCGCGCGTCCAGGGGCACCGGGTGGCCGAGCCGCTCGAGGACGCCGGCCCCGGCCGCCCGCTCCTCCCGCCACCGGATGGCCCGGGTGAGCCGGCCGGCACGGAACCGGCCCACCCGGAGGTTCTCGACGACCGTGTGGTCGCCGACCAGACCGAGGCTCTGGTGGACGACCGCCACACCGCGGGCCTGGGCCTCCCGCAGCCGCACGGGCAGCCGCAGGGGCGTCCCGTCCACAAGCACGCGGCCGCCCGGATCCGGTGCGTGGAACCCGGTGAGGACCTTGGCCAGGGTGGACTTGCCGGACCCGTTCTGGCCGATCAGCCCGTGGATCTCACCGGGGGCCACGTCCAGGTGGACGCCGCGCAGCGCCCGGTACCGGCCGAAGGTCTTGGAGAGGCCCTCGACGGTCAGTCGCTGCACGGCCGGCCCCTCCTCACTGCGGGCGGGTGCCGAGGTGTCAGCCACGGCCATGTCGGTTGTGGCAGGGCTCAATTCCGGCCCCACAGGGTGGCGAACTTCTTCAGGTAGTCGGTCGGGCCGAACCACTCGCCGGAGGCCTCCGCGTCGGCGGTCACCTGGATGTCGCCGATGTTGTCGGCGGTGAACAGCCGGTACGACACGTCGTACTCGGGCACCTTCTGCCCGGCGACCATGCGGAAGATCGCGTCGGCCGTGGCCCAGCCCTGGTAGCGGAAGTTCTGTGCGACGTCGGCGTGCAGCTGGGTGCCACCGGCGACCATCTTCAGGCCGTCCAGCGAGGCGGCCGCCGCGCCGACCTTGATCTTCGCCGCGTTCGGAGACTGCTGGATGCCGCCGAGGGTGGGCTGCACGAACACCTCGAACTCGCTGAGCACGTAGTCGGTGTCGGGGTTGCTCAGGAGCGCTGAGCTGGTCGATGACGGGATGAGCGGGAAGTTGGACGCCGAGATCTCGTTGACCACCACCGTGCAGTCGGGGCACCGGTCGGCGAACTCCTTCGCGCCCGCGTCGCCCCAGGCGGCGGTCGAGGGGTTGTCGGTGTCCTTCTGGAGAACGACCGAGGCCTTGCCGCCGGAGTCGACGATCATCCAATCGGCGACGCTGGCGACCATCTTCGACGTCGGCGCGTTCACGTAGGCCAGGGTCTTGTCGGCCGGGTGATGGTCGTCGGCGACCTGGTTGGCGATGATCACCGGGATGCCGGCCTGGCGCGCCGCGTCGATGCCGTTGCCCGCCATCCCGTAGGGGATCGAGTCGGTGACGATCGCGGCGGCCTTCGCGCTCGTCGCCTGGTCGAGGCAGCCGCCGATCTGCGAGGGGTTCGCGCCGCCGTCGCAGATCTGCAGGGCGACACCGACGCTGTCGAGGGCCTCGCCGATCCGCTTGCCGTACAGCTGGAAGACGCCGACCTGGGCCGTCAGCGGGATGTAGTAGACGGTCTTCCCCTTCAGCGCTGACGGGTCGACCGGATCGCTGGGCACCGCGAAGCCGTCCCGCGGCTTCATGGCCGTGTCGAGGTCGGCCCGGACCTCGGCGAGCGCCGGGTGCGCGCCGCTGGACGAGCCGCTCGAGGAGCCGCTGTCGCTGGTCGTGCCGGGTGAGCAGGCGGTCATGAGCATCGCGGCGAAGGCAGCGGTGCCGGCCTTCAGGAGGGTGGTCCGGCGAGTGGACATCGGGTGGTGAACCTTTCGACGGGGGGTGCGGGAGGAGCCCGCGGGACTGGGGAGGTGCGGGGCGCGCGGAGGGTCAGCCCGAGCGGCGGTTCAGGACGGAGCTGATCGTCACGGCGAGCACCAGCACGCCGCCGTAGAAGACGCTGGTCACCCAGCCGGTGAAGCCGAGCAGGTTCAGGCCGAGGATCCCGGTGGCCAGGAAGTAGACGGCGATCCAGGTGCCGAGCGGGTTGAAGCGCCCGGGCAGGAGCACGGCGGTGCCGAGGAAGGTCGCCGCGAATGTGGGCAGCAGGTAGGTCTGCGACGAGCCCGGATCGAACCCGCCCACAGCGGCGGCCGACAGCACGCCGCCGATGCCACCGATCACCCCGGCGGCGACGAAGGCGCCGAACCGGATCCGGTCGACCCGGACCCCGGCGAGCCGGCTCACCTCGCGGTTGGCACCGACGAAGCGCATATTGCGGCCGAGAGGGGTGAACGTGAGCAGGTAGGCGAAACCGAGCATGAGCAGCAGGCCCCAGTAGAAGGACACCGGCAGCCCCGCGAACCGGTACAGCGAGATCTCGCCGAACCCGCGGGGGAGGCCGCTCTTCGTGGTCAGGTCGGTCAGCCACAGGGCCACCCCGAGCAGCAGGGTCCCCATCCCGAGCGTCACCACGATGGTGTTGACGCGCAGGCGCACGACGAGGAAGCCGTTCACCGCACCGACCAGGGTGGTCGCGGCGATCGCTGCGAGCGACGCCGCCCACACGTTCCAGCCGTGGTCCACGACCAGCACGGGGAGCAGGGTGGCGCTCAGACCGAGCACGGACGCGACGGAGAGGTCGACGAACTCGCCCACGCAGATGGTGCACAGGAGCGCGGCGGTGAGGAAGACCAGGGCCTGCTGACTGGCGAAGATCGTCTGGAATGTGCCGATCGTGAGGAACCGGTCGGGCTCGAGAGCCCCGTAGAGCGCGATGTGCGCGATCCAGACGCCGACGACGGCGAACCGGGCGCCGATGTCGGCGAGCGGGGATCGCCGGCTGCCCCGGTCCGCCGGTGCGGATTCCGCCGGCGCGGACGCGGCGGACGAAGCGGCCCCGGGCGACACGGTCGTCACGACTGCGGCACCCGGCAGGATCCCGGAGAGCAGCGGGGAACGAATGGCACGAGCGCCTCCTGTTGGTACAGCCTTGTGACGGGGCTAACAGGGTGACAGGTCACTTGACAGCACGTCAAGCGAAAGCCCGATGACGGCTGTCCGGACCGCCTCGACGGCACCGTGCGCAGGGCGCGCGCCGGCGCCGCCGCTGCAGTCGCCGGTCCGTCGTGCGCGCCGGAGGGAGACCCTCGACAGGGACCCGCCGCGGGCGTCCACGCAACGGTGTGCCCGGTCCGCCCGGGCGAGCATCCCGACCGGCTGGTCAGCCGGCGGCGGGAGTCAGTCGACGAGCAGGGCGCACCAGGACTCGGTCAGCAGGTTGTGCGTTTCGTCGCGGTCGACGTCCCACCCGTGCCGCATCCAGCGCACGGACGCGAATTCGAGCTGGCCGAACGCGAGCGTGCCGCGGACGCGACGTGACGACGGCGTGAAACGGTCGGCGCGGTCGAGCCCCTCGTGAATGTCCCCGATGGCGCTCTCGAACCACTGGTCGATCGCTTCCTGGATCTCCGCGTCCGACGCCGCGCCTTCGTGGGCCGCAGTGATGTAGGGCCGGATCTCCGGCCACTGGTCGATCTTGCGCCCGAGCCAGGCGCGGATGACCTCCGGATCGCCGGACGCGACCACGGCCGCCAGTGGCGGGTCGTCGGCCTCCGTCAGGATCACGTTGACGGCCGTGATGAGCTCGCGGAGGAGGTGCGCTTTCGACGAGAAGTGCAGGTAGAACGTCTGCCGGGTCGTGCCGGCTGCGGCGGCGATGTCGTCGATGGTCGTCGCGGCGTAGCCCTTTGCCTCGAACAGCCCCAGGCCCTCCTTGAGCAGCAGCTCACGGGTCATGCGCTTCTGGGCTTCGCGGAGACTCACCGTCCAACCATAAATCAGGGCCCCGTGCCGACCCCGCGCTCGCGGGCGGCCGGGGCCCCATCCGTGGTCGCCGAACCCGGGTCGAGAAATCCTCCGGCATTTCGATTGACAGTGCGTAAAGTCAAGGGACATGATGTCGGTCACCGTGTCGTCGCGGCCGTACCGCGGGCCTCGCGTCCTCAGTAGCCGACCAGCTCCACCCCTGACAACGACGTCCGAAAGCCGAGGAGTACGCATGTCCGTCCCCACCTCCGACATCGACCTCTTCTCCGACGAGGTCCTCCTCGACCCGTACCCGCACTACGCCGAGCTGCGCGAGCTCGGTGGGGTCGTGCACCTGCCGTCGAACGACGTCTACGCCCTCACCCGGTACGACGTCGTCCGGGACGCCCTGGGCGACTGGGAGACCTTCTCCTCGGCGCACGGCATCGGCTTCAACCCGATGGTCAACGAGGCGCTGCAGGGCACCTCGCTCGCTTCCGACCCGCCGCAGCACACGGCCCTGCGGGCCGCGCTGACCGAGAACCTCTCACCGCGCGCCCTGCGCGGGCTCAAGGGGCAGATCGACGCCAAGGCCGACGCGCTCGTCGCCGACCTGGTCGCGTCCGGCTCGTTCGACGCCATCGACTCGATCGCGCGCGCCTTCCCCCTGGAGATCGTCGCCGACCTCGTCGGGTTCACCGGCGAGGTGCGCGGCCACATGCTCGACTGGGGCAAGGCGGCCAACCAGGTGATCGGCCCGCTCAACCAGCGCACCGCCGAGAGCTTCCCCATCGCCGGCGAGCTGTACGCCTGGTGCTCGACGGTCACCAAGGGCGACCTGGCCGAGGGCTCGATCGGCCGCGGCATCTTCGAGGCCGAGGAGCGCGGTGCGATCCCGCCGGGCTCGGCCGGGCCGATCATCCACCAGTACCTCGCGGCCGGTGTGGAGAACACCGTCAGCGCGATCGGCAACATCATCGCCCTGTTCGCCGCGCACCCCGAGCAGCTGGCGATCGTCCGCGAGGACGTCTCGCTCGTCCCGGCCGCCTTCAACGAGGTGCTCCGCTTCTGGGCGCCGATCAACGTCTGGGGCCGGCAGGCGACGAGGGACGTCGAGCTCCAGGGCGTCCTGATCCCCGCGGGTGCCCGCGTGGCGGTCTGCCTCGGCGCCGGCAACCGCGACCCGCGGCACTACGAGAACCCCGACGAGTTCCTCGTCCGGCGCAACCCCGTCGACCACCTCTCGCTCGGCTACGGCATCCACGGCTGCGCCGGCCAGGGGCTGGCCCGCCTGGAGGCGCACGCCGTGATCGACGCGCTGGTCCGTCGCGTCGGGCGCCTCGTGGTCGGCGCGGAGGTGCGGGTCCCGCACAACGCGACCCGCAGCATCGACTCGCTGCCCGTCCTCGAGGTGGTGCCGGCATGAGGATCGCTGCCGACCGCGAGCGGTGCGAGGGCCACGGGCTGTGCGCCGACACCGCACCCGAGGTCTACGAGCTGGACGACGACGCCATCGTGGTGCTGCTGCACGAGTCCGTGCCCGCGGAGCTGGAGCGCAAGGCGGAGGCCGGCGCGCGGGTCTGCCCGGTGGCCGCGCTGCGGATCGAGAACTGAGGGTGCGGGACGTCGTCGTCGTCGGCGGGTCCATCGCGGCGCTGACCGCGGTCGAGACGCTCCGCATGGAGGACTTCGACGGCCGGATCACGGTGCTCAGCGACGAGGATCTGCCGCCCTACACCCGGGTGCCGCTGTCCAAGGGCGTCCTGGCCGGGCGGGAGACCGCCGACGACGTGGTCCTCGCGCCGCTGTCCGAGGAGGTCGACCTGCACCTGCGCACGCCGGCCAGCGGGCTGGACACCGAGAACCGCGTCGTCCTCACCCCGGGCGGGCCGGTCCGCTACGACGGCCTGGTCATCGCCACCGGCGCGCGCGCCCGCCGCATCGGCACGGCCAACCAGGCGGAGCGGGTGCTGCGCAGCTACGACGAGGGCCTCCGGCTGCGTGACGACCTCGGCCGCGCGTCGTCGGTGCTGGTCGTCGGCGGGGGCTTCCTCGGCATGGAGATCGCCTCCACGGCCCGCGCCCTGGGCAAGGAGGTGACCGTCGTCGACCTCGCGCCCCCGCTGGACCGGCTGCTCGGGACGGCGGTGGGCGGCCACGTCCGCTCCGTCGCCGAGCGGGCCGGCGTCCGGTTCGTCCTCACCCACGGCGGGGTCCGGCTGCTGGGCACGCCGTTCCCGACCGGGGTCGAGACCGCCGACGGTCAGCGGCTGGAGGCCGACCTCATCGTCTCCGCGGTCGGCGACGTGCCCAACGTCGAGTGGCTGGCCGGGTCCGGGCTGCCGGTGGCCGGCGGGGTGCTCGTCGACGAGCGCTGCCGGGTCAGCCCGCGCGTGGTCGCGGCCGGCGACGTCGCCGTCCTCACCACCGGCGACGGTGCCCTCACCCGGATCCCCAGCTGGACCAACGCCGTCGAGCAGGCCCGCGCCGCGGCGATGTCGCTGCTGCACGGGGACGACGCCCCCGCGTACCGGCCCTCCCGGTACTCCTGGACCGAACAGTTCGGGCTCGACGTGAAGATGGTCGGCCCGGGCGACCCCCAGGGGGAGCCGGCCGTGCTCGACGGCTCGCTCGCCGCCGGCGCGGCGCTGCTGGCCTGGCCCGACGAGACCGCCCCGCAGACCGTCGTCGCGGTCAACCACGCCACCCCGCCCGCGAAGCTCAAACGGCTCCTGAAGCCGACCACCCGAGGAGCCTTGGTATGACCACTGTGAACACCGTCCTCGGGCCCGTGCCCGCCGACTCCCTCGGCGTCGTGGCGATCCACGAGGCCCTGCTCTCCGTCGTTCCCGGCGCCGAGCACGGCCACGACATCTCGATGGACCGCGCCGAGATCTTCGAGGTGCTGGCCGCCAAGCTCACCGCCTTCAAGGAGGCCGGTGGCGGCACCCTCGTCGACAGCACGGGCATGTTCCACGGCCGCGACGTGAAGCTGTACGAGGCGCTGTCCCGCTCCACCGGCGTGCACCTCGTCGCCTCGACCGGCATGGGCCCCGAGGAGAACCTCGGCGGCTACTTCCTGACGCCGCAGACCAACCCGCCGACCCCGTGGCCGGCGGAGAAGTTCGCCGACCTGTTCGGCAAGGAGGTCACCGAGGGCATGGTCGTCCCACGCGTCGAGCGCCGGGGCGCGGCCGGCCTCGTGGCCACCACCGCGACCCGAGGGGGCATGACGCCCACCGACGGGAGCCTGTTCCGCGGCGCCGCCCGCGCCGCGCTGGCCACCGGCGTGCCGGTCTCGATCCGCTACGGCGTCGACGCCGTCGCCGAGCTGCAGCTGGTCCTCGACGAGGGGCTGCGCGCCGACCGGGTGGTGGTCGGGGACCTCGACCGGACCGAGGCGGTCGCGGCCGGCTGGCCGGACGCCGTCGCCGCCCGCGGCGCCTACGTCGCGATCGACCACGTCGGGCGCAACGACGACGACGCCTATCTCCGGGACGCGCAGCGCGCGGCCCTCGTGGCCGAGCTCGTCGCAGCGGGTCACGTCGACCGGATCCTGCTGTCCGGCAACGCGATCGGCGTCGCCAAGGGCCACGCACCGTACGAACTGCCCTACGCCCACGTGCTCGTCGCCTTCGCCTCGCTGCTGGCGGCGCACCGCGTGAGCGACACCGACATCCAGCGAATCCTGGTCGCGAACCCGCGTGACCTGCTCGCGGTGCGCTGAGCGCCGGACCCGGAGAGAGAGAACATGTCCCGCGTTCACACCGTCCTCGGCCCGATCGCGGCCGAAGAGCTGGGTCTCGTCGCCGTGCACGAGCACATCGGCTACGGCATGCCCGGCTCGGAGCTCGACACCCAGTGGTGGAAGACCCCCGAGCAGCGCTACGAGGAGACCGTCCCGAAGCTGCGCCGGTTCGCCGAGTACAGCCGGCAGTACGGCGGCGCCACGTTCGTCGACGCCACCGGCATCTGCAACGGCCGCGACGTCGACTACTACCGGTCACTCTCGGCCAAGACCGGCGTGCACATCGTCGCGGCCACCGGGTTCGTCGGCGGTGACACCGCGCTGCGCTTCTTCGCCGAGGCCTCCGTCGACTACCTGATGCGCCAGTTCGTCCACGAGATCACCGTCGGCATCGGCACCAGCGGCGGCAGGGCCGGGATCATCAAGGTCGGCGTGAGCCGCGGTTTCCGGATGAAGGAACTGGACCTGCGGATCTACCGGGCGGCGGCCCGCGCGGCGCTGCTGACCGGGGTGCCGATCTTCACCCACCTCGCGGTCGACGTGGAGCCCGCGCTGGCGGTCTTCGCCGAGGAGGGCCTGCCGCTGGACCGGGTGCTGTTCGGGCACGCCGACGACGGCGTTAGCCAGGGCAAGGTGAACGAGGCCGCGATCCTCGGCGGGGGTGGCCGGATCGGCTTCGACACCTTCGGCTACGACCTCGAGCTGCCCGACCCGCCGTTCTGGGGCCGGCACCGCCGGGAGCGCCTCGAGCACTTCCTCCGGCTGATCGGCGAGGGCCACCTCGACCAGGTGCTGGCGTCCGCCGACGCCAACTGCAGCCCGCTCGGCTGGCCCGGCGTCAAGGGCCACACCGTCAACTACATCTACGAGCAGCTGATCCCCGACCTGAAGGACGAGGGGATCGACGAGGCCACCATCCACCGGATCTTCGTCGAGAACCCCGCCGACTTCCTGACCCTCACGACGAACTGAGAGAGCAACCGCCATGGACATCAGCAACCTGAGGATCGCCGTCGTGGGTGCGGGCTACGGCGGCGCGGCCGCGGCCTTGGGCCTCCGCCGGCACGGCGCCGACGTCACCGTGTACGAGCAGGCCACCGAGATCTCCGAGGTGGGGGCCGGCATCGGCCTGCGCCCCTCGACCATGGACCTGTTCCGACGCTGGGGAATCTTCGACGCGATCGCCCGCGTGAGCTCGGCCAGCGACTACTTCGAGATCCTCACCGCCACCGGCGACCCGATCGCCAAGGACTCGTGGCCGGGCATGGACGACTACGCGGTGACGACCCACACCCACCTCATCCACCGCGGCGACTTCATCGACGCACTCACCGGGGTGCTGCCCGAGGGCATGATCGAGCTCGGCCACAAGCTGGAGAGCCTCGAGGACCGCGGTGCCACCACCGTGCTCCGCTTCACCAACGGCGCGACGGTCGAGGCCGACCTCGTCATCGGCGCCGACGGCATCAAGTCGACCGTGCGCCAGCAGCTGTTCGGCGACCACGAGCCGGTGTTCGCCGGCGAGCACGCCTACCGCGTGGTCATCCCCACCAGCGCCTGCCACGGGATGGTCGTCGACGACAACCTGCGCATGTACATCGGCCGCGGCACGAAGGTCTACCTGCTGCCGCTGCGCCACCGCGACGGACTCTCCTTCGACGTCACCGCTCTCGACGCCGACGGCACCTGGACGCCGACGGTCACCAAGGACGACCTGCTGGCGAAGGTGGAGGGCTTCGACGGGCGGATCGTCGGCATCGCCCGCGACCTCGACATGGACAAGGTCAACGTCCGCGCCGTCTACGACATCGACCCCGTCGACACCTGGCACACCGACTCGGTGACCCTGCTGGGCGACTCCGCCCACGCGATGCTGCACCACCAGGGCCAGGGCGCGAACTCGGCGATCATGGACGCCGGCGCGCTCGTCGAGGCCCTGCTGGCGGCCGATTCGGTGCCCGCGGCGCTCGCTGCGTTCCAGGCCGAGCGCAAGCCGGTCACCGACGAGCTGCAGGCCATCTCCCGGCACGGCTGGACCGACGACGAGCTCGACGACGTCTTCCCCGGCCAGAAGCCCGCGGCCCAGGCCATCCGATGACCCTGCACCCCCAGGTCGCCGCCGCGCTGGCCTCGATGCCGGCGCCGCCCCCCGGCCCGCTCGACCCGGAGGCCATGCGCGCCGGCGAGGAGGCGCACGTCCCGCCGCTCGCGGAGCGGCTGCCGCTGCACGCGGTCGAGGACCGCACGGTCGCCGAGGTGCCGGTCCGGATCTACACGCCGGTCGAGGCCGGCCCGTCCGGCCTGCTCGTGTACTTCCACGGCGGCGCCTTCTTCCTCGGCAGCCTGGAGACCCACGACTCCGTCGCCCGTTCGCTGGCGAAGGAGACCGGTCTGACCGTCGTCTCCGTCGGCTACCGGCGGGCACCCGAGGCGGCGTACCCGGCCGGGCTGCAGGACTGCTACGCCGTCGTCCGCTGGGTGGCCGAGCACGGGTCGGAGCTGGGCTGGGACGGCGGGACGCTCGCGATCGCCGGCGACAGCTCGGGCGGCACCTTCGTGGCGGCCGTGGCCGCGATGGCGTACGACGACGGGCTCGACGCGATCACCCACCAGGTGCTGTTCTACCCGTCGCTGGACCTCGACTTCGACGAGGACCGCTACCCCTCGCTGCGCGAGAACGCCGTGGGCTACGGGATGGAGACCGCGGGGCTGCGGCCGTTCAACGCCTTCTACCTCGACAGCGGCGCCGACCCGGCCGACCCGCTGGTCTCGCCGATCAAGCGGGCGGACCTGTCCGGGCTCGCCCCCGCGCTGATCATCACCGCCGAGCACGACCCCCTGCGCGACGAGGGCGAGCTGTACGGGCAGCGGCTGCGCGACGCCGGGGTGCCCGTGACGATCTCCCGTTACGCGGGTGCCGGGCATGGCTTCGTGCAGCACTTCTCCTGGATCCCGGAGTTCGCCCGGGTCTACGCCGAGACCGCGGCGTTCCTGCGGGAGGGCTGAGCAGTGGCCGTCGGCATCCACCCGCTGGTCTCGCCCTGGGGCCGGTTCGGGCTGTACAGCTTCTTCATCGACGCGCCGGAGCCGGCGATCGTCGACACCGGCGTCGCCTCGTCGCCTGCCGAGGGCATGGCGCCGGCGCTGGCGGCGCTGGGACGGCGGATCGAGGACGTCCGCTGGATCCTGCTGACCCACGGGCACATCGATCACGTCGGCGGCGCGCACGCGCTCTGGGAGCTCACCGGCAGGCGCGCGCAGGTGGTGATCGGCGAGCCCGACGCCCGGTATCTGCGCTCGCGCCGCGCGCACGTGCAGAACTACCTCGACGTGCGGGCGCGGTACCTGCCCGACCCCGAGGCCGAGGCGAAGCAGACGGCGATGGCGGCCGCTGCCATCTCCGGTGAGCTGGAGCCGCACCTGCTGGTGCGCGGCGGGGAGACGCTGTCCCTGGGCGGCGACGTCACGGTCTCCGTGCACGCCATCCGCGGCCACACGGCCGGCTCGGTCGCCTACGTCGTCGACGGTCAGGACGACGTCTTCGTCGGCGACGCGGTGCAGGTGCACGGCGCGGCGAACGGCTTCCCCGGCTTCGAGGACCCGCGGGCCTACCGCGCGAGCCTCGAGCACCTGCGCGACGTCGTCCGCCCGCGGCACCTGTACCTCGGCCACCCGTACCGCACCACCGACGGCGTGCCGTACGGCGTCGAGCTGGACCGGGACCAGGCGCGGGAGGCGTTGCAGGGCAGCCTCGACATCGAGGCCCGCGTCGCAGCGGCCGCGGACCGGCACCCGCCGCGGGAGACCGACTCGGTGTACTCGCCGTTCGCCCGGGTCGCCGAGGAGGTCGGCTACACCGGCGACCCGACGCTCGAACCGTCCCCCTTCTTCACGACGCTGCACGGCTATCGCAAGGAGTTCCACGACCATGGCTGAGATCCGACAGGTGCAGGCCGGCACACAGACGATCGCCGTCCGCGAGGACCTGCGCGTCCCGATGCGCGACGGCGTCACCCTTGCCGCCGACGTCTACGCAGGCAGCGAGGACAAGCCTCGCCCGGCGCTCGTCGCGCTCAGCCCCTACGGCAAGGAGCTCCAGGCGCTCGCCCTGACGATGCCGCCCCAGCGCCGGCCGAGCCCGATGTGGGACGGCTGCATCGAGGCCGGCGACATCGCCCGCGTGGTGGCCGAGGACTACGCCCACGTCATCGGCGACCTGCGCGGCTCCGGAGCGTCCGAGGGCGAGCACGTCGGCAACTACAACGCCGGCGGCGTGTCCCTGGGCCAGGACGCCTACGACTTCATCGAGTGGGTCGCCGCGCAGCCGTGGTGTGACGGCAACGTCGGCATGATCGGCATCTCCTACTACGGCTCGATGCAGGTCTTCGCCGCGGCCGAGCGCCCGCCGTCGCTCAAGGCGATCTTCGTCAGCGGCGGCCACTTCGACTTCTACGAGACGACGTACCACGGCGGCGTCATGTGGTTCATGCCGCGCGCTGCCCGCGAGGGCCGCGGGGGCGACTCCGGCTGGGCGTTCACGGACCGGACCACCTCGCGGATGCTGGCGACGTACTCGGAGGAGGAGATCGAGCAGCGGGTCGCGCAGCGGCTGGCCGACCCGGACGTCGCCGCCTGGCCGAACCTGGTCCACGTGCTGCACTACCCGAAGCACCACGAGGCCTGGTTCGACATCATCACGAACGAGCTCGACGGCGAGTGGTACGAGGAACGCAACCCGATCAACCTCGCCCGCGACATCGACATCCCGGTCTACCTGCAGATCGACCAGGGCCGCGGCTGGACGGTCGACGGCCACGTCGAGCTGTTCGAGACCCTGAAGGGCCCGAAGAAGCTGGTCATCGGGTCCTACCCGCCCATGCAGTCGCGACCCTGGGTGGAGGAGCACGACGAGATGTTCCGCTGGTACGAGTACTGGCTGAAGGGCGTCGACAACGGGATCATGGACGAACCCGCCGTGAGCGTGTTCGTCGAGGGCTCCCGCGAGGTCGTCACGGCCGACCAGTGGCCGCCGAAGGACGTCGAGTACCGGCCGCTCTTCCTGCGCCCGCGCGGGAAGCTCGCGGCCCGGCCCGAACTCATGGGCCCCGAGCACGCCGCGCCGGACGGCTTCTACCAGGCGCCGCTCACGGTCACGGACAAGGTGGAGGTCCTCAGCTGGAGCACCGGCCCCTTCGAGGAGCCCACCGAGCTGATGGGTGCCGGCGCCGCGCACCTGTTCGCCGAGATCGACCAGCCGGACACCAACTTCATCCTGCGCCTGTGGGACGCGGCCCCGAACGGCAAGCGCCAGCTGATCACCACCGGATACCTCAAGGCCTCGCACCGCGAGCTGGACGAGGAGCGGACGACCGAGGGCAACCCGTACCACCCGCACACCCGCAGCGTGCCGGTGCAGCCCGGGATGATCGAGGAGTACGTGATCCGCCTGTACCCGTTCGCGGCCACCTTCCTGCCCGGACACCGGCTGGTGGTCGAGCTCTCCAACGACGAACCGCTGGCCGACGAGCACAACTCGCTGCTGCCGCCGGACGCCTTCCACCTGCCCGTCGGCCGGCCGGTGACGCACAAGATCTATCGCGACGCCGAGCACCCGTCCCGACTCGTGCTGCCGTTCACGGCACGGGCAGCGGGGGAGGGGTAGCGCGCCGCGGACGGCCGGCGCTCACTTCACGACGAGCGTGCCGTGCATCGAGGGGTGCAGGCTGCAGTGGAACGGGTACGAGCCGGGCGTCGTCGGTGCCGTGAAGGTGCTGGTGCCCTCCGCCGCCTGGTCGTCGAACGCGCCGCCGGTGTCGGCGGTGACCGTGTGGGCCGTCCCGTCCTGGTTGTCCACGGTGACGGTCGCGCCCGGGCTCACCGAGGGCGGCGTCGAGAAGGCGAAGCCCTTGATCGTGATCGTCGAGGCGGTGCTGGCGGCGTTCGGGGCGGACGAGCCCGCCGGAGACGAGGTCGAGGTCGCGCCCGCGGACGAACTCGACGCCGCGCCCGAGGACGACGACGAGCCCGACGAGCCGCAGGCGACCAGGGTGACCGCGCACAGACCGGCCAGGACCAGCCGCGCGCGGGATCGCGTGATGCGCATGAGTCTTCCCGTCCGTGGGTCGCCGGATGCGGGGGAGCCGCAAGGGTCAGGATCCCGCAGCCGGGCCCGGGACGGGGTCCTGTCTGCGCTCCACCAGTCCCCGACGGCGTGCCGTCGCGCAACGGCGGGGGACGCGCCGGGAATTGCGCGCGACCGCACGTGTTTACTACTGGCGACGTACCGACGACGAGACCGACGCCGTCGTCGTCCTGTGACGACGTGCCTGCGACGGTGGCCCCGCCTCCTGTGGGAGCCTGCGAGGCCCGTGGCGGCTCGGCGAAGCCGCGGGTCGGGTCGGTGCCGGGGCACCAGAGCCCGCGTCGGGACGTGCCGCGTCCCGTCCGGGGACCGTGCGGCACCCTGCCGCGGCGAACGTGCACGCAGCCAGAGGAGTAGTACGTGGCTCGACCAGGTCAGCGCCATCCCGGCGCTCGCCGTACCAACCCCCGGAACCAGCGCCGGGGGGCGCACCGCGAGGACGTCGTCTCGGTGCTCGCCCGCGCCGTCCGCGAGGTCGAGGCGGCCGCCCAACGGGGCCGCGTGACGCCGTCCGTCCGCACGAAGTTCCAGGCCATCGCCCTGCTGCTGCGGGAGGAGCGCGCCCGCGTCCTCGCGGACCGGACCGGCAGCGACGGGCACCGGTCGGAGCAGCTCAAGCGCCTCGACGGGGTGGCCACGATCCTCGCCACGACCGCCGTCCGCGATCCCGGACTGCTCGCCCTGCTGGCCGAGGACGCGGCCGTCTCCGACGCGGCGCGCGCGCTCAAGCGCGACATGCTGAAGAGCGTGGGCGTGGAGCCCGTGGTCGAGGAGGCGCCGGCCGAGGAGCCGCCCGCCGCCGCCTCCACCGCGCAGGAGCGCCGCGTCGTCCCGCAGTCGGTGATCTCGCGGCAGCTGGCCAATCCCTTCCTCGCACCCGACTTCTCCGCCGTCGCGGAGACCGCGGCCCGTCCCCGGCGCCTGGCCGGGTGGGAGCTGCTCAACCCGCTGCTCAGCGCCTTCGAGCGCGCGGGCAGCGGGGAGCCGGCGTGCATGGACCTGCCCTTCCCGACGGCCCGCTTCACCCCCGCGGGCCTGGAGCTCATGCCGCACCAGGGCCAGCTGGTCGCCGCGGCCGCGGCCGGTCACCGCACCTTCCTGCTGGCCGACGAGCCGGGCCTGGGGAAGACGGCACAGGCGCTGCTCGCGGCCGAGGCGGCGAACGCCTTCCCGCTGCTGGTGGTCGTGCCGAACGTCGTCAAGACCAACTGGGCCCGTGAGGCGGCCCGCTGGACGCCGCACCGCCCGGCGACCGTCGTCCAGGGGGACGGTGACACCGTGGACGGCTTCGCCGACATCGTCGTCGTCAACTACGAGGTGCTCGACCGGCACGTCGGCTGGCTCGGCGATTTCGGCTTCCGCGGGATGGTGGTCGACGAGGCCCACTTCATCAAGAACAAGACCAGCCAGCGTTCCCAGCACGTCCTCGAGCTGTCCGACCGGATCCGGTTCCGGGCCGGGCAGCCCCTGCTGATGGCCCTGACCGGGACCCCGCTGATCAACGACATCGAGGACTTCCTGGTCATCTGGCAGTTCCTCGGCTGGATCGACGACAGCACGCCGCTCGGCCCGCTGATGGAGGCCCTGGAGAACACCGGTCTCACGCCGGCCGACCCAGGTTTCTACCGCGCCGCGCGCAAGGCCGTGATCGACCGCGGGATCGTCCGACGCCGCAAGGTCGACGTCGCCGCCGACATCCCGGCCCGCCGGATCGCCGACCTCCCCGTCGAGCTCGACGGCGCCGCGGGCCGCTCGATCCGCGCGGCCGAGCGCCAGCTCGTGCAGCGGATGGTGCAGCGCTACGAGACCGCACACGCCTCCCGTGCGGTCGACAGCGGCGACGGGATCGATCTCGCGCTGGTCCGCCGGGTGGCCAAGGCCGAGCTCAAGGACGCGAGCACGACCGCCGGCGAGAACGTCTTCACCATGGTGCGGCGCATCGGCCAGGCCAAGGCGGGGCTCGCGGCCGACTACGCCGCGCAGCTGGCGCGCAGCGCCGGCAAGGTCGTGTTCTTCGCCAAGCACATCGACGTCATGGACGCCGCCGAGGAGGCCTTCGCCAAGCAGGGCGTGCGGTACTCCTCGATCCGCGGCGACCAGACCCCGTCGGTGCGGCAGAAGAACATCGACGCCTTCGTGAACGACCCCGGCGTGGCCGTCGCGGTCTGCTCGCTGACCGCTGCCGGCGTCGGACTGAACCTGCAGGTGGCGTCGAACATCGTGCTGGCCGAGCTGTCCTGGACCGACGCCGAGCAGACCCAGGCCATCGACCGCAGCCACCGCATCGGGCAGACCGAGCCGGTCACCGCGTGGCGCATCATCGCCGCGCAGACCATCGACGCCCGGATCGCCGAGCTGATCGACAGCAAGGCCGGGCTCGCCGCCCGGGCGCTCGACGGGTCGGGGGAGGAGCTCTCCTCCTCGGCCGACGTGCAGCTGGAGGCGCTGGTGGCGTTGCTGACCGACGCGCTCAGAAGCTGACCGGCAGCTCCTCCACCCCGTAGACGAAGGACAGCCGGCGCCAGGCCAGCTCGTCCTCGGGCACGGCCAGCCGCAGGTCGGGGAACCGGTGGAGCAGCGCGGGGAACACGATGCGCAGCTCCATCCGGGCCAGCTCCGCCCCGACGCAGCGGTGCATGCCGTGGCCGAAGGCCAGGTGGCCACCGCCGGCGGGGGAGCGGGCAGGGTCGAAGGCGTCGGGGTCCGGGCCCGCCCAGGCCGGGTCGCGGTCGGCTCCGCTGAGCGAGGCGGCGACGACGTCGCCGGGCCGGACCGTGTGCCCGAAGAGCTGCAGCTCCTCCTTGGCGAAGCGCGGGAAGGCGACCTGCACGACGGTCAGGTAGCGCAGCAGCTCCTCGACGACGCGCTCGACGTCGGCCTCCGACCCGGTGCGCACCAGCTCCGCGGAGGCGGGATCGCGCAGCAGCACCAGCGTGCCCAGCGAGATCATGCTGGCCGTGGTCTCGTAGCCGCCCGTGACGATTCCGTCGACCAGCCCGGCCAGGTCGTCGTCGGAGAGCGCGTCCCCCTCGGCCCGCAGGATCTGGCCGATCAGGCCGTCGCCCGGCGCGCTGCGCTGGTGGGCCACCACCTCGAGCAGCAGCTGCTTCTGCACCGACACGGCACCCAACGCCGCGGCCGCGCCCCCGGAGGCATCGAACCGCTGGCCGCCGAGCCGGACGAAGGCGTCGTGATCGGCGTCGTCGAGCCCCAGCAGGCCGCAGATGGCGTCCATCGGGATCCGCGAGGACACGTGCTCGGCCAGGTCGGCCGGTGAGCCGGCGGCAGCCAGGTCGTCCAGCCGGCGGGTCGTGATCTGCTCGATCACCGGAACGAGCCGGTCCAGCCGGGCCTTCGTGAACTCCGGCGCGACGAGCTTGCGCAGCCGGGTGTGCAGCGGGGGATCGCTGAGTCCGAGACCGCCGACGTCCGCGATCGACCCCGGCCCGGCGTCCCGGAACAGATGGCGGACGTCGTTGCTGTAGGAGTTCCGGTCCGCGAGCACCGCGCGGGCCTGCTCGTAGCCGGTCACCAGGTGCACCGCGAAACCGAACCGCAGGTCGAGGCGGTGCACCGGCTCGAGCTCCCGGACCGCGGCGAGTTCGGGCACGGGGTCCGTGCCGTTGCGCAGCAGCGGCAGCCGCGCGGCCTCGGGCAGGAAGGTCAGCTCGGACAGGTCCATGCCCTTGCGGCGGACGCGCCACGCCACGAGGCGGGCCAGCCACGCCTCGGCCAGGGCACGCGGACCGCGGCGAACGGTGGGGCGGGACGCGCGTTCGTTCGTCGGCATGGCTCCTCGTCGTCTGCGGGGTCGTCTGCGGGGTCGTCTGCGGGCGGCTCCGGGTCGGGCCTTGTCTACGCCGGGCAGCTGGGAGCCCCTCGCAGCGGGGGGCAGACCGGCGCCGCATGCGCTTGCCGAAGCCCGGCAAATCGACCGGTCATGCGACGGGGAGGGGGTGGGACGGCCAGTCCAGTAGACGCGCCCCGAGCACGGCCGCCTGCAGCGTGAAGCGCTGATCGGGGCTCCCGACGCTGTTGCCGGTCAACTCGGCGACCCGGGCCAGCCGGTAGGTGACGGTGCGGACCGAGACGTGCAGTCGCCGCGCGGCCTCGGTCGCCACGTCGCCGGCGTCGAAGTAGGCGTGCAAGGTGGCGAGCAGCACCTCGGCGCCGCCCCGCACCTGCGCGAGGGGTCCCAGCACGTCCCGGACGAGGTCGACCATCGCCGCCTGGTCCCGGCCGAGGACGCGGTAGACGAGCAGATCGCGGGCGTCGACCACGGCTGCGGGCAGGTCCAGACGGTCGGCCAGGGCGTGGGACTCGCGAGCCTCCTCGTAGGAGCGGGCCACGCCGTAGGCACCCGGGAAGGCGCGCCCGGCGGCCACCCGCCAGCGTGCCTCCGGTTCCAGCCGCAGGACCTGCTGGTGGATCACGCGCCCCACCTCCAGGCTGTCCGCCGAGTTGGGTGCCGCCCCGGGCCGACCAGGCAGGACGAGGACGACGCGGTCGTCCTTGGTGGCCGCCAGCACGTCGCGGTCACCGAACCGATCGACGACGGCGCGCTCGAGGGTTGTGGCCACGCGATCGATGGCCGTGCTCGTCCCGGCAACCGCGACCAGCGCGACGTGATGCGGCCTGCCGAGGTCGATGCCGAAGGGCTCGGCCCGCTGCACCATGCGGGAGACGTCGGCGTCGCCCCGCAGCAGGTCGTCGACGAACTCCCGCCGCAGGGCCTCCTCGTGGCGGATCGACTCCCGGCGCTCGGACTGGTGGCCCTCCACCAGCGCGCCGACCGCGTCGTCCAGCACCCGCAGGACCGCCTCGGTGGCGTTGCGGACCTTCTCCGCGTCGTTGGATCGCGCGACCACCGGCAGCCGACGCCAGAGCCGCCACGCCGCCGACAGGTACAGGTCGACCGCGACGCGCGCCTCGACGCCGTCGGCGGCCGCGCGACGCCCCAGTTCCCGGACGGCGTCGAGCTCCCACTCCTGCGGACGGCGGCCATGGATGGCGGCGTCGGCGAGCATCGGCAGGTACTCGCCGATCAACCCCGCCGGCGCACCCGAGGCGGTCGCTGCAGAGGCGGCGACGTCGTCCAGCCAGGCTTCGCGCCCCGTCGATCCCGCCGCATCCCGCCGCGTCATCCCGCCTCCGATCGGTCCGGTCACCGGCTGTTGCCGGTGACCGGCAAGTGCAGTGTGCCTGATCTGGCCGGTGGCGGCCCTGGTGCCCGCCCGTGCGGCGACGGACCCTGGACGGCGACGGAGGTGGGTCATGCTGAGCGAGCACGAACAGAGAGTCTGGGACGAGATCCAGCGGCAGCAGGGGACCGGGCGGGACCGCCGCCGGGAGGTGCCGGCCGTGGTGATCGGGGGCGCGTGGGGCGCCGTCCTGCTGGTGCTGCTCGGCGCGCCGGCTGTCGGGCTCGCCGTCGGGGCGGCCGCCGGCCTGACCTGGCTGCTGTGGCGCGTCCTCCCGCGGCAGGACGGCCCAGCACGGACCACCGGCGACGCCGGCGACCGCGCGAAGCAGTCCGCGGTGCACTGACCCCCACCGGTCGCCCTGTTCCTCGCGCGTGCCCGTCCGGTGCACGCGGTCCACTCTCCGGGAGGAGAACTCATGTCCACCGTCCTCACCGCCGGGGCGAGCGCCGCCCCGGCCGTCGCCCTCGAGCAGCAGAAGTTCCGGACACTGCTCAACGACCTCCGCGCCGAGTGCCTGCACGAGCGCGAGCTGGCCCTGGCCGAGTCGGCGACGTCGATGCCCGACGCGGTCGCCGTCAGCCGGGCCGGCCGCCTGCTGCGCACCGTCGAGGAGATCGACGCCGCGCTGCAGCGGATCACCGACGGCACCTACGGCGCCTGCGTCCGCTGCGGGGCCCGCATCCCGGCGGAGCGTCTGGAGTTCCGGCCGTTCGCCGCCGGGTGCGTCGCCTGCGAGGAGCGGGCACGGTGAGCCCCGGCGCGGCGACCGGCGGCGCACCGCGTCGGGTGGCCGTCGTCGGGGCGGGCATGGTGGGCCTCTCCACGGCCTGGTTCCTGCAGGAGGCCGGCGCGGAGGTCACCGTCTACGAGCGGGACGCCATCGGCGCCGGTGCCTCCTGGGGCAACGCCGGCTGGCTGACCCCGGCCCTGACCGCGCCGCTGCCGGAGCCGGCCGTGCTCCGCTACGGCCTGCGTGCGGTGCTCAGCCCACGGTCGCCGGTGTACCTGCCGCCGCGTGCCGACCGCACGCTGCTGCGCTTCCTCACCCGCTTCGTCGCCCACAGCACCGCCCGGCAATGGCAGCGCGGCATGGCCGCCTACGTCCCGCTCAACGAGCGGGCCCTCGAGGCGTTCGACGCCCTCGCGGCCGGCGGCGTCCCGGCGATCACGCACCCGGCCGAGCCCTTCCTGGCCTGTTTCCGCCGCGAGCGCGAGGCCGAGCACCTGCTCTCCGAACTGGAGCAGATCCGGGCCGCCGGTCAGGACACGACGTTCGCCCCGGTGACCGGTTGGCGGGTGCGCGCGGTCGAGCCGACCCTGACCGAGCAGGTGGGCGCCGCGGTGCAGATCTACGGTCAGCGCTACCTGCACCCGCCCGAGTTCGTCCGCTCGCTCGCCCTCGCCGTCCGGGCGCGGGGCGGCGAGATCGTGGAGGGGGTCGGCGTCGCGGACGTCCGGCACGACCGCGGGGGAATCGCCGTCGTCAGCGACGCGGGGGAGGAGCAGCGGCACGACGCCGTCGTGCTCGCCACCGGCGCGGAACTCGCCCGCCTGGCGGCTCCCTTCGGGGTGCGTCACCCGGTGCAGGCCGGTCGGGGCTACAGCTTCAGCGTGCCGGTGGAACGGATGCCGAACGGGCCGCTCTACTTCCCTCGCCAGCGGGTGGCGTGCACGCCGCTGGGGAGCCGGCTGCGGGTCGCCGGAATGATGGAGTTCCGCCGGCACGGGGACCCGCTGGACCCCCGACGGATCACGGCCGTCGCCGACGCCGTCCGCCCGTTCCTGGACGGCGTGGACCTCGACGACCGGCACAGCGAGTGGGTCGGCTCCCGTCCGTGCACGGCCGACGGGCTCCCGCTGGTGGGCGCGACCGCGTCACCCCGCGTCTTCGTCGCCGGCGGCCACGGCATGTGGGGCATCGCCCTGGGGCCGATCACCGGCATGTTGCTGGCCCAGACCGTGCTGAAGGGGGAGGCGCCCCCGGAGCTGTCACCGTTCGACCCGCGTCGCTGATCGGTCGCGGGCCCCGTCGCGCTGCGGATGCTGCGACTGGCCGGGCTGCCGGTCGACCCGTCGTCCGGCGCGGCGGGGATCCCCGCGAGGCGCCCGGTCAGAGCCCGAGATCGCTCAGTCCCGGGTGGTCGTCGGGTCGCCGTCCCTGCGGCCAGTGGTAGAGGCGGTCGGCCGCGGCGATGGGCAGATCGTTGATGCTCGCGTGGCGCCGGCGCATCAGGCCGTTCTCCTCGAACTCCCAGTTCTCGTTGCCGTAGGACCGAAACCAGTTGCCGGAGTCGTCGTGGGACTCGTAGGCGAAGCGGACGGCGATGCGGTTGCCGTCGAAGGCCCACAGCTCCTTGATCAGCCGGTACTCCAGCTCCCGCTGCCACTTGCGCGTCAGGAAGGCCACGATCGCCTCCCGCCCGTTGACGAACTCCGCCCGGTTGCGCCACTGCGAGTCGACCGTGTACGCGGCGGCGACCTTCTCCGGATCGCGTGTGTTCCAGCCGTCCTCGGCCAGGCGCACCTTCTGCGCTGCCGTCTCCCGGTCGAACGGGGGGAGCGGGGGTCGCGTCATGACGGATTTCCTCTCGGAGGACGGCGGCGGACGGAGCCATTACGGCTAGGGCACCGTGCCACGGCGTCGCGCCGGACTCCAGCCCGCGCCCGTTCCCTCAGCCGCCCTGGAGCCGGGCGGCGAGGTCGGTGGTGTCCCCGATCGCGGTGAGGGTGCGCATCTGCCCGGCCCCGATGTTGCCGACCAGCGCGTGCTCCGGCTGACGGGTCGAACAGCGCCATCACCTCGTCGCCGCCTCGAGCGGTTGCCGCCGTCGACCTGCTGGCCGAGGGTGGACGGATGGTGCAGGTGGGCCTGTCCGGCGGCGAGGTGGGCGCATGAGCACCCGCCTCGCGCGGAGCGCCGACGGCACGGTCATCCGCGCGTGGTGCAACGACGGTGCCGGGACGCCGGTCCTGCTCTGCAACGGGCTCGGCACGCCGGCCGCGGCCTGGCCGCAGATCATCGCGCCGGACAGCGGCTACCGGGTGGTCAGCTGGGACCAGCGGGGGCTGGGCGGCTCGGAGCGGCCGGCCGATCACGAACGGGTTCGCGTCGAGGACCACGCCGACGACGCCCGTGCCGTGCTCGATGCCTTCGACATGCCTCCGACGACGATCGTGGGCTGGTCGCTCGGCGTCAACGTGGCCTTCGAGCTGGCCGTGCAGGAGCCGGACCGGGTGCGCGCCCTGCTCGCCGTCGCAGGCGTTCCGGGCGGCAGCTACTCGTCGATGTTCGCGACGCTCGGTGTGCCGCGGCCGTTGCGGGCGCGGTTGGGCCGGCTCAGCAGCCGCCTGCTCCCGGTCATGGGACCGCTGCTGCCGGTGGCCGTGGCGAGCCTGCCACCGTGGCGGGACATGTTCACGAGCGCGGCCCTGCGCGGCCCGGTCCGGGAAGCCGCGCATCCGGGCGCCCTGCGCGCGGTGCTGCAGGAGTTCTCGACGCATGACTGGTCCTGGTACCGGCGACTGTCGCTCGGGCTCGCGGAGCACGCGCCACTCGATGTGTCGTCCCTTCGCTGCGCCGTCACCTTCCTGGCTGGTCGCTACGACTCCCTGGTCGACGTCGCCGACGTCCGCGCCGCGGCCCGGGAGGTGCGCGGTGCCCGGCTCCGCGTGTTGATGGGCACCCATTTCCTGCCGTTGCAGTATCCGGAGGTGATGCTCGAGGAGCTACGCCTGCTCGAGCGCCGCTCGGTCGAGAGCTGACCTGGACGACGGCCTGACGGGGGACCACCCTGGCCCTGTCGGGCAAGGAGGCAGTCGATGGCCACGGTGACCGTCCGCTACATCGTCGACGACGTCGACGCGTCGATCGACTTCTACTGCCGGCACCTCGGGTTCCAGGAACAACTGCACCCGGCGCCCACCTTCGCTCTGCTCCTCCGCGGTGATCTCCGGCTCGCGCTGAGTGCACCCAGCGGGCGCGGTGGTGGCGGGCAGTCGATGCCCGATGGCACGCCGCCCCGTCCGGGTGGGTGGAATCGGTTCTCCCTCGAGACCTCCGATCTGGAGGGAACCGTGGCGTCCCTGCGCTCGGCGGGCGTCCGCTTCCGCAACGAGATCGTCACGGGAGTGGGCGGCAGGCAGATCATCCTGGAGGATCCGTCGGGCAATCCGGTCGAACTGTTCGAACCCGCGCAGGCGGAGCACCCCGTCGGGTCGGGCTGAGGACCGCTCGCCACGGACTCGGTTCAGCGGGCGACGGGCCGGTTCGACGTCCGGCGCACCACCGGCCTCACCCACTCGTGCCCATCACCTCCAGCTCGGTCCGAGAGCGGCGACTGGACCGGCGGCCGAGGTGGACGAGGCGGGGCGGACGCAGAACACACCGCAGGACCGGGCCCGGCCGGTGCGGGCCGACCCCGGACCTGCGCGACGCGACGGCTCGGCCGACGTCCGGCCTATTGACCGTGCCGGACGCCCGGTTCACCGGTGCGGAACTGGATGAGTCCGGCGGCGGAGGTGTCCAGCGGCTCCCGCTTGCCGACGGGGAGGACGGCCCTGCCGCGGACGCCCTGCAGCATCATCGCCGTGGCGACGTACCAGGCGAGGATCGCCGAGCAGACCAACAGCCATCCGGCGGTGGTCACCGCCCAGTGCTGGTCCAGCGTGTAGCCGATCGCCGCGAAGGTCGAGCCGGCAGCCAGCAGGGTGAGCACGCCGGTCAGCGCGAGGTTCTCGTAGAGGGCCGCCGCCGCGCCCGCCCACGTGATGGCTGCCAGGACGATGAACCAGTAGCCCAGCGCGACGAACGCCCCGGTCGGCACCGTGAGGGCACCGACGGCCACCAGCAGGTTGAGCAGGCCGTAGGCGAGCCAGAACGCTCCCCAGGTTCCGTGCATGGCGGTCGCCAGCCCGTCACGGGCCCGGTACGCCCACATACCGGCCAGCAGTTGGGCCATGCCGCCGAAGAAGGCGGCGAACGGGAACAGGTACTGCGCCGACGTGTCGGTGCCCCACCAGCCGGCGAGGTTGGACGCGACGATGAAGGTCGCACCGGCGAAGCCGTAGAGGCCGAGGATCGACGGGGCAGCCACCGGTTGCAGCGAGATCTGACTGTGCTGCCGCCAGAAGTCGGGATCGATGTCGTAGGCGGAGTCCCGTACGGCGGGATCGCGAGGTGCCTTGATCTGTGTCATGTCGTGCTCCGAGGCGAGAAATGCCGTCGACGAGGACGGCGGGATTGGGGATGTGGTGCCGTCGCGGCCGGGTACGCGTCTGCTCGGGGCGGCTCAGGGCCCTTCGGGCTGCGCGGCGGAGGCATGCACGAGGCGGCACGACGGCTCGCCGGCGCTGAAGCGGACCTGCCCCACAGATGCTCCGTTCCCGGGGCGTCGCGGTCTGGCGTGCTTGGGCGCCGGGCCCGGCTCTCCTCGTGTTCTAAAGGGCCACAGTTGGTACATGGCAAGAATGGCCCCCGCAGCCGTCGTGCGCAAGGCCCCTGCAGCGTTTCCGATCGGGCGTGGCGCCGGCCAACGGCCGTTGCTGGGCCGCCGCCACCGTCGTAGCGTCCACAGGTAGGCGGCATGACTCGCCCGTGGTCCGGACCGGAAGGAGATCGGTCGACATGGTCTTCAAGATCCAGCCGCATGTGCGGCTCCAGGAATGGGTGGCCGAGGAGCGCGGGTTCTTCACCGCGGAGGGGCTGGACTACGAGTTCCACGTCGATGGATTCGACATGGGGTCGGCGGCAACCGTGAGCTCCGCTGCCACGGCGCCGATCTCCGTCCGCAGCGGCGCCTTCGAGGACATGGAGGCCGGGCGCTCCTCCGATGTCTCCTGCGCCTGTCACTGGGCGGTGAACGCGGCGGCGAGCGCCCAGCACGGCAAGATGTACGGGAATGCCTACTCCGTGTGCCCGGCCGGCATCTACGTCGCGGCGGACTCCGAGCTGACGCGGCCGGAGGATCTCGCCGGCGTCGAGGTGGGCGTGGGCTACCACTCGGGCAGCCACTATTCCGCGCTGCAGGCCCTCGAAGCGTTCCTGGACCGCAGAGACATCGCCCTGAGCTTCGTCGGTCGGCCCTTCGACCGGGTGCGACTGGCTCTCGCGGGCCGTGTCGCTGCGATCAACGTGTGGGGGGCGCAGGCGTACCTGCTCGAACAGCAGGGCTTCCGCAAGCTGGTGGACACGTCGTTCGTCATGGGTTTCCTGCTGTCCCCGCAGGCAGACCCCGAGGACGTCGGCCGGTACTTCCGGGCGCTCCTGCATGCACAGCAGGAGATCGACCTCGAGCTGCCGCGGTACAGCCACCACTGGGCTCGGGAGATGCCGCCGGACCTGCTGGAGCTGGTGGATGTTAGGCGCTTCGGCCCGGGGGAGCGCATCGTGCCGCAGGCCTACACCCGGGAGATGTTCGATCGGACGCAGGGCTGGATGCGGGAGTGGGAGCTGCTCGACGGCGTCCCGGCGAGCGGGACGTTCTACCAGGACGCCGTCGTCGGCTGAGGAACGGTCAGTCCTCCTCGTCGAGCGCGGCCGCCACCCGGCGATGGGCCACCCAGATCTCCTCCGGAAGGTCGGCGAACTGGGCCAGGTGCTCCTCGCGGTGCTCCATCTCCTGCCGCCAACGGGCCGTGTCGATGGTGAGGAGCCGGTCGAGATCCCCGGGGTGCAGATCCATCCCGTCGAGGACGAGCTCTTCCGGCCTGGGGACGATGCCGACCGGCGTCTGCCTGCCGGACACCTCGCCGTTGCGCAGCTGCAGGAGCCACAGCAGGGGGCGCAGGTTGTCCCGGTAGCCCGGCCAGAGGAAGTGGCCGTCGTCGGGGTCGCGCTGGAACCAGTTGACGTGGGCGAAGATCGGCTGGTCGGTGGCCGACCCGATGACCTTCAGCCAGTGCGCCGCATAGGCGCCCTCGGAGTACGCCATGAAGGGGCGCATCGACATGGGGTCGTACCGCAGCACGCCCTCCGTGCCCTCGGCGGCGAACGTCGCCTCCGCGCCCAGGGTCAGGCCGTCGTAGACGCCTTCGGCCAGGTCGGTGATCGCCCGGACGAGCGGCTCGCGGTCACGAGTGCGGCCGCCGAAGATGATCGCGTCGATCGGCACGCCCTTGGGGGTGTCGAAGTCGGGGGCGATGTTCGGCACGTGCTCCAGGGTGGTGGTGAACCGGCTGTTCGGGTGCGCCCACGGCGTGCTCCGGTCGGCGTCCGACCGCTCGGAGATCAGCTCGCCCTTCCAGTCCCGCCAGCCGGTGACGTCCTCCGGCGGCCCGGGGGTCTTGCCCTCCCACCAGACCTCGTGCGTGTCCTCGTTGTAGGCGACGTTGGTGAAGATCGTGCCGGTGCCCTCGGCGATCGCCGCCACCGCCGTCGGGTTGGTCGTCTCGTTGGTGTCCTTCGCGACGCCGAAGACGCCGAACTCGGGGTTGATCGCGTAGATGCGCCCGTCCTCGGGGTCGACCCGCAGCCACGCGATGTCGTCCCCGTAGAAGTCGACGTGGTACCTGTCCCCGAGGGCGTCGGGGGCGAGCGTCATCGCCAGGTTGGTCTTGCCCGACGCGCTCGGCATGCCGCCGCAGATGTGGTACTTGCGCCCCGTCTCCTTGTCGGTGATGCCGAGCAGGAGGAACTGCTCGGCCAGGAACTTCCCGGAGCTCCAGCCGTCGTAGGTGGCCTGGCGCAGGCCGTGCGCGATCTTGCCCAGCAGGGCGTTGCCGCCGTAGGAGGAGCCGTAGTGCAGGATCGTGCGCTCGTCGGCCAGGGTCACGAAGTAGCGCTGGTCGTCCTCCGTCCCGTGGCCGAGACCCTCCAGGTCGCCGGTGACGTGCACCGCGCGGACGAAGCTGTCCTGGTCGGCGAGGTCGTTGACGTGGTCCACGCCGACCCGGGCCATCCGGATCATGTGCAGGACGACGGTGCGGGTGTCGGTGAGTTCGACCCCCGCCGCGTAGGCCTCCAGCGGCGAGCCCGGCGGTGCCATCAGGTACGGGACGACGTACATGGTCTTGCCCGCTGAGGCGCCGCGCATCCGGTCCTCGAGCAGGGGACGCATCTCCGCGGCCGGCCGCCAGTTGTTGTAGACGCCCTTGTCGGCGGGGTTGCTGGTCGCCACGACGGTGCGCTCCTCGGACCGGGCGGTGTCCTTGGGATGGCTGCGCGAGTAGTAGCGGCCTTCGCCGGCGGGGGCCAGCTCGCCCGCGTCCAGCGCCTCGCGCAGCAGCCGGTCGTCATCCGAGGCGTTGATGACCTCGAGCCGGTCGGCGCCGGTGAGTCGGAACCACTGGTGCACGTACTCACGGACGTGCTGGTTGCGGAGGCCTGCCTGGTCCATCACGGCGTCGATGTCGGTCACACCCGCAGCTTCTCGGGAAGGGGGGCACCCGCGCCACCCGAGTCACCGCTAAGGGGTGCACGAATGGTGTGGCACCGGTCACTGCGGCGTGCCGGCGCGGGGGCGTCGCATCTCCACCGCACCACCGCGCGCGGGCTAGGCCGCACGAGGCGCGTACATGATCACCGCAACGCCGACCAGGCAGATGAGGGCACCGACCACGTCGTACCGGTCGGGGCGGAACCCGTCCAGCAGCATCCCCCAGGCGAGGCTCCCGGCGACGAACACTCCGCCGTACGCGGCCAGGATGCGGCCGAAGCTCGCGTCGGGCTGCAGTGTGGCCACGAACCCGTACGCGCCGAGCGCGAGCACGCCCAGGCCGATCCACAGCCAGCCGCGGTGCTCTCGCACGCCCTGCCAGATCAGCCATGCTCCGCCGATCTCGGCGACCGCGGCCAGGACGAACAGCAGGATCGAACGCGCAACCGTCATGACCCGCAGCCTCTCAGCCGCCGGCAGTCCCGGGCCGCTCCGCCCATGGCCCACGCGCTGGAAGACGTCCGAGGCTTCCGTTGCATTCCGTACCGAGGTACGGGCTTAACGTTCAGCTCATGACCGCTTCGATGACCGACCTCGGCGTCCCTGCCCCGGGCGCGGGCTAGGTTCCGGTGGACACGTGCGCGTTACCGACCGCTGAGCGCCCGCTGCGCGTGGCCGAGTTCGACGCACTGTTCGCCTCCGCTCTGCGCGTCGTGCAGCGGCCGACGCCGGGCGTCCCGCGGGCGCGCCTGGTGCTCCAGGAGACGACACCCTGCGGGGCAGGGTGCAGCAGCTGGCCTTCGCGGAGAGCTCCTGCTGCTCCTTCTTCACCTTCACCGTGACGGACGTCGATCCCGCGGACGACGGCGTGCTGGGCGAGACGGTGATCGCCCTGGACATCGAGGTGCCGACCGCCCGCGCCGACGTCCTCGACGCCCTCGTGCAGCGCGCCGCCCGCCGGCCGACGGCATGACCACCGTCAGCGTGGCCGGTGCCGTCCCCGCCCCGGCAGGGCTGCGCAGCGGGCAGGTCGCTCCTGCCGCCGGTGTGAACATCGAGACGCTTCGCTACTACGAACGGCGCCGCCTGCTCGCCGAGCCGCACCGCAGCCCCGGCGGGCACCGCCTGCACCCGGACTCCGCGGTGACCACGTTGCGGGTCATCAAGGCCGCGCAGCGGCTGGGGTTCACCCTCGACGAGATCGCCGACCTGCTCGACGTCGGCCGCCGCTCGCACACGCACGCCGGACGGTCGCGGCGCAGGAGCGGCGGAGCCGGCGGGCTGCAGCAGCGGACACGAGCCATGGCGCCCGCCGTTCCGGCGGCACTCGTCGCAGCCCACACCTACTGGCTGGAGCACGCCGAGGAGCCGCTGGCCGATGTGCTTCGGGCATCCTCGAGCTCATGTTGCCCGACGAGCCGGTGACGTGACTGACGTCCTCCGGCATCTGCCGCTGACCCCGAGCCGGTCCGCTCAGCCCACTGCGGGGATGAGCAGGAACGCGAGGCCGAAGACGACGAGCCCCACGAGGAAGAGCACAACCGTGAAGCCCATGACGTCGCGGACGTTGAGCTTGGCGATCGCCAGGACCGGCAGCAGCCAGAACGGCTGGATCATGTTCGCCACCTGCTCGCCGGCCGCGACCGACATGGACAGCTTGCCCAGGTAGCCCGGTGACGTGGAGTGCAGATCGATCGCGGACTGGACGGCGACGGGCCCCTGGACGGCCCAGTGCCCGCCGCCGGACGGCACGAACAGCGTGATGATGTTCGACGCCAGGAAGTGGAAGAAGGGCAGCGTTGTGCTGTTGGCCGCCGCCGAGATGCCATCGGAGATGACCACTGCCAACGAGTGGACGTCCTTGGCCGGTGCGTAGCCGAGCAGCGCGATGACGCCGCCGTAGAGCGGGTACTGCAGGATGAGCGGCCCGGCGGTCTTGGCCGCCCCGGTGAAGGCGCCGATGAAACGGATCGGCGTCCAGTGGAGCAGCAGCCCGAGCACCGTGAACAGCATGACCATGGCGGTGATGTCGAGGGTGAACCCGCTGCGCACGAAGTAGGCCAGGCCCGCGGCGGCCAGCAGGACGTTGATCAGCCACATGTTCTCGAGGCGCTGGGCGAGAGTGGGCCGGGCGACGGTCTCGGTCACCGTGTCCGTGCGCCGCTCGGTCTCGACCGCGCCGGCCCCGGATCCGTCGCCGGTGGGCGGCATCAGTTCGTCGTCGGCGGGCGTGCCGCGATCGCCGTCGACGCCGTCCCGGCCGTCCCTGCCACGGGACCGGCGGCCCGGGTCGTCCTCGTCGAACAATGCATCGTCCGGGCGGAGCACGGTGCTGGGCAGCATCGAGCGCAGCAGCAGCGGTACGACGGCGAGCATGACCAGCACCGGCACCCAGTTGGCCGGCTGGGCGAGGGCGTCCCAGAGCGTGAGGTTCCGCTTGGTCAGCGAGTGGATGACGTTGAGCGGGCTGTTCGGGTCGGTGTTGGCCAGCGCGATGGAGCTGGAGAATCCGGACGCCCAGATGATGAAGCCGGCGTATCCGGCGGCCACGAGGTAGCCGAAGTGGATGTCGTGCATCCGCAGCGCGATCCGGCGGGCCACCAGCGCCCCCACCACGAGGCCGAGTCCCCAGTTCAGCAGGGACGCGACGGCGGCAGCGAAGAAGCAGGTCATCGCCGCCTGGAACTGCGTCTTCGGCAGCGCCGCGATCCGGTCCAGACCCCGTTGCACGATCGGCGCCTCGGCCAGGGTGTAGCCGGCCACCAGGATGATGATCATCTGGAGAGCGAACGAGAAGATGTTCTTCGGCCCCCAGACGCCGCCGAACCAGGCGTCGAGGAGCCCGCCGGGGGAGGTGCCCGGCACGAAGACGAAGACGGCCAGGACGGCCACGACGGTGAGCAGCACCGCCAGCAGGAACGGGTCGGGCATGAGCCGCTCGACGTACCGGACGCAGGCGTTCGTGAAGCGCTTCATCTGCATTCCCCTGATGCACGAAGGGCGGCCGGGTCCGGCCTTTCGTACTGTCCCTCGTGTGCGCGCCATCCGCGCGTCGAGGTTCCGTTGCCCGTCGGAGGGGGGAGCCGTGCTGGACAAGCGGGTCGCCACGCTGGCGGCCGCCGTCGACGGAGTCCGCGACGGCGCCACGGTGCTCATCGGCGGCTTCGGGAACTCGGGCGTGCCGGTCGAGCTGACGCACGCGCTGCTCGAGCAGGGAGCCCGCGACCTCACCGTCGTCACCAACAATGCCGGCAGCGGCGACACCGACGTCGCCGCCCTGCTGCGCGAGCGCCGGGTCCGCAAGATCATCTGCTCGTATCCGCGCTCCAAGGGCTCGATCTGGTTCGAGGAGCTCTACCGCGCTCGCGACATCGAACTGGAGCTGGTGCCGCAGGGCACGCTGAGTGAGCGGATGCGGTGCGCCGGCGCCGGGCTCGGTGGCTTCTTCACCCCCGCGGGGGCCGATTCGCTGCTCGCGGAGGGCAAGGAGGTGCGCATGATCGCCGGTCGCCGGCACGTCTTCGAGGGCCCGCTGCGCGGGGACGTCGCCCTGATCAAGGCCGATCGCGCCGACCGGTGGGGCAACCTGACCTATCACTCGGCCGCCCGGAACTTCGGCCCGACCATGGCAGCGGCCGCCGACCTGACCGTCGTCCAGGTGCGTGAGTTCGTGGAACTGGGCGGGATCGACCCGGAGGTGGTGGTGACGCCGGGTGTCTTCGTCGACCGGGTCGTCCGCGTCGAGCCGGACGGCGTCCGGTGACCGCCCAGCGGCTGTCCCGCGCCGACATGGCCCGGCGGGCGGCCGAGGACATCCCCGACGGGTCCTACGTCAACCTGGGCATCGGCCTGCCGACCCTGGTGGCCAATTTCGTGCCCGAGGGCCGCGAGGTGATCTACCACAGCGAGAACGGGATCCTGGGTGTCGGGCCGGCCCCCGCGCCGGGGGAGGGGGACCCCGAGCTGATCAACGCCGGGAAGGAGCCGGTCACGCTGCTGCCCGGTGCCGCGTACTTCCACCACACCGATTCGTTCATGATCATGCGTGGCGGACACCTGGACATCTCGGTACTGGGCGCCTTCCAGGTGGCCGCGAACGGCGACCTGGCGAACTGGGCGACCGACGACGAGCACTTCCCGCCGGCCGTCGGCGGTGCGATGGATCTCGCGGTCGGTGCCCGGCGGATCCTCGTGCTCACGACCCACACCACGTCCGGCGGCGAGCCGAAGCTGCTGGAGCGCTGCACGTATCCACTGACCGCCGCAGGAGTGGTCGACCGCATCTACACCGATCTCGCCGTTCTCGACGTGACCCACGAGGGGCTGCTCGTGCGGGAACTGGTCGACGGGTTGACCCCGAGCGGTCTCCAGGAGCTCACCGGGGCAGAGCTCCGCTTCGCCGACGATGTGCAGGTCCTGGCGGTGGGCTCGACCTAGGCGCCCGCGTCCGCGCCGGTCAGCGAAGCCAAGAGGTGGGGCGAGCCGCCGCTGGGGGACAGCTCGCGGACGTCCCACTCCGCGACGCCGCCCACGGTGTACGGATCCTCCGCCAGGACGGCGTCCAGGGCGGTGCGGTCCAGGCCGCGGGCGAGGATGAACCCACCGCTCGGCGGCACCAGCCGTCCCCAGGCGAGGAAGTGACCGGCGGCGCGCTGGCGTTCGAGGTGGGCGAGGTGCTCGGAGCGCAGCGCGTCGACGTCGGCCAGCGGGCGCACGTACCGGGTCAGCAGCAGCCAGACGGGAGCGGTCATGCCGGCCAGCATCCTCGACCGCAGGCCCGCGCGCCTCACACGGTGGCGATGGGTGTGACCGGGGAGCCCGTGGCACCGGGCAGCCGCAGCGGCGGCGCCGTGAGCAGCAGGCGGGAGCGCCCTGCTGCCCGCAGGTGCTCGGCGAGTTCGCTCAGCCACCACAGCTCACCCAGGTGCACGCCCAACCGGAACAGGCACAGCTCGTGCAGGGGCAGCACGGGGTCGCCGACGCCTGCACCGGCGGCGGGATATGCCTCGACGGCATAGTTGTCCGCCGCGATGGCCGCCACCCCGCTGTCGGTGATCCACTGCTGCAGAGCCGGGTCGGCGCCGTCCAGGACCGCGCAGACCTGCAGGGCCTCGGCGGTCGGCGACCGCTGCTGGTCCAGCACGACCCGGGCGAAACCGGTGTGCAGCAGCAGGATGTCGCCCGGCTCGACCAGCACCTCGTCGTCCCGCAGGACGGCCATCAGCCGGTCGTAGCCGATCACCGTGCGGTCGGTGCCGTAGTGCGCGGCCAGGTCGACGAGCACGGCGCGCCCCTGCACCCCGTGGCGGGCCATGGAGCTGATGTCCACCGGGCCGGCAGAGGAGGTCGAGGCCAGGCCGTCGGCCGCGCCGTCGACGTCGACGAGGCTGGCCAGGCCGGCCCGCGCGGGTGAGTCGGGACCGGTCACGTCGACGCCGGCCCGCCAGCCGTTGTAGTAGACCTGTTCGGGGATCCCGTCCCCGTCCGCGTCGAAGACCGCCCCGGCGTGGCCGAACGCGTCCCACTGCGTGGAGTACTGGGTGTGCAGGACGACCAGGTCGTCGGACACGACGTCGGTCGCCCCGGGATGGGCGACGCCCAGCGAGCAGTTGAAGTTCACCGCGCCCGCCCGCAACGACGGCCGGACGATCGGCGGGTAGCGGTTCGGGTTCAGGACCATCCCGCCGGGGTGGTCCAGCGGCAGCGACAGGGAGAAGGTGCGGCCGTCGCGCACCTCGGCGACGCCCTTGCGCACCTGCTCCGGACCGATCAGGTTGAGCCGGCCCCACGTGTCGTCGGGGCCGAAGTCACCCCACGTGGAGCCCTCCGGCCGGCGGATCCAGCGGCTTCCGTTCATGGCAGCTCCCTTCGGGCGTGACAGGGCAGTGGTCCGGGGTAGGCAGGGATGGCCGCACGCACCTGTCACCGTGGAGGAACATCATGGCCGCGTTCACCTTCACGCAACTCACGCCGACCGCCTTCCTGGACCGATCGGCCCGGGTGTTCCCCGACCGGACAGCCGTGATCGACGGGGATCGCCGGTTCACCTACCGCGAGTTCGCCGACCGCTCGCAGCGCCTGGCCGGCGCCCTCAGCTCCCGCGGGGTCTTCCCCGGCGACCGGGTTGCCGCGTTGTGCGTGAACAGCTCGACCATGCTCGAGCTCCACAACGGCGTTCCCTGGGCCGGTGCGGTGCTGGTCCCGCTGAACGTCCGGCTCTCCCCGGAGGAGCTGGAGTACATCGTGCGGCACTGCGGAGCGCGGCTGCTCGTCGCCGACGGCCAGCTGGAGGCTGCCGCCCAGAAGGTCTCCTCGGCCGTCGGCATCCCGCTGGTGGTCGCCGGAGGTGAGGCCGACGAGTACGAGCAGCTCCTCGCCGACGCCGAGCCGCTCGCCCGTCCCTGCGAGGACGAGCGCAGCCTGCTGGCGCTGAACTACACGTCGGGCACGACCGGGCGCCCGAAGGGCGTGATGTACCACCACCGCGGCGCCTATCTGCAGTCGCTGGCCATGGCGATGCACAGCGGCTTCGGGCCGTCGAGCCGGTACCTGTGGACCCTGCCGATGTTCCATTGCGACGGCTGGTGCTTCCCGTGGGCCGTGTCGGCTGCCGGGGCGGCGCACGTCTGCCTGCCCAAGGTGGATCCCGACGAGATCTGGCGGCTGCTGCGCACGGAGGGCATCACGCACTTCAGCGCGGCCCCGACGGTGCTCACGATGATCGCGAACTCGGCCGGGGCCGAGGCGGGTCCGCTGGAGCGACCGGTGCACGTCCAGACGGGGGGCGCGCCGCCGTCGCCGACGCTGCTGTCACGGATGTCCCGACTGAACATGGATGTCACCCATCTCTACGGGCTCACAGAGACCTACGGGCCCCTCGCGATCAACCAGTGGCATCCCGAGTGGGACGAGCTTCCGGAGGAACGGCAGGCCGAGCTCAAGGCGAGGCAGGGGACCGGCAACGTCGTCGCCGATGCGCTCCGGGTCGTCACGGAGGACGGCGCCGACGTCCCCGCGGACGGCGCCACCATCGGCGAGATCGTCGCCCGGGGCAACGACGTCATGCGGGGCTACTACCTCGACGACGAGGCCACGGCCGCCTCGACCCTTGCGGGGACCGGTGACGGAGGCGCCTGGTTCCGCACCGGCGACCTCGCGGTGGTCCATCCCGACGGCTACCTCGAGATCCGCGACCGCAGCAAGGACATCATCATCTCGGGGGGCGAGAACATCTCCTCGGTCGAGATCGAGCGGGCGCTCGACGCACATCCCGCCGTGCTCGAGTCGGCGGTGGTCGGTGAGCCCCACGAGAAGTGGGGGGAGGTCCCGGTCGCCTACGTGACCCTGCGTCCGAACGCGGAGGTCGCCGACGGAGAGCTGGCGTCGTTCGTCCGCTCGCGCCTGGCCGGCTTCAAGGTGCCCAAGAGATTCGTGTACGGCGAGCTCCCGAAGACCTCCACCGGCAAGGTCCAGAAGAACGTTCTCCGCACTCTCGCCCCCAGCTGAGTCGGAGTCTCGCGCCCGGTGCCCTTCGGCACTGAACCTCGTGCCCTGCCTCAGCTCGCAGGTCAGAAAACGAGGGTCGGACCCGATCGGCTCGCTCGGGTGCAGGATGCCTATCGGTCGTCACTGCCGGCGGAGGCGGCCGAACACATGAGCCAGGCTTTGGGAGACGATTTCGCCAAATATCCGGTAGACCTGCCGAACTTCCAGCGCGCGAGCGCATACACGGAGGACTCGCGTTTCCCGGACGTCCGTTTGCTCGGGGGCACAGGGGCCCCGTCGGCCAGCGCGTACGTCGAGCGTGGCGTGCGCCTCGGTCGCCGGCTTCGATCTCGAGCCCCAGGTACCCTGCGGGCGAACAGGCCGAGTAGTGGCGAGAACCTTTTCGGTGATCGCCCACGGTTCGACCAGCTGAGCAGGCAGGCAAGTGGTGCGAGTGCCTAGGCCCTGAGGGGCCGACTCCAGCGGCATGCCTCAAGGCATGTGCCGGGTGGGGCAAACGGCACTGCCCCGGCAGGCGAACTGGCCATGCGTGCAGGGGACAGTCATCTCCTGCGGGAGCGGCTGTGGTCGAGTCATGAGCGAAACGACCGCCTGGTCCTGCTTTTCATCTGACCATAGATACCATTCGTGCCAGGCCTCAGCTGATTCGATTCCCACGGCGGGTGAGTTGAATCCGTACTGGTCTACCGCCTGCCAGAAAAAGCGAGGGAGGGGCGGAAGCGGATCGTCCACGGTCATGTCCCAGGGGGACCGGACGCGGTCGGCGTGCTCGGAGATGTACGACCGAGTCCAGGCCAAAGTGATCAGTCCGACGATGACGAGTGCGCACCCGAGGATCGCGTATTCGCCCCAGTTCCAGAACACCGCCGCACCTGACGGGTCGGGCGCGATGACCAAGAGGCCGGCTTGGATGATCGGGAGCGTTACCAAGACGGCGCCGAGCACGCGGACCGGAGCGACCAGACGCGCGGCGACCTCGCCGAAGTCGTTGTGCGCGATCAGAGCCGCCACACCCGCGGACGTGGTGACCAGCACCAGCACCAGATCGCGCACCTTCCCGTCGGCCCAGGCCGCTGTGCGGACGGTCCACGGCAGGGACACGACTGCGAGCGCGGCGAGGATGACCCATGTGGAGGCCAGCATGGTGGTCAGCCAACCCCGCGTCGGGATCCCGACGTCGAGTTGCACGCGGCAGCAGGATCCGTTCGGCACCTCCACCACGTGCAGGCCGATGGTCGGCGAGTGCCCCTCGACTCGATCCAGGGAGATGGGTTCGTCGAGTTGGTTCGGTCGCCCGGCCAGCAGTGTGGCTCTTTCCATGCGGACGCCGGCAGGAGCGGTCACCTCGAAGTGGTAGCTGGCCGCTGCTTCCGCCGAGGGAATTTGGAACCGGATCCTCGTGGCCCGCAGACCGAGTCGCGCGGCCGTGCGCCTCCATTCGAGCCGGCCCGCCGGCATGCCCGTCCGGTAGTAGCAATGGGGGTCGGGGTGACCGGGCTCAGGACGATCCAATGCCGGTCGCTGGTAGGCCCACCGCGTCGGTTCGGTGAACGACATGTGCAGCAGACGATGACGGCCGAGCTCGACCGGTAGCAGGACGTACAACGTGTAGCCGTGCCGCAGTCGCCCGAAGGTCCACATGAAGAGGTCGTCGTCCGCGAGGCGCTGCATCAGCAGCGAAGCTCGCGCTTCGAGCCTCGCGGCCATGTCCAGGACGTCAGGCCGCTCGCCGGCGATGAAGTGGCGGGTGAAGTATTCGAGCTCGCGCCTCGTCGCCGCGTCGAGTGGCGAAGGAAGCGCGGCAGCGGCCGCCGCCAGGAGGACTGATTCATCCAACTGCTGCACGACTCGAAGACCTGGCGTTGTGATTCGGTGACCGCTGTCGTCAGACAGGATGAAGTTGACCAGCGTGCGCCGCCGCATCACCGAGAGCGGGACCAGCCAGTAGCGCTTCTGCTGGCCATCGACCACCAGCGGAGCATCGGGGGGCACCAGTAGGTCGATGGCGTTGTTCCGACTGATGATCCGATCCCGTTCGAACGTGATCTTCTCCACGCGACGCAGGTCGCGACAACTCATTCTCAGCTTCTGTAGGAGCAGCCGCCGCCCGATCTCGCCGCACATCGGCTCGGGCAGCTTCACATGGCGACCGGCCAGGTCCAGGGCCTCCTCGGTGACGTCGATGGGCCAGATGAGCTCGGGAGACGAGCTGAGCTGCGACGACTCTTCCTGGTCCACGACAGGTGACACCCGCTGCCTTCCACGGGCGATCGCTTGTGTGGTGCGTTCCTGTTGAGTGCCCTCGCTCCCGGTCGGCGTAGCTCCCACGCTGGTTCGCGATGAGAGCTCTGCCGCTCCGCCGCCGGCCTGCGCCGGCGAGTGCTGGGTCCCCCGGTGATCGGCTTCGTCTGGGGCCCCGCGGCGGAAGAACTCGAAGGCATGCTGCCGGTGCCCGTTCCGGGCCAGAAAGCGGCCAGGGCGGCTCGTCCCGGCCGCTGTGAACCGGCTGCCTGGCGGCACATGGCTTGCGCTCATGTCATGTCCTCGGTGGGTCCTGACCCGACCCGAGAGCCGTCGATGCGGCGTGCCCCTGCGGTGCTCGAGGCGCTAGCCGGTCGTTCGCAGACTGGCCGGGTACTCATGCACGAGCCAGTGAATCGTCCCGGCGTCACCGCAACGTCACGGCCGGCCCTGGTGCCCGGTCGAGGACGCTTCCTCGTCGGACGCCGAATTGTGCTGGTCAGCCGCTGACCCGCTGCGCTCCCTCAGCCGGGCGCTCCCTTCACGACCGGGCGCGGATGCGCCGTACCTGAGCGGGGCCCCCGGGAAAGGCCGCAGTGCAGGATCGGTGGTCCGACCATTCCGCCGGAACGGACCCCCTGCGGTCACAGCGCACAGTCCGACAACCGGTTGATCCCGCCGTCGTCCCCCTCTCAGACCGGCGGGGGGTCCTCCTGTCGTGGATTTCCGAAGAGCTTCACCGCTCGCGGCGCTTGCGTACTACGCTCCCTGACCTGCGCGGATGGGTGGTGACCGTGGACGACGACCGGACTGCTGCGCTGGTCATTCGCGTCTGGCTGGAAGGTCCCACCGACCAGTTCCGCGGGCGTCTGACCGTCGCCCACGCCGACCCGGGGGCACAAACAGGCGATGTCGTCACCGTGGCCGTGGCCTCGTCGCCGCGTGAACTGACGGATGCGTTGAGTCAGTGGCTGGACGATTTTGTCCGTGACGCAGCGAACCAGATTGACACCGAGTAGCGGCTCCTCAAGCATTTCGAACCGCTGTGGCGCCGAAACCGTCGTCAAACGACATTCACGGGGCCAAGGGGGAACCGATGGACGATGCCCGGGTGAGACGCGTCGGCTTGCTGGACGGCTTCACTCTCGACCTGCAGGGCGCCGGTCCCGCGTCGTCCGTGGACCTGCCTCGCGCGGTCCAGCGCCTCATCGCGCACCTGAGCCTCGCCGGTCGGCCGGCTCGAACGGCGATCGCGGGAAAGCTGTGGCCGGATGTCACCGAAGAGCATGCCCACGGCAGCTTGCGTTCGTCCCTGTGGCGCGTGCAGAAAGTCGCACCGGGGCTCATCACAGCGTCGGGCGGGACGTTGTACCTCTCTCCCGACGTATTGGTCGACGTCCACGAGATGACCGAGTGGGCGCGGAAGGCGCTGGACCCCGACTCCCCGACAGACGGCATCAGGACGGGAGATCTGGGTCTGCCGTGCGAACTTCTGCCGGGGTGGTACGACGACTGGGTCCTGCTCGAGCGCGAGCGCCTGCGACAGCTACGCATGCACGCCCTCGAGGCACTGGCGGAGAAGTACGCGGTCGCGGGCCGCTACGGCGAAGCCGTACAGGCGGCATACGCCGCCGTCCGCGCGGAACCACTCAGAGAGAGTGCCCACCGAACGGTCATCCGGGTCCACCTTGCCGAGGGCAACATCGCGGAGGCCGTGCGTGCCTACACATCGTTCGAGGCCATGTTGGCCGACGAGATCGGCACCGCCCCGACCCCCCAGATGTGTCGACTCGTCGACTGCCTCCCGCGCCGGGGCGCGGCGGCGGTGCGGTAGGGACGTCGGTCCTCCGGGCCACTGGAGGGACGGCGCCACCAGGGCCCCGCGCGCACGACGTGATGACGTCCCGCTGACGAACCGGTGACGCACCGGGGTGACGCTCTCTCTCGTTGGCCCGGACACCGCTGCCACAGGCTCTGGCCCCACCTCGCGGCGCGGGTGGGCCCGGTCGTCGAACGGAGCCATGGCTGGGCCGAGCTGTCACTCATCGAGAACGGAACAGGCCGTGACCACGTCCGATGACGCCCGACGGAACTCCTCCAGGGCCCCGCTCCGCCGATGGCCCGGTGCCGTCGCACTCGCGGCGTTGGCCATCGCACTGGCGGGACTTTTCCTCCCGGTGAGCTGCGACGGGACGACGCCTGCCGGCTCTACGTCGGGCCCGAGCGGTCCGAGTGGACCTGCCGGTCCGAGTGGACCTGCCGGTCCGAGTGGACCCGCCGGCCCGAGTGGACCCGCGGGTCCGAGTGGGCCCGCCGGTCCCGCCGGAACGGGTGGGACCAACAGCACGGGAGCCACGCGGAGCGGGGGATCGCCGCAGAACTCCGATTCTGCTCGGACGCCGATCGGACCGCCGGAGACCGGTGCCGGGGGTACTTCGTCGACCGGCACGCAGCTGGGATGGGTGGTCGCAGGCAGCCTCTTGCTGCTGGCCGCCGCGTTCTTCACGGGGTACGCCGCCCGGCGAACACACGACGGGACCGATCGCGGCCACGAGCGACGGTGAACGACCGGGACACCAAGGAACCGTGCCGGCCGTGCCGCCCGGTGGGCAGTCGGCAGCGCCGCCTGAGCCGTCGATCGGCCGGCGGCGTGGGGGCCGTACTCGGTGCAATGGGCGGCCTGCTTCTCATGGCAGGTCTCCATGTGTTCTCGGCGTCGCCTGCACCGGCAGCGCCGGCCACGTCGTGGGCGACAGCGCCGCTCCACACGCCCTTTCCCGATCCGTCGACGGTTCCGCCGCGATCAGACCCGCCGCGCCAACGCGAGGTCCCGGTGCACCTGGAGATTCCGCGTATCGGCGTTGACACCGACCTCATGGAGCTCGGCCTGAATGCCGACGGAACCGTGATGGTGCCGCCGACCGAGCCGCATGCACTCGCGGGCTGGTACCGGTATCTCGCCGTGCCGGGTGAGCCGGGCCCGGCGGTCATCCTCGGTCACGTCGACACCTACGACGGGCCCGGGGTCTTCTACCGGCTCCGCGACCTCCACGCGTCCGACAGCGTCATCGTCGAGCTCGCCGACGGCCGAAATGCCGTCTTCGCCGTGGACTCCGTGCGCACATATCCCAAGCGAGAGTTCCCCGCCGAGGCGGTGTACGGCTCGACAGCGGAGCCCGTCCTCCGACTGGTGACCTGCGGGGGAACCTTCGACCGAACCCGGCGTACATATCTCAGCAACGTGGTCGTCTTCGCCTCGCTGGTCAGCGCTTCGTGACGCGGGCTCCGGCGGTGTGCCGCGGTCCTGGTGACGCCGTCTTGATGGTGCGGTGACGTCCTCGGCAGACCATCGACGCGGCGGGACGAGTTGGACCACGAGACATCGCACGGCGCAACCGTCGTGCCGTCGCGGACGGTCCCCCCGGCGAAAGGAGCGGTGATGAGCACGCAGTCCGACCAAGGCGACCCGGCCACCACCGACGGCTCGCCCCCGAAGACCTCCGCCACGGACGCGGGAGGAACGTCGAAGGGCTCGAGAGACGACGAGTCGGTCGATCCGTCGACCGCGAACCGCGGGAACAAGGGGCAGTCGAAGTCACCGGACGCGGCGGCGCCGGACACGCTCCCCGAGTTGCTGGTCGAGATCCGCAGACGGCAGGCGGAGGTCACGGCTGCCATCGAGCAGACCAAGACGGCGCTCGCGGAGAAGGTCGGCGAGCAGCAGGAGCTCAAGCAGCGGGTGACCGACGTCGACCGGGCGTCCGGCGAACTCGCGCGGGCCCGAGCAGACAGCACGACAGTGGTCGAGGACGCCGGCGAGGCGTTGGCGGCGGCGGAGCCGATCATCAGCGAACTCGATGACAAGGTCGCCAAGGACCTCGCGCAGAAATTCGGGGACATCGACAAGGCGATCGACGCCAAGCGGGTCGAGGTCGATGGACGCCGGTCCGAGCTACCCGCTCTGCAGACGGCGTACGACGGCGCCCACCGCGCGTGGACCTCGCAGCAGACGAGGTACGGCGAGACGAAGTCGGACCTCACCGGGCTGCCCGCCGCCATCAAACAGCTGACCGCCAGGCTGAAGTCGCTCCTGGGGGACCTCGTCGCCGCGACGACGGCCCGGAACCCGGTCAAGGCATGTGTGAACGCCCTCGATGTGGGTGCCGCGAAGTCCGCACTGGAGGCCCTGCGCGACCCCGCACACGAGGCGACGCTGATCACCGCCGTCCAGGGCGCGGAGAAGAGCCTGTCCGACGCACACACCTCGCTGGCCGAGGCGCAGGCGGCACTCGACGAGAAGGAGGCCGCCGTGCAGGCCCTGGAGGTCGAGCTCGCGCAGCTGGAGAAAGCGCGGGCCGCCGCGGTCAAGAAGCTGTACGACGTCCCGTCGGATCAGGCGCACGCCGCCCTGCAAGCCCGAGGAGCGTAGGTCCATGCCCCCTCTGCTGACTTATCCCGGTGTGTACATCGAAGAGATCCCGAGCGGTGTCCGCGCCATCACCGGTGTCGCCACGTCGATCGCTGCGTTCGTCGGCTGGACGCCACGAGGACCGGTCGACCAGGCCGGACACGTCTACTCCTGGGGCGACTACGACCGCCTCTTCGGGGGCCTGCACCGCGACAGCGTCGTCGGATACGCGGTGTCGCACTTCTTCGCCGGGGGCGGACAGGAGGCATACATCATCCGGGTCGCGGACCCGGCCGCGCGCTTCGCGCAGACAACGGTCGGGGACCTCACCTTCACGGCGACCGGGCCGGGGGAGTGGGGCAACGAGTACGGCGTCAACGTCACCCTCGTCGCCGACGGCGGCGGAGGGACTCCCAGGTTCGGGCTGACCGTGTTCCGGCAGAGTCCGGCGGACGGCAGCCAGTCGGTGGCCGAGGTCTTCGAGAACCTCTCGATGGAGGATTCCGACGCCCGGTTCGTCGAGAGCGTCGTGAACGAGGAGTCGGAGCTCCTCAACGCCGTGGTCGCCGAAGGCGGGACGTCCGTCTCCGACGCCACCGGACAGCTGCTCCAGGACGGCAGCGACGGCGCGGTGCTCCGGCCCGGGGACGCCGACTTCTGGCTGCAGACCATGCCCGTCGACGCCGACGAGAACGGCCGCCTGGGGGGCATCAACCACCTGGACCGGGTGGACCTGTGGAACCTGCTCTGTGTGCCGGGGCTGACGGATCTGGCCAACCTGGGGGCGCTGGCCGCTTTCTGCCGCGAGCGCCGGGCCTTCCTCATCGCCGACGGCGGCACGACCACCAACGAGTCGACGGTGACGCCGATCGCCGGGGACGCGGGCATCAACGCCGCCCTCTACTACCCGTGGGTGCGGGTGCCCGACCCGCTCCAGGAGAACCGGGCCCGCGCCTTCCCGCCGAGCGGTGTGGTGGCCGGCGTGTACGCGCGGACGGACACCACGCGCGGGGTGTGGAAGGCGCCCGCGGGGATCGACGCCGCCCTCGGTCCCGTCCGCGATCTCACCAACGCGCTGACCGACGCGGAGTCCGGCCAGCTGAACAAGCGGGCGGTCAACGCCCTGCGCAGCTTCCCGATCTACGGCCCGGTCGTCTGGGGCGCCCGCACGTGCCGTGGCAACGACGAGATCGGGTCGGAGTGGAAGTACGTTCCCGTGCGCCGGACCGCCCTCTTCATCGAGGAGACCCTTCGCCGGAGCCTGAAGTGGGTCGTCTTCGAGCCCAACGACGAGCCGCTGTGGGGCCAGATCCGACTCAACGTCGGTGCGTTCATGCACGACCAGTTCCGCAAAGGCGCGTTCCAGGGGGCGACGCCGCGGGACGCCTACTTCGTGAAGTGCGACAGCGAGACGACCACGCAGAACGACCGGAACCTCGGCGTCGTCAACATCGTGGTGGGGTTCGCCCCGCTCAAGCCTGCCGAGTTCGTCGTGCTCAAGCTCCAGCAGATGGCCGGCCAGGTCCAGGCCTGAGGAGGCGTCGATGGCCCAGTTCAACGTCAACGTCCACCGCTTCGACCCCTACAAGAACTTCAAGTTCCGGGTCCGGTGGGATGGCCGCGATGTCGCCGGCATCAGCAAAGTCGGCGCGCTCAAGCGAACGACGGAGGTCGTCGAGCACCGGGAGGGCGGGGATCCCAGCACGAGCCGCCGGGGGCCCGGGCGCACGAAGTACGAGGCGATCACGCTCGAACGCGGGGTAACTCATGACCTCGAGTTCGAGCAGTGGGCCAACAAGGTCTGGCACTACGGCAACGGTCTGGGACAGGAGGTGTCGCTCAAGGACTTCCGGCGCGACATCCTCATCGACCTCTACAACGAGGCCGGGCAGGTGGTGAAGACCTTCAAGGTCTACCGCTGCTGGGTCTCGGAGTTCCAGACGCTGCCGGACCTCGATGCCAACGCCAACGCTGTCGCCATCGAGACGATCAAGCTGGAGAACGAGGGCTGGGAGCGAGACCTCGACGTGACCGAGCCCACCGAGCCGACGCTGAGCCAGTGATCCATGCTCGCCGCCGACCTCCTCACCGCCTGGGACCAGGGCCGGGCACGGACGCCGACCGGCCGCGGGCAGTCGCTCCTGGCGGCCCTCCGCCCCGGGGAAGGCCTGAGCTCCACGCTCAGCGTCGGGCAGCGCGACGCTCTGCTCTTCGATCTGCGCGCTGAGCTGTTCGGTTCCGGCGTGGAGGCGGTCGCGACCTGCCCCGGCTGCGCGCAGCAGGTGGAGCTGACCTTCGAGCTGGACGACGTGCGGGCGCGGCCCCCCGGCGATCCGACCGCTGACCTCGAGCTGGTGCACGACGGCTACCGGGTCCGCGCGCGGCCGCCGACGGCGGCCGACCTCGCCGCCCTCGACGGCGTCAGGTCGGCTGCGGAGGGGCGCGAGCTGCTGCTCGGCCGCTGTGTCGTGGCCGCCGAGCGCGACGGCGCCGGCGTCTCCACGGCGGAGCTGCCCGAGAGCGTCCGCGTCGAACTGGCGACCCGGATGGCCGAGGCCGACCCCCAGGCCGACACGCGGCTCGTGCTCACCTGCCCGGGCTGTGGCCGCACGTGGGACGCGACGTTCGACATCGTGTCGTTCCTCTGGCAGGAGCTGGACACGGAGGCGCGACGCCTCGTCCGGGCGGTGCACTGCCTCGCCTCCACGTACGGCTGGTCAGAAGCGGAGATCCTCGCGCTCAGCCCCGCTCGTCGCTCGCTCTATCTCGAACTGGTCCCGTCATGACCGATTTCCTCGGATCGCTGGTCGCGCGCACGACCGGGCTCGGCGAGGAGCTGATCCCCCGGCCCCGGGTCCGCTTCGAGTCCTCCCCGGACGTGGCCCCGGCTCCCGCCGATCAGCCGGACGAGGACGTCACCACCGTCGAGGACGCGCGGCCGACGCCTGCCCCGGGGACGGCCGAGGTGGTAGGGGAACGGCCGTCTCCTTCGCCCCCGGCGGCGCGGCAGCTGTCCGACCGCGGGGACGACGGCGGGCTTTCGCCGACGCCCGCGCCACGCCCCGCACGGGCACCGACGCCTGCCGTTTCCGACCGGGCCGCGACGCCCGCGGAGGGCGAACCGGCCGGGCCGCGACCGTCGCCGGGTCGCGCGCACCAGCCGGCGGAGGAGCCCGCCCCGCCCGCTCACGGCGGACGGCCGGCCCCGCAGGATCCGCCGAGCGAGTCCCGGGCGCCCAGCGTCCCGACCACGAGCGCAGCCAGGAGGCGAGGCGCCGCCGTCCGGACGGCGGCCCGGGTGTCGGTGCCCGACGTCCCGCGAGCCACCGAACCGGTGCAGGCGCGGCCCGCGGGCGGCGCGCCCGGGGCCATGCCACCGGCGCCGATCGGAACGCCCGAGAGGACGATCTCGCCTCCACCGCCACCGCCGCCCGGGTGGCTGCGCCCGCCGCCGCTCGCGGACACCCCGGCCGCACGTGCCGCAGACGACCGCGGGCCGAGCTCCGGCGAGCCGGTCGTGGAGGTCACGATCGGGCGCGTGGAGGTGCGGAGCGCCCCGTCTCGGGAACCCGCGGCGGCCCGGCCACCCAGGCGCCGCCCTGGCGTCCTCCCGCTGGACGAGTACCTGGCCCGCCGGAGCGGGGCTCGGTGATGGCCAACCACCTGGCGATCGCGACCGTGACCGAGGCACTGCGGCTCCGCCTGGCGGGGGCGCTCGAACCGGAGATCTCCGGCGTGGACGTGGTGGCGCGGCGCCCCGGCGCCAAGGACGGGCAGGAAGGCGGTCAGGTCACCGTGTTCCTGTACCGCATCACCCCCAACGCGGCGCTGCGCAACTCCGACCTGCCGACCCGGGGAGCCGACGGCAACGACGTCCGGCAGCGGCCGCGGGTGGCCGTCGACCTGCACTACCTGCTGAGCTTCTCGGGGGACGAGGCCGAGCTCGTGCCTCAGCGCATGCTCGGCACATCACTGGCGTCACTGCACAGTGCCCCCGGGCTGACCCGCGGTGAGCTGGACACCGCTCGCCAGGGCGAGCAGTGGCTCACTGACTCCGACGTCGCCCAGGAACTGGAGTCGGTGAACTTCTCCTTGGGAAACCTCTCCCTGGACGACCTGTCGAAGGTCTGGTCCATGTTCTTCCAGGTGCCGTACCGGCTGTCGGTGGCCTACGGCGCGAGCGTCGTCCTCATCGAGGCACCGGTGGAGGCGCGCGACCCCCTCCCGGTCCAGCAGGGCGGCGTCGACGCCGTACCGGCGCGGCAGCCGGTGATCGACCGGGTCCGGGTGGTCGCGGAGCCCGCTGACGGTGCCGTCGCACTGGAGATCATCGGGCGTCACCTCCGGGGCGCCACCACTGCGGTGCGCGTCGACGACGGCGATCCGATCCCCGTGACCACCGGCACGGGCACGCGGATCCTCGTGCCGCTGGCGGCGCTGCCCTCCGGTGTCCACGTGGTCCAGGTCGTCAGCCAACTCGAGATCGGCGTGCCTCCCGTTCCGCACGACGTCATCGAGTCGGCGGGCGCGGCGTTCCTCCTGCGTCCCTCCGTGACCGCCGCCTTCGTGCCCGACACCGGCGTCCCGCCCGACCCGGCCAAGCACGCCGTCGAGGTGACCTTCGCCCCGCCGCTGGCCGCCGACCAGCGGGTGAGCCTCCTGCTGAACGAGTACGCCGAGCCGGCCCCGAGCGGCCGCCTGCTGGGCTTCTACCGGCTCCAGCCCGAGAGCGCCCCGACGGAGGGCACCACGACGCTGCGATTCCTGCGCGGCGACATCCCGCCGGGGACCTACCTGGTGCGCGCTCAGGTGGACGGCGCGGAGAGCCTGCTGGACACCCACCGCGGCGAGACGCTGCCGCCGGATCCCCGTGTGGTTCTCCCGTGACCGCCGAAGAGCGACCGGTCGACCCCGATGAACGGGTCATGGAGACCCTCATGACCTGGTTGCGGGCACTTCTGCTGCCGCCCGAGCGGCGATCGCGAGAGCCGGCGTCGACGGAGCCGTCGCACCCCACGACGCCGGCGGGACGCAGGTGGGGATTTCGGGATGTTCCGCGCCAGGCACCCCCTCCGCCCCTCCGGCCGGCGCCGGACCGCCTCGCGGCGGCGCGCCGGGCGCGCCGCATGCTGGAGAAGGCGCTCGCGGCCGATCCCGCTCCGCGCTTCACCCGGCTCTGCGACGCCCTCGGGATGCGCCCCTTCGAACGGGACGTGGCCCTGCTCTGCCTCGCGCACGCGGTCAGCACGGAGATCGCCCAGCTGTGCCGCGCCATGCCGGAGAGCGCCGCAGGCGCCCCGACCTTCGCCCTCTCGCTCGGCCTCGCCATGGATCCGGAGTACGACGCGGCCTCTCCCGACCGGAAGCACTCGCTGACCCGGGTCGCTGCTCAGGCCGACTGGGCGGCGCTCGGTCCGGACCGGCCGTTGCGCTACTGGCACCTGGTCGACATCGCGCAGGCGCCGGGCCAGGCGCTCGTGAGCAGTGCCTTGCGCATGGACGAGCGGATCGTCGATCACGTACGCGGGCGCGACTACCTCGACGAGCGACTGGCCCCCGTCCTCGACCCGGTCCGGCCGGGGCAGCGGGACGGACTCATCAGTACGTCGCAGGGTGTTCTTCTGTCCGGTGCGCTGCACCAGCTCGAGCAGCTCCTTCCGGAGGGGGAGCAACTACTCGTCCAGATGCCCGGTGCCGATCACACGACCAAGCGACTGTTCGCCCAGTGGATCGCGCGTGCGGCGGGCCTCGTCCTGTACCGCCTCTCCGTCGACCAGGTCGCCGCCGGCGCCGACCTCACCACCGTTGCCGAGCTGTGGAACCGGGAGTGTCGGCTGCAGAAGGTGGCCCTGCTGGTGGGTGCGGATCCGGTAGCCGGTGACACGTCGCCACCGCTGGCCCGACTGCTCACCCGCCTGACGGGCCCGATCCTCCTCGACGTGCGCGAGCCCCTCCATCAGCAGACCACCGCCCTCGTGCTGGACGTCTGCCGTCCGGACCCGGCCGAACAGCGGTCCCTGTGGCAGGAGGTCCTGGGGGCGGAGGCGGGGGAGTGGCCGGAGCAGCTCGCCGGCCAGTTCTCGCTGAACGTGGGAGAGATCGCCGGCGTGGCAGACGCCGTCGTCCCGGACGACGACGCAGGGGACGGCGACTCCGGCGACCAGGTGGGGGAACGAGCCTGGGACGCCTGCCGGCTGCGGGCCCGGCCGCGGCTGGAAGGGCTGGCGCAGCGCATCGTCACGGGCACACGGCTGTCCGACGTCCAGCTCCCCGACCGCGAGCACCGCCTGCTCGAGCAGGTTCGCGACCAGACGCGGAACCGCGTTCGGGTCTACGACGAGTACGGCTTCCGCGCCCGGCTGTCGCGCGGGCTGGGCATCACCGCCCTCCTCGCCGGCGAGAGCGGCACGGGGAAGACCATGGCCGCCGAGGCGCTGGCGAACGAGCTCCGGCTCGACCTGTACCGGATCGACCTGGCCAGCGTCGTGAGCAAGTACATCGGTGAGACGGAGAAGAACCTGCGGCAGGTGTTCGACGCCGCCGAGGAGGGCGGCGTCGTCCTGCTCTTCGACGAGGCCGACGCCATCTTCGGACGGCGCAGCGAGGTCCAGGACAGTCACGACCGCTACGCGAACATCGAGGTCAGCTACCTCCTCCAGCGGATGGAGGCCTACCAGGGCCTGGCCGTCCTCACGACGAACATGAAGAGCGCCTTGGACCCGGCATTCGTCCGCCGGCTCCGGTTCATCATCAACCTCCCGTTCCCGGCAGCCGCCCAGCGGGAGCGGATCTGGCGGCACGTGTTCCCCACGGCGACCGAGGAGCCCCCGCCCGGACCGCTCCGTTCCCTCGTGCCGGGGGTCGATGCGCTCGACATGGCCGCGCTCGCCCGGCCGGCCATGACCGGCGGCCAGATCCGGAACGTCGCGGTCAATGCCACCTTCCTCGCCGTGGCCGGGGACGGCGTCGTGACGATGGAGCTGCTGAAGGAGGCGGCCCGCGAGGAGTTGCGCAAGAGCAGCCGGCCGTTCGTCGCGGCGGACTTCGCCGGGTGGACCACCGAGGACGGCCGTGTGCCCGTGACGGCGGAGGCCCGGGTATGAACGTCCGGCTCCACATCGAGCGACTCGTCCTCGACGGCGCACACGCGGGCATGGACCGGAAGGAACTCGGCCGGGCCGTGGAGCACGAGCTGGCCCGGCTGCTGACCGGATCACCTCTCGCTCCCGGGCTGACCCGAGGGGGAGGCGTCCCGACCGTCCGCGGCGGCGAGATCCTCGAGCCCGCAACCGACGCCCGCGCATTCGGCACCCAGATCGCCGCGGCGATGCACGAGGGCCTGTCGGGCGAGGGCAGGAGTGGGGGTGCCCCGTGACCAGGTCCTCAACGCTCCAGCAGACGGCCCGGCCCGCGCCGGCCGTCGTCCACGGCGTCGTGCGCAGCGCCGGTCAGCCGCTCGCCCCCGCGGTCCGGGAGTCCCTGGAACCGCGGTTCGGCCAGGACTTCTCCCGGGTGCGGGTGCACGCGGACGGCACCGCTGCGGACTCCGCGCGGGCGGTGCATGCCATCGCGTACACCGTTGGCGAGCACGTCGTCTTCGGCGCGGGCCGCTACCGCCCCGGCGACCGGGCCGGACTGCCCCTGCTCGTCCACGAGCTTGCGCACGTGAGCCAGGCCGGAAACGGGTCCGCAGTCGGTACGGCAGGAATCACCGATGCCGGCATCACCGTCGGGCGGGACGACGACGCCGCGGAGAGGGCCGCCGCAGAGGCGGCCGCACGGGTCGCGGGCGGTCACCCCGGCCCGATCGCCCCCTCACCCGTGAGCGGCGGTCCCGTGCTCCGCCGCTTCTCGGAGTCCGAGCACCAGAGGATCGGGGACGCCGCCTACACCGAGGCCTTCGACGAGACCAGGTCCGGCGGCGACGCAGGCCGGGGCGCCGGCGTCGACCCGGACCTCGCCGGCGAGCTGCGTCAGTTGCGGTTCCAGCCCGGCGCAACCGCGGTGTACGGGTACGGGCAGATGGTCGCGATCGCCGACGACATCGCCAGCTTCGACCTCCTGGAGCAGCAGCAGAACGAGCGGCGCGGCGTGCGTATCCCGCTGCTCAGCCCGGTCTGGGACTGGCTCGGCGACACAGCGCACTACGTGGACCTGGCGGCTCGGAACACCGCGCACTTCCACCCGCACAACTGGAGAACGTGGCAGCCCTGGCACTGGAGGGCGCTGCAACTCATGCAACGGGCGTTCGACACTCGCGGGCGCGCGGAGCGGATGAGGGGCGAGATGGCCGACCTGCTACGGCAATTCGGGAGGGCCGAGCGCCGCGCCCGGGCACTCATCTCCCGCGGCGACGCCCCCGGGGGCGGAGGGCCGGCGAGTGACGCGGCGCTCCAGCGGGCGCTCACGGACATGCAGGCACTGATCGCTGGGGCTCGGCAGGCGGCCGAGCGGTCCCGCGCGCTCCGCGCGGAGGCCGGCACTCTCGCCGTGGAGGCGATGGCGATGAACGGCTTCGCCGACCACTTCCTCACCGATGCCTTCGCGGCGGGCCACATCGTGACGCCCAGGCAGGAGCTCCTCACCGAGTACAGCACCGAGTTCCTGGGTCTCGTCCCGGTGGGCGGGGTGCTGCAGTGCGCCAACATCCCCTCCCTGGCGTGGCACGACCTGGACAACATGAGCGGTGTGCGCGTGGACAACCTCCGTGGTGAGGAATGGACGACCTACGGAGACGACTACGCCGACGTGGACCCCGACCGGCCGCCGGGTGGCCGGACTCTGTCGCCGACGATGAAGCACGTGGTGGCCGCGACGGCCGAGTCGGTCCGGCAGATGTGGCGCGCCGCGAAGGGCGAACGGCAGTCATCGTTGCGTCCGGTGCTGGATCACCTGCCCCGGCCCGACCTCGGCACGTATCCCTCCTGGACGGCACGGGACTGGAACCTCCAACTGCGCTACGCCGCCGGCGAGCAGCTGGGTCTGTCCCCGGATGCGATGAGCGGCCCCCGCGAGACCGGGCCGGCCGACGTGCCGCCCAACCCGAAGGGCCACCAGGTCGGGTCGGGGCTCCTGTCCGCCCGCGCGACGTGCATCGACCTCCTGGAGCGGTTCACCTACCCCGGCTTCGTGCTGCCGACCGTGGACCGCGTCCGGCGGAACTACCGGCAGCGCTACTTCGTCGGCTCGCCCGGGCAGGAGACACCGGCCGGGACGACGGCGCTGCCGCAGGCCAGCGTGACAGGACGGGTGGTGGCCGGCTCGCTGATCGGCGCCGGCGTCGGCCTGGTGGGCCTCGGCCTGCTCGGCCTCGCACTGGCCGGGCCGCTGGGCGCCCTCATCGGAGGCGCGGTCGGGCTGGTCGGGGGCTTCCTCCTCGGCGGTCTCGTCGGCGGTCTGTTCGGGCGCCGGCGTGACGAGGCAGAGGCGACCCGGTGACCGCCTTCCCCGCGATCTCGCCCCACATCCTCAAAGGGGGCATCGCTCTGATCGACCCGGACACCGGACGCGTCGTCCGGATCATCGCGCTGCAGTACAACCCGGAGACGCTCAGCCGCAGCTTCCAGCCCCAGGCCGTGGGCGGCGAGGGCGGAGCCGACCGCTCCCAGGCGCTGCGCCTCAAGGGACCGCCGATCGAGACGTACAAGCTCGAGGCGGAGATCGACGCGGTGGACCAGCTCCAGGAGGGCAACGCCCTCGTGGGCCGCTTCGGGATCCAGCCCCAGCTGTCGGCGCTCGAGCTGCTGGTCTACCCCACCACCGCTCAGCTGCGCGACCACCACGCAGCGGCCGGCCGCGGGGAGCTGCAGATCACGCCGGTCGAGGCACCGCTGACCCTCTTCATCTGGAGCACGAGCCGGGTGGCGCCCGTGCGGGTGACCGACTTCAGCGTCACCGAGGAGTTCTTCGACACGCGGCTCAACCCGATCCGGGCCAAGGTCAGCCTCGGCATGCGTGTGCTCAGCGTGACCGACCTGGGCTACGACCACCGCGGCGGCTCGCTGTACCTGCGGTACCAGCAGGAGAAGGAAGGCCTCGCGGCCAAGGTCCAGGGCGTCTCCCCGGCCCTGCTCGGACTGACGGCGGTGCCGTCGTGAGCATCAACGAGCAGGAACAGCGCCTCCAGGCCTTGCTGCAGCCTCCACCGGTCGGCGCTTCGGTCGTGTCCCCGACGAGCCGATACGCCACCGTCGGCACCGCAGTCCTCGACCCGGACGGCGACCACCCCGTCGTCTACCTCCTCCGCCGTTTCGTCCCGCGCCCCGAGCGACTGCTGACAGTGGGGACGCACGTGGTGGTCGCCGGCGATCGAACCGACATCGTGGCAGCCGAGGCGCTGGGCGATCCCGAGCTGTTCTGGCGACTGTGCGACGGCAACCGCGCGGTGTTCCCGGAGGACCTGGTGCAGACGCCGGGCCTGCGGCTTCGGGTCACCGCGCCCGAGGCCCTCCCGGGGAGCTCGCCATGAGCAGCGGGGTGACGCTCTCCCTGTACGTGGGACCGGTCGTGCCGTTGCGCGCATCGCGCGCCGTCGTCGAGGCGCTCACCGAGGTGACCGTCACTGCCGGGAGCGGGGAGGACGACGGGTTCGAGCTGAAGTTCGACCTCAGCAACGACCAGACGGCGCTGCAGGCGGTCTTCCTGCTCTCGGGAGGCGCGGTGCCCGCCCTCATCCGAGTGGTCATCGCCGTGACCGTGCGCGGTTCGGTCGAGGTGCTGATGGACGGCGTCGTCACGCAGACCCAGGTCGCCCCCGACCCGGGCTCGGGACCCACCCAGCTGCTGGTGAAGGGCCGCGACATCAGCCAGGCCATGGACAACGTGGACCTGAGCGGGCTCTTCCCCTATCCGGCGATGCCGATGGAGGCCCGGGTCGGGCTCATCCTCGCCAAGTACATGCTGCTCGGCGTCGTCCCTCTGGTCGTGCCCACGCCCACCGTCGACATCAACAACCCGCTCCAGCGCATGGACCAGCACTGGGGCACGGACCTGCTCTACCTCCGTGACCTCGCGGACATGGTCGGCTACACGTTCTACGTCGAACCCGGGCCGGCGGTGGGCGCGAGCATCGCGTACTGGGGACCGGTCCTGCGCATCGGTCTTGTCCAGAAGGCACTGAACGTCGACATGGACGCCGAGACGAACGTCGAGACGGTGAGTTGCAGCTTCGATCACGACTCGGCAGCCATGCCGGTCGTGAGCATCGAGAACCCCTTCACCCGGCTGCCGGCGATCCCCGTGCCGGTGGGGCTGATCAATCCGCTCGACCCGCCGCTGGGCCTGATCCCGCCGATCCCCAAGAGTTTCCCGATCGTGGCGGACACCGCGTTCAAAGGCTTCCCTCGCGCCCTTATGCAGGCGTGGGCCGACCAGGCGGCGAGCAAACGTTCGGTCACGGCCCAGGGGACCCTCGACGCGCTGCGCTACGGCGGGGTCCTCAAGCCGCGGCGGCTCGTGGGCCTGCGCGGCGTGGGCACCGCCTTCGACGGCCTGTACTACACGCAGAAGGTGACGAGCACGCTCCGGCAGGGCGCGTTCCAGCAGGCGTTCACGCTCGTGCGCAACGGCCTCGTCTCGACCGTCGGAAGGATCCCGGTGTGAGCATCATGACCGCCGCGGGGGCGGCTGCCCGCCGCTCCCGCAAGCAGTACCTCGGCAAGTACCGAGGGGTCGTCCTGCAGAACGTCGACCCCATGGGAATCGGCCGGCTGCAGGTCCAGGTGGTGGGTGTCTTCACCGTCGCCTCCAGCTGGGCGATGCCCTGCTTCCCCGTCGCCGGAACCCAGACGGGGACGGTGGCCGTTCCTCCGATCGGGGCCGGCGTCTGGGTGGAGTTCGAGCGCGGGGACCCCGACTACCCGGTCTGGGCCGGCTGCTACTTCAGCACCCGGGCGGAGGTGCCACCGCTCGCCCAGCTCGTTCCTCCGCCGGTTCCGTCCATCACGGTGCAGACCCCCCTGAAGAACGGCATCCAGGTGAGCGACGCGCCGCCCACGCCGGCCACCGGGGGCGTCGTGATCCGCAGCGGCACCGGCGTCTCGCTCGTGGTCAACGACTCCGGGATCTACCTCTCGGACGGCAAGGGGGGCCAGATCACGATCATCGGGGGGGTCGTCACGGTGAACACCGGCGCCCTCGTCGTCAAGTAGGGGCAGGGACGACATGCCAGGGTTCCTCCTCACCGTCGGGTCCGGGGTCCAGTGCACCCATGCGGCGGCCGCGACCGCGCAGACGGGCAACACGCGCGTCATCGTCGGCTCGGGGCCGGCGGTGACCGCGTCCGACATGCACACCGTGGCGGGGTGCCCGTTCACGGTTCCCGGGCCCAAGCCGCAGCCCTGCGTGACGATCACGTGGGTCCCGGCCACGCGCGTGTTCGTCAACGGGCAGCCCGCCGTCGTCCAGGTCACCGGTACCGGTCAGGGGATCTGCAAGAGCGCCGAGCAGATCCCGCAGGGGCCCCCGGTCATCGCCGCCGTCCAGACCCGGGTGACGGGGGTGTGAGGCCATGGACGTCGACTTCCCGTGGAGTTACGACTCTCGCGGCCGCACCGCCGAGACCACCCTCGCCGACCATGTCCGCGACATGCTCGTGCTGCTGCTCCTGACCGACGCGGGGGAGCGGGTGAACCGGCCGGGATTCGGATGTGGTCTGCGGCAGCTCGCGTTCACGCCCAACAGCCCCGAGCTGGCCGCCGCGCTGCAGTTCACCATGCAGGCGGCCATCCAGCGCGAGCTCGGAGACGTGCTGACGCTGCAGGCCATGGCGGTCACCAGCGAGGACGCGACGCTCGCCGTCTCGCTGACCTACGTGGTGCTGGACAGCATGGCCGAGCAGACCCTCACCGTCGCTACGGGGAGCGAGGCAGCGTGAGCGAGATCGACCTCACCTGCGGCGGCGACCGTCGCCGTCGTCACGTGCGCGCCTCCCCGGGGACCAACGGGATCGACTACGCCGAGGTCGAGGAGGTCGGCGGGAGCCTGGAGGTGCACCTGTTCCTCCTGCGATCGCTGGCCGCCGCCGGCGCATCCCTGTTCGGAGCGGAGAACATCCGGATCACCCGCGGTTCGCCCGGCGCCGGTCTGGTGGTCCAGGGCGACCCCGAGTTCCGGCGCGCCCCCGACCCGGCCCGCGACGACATCGCGGTGGTACGGGTCGACGGTCCGCGCGACGGCGCGCGGTACACCCTCTCCCTCGTCGACACGCCGGAACGGCCGCTCGAGGACGTCGACCCCCGATACCGCAGCGCCACCTTCTCGCTGGCCGCCGGAACACCGATCGACGTCGACTGCCTGCCCTCGCCGGGATGCCCGTCGCCGACGGCAGTCACTCCGGAGCTGAGCTACCTCGCCAAGGACTACGCCGGCTTCCGGCAGCTGCTCCTGGACCGGCTGGCCTCGACCGTGCCGGGCTGGCAGGAACGTCACAGCGCCGACCTCTACCTCACCGTCGTGGAGGTCCTCGCCTACGAGGCGGACCGGCTCAGCTACGCCCAGGACGCCGTGGCGACCGAGGCCTACATCGACACCGCGCGGCTGCGCACGTCGGTCCGCCGCCATGCGCGGCTGGTCGACTACGCGATGCACGAGGGGTGCAACGCGCGCACGTGGGTCTGCCTGCAGGTCGAGGACGACCCGGTCGTGCACGCCGACTCGCTGTCGTTCCTCACGCGGCCGCCCGGGGTGGACGCCGGCCGGACCGTCCTCGTGCCCGACGACCTGTCACGGGAACCCCGCGCCGGCTACGAGGTGTTCGAGCCCCTCCTGCCGACCGGTCCGGCGATCGTGGCAGCCCGGGACGTCGTCGATCCCCGTGGACTGGCCGACCGCCTCGTGCGGGGCGAGGACGCCGTCCTCGACTATGTCCGCGCGACGCTGACCGACGAGCAGCGGGAACTCTTCCAGCGCGACGACATCGCCGACGAGGAACTGCCGGCGCTGGCCGCCGCGCTCGCCGAGCGCCTGGACGGCCTGCTGCGGGACGTCGGGCTCGTGCCGCGTGCCGCTGGGGGGACAGAACGGGCGGTCGCGCGGCACGGCAGCCTCAACGCGCTGACCGGCGACCGGCTGGCCGCCCACAACCGTGCCGAACTGGAGCGCCTGTTCCCCGAGGAGCTCGGCGGCCCCGACCATCTGCGGTTCCACGCGGCCCACAACGTCATGACGTTCTACACCTGGGACCTCACCGAGTGCTGCCTGCCGACCGGGGCGACGTCGGCGACGTTGCGCGACGCGCAGGAGGAAGGCACCGGGGCCCGCCGCCTGCGCCACCTGCGACCCGGTCATGTGCTCGTCCTGGTCGAGGTCGTGGGCGCGCGCTCGGGGGTGCCCGCTGACGCGGATCCGGCCCACCGGCACGCCGTCCGCCTCACGACCGTGCAACCGGGCTGGGACCGCTTGCGCGACGTCCCGGTCGTGGACGTGACCTGGGACCGGGCGGACGCTCTGCCCTTCCCCTTCGTGCTCTCGGCCGTCGGGCCGCCGCCGGAGTGCGCACCGGTCGAGGAGATCACCGTCGTGCACGGCAACGTGGTGCTGGCCGATCACGGGGAGACCGTGCGCGCCCCCGGCCCCGTGCTGCTGCGCGAGGGGCGGCGCACCATCCCGGCGGTGCCCTTCCCGGCACCGCACGAGGTGGTGCCGGCGGGAGCGGTCGAGCTGTGCTGCACCGGGGAGGCCGCGCCGGCCGCAGGGGGGAACGAGGATCCGGCGTACGAGCCGGTGCTCGAGCGCCGGCCACTGGTGTTCGCCGAGCCGCTGGCTGCCGGGATCCCGGCGAGGGGCGCGCTCCGGCAGGACCCCCGGTGTGCGGTTCCGGTGCTGGCCGTCTTCGGCCCCGTCACCGGCCTGGAGCCGGGGGACGTCGTCCGCCCGGCGGATGCCGGCGCGGTCCGGGCCACCCCGGTGCGTTACCGGCGCTGGTCGCCCCGGCGCGACCTGCTCAACAGCGCACCCGACGACCGCCACGTCGTCGCCGAGATCGACGACGACGGGGTGGCGCACCTGCGTTTCGGTTCCGAGGGCGGCGGCCGGCCCGTGCCGGGCACCCGCATGCTGGCCTGGTACCGCACGGGGGGAGGGCACGCCGGCAACGTCGGGGGCGGAGCGCTGCGCCACGTCGTGACGCGGGAGGTGCCGCGCGGGGGACGGATCGTCGGCGTGTCCAATCCGCTGGCCGCCACCGGGGGGATCGACCCGGAGCCGGTCGATGAGGTGCGGCTGCGGGCGCCGCACGCCTTCCGCTCGCAGATCCGGCGTGCTGTGGCCGCCGAGGACTACGCGGCCGTCGCGCAGCGCGACTTCCCCGACGAGATCCAGCGTGCCGCCGCCAGCGTCTCCGTCGAGCGGGTGGGTACCGGTCCCGACCAGCGCGACCGGACGGTCGTCACGGTTCGCGTGGACCCGGTGGGCGCCTCCGGCGACGAGCCCGAGCTCCGTGAGCGCGTCCGGCGGCACCTCGATCAGTACCGGCGCATCGGCCACACGGTCATGGTGAATGGCCCTGACTACGTGCCCGTCGACCTCGCGGTGACGGTCCGGCTGCTCGCGGGCCACCAGCCCGGGGCGGTGCGCGGCGCCCTCCGGGACCGCCTGGGCAACCGGGTCCTGCCCGACGGCTCGAGTGGCTTCTTCCACCCCGACGCGCTGACCTTCGGCCAGGGGGTCCCGCTCAGTGCCGTCCTCGGCGCCGTCCACGACGTCCCGGGCGTGGCATCGGCGCGGGTGACGCGGCTGGCGCCACACGCGGGAGGCCCCGACCTGCCGGCTGCCGACGTCCTGACCGTGCGGCCGGACCAGATCGTCCGGATGGACGACGACCCCGACCGCCCGGAGAACGGATCCCTCACCATCGGACTGGAGGCGGGCACGTGAGCGGCTGCGCTGGCATGGGGTGCAGGGCGGACCCGGTCATCGGGTGCGGACGTTGTCCCTGCCCGGCCGACGACGGCGGGAATCCGCCCGGTGCCACGTCGATCAGCTTCGGCCGGTCGGTGTACTCCGCCGCCTTCGACCGGATGCGGCTGCGGCTGTCCTCGGCGGAGCTGCCGGCGCTGCGCGGTGTGACCGCGCGCGGCACCGAGCCGCCGCTGGATCCTGCGATGGGCCTGCTCGACGCCTGGGCCTGCCTCGGTCACGTTCTGGGCTTCTACGGCGAGCGGCTGGTCGCCGAGCACTATCTGCGCACCTGCCGCCACCGGCGGTCCGCCGTGGAACTGGGCCGGCTCGTCGGGTACGCGCCCCGGCCGGGCGTGGCCGCCGACGTCCAGCTGGCGTTCACCCTCGAGGACGTCGACCCGGAGGCCGCACTCGAGGTGCCCACGGGCACCCGCGCCTACAGCCTGCCCGGGCCCGGGGAGACGATGCAGCCCTTCGAAACGGTGGAGGCGCTCGAGGGTCGGCCGCGCTGGAGCAGCATGCGCCCGAGGCTGACCGGCCCGCAGCCCGTGGACGGGGACACGCGGACCCTGTACCTCGCGGGCACGGCCACCGGCCTGCGCAAGGGCGCCGCGCTGCTCCTCGACATCGCCGACGGGCCGGTGCGGCGGCTGTTCACGGTCGCCGAGGCCGAGGTGATCGCCGGTGACGACGGCACGCGCTCGGAGCGCACCCGCGTGCGGCTCGACCGGGATCCGGTGACCGCTGCGGCGCGGCAGCCGGTGGAGGTCGACACCAGGCTGCTCCAGGCGCTGCTCAAGCGCCCGGCCGCGTTCACCGAGGACCGCTCGCGGCTTCGGCTCGACCCGGCCGAGATCTTCCGGCCGAATTCCTACGCGACGTACGGCCTGCTCCAGGGCGCCTACCCCGAGCTGCGCGGAACGCTGGACGTGGCGCTGGGCGGGACCGCGCACGCCGACCAGACACGTGCGGTCGACGTCTACGCGATGCGCGTCAGGGCCGCGCTGCACGGGCACAACGCGCCGCTCATCCCGTGGATCGACCCGGAGACCCGGGTGGTGACCCAGTACCTGGAGTGGAACGCCGACGGCACGGGCCCGGCGGCGGCGGACGGGGAAGGGCCGCAGGTGGCAGGAGCCCCGGAGAATGGGGACGACGCGGCCGGTCACGCCGTGACGTCGTCGCTGCTGGGCAAGGTCGTGACTCCCTTGGAGGCCGGCGAGATCGCCCTCGACGCCGTGTACGACGGGATCCTCGAGGGCAGCCTCGTCGTCCTCGTCCCGCCGGTCGTGGCCGATCGCCGCCGGGGCGGCGGGGACGGCGTCTATGCGGTCGACCGCGTCCGGACCACCACGCGGAACGCGTTCAACCTGCCGGCGCGGGTCACGGTGCTGCGGCTGAAGGACTTCTCCTGGGACCGGGACGGCGACCGCCCACGCGTGGACCGGGTCGATCGCGACACGGTCGTCTACGCGCAGAGCGAGCTCCTCGAACTGGCCGAGGTGCCGATCTCCGGCGACGTCTGCGCCGGGGAGATCGAACTCGACGGGTACTACCCGGGTGTGCAGCCCGGGCGGCGGGTGATCGTCACCGGGGAGCGAACCGATCTGCTGCCGGAGGACCGGGGAACCGATCAGCAGGTCACCGGCGTGCCCGGCACCGAGCTGGTCATCGTCTCCTCGGTCCGCCACCGGGCGCCCGGGAGCGACCGCGGCGGCGAGGACGAGGGCGAGCCGCCGACGGCGACCGGCGACACCGTCCGCACGGTGCTGCAGTTCGCCGACCCCGGTCTGCAGTACTGCTATCGACGGCAGTCCGTGCAGATACTCGGCAACGTCGCGCATGCCACCCACGGGGAGAGCCGCGCCGAGGTGCTCGGCGGCGGGGACGCCCGCCGGCCGTTGCAGGCCTTCCCGCTCAAGCAGGGCCCCCTGACGTACCTGCCGGCCGAGACCCCGAGCGGGGCCGCCTCGACGCTCGAGGTGCGTGTCGACGACCTGCGCTGGCACGAGGCCGTCGACGCGGCAGCGATCGCGCCGCGGGAGCGCCGGTACGTCCTCGAGACCGACGACGACGGCGGGACCCGTGTCACGTTCGGCCTCGGCGCCCGGCTGCCCACCGGAGCCGGCAACGTGCGGGCCCACTACCGCAGCGGGCTGGGGACCGCCGGCAACGCGCGACCCCGCCAGATCAGCGTGCTGGCGTCCCGTCCCAACGGCGTCACTGGCGTGACCAATCCACTGCGCGCCGCCGGGGGAGCCGACCGCGACGACCTCGACGGCATCCGGCAACGGGTCCCCATCGGACTGACCGCGCTGGACCGGCTGGTCTCCGCCGCCGATCTGGAGGACTTCACGCGGGCCTTCGCGGGCATCGGCACGGCCCGCGTCCTGTCCGTGGCGGGAACACCGGCCCGGTACACGGTCGTCGTGGCTGCGGTCGACGACGCCCCCCTCACGCCCGGGACCGCGCTGCTGGCCAACCTGCGCCTGGCCCTGGCCCGGTTCGGCGACCTGGAGGACCGGCCTGACGATCCGGTGCTGTACACCCGCGGAACACCGCCCGCCACGGTGTCGATCGAGATCAGGACGGCGCTGCTGTTGGGCATCCGCGCGCGGATCCGCGCGCTGCCCGACGTGCCCTGGGAGACCGTCGGACCGCGGGTGCGGAACGCCCTGTTCGCCGCCTTCGGCTTCCGGTCGCGGGAGATCGGTCAGGTGCCCTACCCCGGTGAGGCGATGGCTGTCATGCAGGGCGTGCGCGGCGTCGCGTGGGTCGACCTCCTGACGTTCGGCGTCATCCCCACCGGCACGCCCGAGGCACCGAGGTCACCGGCGGACGTTGCGGACGAGGCCCGGCGCCTCTTCGAGATCGACCCCTCAGCGGCTGCCGGGCTGCCTCGCGAACCCGTGGTGGAGGCGGACCAGATCGCCTACCTGTCCCCTGAGGCGGCCGGCACGCTGCTGCTCGAACCGGATCTGGGGTAGGAGGACGCATGAGCGCGGACCGGTTCTTCGATCTGCTGCCCGGCGTGGTCCGGGCGCCGGGCGGCGAGGTCAGCGTCGCGCTGCGCGACCTGCTGAGGGTGCTCGGCGAGGAGGCCGACGTCGTCGAGGAGGACATCCGGCGCTTGTACGCCGACCTCTTCATCGAGACCTGCGAACCGTGGGTCGTTCCCTACATCGGCGACCTCGTCGGGTACCGATGGCTGCCGGTACCCACGGGCCGCCGGCACTGCCGGGACACCGATCCGCTCCCCGGGGTCGCCCCGCGCCGGGCCGTCGCCGACACGATCCGCCTCCGCCGGCGCAAGGGCACCCGCGCGGTCCTCGAGGACCTGGTACCCGCCGTCAGCGGCTGGCCGGCCGTCGTCTGCGACGGCGAAGACGACGACGGTGCCGACTGCGCAGGCGCGGCGCCCGATCGGGTCACCGTTCGCGCGTGGCGTCTGCCGTCCTGGCCGCTGACGTACGTGCGGCCCTACAGCGTGCGCCAGCGGACCAACAGCTACGAGTTCAGTGTGTTGGGAAACGACGCACCGCTGTTCGCCTGCGGTGGTTCCCGGGCCGCTGTGGACGGCTCCGGGCGGCCACCGATCCCACGGCGTCTCGCCGTCGCCGAACTGCAGGCCCAGCTTCCGCGCTACTACGGGCGGGGGATGAGCCTCGAGCTGTTCGAGGACGGTGCACCGATCGCGAGCGACCGGGTGGTCGTGCAGAGCCTCGAGAACTGGGATCCGGAGGTGTTCGGCGACGCCGTCGCCGTGGACCCGGAGCGGGGACGGCTGATGTTCGCCGAGCGCTACGAACTCGGTGAGCTGACCGCGTCGTACTGTTACGGCCTTCCGATGCCGATCGGTGGCGGCGAGTACTCCCGGCCCCGGTACGGCGTCCCGATCCTGGCGTCCTTCTTCCGTGCGGGCCACTTGAGCGCCGGACTGCCGCGGCGCCTGCTTCACGACCAGGCGTCCTTCGGCGTGTTCCTGCGCCGCCTCATGGATCCGGCCGTCCTGGACGGGCTCGGTGCGGATCCGGCCACGGCGAGGGCACGGCTGGCAGCGGAGCTGAACCGGGTGATCCAGGCGTTCGATCTCGCGGACGGGCTCGGCGAGGAACCTCTCGACGACCAGGCGCTGGAGCTGCTCGACACCGGTCCAGCCGGTCCAGGGCGCGTCCGGCTGAACCGGCTCCTCCTCGAGGCGCACTACGGCCGCGACATCCGGCGCGCCTATGCCGTCACCCGGGTCGTGTCCCGCGAGGGCGCCCCCACGATCGCCGAGGCGGTCCGCGCGCTGCAGGAGTCGGAGTCGCGGCCGGTCCACGTGGTCGTCGAGCTGTGCGACAGCGGCCTGTACGTGCAGCCGGTCAAGGTCGAGGTGGGAGAGCTCGAGACCCTGGAACTCCGCGCCGCCGACGGCTGCCGTCCGACGGTCGTGCTGCCCGAGCGCCGCGAGGACATCGACGACATGGTGGTCACCTGCGGAAGCGGGAGCCGGGTCGTCATCGACGGCTTGATGGTGTCGGCGCATCCCGTGCGCTTCACGGGCGACCCGGCCGAAGTCGTCGTCCGCGACTGCACGTTCGTCCCGGGGTGGGAACTCGACGCCCGCTGCGAGCCGCGGCACGGGGCGGAGCCGAGCCTGGTCCTCACAGATCTCCCGAGGAGACGGCGGTCGCGCGCCCCCGAACCGGTCGACCGTCCGGCGGTGGAGCTGCGTACGACCTGCGTCGAGGTCGACCGCAGCATCATCGGATCCATCGTCGTGCAGCGCGACGAGGTGGGCGCGGAGCCGGTGCGGCTGCACATCCGCAGCAGCGTCGTGGACGCCACCTCGGCTGCGGGCGACGCGATCGCCGCGCCCAACGGGCGCCGAGCGCACGCCGTCGCGACGGTCGTCGACTCCACGGTGATCGGACGCACGCAGGTGCATGCCGTGGAGCTCGGGGAGAACAGCATCTTCACGTCGCCGATGGACGTCGCCCGCCGGCAGGTGGGCTGCCTGCGGTACTGCTTCGTCCCCTCCGGCTCCCGTACCCCGCGGCGGCACGCCTGCCAGCCCGATCTGGCCCTGGCGCCGGCCGGCACGACCAACTCCGGAACGGCGGCGTCCGCCCTGGAGCCCACATTCATGACGTTGCGCTACGGCTACCCCGATTACTGCCGGCTGGCCGACGACTGCCCGGCCGAGATCCGCATGGGAGCGGACGACGATGCGGAGATGGGGGTCTACCACGACGTCTTCGAGGCGCTACGGACGGCGAACCTGCGCGCCGCTCTGGAGGAACACCTGCCCCTGGGATGGGACCTCGACATCGAATTCCGCACATGACTGCTGTCCGGTCCGCTTGCGCACCGGGGACTGCGGGTCCTCCTGGGCAGGATTCACCGCACCGGCCCGGCAGCACGGCGGGCTGCTCCTGCCTCGCGCGAGACGGACCGGCGAGTGCCGCGGGACAACGAGAAGAAAGGCGGAGGGCATGCGTGCAATGGCGACACCGACGAACGCGCCTGACAAACAGGTCCGACAGGAGGCTCCGCTTCCGGCACAACTGCACGTGCCTTTGAGAAGCCCGTCTTCAGCGTTGCGCGATGAGAAGTCGTCCGCAACCGTCGACGAGCGGCAGGTCATCGGCCGGTCGTCGAACGCTGCCACTCGAGCTTCCACCGGAGTGGCCTTCGGTCACGACTTCAGCCGCGTCGGCGTGCGCGCCGATGAGCGGGCTGTTACGCCACCAGGCGTACGCCTCAACGTCAGGCAATTCAGCGTCGATGGCCCGCAGCACGCCGCCGCTGCTCCCGGCCCTGACTCCCTCAGGTGGGACAAGAGTGTCGATCCGCTGACCGAGTTGCAGGACCAGGGTGCTTCGGTGGCCTCCTTCGCGAAGACGGCGATGGGCGTGCAGATCCAGGTCGCAGCGGAGGGCACGACGCCCAAGAAGGCACACCCGGATGGTTACAAGTTCACCCAGACGATAGACACGAACGTGCCGCTGGGAGGCGCTTCCTCGCCCTATGTCGATCCACGGCCCAACGACGATGCCAAGCCGTTCTACTGGACCGATGCTGAGCAGGCAGCCAACCCGACGACCTTCCGTGACGCTCCGGGGCGACCCGCGCCGGCGGTCGGCACGACCACGTGGGATGCCGTGCTCGCGCTCAACGGCGTCAACGAAGCGACGAGGACGGTCACCGCTTATGACGCGCTCACGTACGGCTTCTCCCGAGACAGCGCCGGCACCGTCACGACGCACAAACCGAAGTCGACCAGTACGGGGGAGCATCGACGGATCCTGGCGTCGGAGTTCCCGGGCTGGACTTTCACATGGGGACTCAACAGAGGGGAGAAGGCAGGCGTCGGTGCGCTTGGCGGGGCAGCGATCGGGGGCGTGATAGGGGGCCTGGTCGGCGGTCCGATCGGGGGCTTGATCGGCGCGGGTATCGGTGCGCTGGCAGGAGGGCTCGGATCCCTTCTCTTCTAGTCGAGACCGCAGGGAGAATCGACATCCCGCCGGTATGTCGGACATGCGATGCCCTCGGTCGCGCGCTACGACGTGACCGGTGCCACGCGGGAAGATTGACCTTTCACAATGTGCGGAGCATCTGAACCGGGACGCGGTCGAACCGACGAATCCCCGGGTTCGGCTCTTCGCCGGAGACGCGACCATGGACGACGCCAGTCTGTTCCCTGCACTGCCCCCCGACGCCACCGACTACTCCGTGTGCATCGCCTGGCACGGCCCCGAGGACAAGCCGTTCTACAAAGCGCTGCTGATCTCGCCCTCGAGAGCGTCGTCGATCTCGAGTGAGCCGTTCTGGAACCATGCCGTGATCAGTCCCGACGAGTTCAGGCGACTGCTCGACGCCCTGGCGTCACGCCAAGGTCACGCGCTCGTGCCCGGCCCCTTTCGGCCTGACGGACCGGAGTATTACGTCGAGATCGAGGTCGACGGGCAAACCTTCCACTCGTCGCTGGGCTTCGATCACGGGACCCGCGAGGTGTTGCGTCACATGGCCGCGGCACTGGAACCAGATCACCGGAAACCGATCGAGGACATCCTGGTCCGGATCGGTCAGGGCTGAGCACGGGATCGGTGCTCCGGACCCTTCGGTCGGACGCCTCCTGCTCGATGACTCGGCGACGTCGGTAGGCACGCCCCGGCCGGTGCCGATCCGTTCGCGGACATCAGTGCACCCGCACGGCGGCCCGGCCGTCGCACCCGGTCGCTGCGCTGTAGGTGGAGGCCGCGCGGCGCCGGGGCGGGGAACCCTGACGTCGTGCCAGAAGCGCCGTCGCCTCCTGCAACCTTCGGCGGATGTCAACAGCGGCTCGCGCTCGCCCCCAGGTAGGCCGCCCGGACCCAGCCGTCCGGCGGCGATCGGGTGCCTTCACCCGAAGTCTCCTGCCGCAGAACCGAGCACCCGGTAGGTGCAGCCGACGCTGAACGGCCTCCAGCGTGACGACGTCGTGACGGCGTCTCAGTACGTTTCGCCGGGTGCACGAACGTCCGAGGCCCATCGTGAAGGGAGCCGTCGCCAATCGGCCGGTTGCCGTTGACCGACGCCTGGAAAGGGCACTTCCGCAGGGCGGCGGCCATGCCCTGGACGCCGCTACCCGTGCCGACATGCAGTCCTGCTTCGGGCATGACTTCAGCGCTGTCCGCGTGCACGCCGACCCCGGTGCGGCCGCGTCGGCGCGCGAACTCGGCGCGGCTGCGTACACCGTCGGTCGGCACATCGTCTTCGGGGCAGACCGATTCCGACCGGGGACGTCTTCCGGTGGGAACTTGCTCGCCCACGAGCTGACGCATGTCGTCCAGGGGATGCGAGGGGGCGGGGCCCGGGTTCCCCTGCTGAGTGATCCGCAGGATCGGGCCGAGCACGAGGCAGATTCGGTGAGTGCCGCCATCGCTCGAGGTGATCCCCCGGTTCCGAGTGTGCTTCCGCCGGCGGCCGTGATCCAACGGACACCGGAGACTTGGTACAGGGGCGAGGCGGTCGGAGTGGGGCCGGCGCGGCCGGGCGCTCACCTTCACGACTTCGGGGACGGCCTGTACCTCACGGATTCTCCCGGCGTCGCCCGGCTGTACGCCACAACCCGCGCCGGTGAGAAGCCGGTGACGGCCCGCACGTACTCGGTCACCTTGGAGCCCGAGCGGCTCGGCCGGGTACTCGACCTGACCACGGACCCTCGGTGGCAGTCCTTCCTCCGCGCGCGTGCCACGCCGCAGAGCCCCACCAACGAGGATTTGATTCGGCTGGCGAACGAGAACTATTCGCCAATGTTCGAGCAGTTCGTTCGAAGCAACAACATCCACGTCGAGGACTACGACGCGATCAAGGGCCCGGAGTTCGTGCGCGGCGGAAACCAGATCTGCATCAGGAACCCGGGAGTCCAGGCCGACGTCCGAGCCGCCTTGGCCGATCTGCCGATGCCTGCGGCGGGTTCTGGCGAGGCCGCGGGCGGAGCCGGTGTGCGCAAGAGCGGGACAGCGGTGCGGGAGGCGGGCGGTAGCACCGGTCCGGCGCCGAATGTGCCGGGAGAGGGACCCGGGCCCGGGACGAGCCGGCCGGTCGTTCCGAAGGTGGGCGAGGCGACCGTTCCCCGGGTGGGGAAGGTCACCGTTCCGAAGGTGGGGGAGGCGGCCGTTCCCGAGGTGGGGGAGGCGGCCGGCGAGCTGGGCGCGCTCGAAGGCGCGGCCGCACGCGGGTCGAGGCCGATCCGCCGATTTGCGATCGGCGCGGCAGGGGCAGCCGTGGAGGGAGCCCTGACCATCGTCGGCCTGCTCGTCGTCGTCATCTGGGAGCTGCTCGTGGTGCCCTACCTGGCCGCACTGCAACGCGAGGCCGAGGACAAGTACCGCAAGGTGCTGCAGCGCCAGATCCAGGACTACTACGAGAAGCACCTGGTGACCGGGATCGACGACCGCATCCGCCGGCTCGGCGGTCTGATCAAGGCGATTGAGAGCGAGAACGGACAGCCCTACGTCAACATCGCCCTGACGGTGCACTTCGACCTGACCCTGGGGCGCCGTTTCTTTTCCGGAACAGGGATGCCGGATTCGATCCTGGACCTCGACTTCCGGAGCATGGAGGCCAAGGACATCACCATCGCCCGGACGCCGGTGTCGGAACGGGCCGAACCGCTGAAGGCGGACAACGCCACGTTGTTCTTCGACGATGCCACGGAGTTCAGCGTCGTCCTGCACTTCTCGGCCATCCCGCCCACCTACCAGCAGCTGGTCGAGGCGTACGGCAAGGAGAACGTCGGCCCGGGCTGCTTCATCGCTACGGCCTGTTATGGCAGCGCACACGCGCCGGAGGTAGATGTGCTGCGCCGATTCAGGGACCGAGTGCTGTTGCCTCGTCCGGCGGGGCGCGCCTTTGTGGCCTGGTACTACCGCACCTCGCCACCGGTGGCCGCGTATCTCACGGTTCACCCGTTCGCTCGGCGGCTCGTTCGCGATTGTGTCGTTGCGCCGGCTGTGCGCGCTGCCAGAATCGCGGAGCGCGGCGCACGTTGACCCTGACGGCCGGCGGCCGCCGCTGCCCCGACTCCACGAGTGACGTCGAGTTCCGGCTGGTTCGCCGCGTCGTCAGGCTCTCCGGGCGGGCCGCGACGCCCCCGAAAGCGTCCCGTGAGAAGCATGCGCGGAGCCGCGAAGTCCTCGGCGGCGTGACATGCAGGTGATGGATGGGTGACGTGCAACGGCCAGAGTCCGCGTGTGCAGCCCTTGGACTCAGACGGGCGCTTGCCCCCAGGTCAGCCCCGGTGACGGACGGACCGCGAACGTTCGTCCATTCGAAGGGGACTCCATGACCAAGGACACCGAGCCGCTTGTAACAACGGAATCGGGGGCCACGCGGGCGACGAGGCTTCTCCTCGTGGTGCTGGGTGTGGCCACACTCGTCTGCATCGCGGTCCTTGTGGCGCTCGCACTCCAAGGTATGGATGCCCGCGCGCTCCAGATCGAGATCGCCAAGGTGGCCCTTCAGGTCGTTGCGGTTGCCGTGATCGGGACTCTCCTCACCTTCCTGCTGAAGCTCCGGGAAGAACTGCGCGCTGACGCTCAGCGAGAGCTGGACGAACTGCACAGCCAACGAAACAGACAGGACGAGCGCCTCACAGCAGCTCTGAACGACATCGTGGTCGGCTACAACCAGGTCAAGCGCATCCGCCGTTCGGTCCGTGCGGGCGACGACCAGGAGGCCGGCGGGGCTGGTAGTGGACGGCCGACATGGCTCGTCGAACTGGACGACCAGCAACTCGAGTTCGAGCGGCTTCTCCGCATCGCCCCGCTCATCGACGACATTCTGGCCAGCCGGTCGATCCAGGGGATCGACGGACCGCTTCGTCAGGTGGAGGACTTCCTGCGCGGCATAACCAAGATCGGTAACGTTCCCAGCCCTCACGACTTGCAGACCGCGTCGTTCCGCGAAGGCGTCTCGGTACACATCGACGACATGGTCGAGCGACTCACCAGTGCACTCCTGACTACCGGGCGATCGATCGAGCCCCGGCCGACCGGAGGAGAGGCGCACTCCGCGCGACCGTATTCCCGGGCCGAGAGGTCCAGTTGATCGCCCACATGACGAGAATCGAGGAACCGGACCGCGAGGGCCCTTGCGGCGTAGAGCGGCAACTGAGCGAGGCCCGCGTGCTCGGCCGTACTGACCGAGGACTTGGGCGTCCAAGGGGGTCGACGACTTCGCCGTAGTCCAGGAACCGGATCTCGGTGCATTCGGACATGCCCGCGTCTCTCACGCGCCGCGCAGTCAGTTCGGCGTGGGCAGTGGAGACGGTCACGGCCGTCACCGAGACGCCATACCAAGCTGCGCTCGTCCTCGGCAACATCGATGGCACGTCGCGGCCCCCGTCGGCAACGTCGTGCAGGCGCGCACGGCACTGGGGGAGGACCCGCTGCCGAGGAACCGGCTGTACGAGGCGCCGCCACACTTCCCCGACGATCACGCTCACCGTCTACCAGGCCGTCAACCCTTGTAGGGCCGGCAGGCCGCCGACCGGTTCGCGGCGCTGCTGAGGGGCTGAACGACCGCGCGAGGTATCGCGGCCGTATGTCGGCCTGACATGACATCGCTCCGGCTCCCGACCTGCAGGGCACCGGGGCGATTCTGTGTCCGAGGCGGGATTCGCGACATTCGCACACGCCTTGATCCGGTCGGGGATGACTTGCCGAGCGGATCGGGCCCCAGCGAGGGCCTCAGTGCACAGCGGCGCTCGAGTCAGGGGGCTGGAGGCGGGCCGTTCGGTCGAGGAGTTCCGCCGCTGGTCGACGAGGGAGGGACCTGCTCGTCGGCCGGGCGGCCGGACTGTCCAACGACGACGTCCGGGCGGCGACCGGCGCCGAGACCTGTGCATTCCTCGCGCGACGCCGGGATCCGCCACGGCCGCGCCCCGAACGACGGAGCCCCCGCGGTCGGCGACCGCGGGGGCTCTGTCATGGGAGGGGGCGACACATTGCGCACGGCTGCCCTGCTACGGGGCTTCTGGGGCCGGGGTCAGCCCTTCCGGCCGCTCGTGAGGCGCTCCATCTGGGTCGAGGCGTCCTGCCGGGCCTTGCGGTCGGCCCGCTTCTCCTTGATCGACTTGCCGACCTTCTTCTGTCCGCGCCTGTCAGCCATCACTACCTCCTCCTGGAGCCGTGGCTCCGGAATCGACTCGACGTCCCTAGCGGTTCCTGTCGGCTACCACGTTGTCTGGCGGACGTCGTGGGAGCTAGGGCGTCGTCCGGTGACGTCACGCCGTGGCGGTTGCCGACGCCCGGCAAGAGCGGCTCGGCAGCGGTCTCAGGCGCCGATTCTGTCCGACTCGTCGCGGATCCTCGCGCCCGCGGCCGCCAGTGCCGCCTCGTGCTCGCGGCCGTGATGGGCGCAGAAGACCAGGTCCTGGCCGCTGGGCAGGACCGCGCGGACGAATGCCTGCGCGCCGCAGGCACCGCGCTCGGACCTGCCGTTCGGGCCGCCCACCACGGCGGATGCGTCGCAGCGGTCGAACGCTGTCAGGGGAGCGACGGCGGGCGCAACGGGCTGGACATCGTGGTCGAGGGTGGCGATGGACAACGGGTACCTCCGGTGGGTCGTGCTGGTGGCTGATCCCCGGCCTGGGAAACAGGGCGCGCGCCGCGGCACGCGCGGGGGCTCTCTCCCGGTTGAACCCACAAGCGTCTCGGAACGTTCCCCTGGTCGACCACGCCAGGACGGCCGTCCTGCAGCTCGGACGACGCGTCACCTGGCGACTCACCCCGCCTTTCCCCGCGGGTGGGTCTCGACGCGGTCGACCGTCGCGGCCACGGGGTCGGGGTCGCGACGTCGAGTGGCGACACCTCGGGGTGCCTGCACCCCTCCGGGGACGGGGCGCCGGTTGACCTCGGCATGCGGGAGGCACGCGGCGGTTTCCGAGAGATAGGCCGAACCAGGCCGGCCTCGAGGCGTCGGGCAGAGGTGCCGAGGTCCGCAGGAGAATCCCGACGGGCCTGAGGCCGTCGGGGTAGGGCTCGGTGTCCGAGGGGGGACTTGAACACCCCTTGTGGGGCAACTGCCCCGACCCTGCGGGCGCGTTCACATGGTGGCTCGGCACGGTTTCCTCCTCATCGGTGGGTAACAGGCGTGCAGACGGCGGGTCCCGCGGTCCGGGTGCGGTCGATTCGGCGGCTGCCCTGCCGGCGGCGCTGGGTGGTGCGCTCAGCCATGCTGGACGCCCAGGTCCAGGAAGTCGGACAGCACGTCGTTCTCCGGCAGGTCGGGCCAACAGTTCAGCGACCCGAAGGCGTTGGTCGCCAACTCCCGGCGGACGATCCACAGCCGGGGGGCGGTGAGCCCCAGATAGTCGGCGGTCGCGCCCAGACTGGAGCCGGGCTCGTGGCCCAGATACAGCTTCGCGCCGTCGCTGCGCGCGCCGCCGCAGGCCTCGATGGCCAGCGCGGTGGTGTGCCGCAGGGCGTGCAGCCGGATCTCGTGGCCTTTGGCCCAGTCGCAGGCCCGGTGCAGCCGGGTCGACCAGTCCTCGAAGCGGCCGGTGGTGACGGGACGCCCGCGGCGGGTGCGGAACAGCCGGTCGGCCGCGGCGCCGGGGCGAGTGGCCGACAGCGCGAGCGCGTGGTGCAGGACTGGGGCGTGCACCGGCATCTCCCGGAGCTTGCCGCCTTTGGCGGCGATGGCGACCGAGGGGCGCCCGGGTTTGCAGCCGGTCACCGTCAGCCCGACCAGCTCGTCCAGCCGCAATGCGGCGACCCGGTCGATCACCCACAGGATCGCGTCCAGCTCGGGATCGCTACTCGTCCACAACACCGCCGCCAGGTAGTCGCGCAGCTCGGTGTTCTCCAGCGCCTTCTCCCGGCTGGGACCGGGGCGGATGGGCGCCTGCAGCCCGGTGAGCTGGGGGCTGCTGCGGAAGTTGCCTTGCACCAGGGCCCGGTCGATGGCGCGGGCCGCCCGGACGTACTGCTCGGCGGCGGCATGCCCGGAGACTTTCGGATCGGCGGTCGCTAGCGGTCGGCCGCGTTCGGCGGCCAGCGCCACCTCGCGTTCCCCCACGAGCCGGTGCAGCACGCCGACCTGTTGTTCCAGCCGGGGCAGGGTCAGCTCGGTGTAGGGCAGGTTCCCGAAGGCGGTGAGGGCGGTGCCGTCGCCGAGGTCGGGGTCCCCGTCCAGCACCCGGCGACGGCCCTGCGGATATCGGGCGGCCACCGGCGCGAATCCGCGGTCCTCCAGGTTGTGCAGCGCCTCTCGCAGCGTCGGCAGCCCCCGTTCGTGAACCCGGGCGATGTGCCGCACCTCGTCGGGAGTCAGTCCCAGGGAGCGCAGCAGGTCCGAGGCGACGGCGATGCGGTCAAGGTCGCCCACGGGGCCCGCCGTGAATGGGGTCGGGGGTCGCGTCGACGTCGGCGCTCGGCGGCGCGGCTGCGCCGGCACCATCGGCCGCGAGCGCGGGCGTGGCATCCGCGGTCGCCGCGCCGCCGGGGGCCGCGAACACGGTGGCTGGACGCAGGCCGTCCAGCGAGTCCAGGATCCGGCGCACCGCCAGCAGCAGCACGTGGTGTGCACCGGTGCGCGGATCGAGGCGACCCAGGACGAGCACCGGTTCGTCGTCGGTGCCGGCCCAGCGTTGGCGGTATCCGGGCAGGTTGGGCAGGCGGAAGCGGCGACGCTCGCCGACGTGCACTATGCCGTAGGGCAGCGGCGCGGCCGGAGAGAGTTCGCTGAGCTGGCACCAGCCATCGCCGATCGCGATCACATGCAGCCGGTCGAGGCGCTCGAGCGTGCGCGGAAGCTTGAACCGCTGCCCGGTCACCACGACGCCGTGCACCGCGCCTGGCGCGTGGGGCGGCACCGCATCCGGCGCGTGGGGGAGCGCCGCGCTGGCGGCTGCCCACGGATCGGTCGCGGGGCACGGCTGCGCCGGCTGCGGGAGGCGGCGGATGTCGGTCATCGGGACCATCGTGACTCACGCAGGGTGATTACGCCATAGCAGAGCGCAGATGTCTTGTCAAGTGATTGGGTATCCGTGCAGGTCAATGGCCCTGTCGGCCGTCGGAAATCGTCGGTACCTGACGCGGTCGGCGGCGGCTGCCAAAGGGGTAGAGGCCGGCGAGCAGCTCGACGACCAGCAGCTGATAGGCGTCGGCGATGGCCAACAGGGCCGGCAGCGTCGGCAGCTTGTGGCCACGCTCCAGTTCGGACAGATAGCTCACCGCCAGGCCGGTCGCGGCAGCCACCTCGGCGAGGGGCAGGCTGCGCTCGAGGCGCAGCTGCCGGAGGCGGGCGCCAAGGACGGCTCGGGTCATGCCCAGGCGCTCGTTGTCGTCGGCGACCGGCACCCGCTGAGGTTACGACGTGGGCGGGTGGGCAGTGCTCACTCGGTGACCGGTGGCAGTCGTGTCCACCGATGCACCTCCCGTCCCGCGGGCGATCGCGCCAGTGCTCGTGACCCGGCCGGCGAGAGCCGGGCCAAGGTCAGTAGCGCCCGGCGGGTCAGATTCCGAGTGCGACCGATTTCCTCGACCAGCTCCTGGAGGGCCGCGGCGTAGTCGTCGAGCAATCCGGCGGCCAGTGCGGCCCGGAGCCGTTGCGCCAGCGGGCTGCCCGCCGCGGCGGGGGCACGGTCGGCGCCGTCCGATGCCGAGGGGAACGCCGGTGTCGTGTCTGTTCTGAATGCAGGAGGAGGCGCGGCCGTGCGGCCGGAGGTGACGGTGCCGGCATCCTCGGCCGATCCGACCTCGCCGGTCTGGCCCGCGACGATGGCCAGCAGCTGCTCGGTCAGCGCCCGGGCGACAGCGGGCCCGTTCAGCTTCGGCGGCGCGGTGGCCACATCCACGGGGAGCAGCCACAGCGTGGCCAGCTCGTCGGTGTCCCAGACCGGCTGCGCTCGCCAGGTCACCTCTCCCCAGGCGGCGACCACCGGCCGCCCCTCCCGCACGACTGCTCCGGGCAGGACGTCCTGCGCGCGGGTCCACACCCGGTCGCCGTGTCGCTGATCGGGGTCGGCCACGACGTCGGGGGCGGCCAGCCATTCCCGGACCGCTGCGTGCAGATCCGCTGGCTCAACCACGAGGGCCGAACAACAGCTCGTAGGCGTCGACCAGGTCCTCGAAGGTGACCTGGGTGTAGCGGCCGATCACGCCGATCGCCTCCGCCCGGTGACCGGCGTAGGCGGCGGCGACCCGGACGTCGGAGACGGCCGCGATGTCGGCCAGCGTGGTGTGCCGGATCCAGTGGGTGGCCACGTCCATCGACTCCGTCCAGTCCAGATGTCGGTCGATCCGGTCGAACAGCGTGTTGAAGTGCCGCCGGCCGATGGGTCGTTCGGTGCGGGCGCGGAACACCGCGTCTGCGGGGCCGCGCGCTCCGCGGGTGAGCGCAAGCCGCTGCAGTTCGAGGATCAGGCAGTGGGAGAGGGGCAGCGTGCGGGATTCGCCGCCCTTCTCGGTGAGCGTGACCCGCCGATGGGCGGCGTCGAGATGGTCCAGTGTGAGGTTCAGGCAGCCTTCCCGGCGGGCGGCGGTGTGCCGGAGGAAGGTCAACAGCAGTTCGTCGAGGAGCGGGTCCTGGCCGGTGGTGGTGCCGACACGCCAGATGTCATCGAGCTCCTCAGGCAGCAGGGGCCGCTCCGGGGCGCGCGGGCGACGCGGTGGCCGCAGCAGCGCGGCGGGGGAGTGGGTGAGGAGCCCGCCCTTGGCGGCGTAGGAGAAGAAGAACCGGGCGGCGCGGACGAAGTTCTCCGCCGCGCCCCGGCCGTAGGCGTCCGGGTCGTAGGAGCGCAACCGTCGCCCGGTGGCCCGGGCGCGGGTCACCGTGCGACGCCCCACCTCCGTGCGCACCTGATCCCGCAGCTGCTCCAGGGCGACCAGTGTGACGGCGTCGAGCTCGCAGGCGCCGAACTGCTCGCCCAGTAACCGCAGGCCGGTGGCGTACGTCGGCCGGCTCTTGTCCGAGATTGCCGCGACTGCGTGCGGCAGGAGGTCCTGCACGGTCGTCATCTGCGCCCCTCATACTTCGCTCATAGCGAAGTATGCTGGTTGGTGGCCGGACCAGCAACCCGGCGTGCAGCGAGGACGAGACATCGCCAACGGTGGGCGTGACGTGCGATCGAGGAGGGACGGTGACGCGGAAGGCGCGGGTGCCGCACGGCAGCAGTGGAGCTCGAGCCGAGTGGTATCTCAAAGGCGACCCGCACCCACCGTGCCTTCCCGGCGCCGCCTGCCCAGACTGTTCTCGCGTCCTCGACGAGTGGCTCACCCTCTGGCGGGCACATCGGGCCTTGGCGGACGCCGACCCGGTGGAAGCCGGTGCGCGAGTGATCATCGAGCAGCGCTACGCCGACGGTGCCCGCCCGACCTGACACCACCAGCATCGACGAAGCACCGGGTCGGCCGGACAGGTCGGACAGGCGGCCGCCTCGCCAGCTGCGCGACCGACGGCCGGCTCCGCCCACCGCTGGGGCCACCGAGCCCGAACGGCGCGCCGGAGACCGACCTCGATCGCGGAGCCCGGACGCCCGGTGCGCCGCGTCGGGCAGTGGCCCGTGGCCCGGCGCGTCAGGGCAAGCGGCGCGGCCATTGCGACAGCCGGCGATCCCCGGCGACCGGCCAGCCGATGCAGCGACGGTTGACCACAGCCGTCCCACGTCGCGAGGACCGTCTCCGGGTCCCCATGGATCCCCGGCAGGGGCAGTACGCCCCACCTCGGTCCTCGAGCCGCGGCCTCAGCCAGCAAAGGTCAGCGTGAGCCGGAACGTGCTGTCCCAGATGTCGTCGCTCATGCGGCCACCGTGCCCTCGGCGACGTTGTCCTCCCGCCACCTGTCCACAGGTTGTTCGCTTATCCGCCGGTGACGGTGCTCACTTGACTCCCCGCCGTTGTCTGGGACGACAGCCGCTGGCACCTGGCCCTCCAGAGACCCGGGTCGGCGCGGGTCTCGTATGCCGATGGCCACCGGCACCGAGCACGGTCGCGGGGCCGCCCGCGCCGCACTCAGCTGCCGTCTCACCGGCTCAGCGATTCCGCCGGCTCGTCCTAATCAGCTCGAGGTCCCGCATCTTGTCGTAGGGATGTGCTTGCTTGAACGACGTTGCGTTGGACGGCAGCCGAGCTACAGCGGCAACGCCGGATAGGTCGAGGAGATGGAGGCGGGGCGGTGACCGGGTTGACCTACGACGAGATCGTCAGCCGCCGGCGGCACCCGGCGTGGCGCCTGCTGCAGGCCGATCACGCACCGCTGGTCCTCGGCTTCCTCATCGCATGCTTCCTCGAGCCGAACCGCCGCGAGCTGCAGGCAACCGAGGTCAGCGCAGCCCTGGAGGAGTATCTCAGCGCCGTCCGCGACGAGGCGCATCCGTACCCGCGCTCGGCCGAGGCGTACCTCAAGGAGTGGGCTGACCCGTCGGTCGGCTGGCTGCGCGGTTCGTACCCCACCGGCTCCGACGAGCTGCACTACGCCCCGACCGCTGCGGTGGAGATCGCTGTCGGGCTCTGTCGCGAGCTCGGACCCCGCGAGTTCGTGGGCACCAGCAGCCGGCTGCTGACGATCCGCGACCTGCTCCGGCAGATCGCCGTCGGCTCCAGCGAGGACCCGCAGGAGCGCATCGACGCGCTGCGTCGGCAGCGCGCCGACGTCGACGACCAACTCGCCAAGATCCTGTCTGGTGAGGACACCCGCATGGACGCCACCGCAGTCCGCGAGCGCTATCAGCAGATTGTCGCGACCGGCCAGGAGCTGCTGGCTGATCTGCGCGCCGTCGAGGACAACTTCCGCACCCTGGACCGGCAGGTCCGCGCGCAGGCGGTGAGCTGGGACGGGCCACGCGGGCAGTTCCTCGAAGCGGTGTTCGGCTCGACTGCGCAGATCGGTGACTCCGATCAGGGCCGCAGCTGGACGGCCTTTTGGGAGCTCATGCTGTCCACCTCTCAACAGGATGAGCTTGAGCATCTGCTCAAGGCTGTCGAGGAGCTCAATGCTCTGCGTGGCCGCACCGGCCAGGTCGAGCGCGTCCTGCGCAGTGACCTGTTCGACGCCGCGACAGCCACGATGGACACCGTCCGCGCCCTCTCCGGGCAGCTGCGCCGCTTCCTCGACGACGCGGAGTGGGCCGAGTCGCGGCGTATCCACACCTTGCTGCGGCAGGCGCTCGCCGCCGCGCTCGAGCTCCGCGACGACCACAACCGCAAGGTCAAGTTCGAGCTGCCCGACCTGCGCGCCGACATCAGCATGCCGGTCGAACGGCCGCTCCGGACCCCGTACACCCCGGCGACGCTGGACGCGCCCGAGCTCGACGCTGAGACAGCCCCGGTCGACCTGACCGCGCTCATGTCGGTGCAGCACGTCGACACCGAGCGGCTGCGCGACTGTGTCCGCGCGACCGTGGCCGAGCACGGCGGGGTCACCAGCCTCGGCGACATCGTCGCCGCGCACCCTCTGACTCTCGGATTGGCCGAGCTGGTCGGCTACCTGCAGATCAGCGGCAGCGAGGGCGGCACCGCCACCACCGACACGCAGCGGATCGGCTGGGCCGACGACGCCGGCGTGCACCGCATCGCCGAACTCCCGCTGGTCATCTTCACCTCCGCGGCGACCGGAGCCGCGGGCAGCGCAAGGGGAACCGCATGAGCACACGCGCCGCCGAGCTCGGCGTCTCGACCGCCGCCGCGAAGTTGCTTCTCGGCCCGGTGTACGAAGACGAGAGCAGCCGGGTTTGGTCGGCACTGTTGGACAACGAGGCGGCCGTGCGCGAGTACGTCGCGGTGCTCGGCCTTCGTCTGGTGCTCGATAACGTCGAGCGGTACGCCTTCCTGCGCCGGAGCGACGACGCCGATGAGGCCATCCCGCCGCTGATGCGCAAGCACGTGCTCAGCCACCACGTCACCGTGCTGCTGGTCGTGCTGCGCGAGCGCCTGGCCGCGGCCGACGCTGAGTCCGACACTCCACGAGCGATCGTCACGCAGGCCGAGTTGGTCGAGCAGTTGCGGCTGTACTACCCGGACGGCACGCTCGAGGACAGGATCGTCGCCGACATCGGCCGGACCGAGAACCTCGGGTACCTGCGCAAGCTCAAGGGCCCGCAGCCGACCTACGAGATCCGGCGGATCCTGAAGTCCGTCGTCACGGCCGAGTGGCTCGCTGAGTACCGCGACCGGCTGCTGACTGGTGACGACCCCGACGCCGTCCTGGACGAACCCGTCGACATCCCCGACGCGGACGGGACTCGCGCTGAGACCCCCGCCGACGATCACTCGGACATCCCCTCAAGGGCGCCTGCCGACGTGCCCACCGAACCGGTCGTGCCGACCGCCCGAATGGATGGGCCGGCACAGGCACTGCGATCTGCGGGCACCGACCCAGCTGATCCGGCCACCGTCGAGCAGACCCTGTTCGCCCCCCCTGCCACCGGCAGCAGCACCCAGGAGAGCGTGTGACGACGGCAACCGGCCCCGACTGGCAGGAGACGCCACCGCCGCTATCGCTGCTCACCCCGGATGACCTTGCAGCCCCGAACGCTGGATCTAACACGTCCGCGGGCGACACCAATCTGCCCCGGCATCCTGCGGTGCCGAATTCGGAGCAGGACGTTGCAGCGGAGACTGCACCGCCTCTGCCGGCGCCCGTCGCCGACGGCGTCCGGCTCGACACGCTGCAGGTCTACAACTGGGGCACCTACCACAGCAAGGTCTACACGCTCGGTCTGCGGGGCGGCAATGGCCTGCTGACCGGCGACGTCGGCAGCGGCAAGTCCACCCTCGTCGACGCCATGACCGCGCTGCTTGCCCCGGCCAATCGGATCGTGTTCAACGCCGCCGCTGGTGCCGACCGTGACGAGCGCTCGCTGACCTCCTATGCCCTCGGCCAGTACGGCAAGATCGAGGACGAGAGCACCAGCAGCTCCCGGGCGCAGTACCTGCGCACCCGCGCCGGCACGCTCTCGGCGATCGTCGCCACGTTCGCCAGCCCGACAGGGCCGATCAGCGGCGGGCTCGTCCTGACCTTCAACGACCGCACCTCCGCGCCGCAGCGCATGTACCTGGTCGCCGACCGAGTTGTCGAGATCGAGACGGGCCTGCTCGGCCACGCCGACATCAAGGTCCTCAAGGCGTCGCTGCGTGCCACCGGCATCGAGCTGTTCGACAGCTTCGAGCGCTACCAGGGTGCGCTGTGCCGCAAGCTCGGGCTCAGCCCCGCCGGTCTGGCGCTATTCGCCACCACGGTATCGATGAAGCAGGTCGGCAACCTGACCGACTTCGTCCGCTCCCACATGCTCGACGCTCCCGACATCGGCCGGGTCATCGACACGATGCTCAGCCACTACGGCGACCTGACCCGCGCCCACGACCTCGTCGTCGACGTACGCAAGCAGCTCGAGGTCCTCGACGAGGTCGAGCGGTACAGCCGCCGCTACGACGACAGCGGCGCCCGGATCAGCGCGACCGAGCAAGCCGCCCGAGCCGTCCCGGCACACGTCGACCGGCTGCGCGCCACGCTGCTGCAGTCCGCTATCAGCGAGTCCGAGGCCGATCTGCCGGCGCTGGCCGCGCAGATCGACCGCATCGGGCAGGACATCGCCCTCGACCGCGAGCGCGAGGTCGCGCTCAACGTCGCGCTCAACGAGGCCGACGGCGGCAAGGTCGAAGCGGCCCGGCTCGGGCTCGTCGAGGCCCGCAAGCAGGTCGAGCAGGTCGCCGCCAGCCACGCGAAAGTGCTCGAATGGGCGGCTGCGGCTGAGGTCCGCCCACCCGCCGGTCCGGAGGAGTTCCCCGCCTTCCGCCGCGCGCTGGACCGCGCCCGCCGGCGCACCACGGAGGAGCAGGCCGCGCAGGACGATGCGTTCTTCGCCGCGCGAACGCTGGTCAACGAGCTCGTCGGCCAGCTCAAGGCGACCGAGGATGAGCTGCGCGACGCCGGCACCCGAGACAGCAACATTCCCACCGACGCCGTGCGACTGCGCGACCTTATGTGCACAGAGCTGGGCTTGCCGGCAAACGCGCTGCCGTACGCCGGTGAGCTGCTCAGCGTCGCCGCCGATCACAAGGCCGACTGGGAGCCCGCAGCCGAACGGCTACTGCGGCCGCTGGCGTTGTCGCTGCTGGTGCCCGACCAGCACTACCGGGCCGTCGCAGCTTGGGTCGACAGCCACCACCTCCGCAGCCGCCTCGTCTACCAAGCCGTCCGCGGGCGGCTCGAGCCGGTCATCGCCCGCAGCGACTCGATGGCCGCCAAGATCGAGATCAAGACGGGCACGGTCGTCACCGATTGGTTGGCCGTCGAGGTCGCCCGTCGGTTCCGGCACGTGTGCGTCGACGACGCCACCGCACTGGCCACACACGAGACGGCAGTGACCCGAGCCGGGCAGATCAAGGGCGGCAGCCGGCACGAGAAAGACGACCGGCACAAGCTCGACGACCGCAGCCGCTACGTGCTCGGCTGGGACAACCGCGCCCGACGCACCGCCCTTGCCCATCAGGTCGAGCAGCTGCGTGGGCAGGTCACCGACGCCGTCGCCGAGTGGGACATCGTCAAGAAGGCCGGCGTCGCGCTCAAGGACCGCACCGACGCGGTCACCCTGCTGTGGCAGACCTGCACCGACCCTGCCAGCGTCGACCTCGCCGGCGCGCACGAGCGGGTCAAGCAGTCCAAGCAGCACTACGACACGCTCGTCAACGACCCGACGATCGCCAAGGTCATGGCCGAGCTCACGCAGGTACAGGCCCGGCTGAGGGAGGCCGACGATCGGCGCACCGAGCTGACCCTGCGCAGCGGCCAGGTGACCGGGCGGATGGAGGAGTGCCGCCGCCAACTCGACAAGATCGACGTGGTCGACGTCGAGCTCGAGGGCACCCCCGCCGAGCTGTTCGCCGTCGCGCTCGCCGAGGCTGGCGACGAGCCCAAGGAGGTCGATGACTGCGGGCATTGGCAGAACGCGATCCTGGCAGGGCTGGAGCGCGTACGTGCCCTGGCGACGCAGAACCGTGCGCGTGCCGGGCAGTACCTGGTCGCCGAGCAGCAGAAGTTCGCAGCAGGCTGGCCCCAGCTGTGCGAGGAGATGGACACACGCAGCACTGAAGCACGCAACGAGCTGATGGAGCTGCAGCGCCGACTCAAGACCGACGACCTGCCGCGCTTCGAGGCAGACTTTCGCACCCACCTGGAGAAGCAGGCGATCAACGAGATCGCCGCGTTCCACCGCGGGCTGGTCAACGAGTCGAAGAAGATCGCAGGGCGTCTCGAGACGATCAACGCGGCGCTGGCACGGACGAACTTCGGCCCCGACACCTACATCGTCCTCGAAGCCAAGCCGACCACCAGCCCGCAGATCCTGGATTTCCGGGCGGATCTGCGCTCGATCACCGAAGGTGCGATCGACGACGATGAGGAGAGCGTCTACTCCGAGGCTCGCTTCTTGCGGGTGCGTGACCTCCTCGACCGCTTCGTCGGCCGGCCCGAGTCGGTAGTCGCGGACAGGGCATGGGCCGCGCGGGTCACCGACGTGCGGCAGTGGTTCACCTTCGCTGCCTCCGAGCGGACCCGCGAGGACGACACCCAGGTCGAGTACTACACCGACTCCGACGGCAAGTCCGGCGGGCAGAAGGAGAAGCTCGCCTACACCATCCTGGCAGCGAGCCTGGCCTACCAGTACGGCTTGGCTGACGGTCGCGCGGACGCCTTCCGCTTCGTGATGATCGACGAGGCGTTCACCAAGGGCTCCGACGACGCCGGGCGGTTCGGCATGGACCTGTTCACCCGGCTCGGGTTGCAGATGCTCGTCATCACGCCGCTGCAGAAGATCTGGACGATCGAGCCGTATGTGTCCGCGGTCGGCTTCGCGCACGCGGTCGGCCGCCGCTCAGAGATGATCACGATGACGGTGGAGGAGTACCGGGCCCGGAGGGCCGCGCACGCCTACGGACTGCCTGCGCAGCCGGCAGCCGTTAACGATGGCGGCGGCATCGCCGACAGTTCGGGCTCCGACGCGCGCCCTGACCCCGACCGGACGGTCGACATGATCCTCACTCCGCACGTCCTGCGGGAGATCTCCGACGCTGCCTTGCCGCAGCACCCGGCATGAGTAAGCCCACGGCAGCGAGCTGGGGAACCGCTGCGGCGGTCAAGGCGGCCGCACAGACCGCATGGGACCGCGGCCATGTGCTGCGCGAGCTGCACCAGAGCCCGCAGGAGCGCACCCACTTCCCGCGCCGGGTGCGGCTGAGCGGACCGAAGTCCGCTGACCTCGCCGAGCACCTCGGCGAAGTGAGCACGTGGGCGCGGGGGCTGCGCACCGCTGCGGCGACGCAAGGCTGGCGACTGGAGACCCGCACGATGAGCGCTGGCGCGCTCGGCCGGCAGACCGTCCCGGTGTACGCCTGGCTCGACACACCGCCGATGGCGCTCGGCGTCCTCGGTCGGGCCGCCGCCACGCAGGCCGACACATTCGCCCGTTGCCTGCAGCAGGCTGAGGGAAGCCCGTCCGCGACTGAGGTCGCGCTGGCCCGTCCGCACGCTGTCGTCGCGGCCGCCGCCGACTGGCCGCTGCTGCTAGCGATCGTCGACTGGGTGGCCGAGCATCCGCGCCCGGGGGTGCACATCCGCCAGGTTCCGGTTAGCGGGGTGCACACCAAGCTCGTCGCCCAGCACGAGGCGCTTCTGTCGAGGTTGCTTGACGCCCGGCTGCCGGACACGGCGATCGACTCGGACGCGGGCACGTTCACCGGCCGATTTGGCTTCACCGCCCCGGACCGGCAGGTGCTGCTCGCCGGCCGGTGGGACGTGCTCGGGCTGCCTCGTTCGACCGACCACGACCAGCCGGGCCCGTCGACCGCGGTGGCGTTCTGGCCGCTGACCGCGCTGCAGGCGCTCGACCCGCCGGCGATCGGGATCGACACGCTGCTCGTGACTGAGAACAAGCTGAGCGCTGAGACCGCACCGCACCTTCCCGCGCAGCTCGTACTGTGGGGCTCCGGTAACGAGGCCAGTTCGGTGCTGGCGGCTCTGCCCTGGCTGCACAAGGTGCGTGTTCGCTACTGGGGTGACGTCGACACGCACGGGCTGGCGATCCTGGGCAGGGTCCGGCAGGTCGTGCCGCATGTCGAGCCGGTCCTGATGGATCTGGCGACGCTGCACGCCCATCAGGAGCACTGGGTCGTCGAGGCGACACCGACCCGCAGCGAGCAGCTGCCCGGACTGACCGCTGCTGAGGCCGAGCTGTACCGGCTGCTGCGCGACAACGTGATCGGCGACCGGGTCCGTCTGGAGCAGGAGTACATCCGTTTCGACCGCGTCGTCACAGCGCTGGCCACTAGACCGCCGCTGTCCCGGCCGGTCCCGGATCGTCCATGAAGCCGTTGCCGATCTACGGCGCGACGGGCCGTCCAATTATTCGGACGGCCGTCCCGAGCTTTGCTTTCTCACCCAAGCCGGACGCGAGCAGGACGAGACTCACCGATCAACACGCTCATCTGCCGTGGAAGCGCGCGTCTGCGACCGTCCGGAAAGCCGACCCTCCTTCGGCATCACTCGACGTACCCGGTTGTCGAATCCTTGTCCGGACGGCTGTCCACGCTCACGCCGACGAGCGGGCGTCGCGCGAGTGGCGGCTATTCGACGACCGCTATTGCCGCTTCGGGCACACTGACGATCGTGACCGACGTCGGCGGAAGTGTCGGCACCGCCGATACGACGGATCAACCAGCCCGATCAACAGCAATACGTGACAAAGGGGACATCATGGCCGTCATTCAAACCGCGTTGGACATTCCGGACGATGTCTTCGCACGCTTGGTGACCGGTGAATACGTGAGAGCCGGCGGAGTTATCCGTGACCTCGCTGGACGTCTCGTCAAGCTTCTCGATGACGCGTCGCCGCCCGGGGCGGAATCAAAGGCAGCCGCCCGGGCGAGTATCGCGAAGGCTTTGACCCGTCCCAAGTCCATCGCTATGGGGCTGGGTGTATTAGCAATAGCAGCAACCGCGGGAGGCGTCGCATTCGTGGCCGCGCAACGAAAGAAGGCCGCCGAGGCAGAGTTGCCGACGCGCGTTGAGACATACAACGCTTCGTTGGCCACGTACCTGGAAGCCGCCCGCAACGGAAGCCTCGACGCGGACATCATCGGTCGACTCATCGCGGATTTGGACGCGGTCATGGAGGAGTCCGACAGCGGCAAGATCACCGTCGACTTTTCGCCCGCGCAGTTAGAGACGTTGATCGGAATTGTGGCTGACCATACGGGGAATCTTGCCGCGGCGAATCAACTTGAACTGAGCGATCTCCGACAGCACGCACCTGATTCGGAGAGCGGCACAATTATCGACTTGCGTCGCTACCTAGAGATCCAGGGGCGGATCTTCGACGGGGCAGCGTAATCAGTGCGCAGCGGCTCATCGTTGGGGGCTACGAGTGCCAAGCAGCAGCCAGTTCGTCGTCCAGGGCTGTCGTTCTGTCGGTCGCCCCGACTATGGTCCTGGATCGCCGGGCCTCCGGACCGTCGTAGCGGGCGGCCCGCGAGGTTGCCCGAGCCTCCTCGGGCACCCCGCTCCGACCCTGATGGCCGGGGGCCGGGGCGGGGCCGTCGGCAGCGCTTTGCCAGGGCGGCTACCGCGACTTGCGGTTGTATGGCGACTGGTTGGTCGGCTTGAGGCTCGTGCCCGGCTTCGCGGCCTGGCTGCGGACCGCGCCCTCCGAGCGGCCTAACGTAAGCCCGATCACCCGGGTCGGCATGTTGCCGGCCGCGAGACTTCTCAGTTGAGCCTTCGGCACCAGACGTCCAGGACTTCCCGTTGTTGCGCGTGGCCGGGGCGCTGTCCGCATCCCTACGCCGAATCCGCCCGCAGCCAGCCTCGCGCCAGCACGCTGCCCTGCCGCGCACCGATGAGAAAGAAGCCACCCAGCACAACCCGGAGATCCTCGACGGCCGAAGCGCGGTAACCGGTCCCGCGGCAGTCAGCGAGGTTGTCGCCCTTGCCCGCGCCGACGTCCGTCGCACTGCCCCGCGCGGCGTGTGGACCGCCGACGAGACCGACGCCGACGGCAGCGTGGAGGCCCTCGCCGCGCTCATGGACAGCACCAAGGGCAGCGGCCTCCCGGCATGTAAACCCGACGTCGACTCCAGCAAGATTCGTACCAATGGCACTGTCGCAGTGCACCGTGCACAGGCATTCCTGACCCCGACGCGCCGTTCCTCGCCGTGTCCACCGGACGCGGCTACATGACATCCCTCTCGCTGCGGTCGTTCCACGCCGGCCCGACCTCCTGGCTCGGAGGAGCGGCGGATGCACTTCTAAGGGCGTACTTGGTGCCGAACGCGACGATGAGCAATGACGCGCGGCTCAGGGCCCTGACTCGGGGAATCGCTCAGCCGGCGGCACGCAACACCCAGCACCCGTGCCTCCAAAGAAACCCGCGGCGTGGGCAACCTGAGGCGCCCATCCAGCACCGAAGGCGCCTATCAGCACCGAAAACACCCTTGGCCGTACGCCTGCGACCCCGCTACGTATGGGCCGGGCTGCTTGGGGGCAACGGACCCAGCGCTGTCCGATGCTGACCATCGAGCCGGCTGTCGCGATCTGATCCGCCCGTCGCGCACAGGTGGTGGTCGCTGTCTGTTGATAGAGCGTTAGGGCCGCGGGGGTTGGCGAGTTCCGGTGCGCAGGGCTGCGAGGACGTCGACCTGGCCTTCGCGGTCCACACGGTCGGTGGAACGGACGAGGAGGCCGGCCTCTGTGGGGGACAGGCCGGCGGCGACGTATCGCTCAGCGCGATGCAGTGGACGGACGCCTACCGTCCATAAGTCTCGGACCGCGTCGAAATGCGCGACATCCGTGCTGCCGACGTTCTCCAGAAGATGGGTGTCCAGCCACGCGTGGCTACTGTCGCGGCTCGTCGCCCAAGCGGTCACTTCCAGTCGGAGTCCGTGACCAGGTCGCGCGCAGGCGATCAGCCGGCTCGTGGGCAGGGGGGTTCCGTCGATCATGATGCGTCCGCTGACAGGCAGGTGGAGACAACCGTCGCCGGCAGCCATCATGTGGCGCAGCCGCAGCAGTGATGTCGTCGCCATCGTCAGGACGAAGTCATGGCGGGCGACTCGGCCGAACAAGAACGGCACGACGGCCGCGGTGATAGTGACCGCAGTCCCATCGGAACTGACGTCCAGGCCCATCTGCCTCATCTCGGTAGTCCAGGACGGGAAGACATCGGGCTCGTCAGGGTTCATCTGTGTACCTCGGCTCGGTGGGCGGCTGACGGCCGCCGTTGCTGTTGTTGCGGCAGCCGCTTGCTCCGTCGGGGCAGCCAGAGCGGTCAACGAGCCCATGGGTCGTCCTTCATCGGTGCTGCCGGTTGCTCATCAGGGAAGTCGATCGCACTCAATTCTTCGTCTTCTGCGTCTAGGTCTCGGTCGTCGAACCCGAAATCGAACCAGGGCAAGACTGCCGTCTTGGCCGGCGACCACGGGGCGTCGAGGCTGGCGCGACGCTCTACACGCAGATGGACCGGCTTATACCGCTCGCACGTCGGCGCGGTAATGCGCACGCACGCAACGTCGCCGAACTTCTCCTCTTCGAGCGACCGAGAGCGCGACTGCCACCACGTCACAACGGTTGGGGCCTCACGTCGCTCAACAGCGAAGGTAAGGAGATCCGCGGCGACCTGTCTGCCGAGACCATCAACTGACCGGCCAGCCCTTGCACGTCTCGCGTCCTGAGCCACAAGATCCGAGTCAACGCAGGGCCGGGCGCCTCCGACATTGTCGACAATTACCAGACTAGGCCCGTGCAAACGCTCGTGCTCCGTCAGCCCGACCTGGACGTTGTCCAGCGTGGACTGCACCAGTCCGGCCGGCGGTGCAGACAGGGGGAAGCGGTGCCAGCCCTCGGGGCAACACGCGCACCAGTCCGGAACGGTCAAGTAGTGCGGGCCAAGGGGGTTCTGTCCCGCTTCCGGCCAACACGCGTACGGGTCGTCCGCGTAGGTGTAGGCAACTGGCCGGCATCGGTCGATCGTGTCAAGAAGAAGTTGTCCCACCACCGTGGACCAAGCGCTCCGGCGCAGTGCCTGATCAGGCAGGCTGATCAGGGTCAGGGCTCCCACCGGGAGGCCGTCTGGAAGCGCGTGCACGAGCGCCCGAAACAGCCATCGGGGCTTCAGGGCCTCTGGCGTCAGAATCGATGTCACTTACAGGGCATCGGCAGACTTGTGCGGTGACTGACCTAGCACGTACCAGGAGTCCGTCGTAAACGCGCCCGCATCGGTCCGCGCCAGTGGCCGTCTACCGCGGGTTCACTCCCAGCGCCGTCGCTCCAGGCGGCCCCGCTCGTCCTCGGACCTGGCCACCATGACTCGGGGAATGCCTGGTCTGACCCCCTGGCAACCGGCACCAGCGAGGCCCTAGGCAAGTAGCCGCCGCATAGACGCCTGCCACCGCTACCGGTCGCGCATGGCTGAACGACGGCGGGCACGTTCACGACGCTCGTGATGGACGGGCCACCTTGCTGGGCCGCAACAAGAACAACCGCGGCGACGGCCCGAACCGTCCGAACATCTGCCGATGGCCACGGTGTCACTGCCCCGAACAAGAGAGACAACGATCATGCGAATCCACAGCAACCCCGGCCACATCGTCCTCGACTTCGTACTGCTTCACTCGACCCTGCAACAGTGCGCAGGCGACCAGCGCGACCCCGGCCCACTCGAGAACCGTTACGAAGAGGCGCTCGGAAGGATTCGTGAACTGGCAGAGGGGGACCTCCCTCTCTGCGTGTCACTCCTGGCCGATGTTGCGGGTCACTTCATTACGACGCTTGAGGAGACGGCTGGAGCGGACATGGTCGACACGGTGGCGGCAGATTGGCCAGGCCGCGGATGGTCAATGCGATTCGTTCGTTCTCGCCCCGTCGCATCCTCGATCAAGCCCGATCTTCAGCAGACGGCGACCAACGTTCCCCTTCGGTTCTGCCGAGCAGGTGACGAAGGACCGTTCTAGCCGGCGGCACGGGATCGGCCCCGGACAGTCGGGGCCGAAGCAACGGCGCCTGACCGCAGTCGAACCTGGGCGTTGCGCTGCCTCCGCCTTGGCAGGAAGGCGACTTCAAGGCACCTCGGTGCTCAACTGCTCGCAGGGCGTGGCGTCAGGGCAGTGTTCCGACTCGCCTTTGCCCTCAAGAGCGGCTGCTGAACATGGCTAACGCGCGGGATCGTTTAACTGCGTGGCCCTTCTCAGACGAGCAGCAGCCGCGCGGTTCCTTGAGACGCCAGGCTGGGGGCGGACTCGCCAGCGATCGCGTAGCTCACGGTGAAGCGGCCGCCGTGGGCGACGTGGAGGTCGTCGCTGCGCGTGAGGCCGACGGTTCGGTCGTGCAGGGTCGCCTCGTTCCAGCCCTCGGACGCGTCCTGCGGCCGAAGGACCGTCACGGCCCGCGGATCGACGAGCAGGCCACAGCCCAGGAGTTTGAGGACGGCCTCCTTCCTGGTCCAGAGGGTAAAGAAGGCGACGTCGTCGGCGGGCGGGCATTCCGCGGGTGCCAGCACATGGCGCTGGAGGCTGGACCGGCGTGCCAACGGACGCTGGTGCTCCACGTCTACGCCGCATCGGGCTCCCGACGCGAGAGCCGCCACCGCGATCCCGTGGGAGTAGCTGAAGCTCACGTCAAGGTTCGGGCAGACGCTGCCGATCCGGTGCACGACCGTCGGTCGGCCCCACGAAGTGCTGCGGAGGCGGTGCCCGGTGGGGCGGAGGTGATGGTCGATGTAATCGTGGACCATCCGCCGTCCGGCCGAGCGGTCGGTGCCGCGGGGCAGCTGCAGCGCCACAATCGACAGCGCCGGCGGTGCGACGGCCCCACAGGGAGGCGCGTCGTCGCCGTGCCGGCCGGCTGTAGCCGTCATGCCGCCGACATCTCCACCCGCTCCTGCTCGAGGATGTGCTTCGCGGCGGCCCAGACCGCGGCCAGCACCACCCGGGGGTCCTCGTCGGCGGCGGTGGACAGGCGCAACTCCAGCGCGTCGTCGCGCGGCTCGATGATCAAGGCGCGCAGCGCCGGGAAGGTGTCTCGGCGCCAGGTGCCCGTTTCCCTCCACGGCCCACTGGAGTGACCGCGGGCGGCCGATTCGTCGGTGAGCAGGTACTCCTCGAAGACGACCAGGTCGCTCCACATTTGCTCGCCGTCGCCGAGGGCCATCGCGTCGCGCATCGGTCGTTCGCCGGCGAGCCCGTGCACTCGGCCCTGGTGCAGTTGGTCGGCGAAGCCGCGCAGATGGTCGGCCAGCGGAGTGGCCCGGCGTCTGAGCGGGATCGGCAGCTCGCCGGTGAGCATGCCCACCGCGCGTAGGGCGCCAGGCAGGTGCACGGGCCGCAGGTTGGCGCGGACGGCGAGGCAGGCCGGGTCCGGGCCTCCGGTGGTCTGAGCCAGCGCGGAGCACAGAAGCGCCAGCAGGGTGATGTCCGGCGAAACACCGGCGACGTCGATCCGGGGCCGTCGGACCCGTTGAAGGCACCAACGGCGCGGGTCGACCGCGGCTGTCCCCGTCGGGGCGGGCTGGGCGCCGGCCAGTGTGCGCTGCCAGTGCCGCCGCGCCGCGTCCAGGTCCGGCGTCGACGGCGGGACGACGGCGGCGACGTCGACGCCGCGGGGCTGGAACGTGTGGCGCAGTAGCCGTGCCTGGTAGGCCTGCTGCCAGTCGGCGATCACGGTGCCGAAGGACCACCCGTCGAGCAACGCGTTGTGCCAGTCGAGCGCGAGGGAAGTGCCGGTGGTGTCCGCGCCCGGGGCGACGGCGATGCGCAGCAGGGGATCGGCCGGCGCGGGAGGGCGACTCAGCTGGTGGCGCAGCCACGTGTCGGCCTGTCGGCCCGGGTTCGTGGAGAGTTCCAGGATCTCGATGGCGGGGCTGGTTGGTGAGCCGGACATCGCGCGCCGGAGCCCCGAATAGGCGGCCAGCACCTCATCGAGCGCCGCCTGCAGCTCCGCGTGATCAAAGGGGCCGGTGTAGTCCAGGCGGGACTGCTCGCGCATGGGCTGAAAGCCCCAGCCGGGACGGTCGGTGCGGTCCAGCAGTCCGTGTTCGAGCGGACGCCAGGCGCCGGGATCAGATAGCGGCAGGGGACCGGTCAGCGGCCGCGGTCGGCAGAGCGCGGCGACGGCTCGCGCGTCCGCACTGCGGGCGAGCCGGTCGAAGGGCAGCACCAGCCCCCGATCGGCAAGGTCGGCGGCGGCGCTCATCATCATCAGTGAGGACAACCCCAGAGCATGCAGTGGCGTGTCCGCCGCGACCGGACGCCCCGCTGCCTCGCTGAGTGCCGCCAGGACGTGCGGCAGTGCGGCACCGGGCTCGTCGAGCCGCTGGGCTGGTTCAGCCCCGCGACCGGCCGTGCGCCGCGGCGGAGGTCGCCATGCCGTTGCTGGCCGCTGGGCTGCGGCGTCGATCTCCTGGAGCAGGATGTCGATGTGGTGGCCGGTGACCCGTCGCTGGTCGTACTGCAGGTGCAGCTGCAGCGTGTCGGGCGACCACCAGCCGTCAACGTTGAGAGCGAACTCGGTGTGCTCGCTGACCGACCGGCGCTGCCAGGCCAGTTCGTTCGGGGCCGCGGGCAGGCCGGGAGCACCCTGCAGGGTGAGCAGCACGTCGGGAGCCCCGGCGACGGTGGGCAGGGCGGTCAGCTGGTCATGCAGCCCGAAAGCCGGGTGGGCCGCCAGGTGGCGGGCATCCTGTTGCACGTGCCGGGCCAGCTTGAGGACCGATCCGTTGACCGACGGTGCGGCCACCAGCCGGGGCGAGACGAGCATGCCCAGGGTGCGCTCGGCGCGGGGCACCAGTGAGCGCAGATCCACGGTGAGCGCGAGAGCGATCCGGTCTGTGCTGAACAGGCGGGCAAGGGCGGTAAACAGCAGCGCCTGCAGCAGCGCGGCGCCGCCGGCACCGACGGACCGCGCCTGTGCGAACAGCGCCGGCAGCGTCCATGCGGCGCTGCGCTCGGCCAGACGGGCCGCGTCCCGGCCGGCCGGCGGCCACAACGGCAACACGGCCGGCATCCGCGGCCGATCGGCCTGCAGACTGTGTCGCGGCAGCTCCTCCGACAGGCTGTAGAGCCGGCGGGTGACCGCCACCAACGAGCGATCCGCCGCCTCGGCGGGCAGCGGGGCGGCGTACAGCCGACCCAACTGTGTCAGCAGCACGGACAGGCTGGCCCCGTCGAGGAGCGCGTGCGAGTAGGTGATCGCCCAGACGCTGTGCTGCGAGCTGAGCAGCATGACGTCTAGCCGCGCGGTCGGCTCCTGTCCACGGGTGTACCGGTTGCGGGCCTGCCGGGTCACGTCGGCGACGGTGGCGGTGTGGTGACGCTGGGGCAGATGCTGCAGCGGGTGAAGGTCGAAGCCGAGGGGTGCCGCGGTGAACACCGCCTGAACCCAGCGGTCGTTGTGCTGAATTAGCGTCGAGCGCAGCGCCTGATGACGTTCGCCGAGCGCACGCCAGGCGCTGCGCAGGGCGTCCACGTCGATAAGTCCCGCGACGTCGAGGACCGTCTGTTGCACGTAGCGGCCGCCGTCGTCGTGGTCCGCGGCGATCTGCCCGGCGATGGCGGCTTGGGCAGCGGTCGCCGGCAGCAGCGCCTCTACCTCGCTCATGGCGGCCCCAGCCGTTTGATCAAGGTGGCAATGTCGGACGCCGGCATGTCCAGCAGGTCGGCTCCCTCGGGCAGGGACACCTCCGGTGCCGGAGTGTCTGCCGTGCTCAACCCGTCGATGGCGGCAGCAAACTCGTCGGGAAGCTGTAGCCACCGGGCGCGGTCCTGCGGTGTTATCGCAGCGGAGACCGTGACCTGCAGGGTCACCTGGCCGGTGATCGTTCGGCCGTCGGCGGAGCCGGCGAATAGGTCGAGGCAGACCGCCTCCGGCGCGACGGCGCCGTTCCACGCGGCGACCTCCGGGCTGGGTGTCGGGGCCTGGTCGTCGACGACCATGACATTGAGGACTAGCGCGCCCTCGAGGTCGGACGCTCGTGCCGGCTGACGGCGGCGGCTGTCGCCGCTGGCGGCGGAAGCGTCGACAGGCAGCGCGTCACCCGGCGCCGGTTCCGGTGATGCGGGTCCAGCGTCCCCGATGTTCTGCGCGTCTGCTGCCGTGTCCAACCAGAACTCCAGGAAGCAGCCGGCGGTGTCGGCCGGCACCCCTCGGGTGAGCCGTGCGTCGGTTTCGTGGATCAGCGCGGCAGCGCGTTGGCCGGTGCGTCGTCGGGTGGCCAGGGCGGCGCTGCGCAGCGCGGCTGCCACGACGTTGAGCGGCTGTCCCGGTGCCCTCACCGTTCGGCGGCGAGTGGCCGGTGAATGCGACGGCTGGTGTCGAGCGGCCGGCGCGGACATCGCCCTGTCGTCCGACCCGGTCTCGGCCAACCATCGCCGTAGGTGGTCGCCGGATGGACGCCCGGTCGTGCCGGTCACTGCCCGGTGCAGCAACCGGGCGGGATCGCCGGGGTTGGCGATCAGATGGGCCAGCAGCAGGCGGTGCTCGTAGCGACCCGATGCGTCATGGCGGGTGAGGAGCAACGCGTGCAGGCCGTCCTCGGCACGGAGCGAGGCGGCGGCATCGGCCACCGTGTCGGGATCGGTGAGGTCGTGCCGTTCCCGGTACAGGACCGGCGCAGGGTCCGCATGCCGGTATCGCCAGGCGCCGTCGGCTCGTTCGAAGCGCAGCCGACGCAGCTGCCTGAGTGCGGCGTCCTCCTCGAGCGCTGCCAGGACGGCCTGGGGCGGCAGCGAGCTGGACACCACGCCGGAGTCGGTAACCGGTCGCCGCGCGCCGGCCAGCATGAGGCCCAGACTGAGGGGCACCTGGCCTTCCCAGGGCACGTCCGGCGAAACCGGCGGCTCACTGAGCCGGCGTTGCAGCGCGGGGAGCGTGCGCAGCTCATAGAGATCGGCGAGGCCGATGTCGTGGCCCTGGTCGCTGAGCGCGGCGACCAGGCGCAGCGCTGCGAATGAGTCGCCGCCGAGTTCGAAGAACGACCGGTGCAGGTCCTCGGCTGCGACGGGTCGGCCGAGCGCGGCCGTCCAGGCCTCGCGCAGCCCGTTGGTCGGCTGGCCGGTGGGTGGTGCATCGGCAGGTGGCCCTGCCAGCCGGTGCGCTGCTTCCGCGCGCAGCGTTGCCAGGTCGGTCTTGCCGTTCGCGGTGACCGGGATGGCTTCTGCTTTCAGCAGCGCCGACGGCACCATGAACGCGGGTAGCTGCTCGGTGAGCCGGTCTCGGATCTCCGTGTCGGTCGGAAGAGCGCCATCGCCGACCACAAACGCGACAAGGGTCGTAGTGCCGGCGCGGGGCAGGTCGACGACCGCGCTGTGCTCGATGCCGGGCACCGCGGAGAGGGCGGCTTCGACCTCGCCGAGCTCTGTGCGCCGGCCGCCGACCTTCACCTGCGTGTCTCGGCGGCCGGCGTAGTGCAGCACGGCGTGCTCATCGAGCCAGCCGAGGTCGCCGGTGAGATACATCGGTTCGCCCGGTGTCCACGGGTCGGTCACAAACGCCGGCCGCGGGTCCCCGCCGAGATAGCCGTTGCCGACGCATGGGCCGCTGACGGCGATCTCGCCGAGCATGCCTGCGGGTCGCAGTCGGTGGTAGCGGTCGATGATGCGCAGCGCTACGTTGCGGCCGGCCGGTCCCAGCGGCGCCGTGGCGGTCGGCTCGGAACCGTTGAGCAGCCCGACGGTGACGTCGTCGGCGGCTTCCGCGGGTCCGTATGCGTTCACCAGCTGGGCGTCCGGTGCGAGTCGGCGCAGGTCTCGCACCAGAGACATGGGCGCGGCTTCCCCGGTGAGCATTAGCTGCCGCAGGCCGCTCAGAGGCTGCCCGGGAAGGGTCTTTGTGTCGATGCCGCGTACCAGAACGCGTAGGAACGGCGGCACGGCTTCCAGCACGGTGACGCCGGTCAAGGCGGCCGCGAACAGTTGCGGGTCACGTGCCTCGGTGTCGTTCAGCACGCGCACACAGCTGCCCAGGGTGAGGGCGAGAACGCACTGCCAGACGTGCACATCGAAGCTGACCGGCGCGTTCTGGGCGACGACGCTGCCGACGTCGATGCCGAGCTCCCGCATCATTTCGAGGTGGTTGTTCATCGCGGCGTGTCCGATCTCCACGCCTTTGGGCACCCCGGTCGAGCCGCTGGTGAACAGCACGTAGGCCGGTTGCCGTGGATGGTCGGCCGGTCGCGCGTGCAGGCGGAGGCCGCGGTGATCGCCCGTGGGCGGGGACGGGAGGAACACCGACGGCAGGGTCGGTACCGGACTGACCGAGTTCGCGGGCAGCAGCACCGCCGCGGCGTTCAGCTGCTCGGCCATGCGTGCGCTGCGCACCGGAGGACTGTCTGGTTCCAGCGGCGTGAAGCTTGCGCCGAGACCCCAGACGGCCAGCAGCGCGGCGATGTAGTCACTCCCCCGGGGCAGGGACAGCAGCACCCGGTCGCCGGGGCCGATGCCGGTGGCCTCCAGCGCTGCCTGAACGGCGGCGGCCCGCTGGTGCAGCGCGGCATAGCTGAGGGTCCGCCCGTCGGCGATGACGGCGGTCCGCTGTGGGCCGAGGTCGGCCTGCCGCTGGAATTGTTGGGTCACGGTGGCGGTCGGAATAGGTTGCCGAGGGCCTTGACCGCGGGCGAGGAGCCGAGCGACTTCAGTGGGCGACACGATCTCGGCGTGCCAGGGGTCGTCGGCTGCGGCGAGGTCGGCCTGGCGGTGGAAGGCCTCGGCGAGTGCGGCCAGGTCGGCCCGGCCGAGCCGGCTGCTGTCTGCCTGCCAGAGCAGTTCGGTGCCGGTTCCGTGGTTGATCACCGACAGGCTGACGCCGTAGTGGCACGGCACCGGCGGTGCCGTGCGCAGTCGCACGCTGACTCCGTGCCGGCGCAGGGCTGGGGGCGGTCGCCAGGCCGGCATGTGGTTGAACTCGTAGTCCAGCAGCGGGCTGGAGCCGTCCGCGCGGCGCAGCCCGGGAACCGCGCCGAGCAGCTGGTGCAGCTCATCGTGTCGGTGGGCGAGCAGGTCGCGGAGGAACCGTCCAGCGTGTTCGACCGTGTCTCGGCGAGTGGGGGCGTTGCCGGGCGACATCCGTGACCGCACCGGAAGCGTGCCGGTGCGCATGCCGAACTCGGCGGGTCGACGGCGCTGGCTGAGCTGGGTGACCGCCAGGACGTCGTCCTCGTCGCTCCATCGGTGCAGGCCGGTGAGGAACAGCGCCAGCGTCGCCGCGGCGTGCCCTTCGCCGCAGTGGCGGGCCAGGGCGCGGAGGCGGGCGTCGGCGGGCTCGGTGAGCCGGCCGCGCAGCTGGATCGGCTGCTGGTCGGGGGCCGTGGCTGTTGCGGGCAGCTGTTGGTCGGGCAGTTCGGCGAGGGTCCGCAGCCAGAAGTCGTCCACTTCGGTGCGGTCGGCAGCCGCGGCGGGGCGGCGGGGTCGACCGGGATCGTCACCCGCGACGGTCAAGCAGATGGCGTCCAGCAGCAGGTCCATGCTGACGCCGTCGAGGGCGATGTGGTGCGCCACGACGAGCAGGTCGCAGCCGTTGTCCACGTCGAAGGCGGCGATGCGGATCAGCGGTGGCCGGGCGAGGTCGAAGGGAGCGTTGACCAACGCCTGCAGGTCCTGTTCGGACGCCGGATGGTCCGCGTGGGTCACCGGCAAACCGACGTCGGGGGCGGCGGAGACGACGGGGCCGGTTCCCGAGGAACGCACGGCCCGGGTGAAGCCGGGCCATCCGCGCAGGAACGCGGTCAGCCGCGGAGCCAGCCGGTCCAGCAGCACCGGCCCCCGGATCTCCAGCAGCCGCACCAAATGGTGGGCGGCGCCCGCTCGCCAGGTGGCTGCCCAGACGTCCAACTCGGCGGCGGTGAGCGGCTCAGGGGTCATCGGTGCGCTCCGCGAGCAGGGTCCGCAGCGTGCCCAGCGTCGGTCGGCTGAGGAAGTCACCGAGTTCGACGAAGACGCCGAGACTCTGTTCCAGCGCGTCGAGCATCTCCATCGCGGTCAGCGAGTCGCCGCCGGCGGAGAAGAAGTTTTCCTCGTCATGTCCGGTGGCGTCGGGCAGATGAGCGTGCCAGGTGGCGGCGATCAGGTCTTCGCCGAGCCGGCGGGAATCGGAGCGCGGCGGGTCGGTGTACGTTGCGAAGAGGGCCGCCACCGCCGCCCGGTCCAGCTTGTCGCTGACGCCGGTGGGGAGGTCGTCGACGACCCGCCACCGCACCGGCAGACCCGCCAGGGCAGGGAGCCGCTCGACCTCGTCGGGCATGGGCGCTGCCGCGGCGCCGGCGGGTATCCACGCGCATCCCAACGTCGCCCCGAGATGCACCACGCAGCAGTCGCGCACCTCAGCGAGCGCCTGGAGGGCCTGCTCCACGCGGAACAGCTGGACCCGCCGGCCGGCGATCTTCACCTCGTCATCCGCCCGGCCCACGATGGCCAGGTCGCGGCCGGACCACATCGCCCGGTCCCCGGTGGCAAATTCCTGGTCGCTGCAGCCGGCTCCACGGTCGGTGGTACGAAAGCGGTGGCGCTTGTCGGCGGGGAGTTCCCCCAGGTAGCCGTGCGCGGGGCTCGGCGGACCGATGGTCAGCTCCCCGATCTGGCCGTCACCGAGGGCGCGGCCTTGGTCGTCCACCACCCGCAGCCGGACGCCGGGCAGGGGTTCGCCGACGGTGCATACGGCGGGTTCGCTCAGCGGGCGTGGTGGCCCGGCGGCGACGCAGACCGCCGCCTCGGTCGGTCCGTAGGCGTTGACCAGCCGGGGAACGAGTCGGCGCAGTTGCCCGGCGAGGGCCGGGCTGAGCGGTTCGCCGGCGGAGATCAGCACCTGCAACGCCCCCAGCAGATTCCCGGATTCAGTCGCGGATCCGGCTGCGGCCAGGACCTGCCGCAGATAGGTGGGCGGCAGAACGGCGTGCGTGACCCTTCGTCGGCGCAGCAACTCGTCGAGGCGACCAGGGCGCAGCCATGGGTCGGTGTCGGTGAGCACCAGGCAGCCGCCAGCGAGCAGCGTGGGCACCACGTCGGCGAGCCAGGCGTCGTACTGCGGAGCGGCGAACTGCAGCATCCGTGTCTGGTGGTCCAGGTGGTACCGGTCGACCAGGGCCCGCATCGCCGACCGGAAGCCCGACGTGTGCACGAGCACCGGAGCGGGAGGGCCTGTGCTGCCGGAGGTGGCGATCACGTAGCCGGGATCGTCGCACCGCGCGGCGGGTACGACCGCGGGCCGATGGCTGAGTTGCCACCGCCAGCCCTGGGCGCCCGGCGGAGCGCCGGGCCGGCGGAAGACGTGGCCGGTGGCCGGGGCTACTGACGTGTCGGGGCTGCCCAGCACCGGAACGCTGCCGGCGGCCCAAACGGACAGGACCCCCAGGACGGTTTCGATGGACGACCGTTGCCCGGTGACCGAGACGTAGGTGCCGACCGCGGGCAGAGATGTGTGCAGCTCCGCCGCCAGCCCGTCGACGATCTCCAGGAGCTGGCCATAGGTGACGGTGCTGCTCGAGCTGTCCAGCGCCGCGCCGTCCCGGGCGTGGGCGCGCAGTGCTGCCGCCAGCCATGACCACATGTCCGTCATCGGGCCTCTGTCTTCCGCTCGATGGCCAGCACGGTTCCGGGCGTCAGTATGTCGACGATCACCGGTCGCAGATCGTCGGCCGCGGGGGCTGCGGCACGCCCGTCGACGCGGATGCGGTACACCGATGCGGTGCCGGCGACCGTGATGGTGCCCTGACTGCGGTCGAGGTGGATGCCGGCGTCGGCGTCGATGCTCCAGCCTTCCGGGCAGATGCCTGCGGCCACCGCATGCATCAGGCGGGGCAGCGTGCCGGCCTGCGTGGCGTGCACGTCGACGGCGAAAGGCGTGAGGCCGAGTCCGGGTTGCACGGTCAGGTCCGCCAGGCCTTCGTTGGACTTGGGCAGGGCCACCGGTGCCGGGTGCGGCTGTCCGTTGTGCTGGATCTGGTGGCCGCCGCAGACGGCGTAGCGGCCGCCGACCGCGGCGCCGGCGGAGAAACCGAGGTAGGGCATCCGACGGCGGCGGAGCTGCCCAGCCAGGTCGGGGCTGAGCGTGACCAGTGACTGCTGGTAGAGCGGGTTGCGGCCGCCGCAGACGAGGACCCCGTCCGCGCCGACCAGCGTGTCGGTGGGCACGCCGTGCTCGGGACGCACCTCGACCACGGTCACGTCGATCAGCCCGAACCGGCGTAGATGCTTCAGCCAGCGCCGCGGATCCACCCCTGCCTGCAACAGGCAGACCAGCCGGCCGCCGCGGTCGCGGACGGCGGCGGCGAACGGGGTGTACAGGGCGGCGGCGGCGCGCGGATCCCACCCGCCGCCGATGAGGGTGACGGTCACCGCCGCTCCGGCGGCGCACCTGCCGGTGCAGCGGTGCCGCGCAAGGCGTCGACCGTGGCCTGTCGCCAGTTGGGTTTCGCCCAGATGTCTGCGCCGACGATGAGCACGTCGACGGCGGTGTCGCGGAAGGTGGTGAGCGCGTCGTCGGCGGTACGGACGATGGGCTGGTCGCGCCGGTTGTAGGAGGTGTTGATCAGGACTGGGTGGCCGGTGACGGCTTCGGTGGCCCGCAGCAGCCGCCAGAAGAGCGGGTGCTCCTCGCGATGCACGAGCTGGACGCGCGCCGTGCCGTCGGTGTGCACGGCGGCCGGCAGGTGGTCGCGGGTCGACTGTCGCACCGGAACGGCGACCGTCATGGTGCGCAGGTCGGCCGCCGGTAGGTGCAGGTAGCGGCTGGCTGCCTCGGCGCAGAGGGCCGGCGCCAGTGGCCGGAACGGTTCGCGGTGCTTGATGATGCGGTTGAGCCGTTCCCGGCTGGTCAACGTGCGCGGGTCGGCGAGCAGGCTGCGGTTGCCCAGGGCCCGCGGACCGAACTCTTGTCGGTCCTGCACCCAGGCGAGGACGGCTCCGGAGGCGACGAGGCGTGCCGCGGCGGGCAGCAGGCGGGCGTGGTCCACGCCGGCGGCGATGCGCAGGGTGGGGTCGTTATGGGTGCTGACCGGGCCCGCGACGGTGCCCAGCAGGGGCACCGGCGGCAGGGTGCTGGGGCGTCGGTCCGTGGGATGGACGGCGATGGCCGCGCCGATGCTGGAGCCGTCGTCGCCGGCGGCGTAGGGCACCGCCAGGGCCACCTGTGGAAAGCGGGCGGCTACGGCGCCGACCATGCTGCAGTTGAGGGCCACCCCTCCGCCGATCTTCAGACGGGGGATGCCCGAGCGCGCGAGGGCGTGGCCGACGACGTGTGTCATCGCCTCGGTGAGTCGTTCCTGGGCGGCGGCGGCGAGGTCGGCCTGCGCCGCGGTCGGCTCTGATTCGTTGCTGCCGACTGCCTCAGCGGCGTGCGCCTGCAACCACGACAGCGCGCCGTGATGGGTCCACCGGTGTTCGGCGTGGTCGTGGTCGAGCAGCCGCACGCGCACGCCGCCGTCGGCGCGCAGTTGCAGCGCCTGGCGCATCAGCGGCCGGAAGCGGCCGGGATCGCCGTGTGCCGCGAGCCCCATCACCATGTGCTCGTCGCTGTTGGGCAGCCAGCCGAGGTGTTGGGTGATGAGGGCGTAGAACAGGCCCAGGCTCGCCGTCACCGGCCAGGACCGCAGGCGGTGCAGGTCGCAACCGTCGAAGGTGTACACGCTCAGCGACTGGGTTTCGCCCAGGCCATCGGCGACTACGACGGTGGCTGGCCGATGGTCGTGGGTGAGTGCGGCGTGCCACGCATGCGCGTCGTGGTGGGCCACCGGGCGGACGGCGGTCACCGGCAGGCCGTGGTCTGCGAACCAGCGGGATTGCACAGCCGGGTCGAGGCAGCGGTCGAAGAGCTCGCGGCCGGGCACGGTGCGCACGAACAGCGGTCGCAGCGGGCCGTAGTCGAAGTTGTGCCCGATGACGTCGATGTCTTCGATGCCGAGTCCGGCGGTGCTGAGGCAGGCGCGGATCGCGTCGGCGGGGAACGCGTGGTCGAACTTGCGGCCCGAGAAGCGTTCCTGCTGGTTGGCCGCGACCAGTTGGCCGTCGACGAACAGCGCGGCCGCGGCGTCGTAGCCCTGGTAGTGACGGCCGATGTCGCCGCCGCTGCTCATCGCAGCAAACCGACGCGGCGCGTCATTCAGGCCGCTAATGCCCAGCGCGACGAAGGGCCGCGGTCCGCTCATCGCGCAGGTGCCGCGAGCCGGGCTGGGGCGTCCAGGAAGGTCACCGGTCGGCCGTGCCCGGCACACAGGTCGCGCAGGCGGGCGGCGGGGGAGTGGTCGGCGGCGGGAAGGTCGGGAGGCCGACCGAAGAGGTGCGCCAGCTCCGGCGGATCATCCCGGCCGTAGATGTACAGATGGCCGGCGTTGGTGGCCTCGGCGAGCAGGCTGACGGTTTCGGGGCTGGCACCGTCCAGCCGGCCGTCGCGGTGCCCGTCCTCGAGCAACGGTCCGTACAGCCACGCAGCCGGGGCGCCGACCGGCTCCATGGCGATGAACAGCAGGTCGACGGCGCCGAGGCGGTGGGCGATCGTGGCCCACTGGTGCGGGTCGGCGTCGGCGCAGTCGGCGGCGACCACGGCGGCGAAACGCTGCCCGGCGACATGCCAGACGGTCTTGGCCTCGATCGGCAGCCCCCCGTGCTCGCCGCGGAACGGCAGGGTGGTGCAGGCGAGGCCGCCGACGTCCACGGTGGACAGGGGAGGCACCTCCTGCACGGTTGCGAACCCCAACGCGTTCAGCGCCTGGCGCAGGCTCGGGTCGGCGGCGCCCGGCCCTGCCTGCGGGACCAGCACCGTGTCGGTTCGCCCGCGCAGCGCGAGCAGGGCCTCGGGAACGAGATGGTCGGGATGTCCATGGGTGAGCAGGACGGCGTCGATCGTGCCGGGCAGCGCCGCCGGAACCGGAGGGCTGACCGGATCGACGAGCACCGCCCGCCCGTCCTGCCGGATCAGCACCGAGCAGTGCCCGAGGTAGTGCACGTCTGGCTGCGGCTGGGTGGAGGGCACGCCGGGGGTCGCCGGGCCGAGCAGCCGGTCGGCGTGCTCGGCCAGGCCCAGGTCGGCGAGGAACTCGGTGGCCCGTGCCGGGTCATGGCCGCCGTTTTGCAGCCCGAGCAACGCCGTCACCCGCTCATCGGTGAAGGGCACATCGATGCGGATCAGCCGCGGGTCGTCGGCGACCCGCGGCGTGTTCAGAAAGTGCGCCCGGGTGGCTCCGTTCCACCACAGGGCCAATGCCTGCCGGCGTGGGGCGTGGCTGTGGTCGGGGTGTTCCAGCGCGGCCACGAGCTCGGCGACCGACCGTTGGCCGCCGTGCGGCAGATCGACGAACCGTCCGGCGCGCAGCCGCGGGTCCGCGGCGGCCTGGGCATGCCGCTGTGTGTGCCGCAGGTAGCTGCGCAACAACGGCAGGTGCAGGTCGGCGGCGTACCGCTGGTGGGTGTCGGGCGAGAGCAGCATGAGCCAGGCGGCCCACTGGTCCACGAGGGGCTCGATCCGCACCGCCGGGGACAGCTGCACCTGGTGGCCGCTCATCCCGGGACCGGTCCGCTGCTCAGGCCGGACATCGCAACCTCCTCACCAGGCGGCTCAGCGTGCCTCCGCTGTTCGTACTCCGCCACCGCTGTCCACCGCCGGGCGGCCGCCCCGGTCGGCTCGAACCGAGGAAGGGCGAGGACGGCGCGCAGCACCGCCACGGCGATGAACGCTGCGGTGAGGAGGACGGCGAACCAGCTCTGGGCGGTCCATTCGACCTGGTGGACCAGCACCGCGATGCTGACGCCGGCGAGCAACGCGCACAGGGCGGAGATCGAACTGCTGACACTGACGTGGTCGGCGAGCCGCAGGTCGGCGCGGCGGATCGTCAACCACAGTCGGCGCCGGCGGCTGGCGCCCGACGGTGGCTGGTACGGCCGTTCCGGAATGGGCGTTCTGGCGCGGGTGGCGTAGCAGAGGCCGCCGAGAACGTCGGGGCCCAGGAACTCATCGATGTAGGACACGGCGAGGGCGATGTCGCGGTCACACGTCGCATTGAGCATAAGCAGCACGACCAGCGGAATCAGCAGGATCCACATGATCAGCAGGGGGCTGGCTCGCGCCGGCCCCGACGCGGCAAACGCGAAGGCGGCGAACGCGGCCCACGCGGTGGTGCCCAGCGTCAGCGCCGTCGTCCGCCGCGCCGCCAGCGTGCGGATCTCGTCCCGCAGGTTGCTGTACTCCAGGCGCAGGTTTTCCGGATCCGGCGGCGCGGCCGGACGGTCCGCGCTCATGGGCGGCGCCCGGTGGAGTGGGCGTGTAGGGCGTCGAAAGCCGCCACGTTGAGCACGTTCACGCGCAGATGTCCGGGCATGCCGCTGGCCCCGAAGCAGGTCTGATCCATGCCCACCAGTCCGTCGCGGACCCGTGGTCGTCCGAAGATGAAATAGCCGGTCTCGGGTGGCACGAGCGCGTCGAACGCCCCGGCCTGCTGCAGTGCCCGGATCCGGGCCACGCTGTGCTCGCGCAGCAGCTTCTGCCGGTCGGAGTCGGACAGCAGGGTCACCGCGTGATGGGCGAAGACCCGGTCGACCAGTCCCGCGGCGCCGTGGCAACGGCCGTGCAGCTCGCCGAATGCTGCCCCGTCAGCCTTCGGCACGATGGCGTAGGCAAACCGGAACCCGTGCAGACCCAGGGCTTTCGTCGGGCACACCAGCCGGTAGGTGAGCTCGGGGTCCAGCAGGCTGCTGTGTTCGGCGGCGACCCCGTCGTGGCGCATGTACTGGAAGGTGCCGTCGACGATCACCGTCGAACCGGTCCGTGCCTGCCACGCGCCGATCGCGGCGATGGTTTCGGCTCGGACCGGGCGGCCGGCGAACCAGACCGGGTCGGTCAACCACAGCAGGCTGCGCTGGCCGGGGAGGGCGAGCCGACCGTCGGGGGGCAGGGCGAAGTCGACGTTGTCGGCGACCCGGGTGACCTCCCAGTCGAGCGCCCGGATCCACCAGGCGGCGTTGTAGTAGACCGGTGGGAAGTACAGCAGTCGGCGCACCCCCAACAGATGTTGCCGTTGGATGAGGGTGCACAGGAAGGCCGTCGCGCCGGCGCCGGGGATGAACGCCTGCGTGGACGCCGCGTCTTCGCCGTAGTGCAACTCGTGCAGGGCCGTCAGCCGTTCGGCCAGCAGGGGGTCTTCGTCCAGGTGGCTGTAGACGTTGTAGGCGCCCAGGCCACGGATCGGCCGGTCACCGAAGTCGGCGAGCAGCTCATCGACGAAGGGATGCTCGCCGTTCCAGTCGCTGACGAAGATCGCCTCGGGCTCCGCCGCCATGCGATCGGCCATCCGGTCGTGTGCCGCCAGCTCCGCGTTGAGCAATGGACGGTCAGACACGCATCCCCCTCGAGCCCCCCGACGCGGCGTCGCGCCGCTCACCCGAGCCCCGCGCCGGGACCTGGTCGCAGACTGCCGAAGCGGCGGCATGCCCGCAACCACGCTGCGGCGGGCGGAGACCCGGCGGCAGCCAGCTGATCCGGACGCTAGCGGGTCCCGAGCACGGTCGATCTGCCCCGATTCGCCGAACGCAACCTCAGATTTGTACGGCACGCCCCGATGCTCTGGACACGGCGAACGAAGTTCGACGTAAGACCGCCATCCGCAGACAACCTCCGCCTGGCGAGACGCACGACGGGACCGGCCGGGGCTTTGACTTCTTCTGGGCGCGGAACGGCGCGATCACGGCAGCGGACGCCCGGAGATCCGCACCCAGCTTGCGTCGTCCGCCCAGAGACTTTCCTCGGCAATGCAGGGACGAATGCTCTCCATGAGCAGTTCAGCCGTCCTGTCCGTTCGGATGCCTAGGGCGAACTCGGCCGCTGCGCGGCCCGCTCCAGCGACGACGTCAGCCAGTTGGAGACTGGGATGGTTGGCGCTGTTGCCGCGTACTAGTTCTCCAACCGGCGTTGGCGGAGCGAGGTGCAGGAACTCTTGGAGCGGCGACCGCACTATCCGCACGACCGTATCGACGCGGTCGTCGGTCAATACGTTCTGGCGATCGTGAAGAAATCTCCCGTTACGCATGCCGGGCAGGTTGCACCAGTAACGAAGCGTCTGGGCTAAAGTTGGGATAAGCGGGTCTAGTGCCGGCAGGTCGTCCGTTCTTGAGTGGGCGAGTCGCTCTTGGAAAGACGCGGCGTGAGTCCTCGTGGCGAAAATGAGGCGGAGAACCTGCTCGACGCTCCGACGCTGACTGTGCCACATAGCTCGCTCGACGGTGCTGTAGAAGCCGTCGATGGTTTCCTTGGCACCCTTGTGTGCGGGCTGATGAATTCGAAAAAGGCTCACAAAGCTGGTGACGAGCTGCTCAAAGCCCGCTCGACCGAGGGCTCGCGGACCATCCCGGAACAAGGTTCGGGCAAGCTGGCGGGCTTCACCACTAGAGTAGATGTCGCGTCCGCCCGCATGCTCAGCCTCCTCAATCAGTAAATCGATGACCTTCCCTGTCGCCACGTAGGGCTTATGGGCCAGGTATACCCGGGCACGGTCGTGGATCAAGCCGTCCTGAGCCAGCGCCCAGGCCAGAACGGAGGCACCTTGCGGACTGTCGAACGAACGAAACTTTAGTTCGGCGACCTGCGTCCGGGGAAGGCGAACCCTCATGGCAGTTATGGCTTCCTCCGCGTACGCGTCGTCCGCCCGGACGCTCCCATGAGCGAAGACTTGATTTGTCGCGACGAGGTTCTCGCCGTCCTGCCCGGACTCGTCACAAGCAACCCAAGGGGGTCCATCAGAGTCCGTCGTCGGTTGGGTTCGGATGTAGCGCGAGTAGGCGTTGGAGACCATCGTCCGAGCTACCTCCTTGAATGAGGCCGTCGCTTCACTACACCAACGCGTTCCTGACCAGTCCTTCGTCGGTGTTCAGCTCCGACGCCGTGCTGAGCGGCTCTACGGCTAACTCGTTAGCGCGCGCCCTCGCTCCAGGGCTTCCTTGAGGGTCGGCGACGTCAGGAGTTGGTCCAGTAGGACCCACACTCGTGCCGCTCGGTAGTTAGTACCGCTCGGGAGCGGCTCCATCGGGATCTCGGGCCCAAGGGTGTACACGACGTGCGGCGCCGTCGTGTGCTCCGTCTCCGGGATGTCAGGCCATCGGCTTTGAAGTGTCGGGACAACCTCGTGGGAGTGGACTCGCTGGACCCGGCGCGTGTACCCATGCCACCTAAACGCGAGGAAGTTTGGCGGTGTCTTAGGCCACCCTTTGCCCCAGCCCCAGGGATGGAAATAGACACCGTCATGCGTGACGAACTCACGGAAGGTCCGTTGCCCGCCGTCGCCGGGTCGGTCATTGGAGAGAACGACACAGTAAGCCCAACTGTCCTCAGGCGTACGCACGCGTATGGCTCCTTTGAGATAGGCCTCTAGTTCGCGCAACCAGCGGGATTCCGAGCGGGGAGCGCCTGGCAGCTGTTGCGCGACATCCTGTCTAACGGTCGCCCATGGCAGGTGGTGCACTGCGATGTCATCGATGAAGGCTGGGAGTTGCGTGGCAGCCCAAGCTGCGCTGCACGCGGACAGCGTTACCAGGGCGCCTGTCCCTCCGGCGTCATGGATGCGGTCTGCATACCTATGCAACTGCTCCGCTGACGGAAGGTTCCACCCCTTCTTCGCCTCGACCACAAGCAGTCCGTTGGGGGTGCGTATCTCCAGGTCAGTGCGGCCTTGGTCGTCTCGGCGCTCCATGGCAAGCCCGATCTCCGCGTCATCCGCCACGTGGACGAACCGACGAGCTATCGCCATAAGCAATCGCGGACTGCGGGAGATAGTGAAGCCCAGAGCGGCTGTTAGGTCATTCTCGCTTGCGCCCAGCAGGTGGAAGACCGATCTGATCTCACGGCCATGCAGGGTGATAGCAGTCATGGAAGCCACCTCGTGGGGCGCTTGCCGCGTGCGCGGTCGGACTTGACCGCGTAGCGGCAGCCGACGGCTGTCCTCCGGATCACCCGCGCATAGTGCCGTTCGAAGCTCGACAGTCGCGCCAACCGAACAGCGGCGGCGCGGCGCGGAGCCGCGCAGTGCAACACGATCCGTCGGCCACGGAGCTTCAAACACATGATCCGGCGGTGCCGTGGACGGGCACGAGCAGACCGCGGAGTGCCTTGGGTTCGATCTTGAAGCTTCCACCTTGATAGTGGCGGGCGATGCCACGCAGGAAGCAAGGGGCAACGCACGGAGTAGTTCACCTGCCTGTAGGCACACTGCTAGATCGGGGCAGTCACCCCAGCCGGGTGTGGACTCATGTCCGCTGATACTGACCCAGGATCAAGCCGCTACGGACAGGTGGGAAGTCCCGCTCTACGGAGCCGAGTGCGTGGTGCGGCCGTCACGAAGAGGACTGCGCGACACGAGGAAAGAGTTCTGTCGCCTGGGCCTGAGCGAAGCATGTGGCGGTTCCAGCCGGCTACTCCCTCGAGCGGACACCGAGACGAGGGCGACCGACAGTTGGCCGGACTTGGCGATAGTCCGCGTCGGGACCCGACCTCGCCCGGCACAGCTCATCGACTTCGCGGCCTCGGACGCCCAGGTGCCGGCCCGCGCTTGCCCCTAGCCGCCTGGCCGATGAGGTAGTGCGACCTCCTTCACGAACGGGCGAGCCCTGTAACCCGGCAGGGGCGGCTGCCCGCCTGTCCGACCGAAACTGTCGGTGGCGTGCCGCAGACTGAGCGTGGCCAAGTAAGGCTCGACCGGTCGGAGCTTGCGAGAGGGAGGTGGCACCAGCGTGGAGGAGGTTGGAAGAGGTGGGACTGTCGAGATCCTGCAGTACTTTCACGGCAAGCTGGATGTCCACTTCCGACGGCTCAATGACATTCGTCAGCAGCTAGAGCCCACGACACCGGTCTTTGCGCTGGAGCATGACCTGAGCGCGACCGATCTCGAGCTGTTGAAGACCAATGTTCGCGCTTCGGTAGCCCAAGGATTCAACGCGCGCGCCCGGATGTGGTGGCTACCGTTCGTCGTCTATGCGGCGGAGTCGGGGTACGACTACGTCGGGGATGAGTACTGGCCGAGCTTCGAGGCCTCAACGCCCTCGTGGCGGACGCACGGCGACCGTCAGCGCATCAAGGCGTGGTTCGTCAAGTTCGCTGCCGAGTACGGCGGGGCGGTACCCACTGGCGCCTTCGCGAACAACTTCTCGATCATCTCCTGGCCCATCACACACGCTGTCTTGCCTACCTACCTGCAGCGCCAGCTGGCCCAACTCTTGTACGAATTTCGTACGGGCCTGACGACGAGCCTGTTGGGTGACCCTGATGCCCTCGGCATGAGGCTCGCGTCTCGGACGGCCGGATATACAGAGCGGTTCCGCATCTTCTGCGGGAACACGACCCTGCTTGGTCGGGTGGCCGCCGCCCTACTGTCGGGCGATGACGAAGAGTCGCCATACCTCGTGCGCTCGACCCTCCTTCGCCTAGTGGATGGTCTGTCCAGCGAGCACGAAACTCGGGTGTGGCTAACCCGCGCGAAGCAGTCGGCCAGCCGTGTGCGGTTGAGCGGCTTTCGTCCTAATCCAGCGGACGGGTCCTCGTCGCCGCGGAAGGAGCGACTTCCGGCGCCCACCGATCCCAAACTGATTCTGCGTCGCGGGGACGGCGGCTGGCAGGCCTACGCCCAACTCCCTGATCTCAGCTCGCTCCACGGACGTCTGCCGAATGTCTACGAGGAACTCCGGACGGCCCGGGCACGGATCGCCGGCGTCGACGGTCGGATGCTGGCGACTGGACGACTCGTCTATCCGGGGCAGGAAGTCCGATTCAGCTCCTGGCCGTGGCCGGAAGCGCCATTTATCCAGCTGGAACGCGGATCCCGCGCGGTTAACGGACTCATCGCCGATCAGTGCATGGTGAGTCCTGGCCCGTGGTGGCTGTTTCGACGAAGGGAGGCCGGCCCCGCAGTTGAGGTGAAGGGCAAGTTCGTTCGCCCCGGGCGTTCGTACGTGTTGGTCGGGGACGTCGAACTCGAACCTCCGGATCTGTCCTGGCTCCAGGTGACGAACATTCATGTCAATGGCGTGCGGGCTTATGAGTTGACAGTTCCGCAGATCTTGCCCGAGAGAGAATCCGCAGAACTGGTCGCGGCCGGCATCTCGGTCCTGGTCGGCGTCGCCGTGAGACCGATTGGCGTGGTGGCCAGTTTCTGGGACGGGGAGGGCGCCGTCGAGTGGCTTGCAGGCGAGCCGGCAATGATAGGAGTTCGTGCTGAGCGGGAACCAGACAAATGCGTCATAACAGTCGACAGCGACGCGTACGTCGTTGCGTGGCCTGACCGGCAGTCGGAGTTGTTCGTTGCCCTCGAAGATCTCACGATGGGCACGCATGAGGTCACCGCCACCCTCGTGTCGACCGGAGATCGACCTCTGTCAAGCGGGTCCCTGTTGGTCACCATCCGGGATCCTGAAGTTCGCCCGCAGAGCGCGACGCTCGGGGAGGGTATACGCCTGCGCTCGTCCCCCGGTCGGCCGAGCTTGGCCGAGCTATGGGACGAACGCGCTGCCCTCGCAATCGACGGACCTCCACAAACAACTGCGCATCTCTCGCTGACGTTGCGCGGTGCCGAAGGCGACGAGTTGGCTCGGATCCGCCGTCGCGTCGACCTCCCGATGAGCACAGACGCTTGGCTCCGGTTCGCCAAGCGCGAACTCCGTGGTCCCGATCTCCAGAGTTGCTACGACGAAGCCGAGTCGTGCGAGGTGGCTGTATCTCGGGCGGGGATCGGGTTCGCCGCCCTGGTCTGCGAGCGGGGATTTCGTGCCCTCCGGTGGCGTGTCGTTAAGCGTCACGGCGGAGGACATGCGGCCCACCTCATCGACCGGACAGACGGTGAGGGCACTCAGGTGATCTTCTTCCCGGTGGAGTCGCCGCTCAGCGGACGTCCGTACGGATTCGGCACGGAGCCGGAGGCACCGCCCCGAGGTGGCTTGCTCCGAGCGACCGCTGGCCTCGTCGAGGCGTCAGTCATCCTCCCTCCCGATCCGAACAGGCTCCTGGCGGTGGGGAGTGCCCGCCCGTCCGTCCAAATGAGTGCCAGGACTCTGCTCGAGGTCGTGCGCCTGCTTAAGGCACACCGCGACTGGGCGTCTGCGGAGTTGCCAGCCGACCCATTCGCCAGATACCAACAGGGGGTAGCTCTGGATGCGATCACACGCGCTCTCGTGTCGGGAATCGCGGGGAACAACTGGGCACGTCTCGAGCGCAGGCTCGAGGGCGCAGACCCGCTTGATCACCTCGAGGAAATGCAGGCATTGGTGGGAGATTCCCCTAGTCAGAAGACACTCGCGAGGGAGGTCGCCGATCGCCTGTGGCGATGGTCGGAGTCGGCCGATTCGCTTCAATCCGGTTTTGCCACGACGATCGCTGGCGCGGCCGCGAACAGTGGCATTCTGGACTCGCGTCTCGCGGCGCGATTCCTTCTATCCTTGGTCCGGAGTCCGGGACGCCTCGCAGGCTGGGAGCCTTCGGTTCGAGATGACTTGCTGCAGCGCATCTTGACCTCGCCAGTCCTGGTCCGCGCCGCACGTTTTGCGGTCCTCGGCACCGAAGCGCTCAAAGCTGACATCAGGGATCCTTCCGTGGGAGACGCCCGGTGAGAGTCGGGCGGTTGTCAGCTGCAGAGGCGGCCGAACTGGCCGTCAAGGCGCTGGGGATGGACGAGAACGCGGTCGACCTTCTGTCAGCCGAGGGACTATGTGCCTCGTTGCGGAGGGCTGCGTCGTTCCTCTGTCCCGCCACTCCCCGCCAGATCGTTGACGCAGTGCTTGAAGCGGTCGGACCGCTCGCCCTTGATGTCACTCCGTCCCGCGATGATCTGATGGATCAGCTCGACTTGTTGATCTCTACGGGCGATCTCCTGGAACTGCCCCTCCGCGCGCAGCGCGCGGCGAGGTTGCTCTTCCTTGGGCCACCCTCGTACGTGACGAAGCAACCCGGGGGATACCTGCTGCTCGGCGTCCGTCCGTTCGGTGCGCCGCTGGTGAGTGACGCCTTGGGGTCTCAGGTGCTTCACGTCACCCACACGCGGACCATCCAACTGTCAGTCCACACGGCGCATGAGCGACTCAAGGCCGAGGGGCTGCACGAGATCTCACGCGAACAGTGGCTTATGCATCCGCGGGCGCTTTCGTCGGCCGGCTTGCTGGACGAATACCGCCGACGATTGGCGGAGTCCGGTCCGGCTGGCCGGGTGGACGGGCTGACCTTGATTGATTCAAGCAGCCCGGTGAGGTACTACCGAGGGCGGTGGAGGGCGCCAGCATCAAGCGACGTCGGAGACTTCGTTGCGCGGCGTCCGCAGGCATACGGCGCGGACTTGTGGTGCTTCGTGCGCATCCAAGGGGGCGACCCGCAGGCCTTGGTCGACCTGCCGCTCGGTGACGCCCCGGCACCGGGTCGGGACGAGGCCTGGCGGCTGCAGGCGGCTCTCGACGATGAGCGCGGCCAGCCCCAGATCTTCCACACACGGGCCCCCTCAGGGCCGGGTGAGGAGGAACTCGTGGACATTTTTTCGCCCGTCCCCAGCTGGGCGGAGAGGTATCTGGAACTTGTCGGCGTGTCGGTCCCGCGCTCGCACGGATCGTTGTTCTCGTATCGCGTGCCAGGCCGCGCGATGCCTGAGCTCACGGCGTTTCTCACCGAGATGCTCTGGATGCAGGCCTCGAATGAAGGAGGAACAGAGTGACGGCGCAAGCGCCCACCATTGCGGAGACGATCACCAAGATTCAGGCGGCGCTGCGCGACTACATCGAGGCGACGTACCACGTCGGGCACCCAACCCTGATCGACCAGCGCCGTGTGTGCCTGGAGCAGGAGGGGGTGCTGTTCCGGGCCCCCTTCATTGAGAGCACGCCGCGCTACACGACTGACCGACGGTTCTCTGATCTCGAACTTGATCCGGAGGTGCAGAAGCTCTTCGGCAGCCTGACGACCCGACAGGGAGACGTGTCGCCGCTGTTGTACGACCCGCCGTACACACATCAGGCGCAGTCGCTCGAGTGGACGTCGCGCGACGGCCTAAGTCTTGCAGTGACCACCGGTACTGGGTCCGGTAAGACCGAGTCCTTCCTCCTGCCCATGCTGGCCAAGCTGGCGGCAGAGGCAGCGCACGAGCCCGGCTCGTTCGACGCTCCAGCCGTCAGGGCGCTCATTCTGTATCCGATGAACGCGTTGGTGAACGACCAACTCGGTCGCCTACGCCTGCTGCTCGGCGATCCACGTGTCACTACCCAGTTCACGGCCTGGGCCGGCCGCCCCGCGCGGTTCGCCCGTTACACGAGCCGGACGCTCTACCCCGGCGTGAGGAAGGTCGAGAAGGATCAAGAGCGGCTCCGCTCTATCGAAAAGTTCTACGTGCAACTCCTCGACCAAGCGGCCGATCCAACATCGCCGTGGCACGACGACGCTGTTGCACTCATCGACAAGCTGAAGGTCCGGGGCAAGTGGCCGGCCAAGCCAGATCTCAAGGCCTGGTACGGCACGAGCGGAAGTCGCTGGAAGAACAAGGACGGCGAGTTCGTACGTGCCGTCATGCGACCTGAGGATCCCGAACTCCTCACACGTCATGAGGTGCTGAGCGCTCCACCGGATGTCCTCATCACGAACTACTCGATGCTCGAGTACATGCTCATGCGGCCGCTCGAGCGCCCGGTGTTCGATGCCACCCGCGCCTGGCTTGCCAGCAATCCCCATCAGAAATTTTCGCTCATCATCGACGAGGCTCACCTGTATCGGGGAGCAGCTGGAGCCGAGGTCGCGCTCCTGCTGCGGCGCCTGCGCGCCCGACTCGGCATATCGAGTGACCGCCTGCAGGTGATCTGTACGAGTGCGAGCTTCGCTAGCTCGGAGTACGCGCGGCAATTCGCCGCGCAGTTGACCGGTAAGTCCGAGAGTGACTTCAGGACGGTCGAGGGGCAGCTGGCCTTCCGTGCCCACGAGGCGACCGGCAGCGCTGAGGACGCGGCGGTCTTGGCCGCCGTGCCGATGTCGGAGTTCTACGATGCGGCCGGCGACGAGGCAAGGGTGGAGGCGGTCCGCGAGTTCCTCGACTATCGCGGGGTGACTCCGCCCGCGGGCTCTTCGGTGGGACCGGCGTTGCATGAAGCCCTGAGCGCCTTCGGACCGATGAGTCTGCTCGTAAATGAGACCATGAAGCGGGCGCAACCGGTCGACGAGTTGGGCTCGATGATCTTCCCGTCGGTGGGGAAGGAACTGGCAGACCGAGCAGTCTCGGCCTTAGTTGCCCTAGGCAGCTCGGCGCGGCGCTCCGCGGACGACGCTGGACTCCTTCCCTGTCGGGTTCACGCGTTTTTTCGGGGGCTGCCCGGCCTGTGGGCGTGTATCGATCCGGACTGCACCGAGGTGGATCGCACGACCCACCCGGTGGTCGCCCCGGTGGGCGCGCTCTATGCCCAGCCGCAGGCCACCTGTGGCTGTGGGGCGCGCGTGTTCGAGTTCTACACCTGTCGACACTGCGGCTCCGCGTATGCGCGGACGTACACCGATGACGTCATCGAGCCCACCTTTCTCTGGAATGAGCAGGGGGGAGCGTTTCAGGCCGCTTCGGGTTCCATTCCGGAGCTGCAGCCGCTCGATCTACTGCTCGAGGATCCGGCTGAGAACAACGTTGAGCCTGCCGATATCGACCTCATCACTGGACGGCTGAACCCGGCCGAACTCGGGAAGCGCACTCGTGTCGTCTTCCTGCCGACACCCCGTGCCGGCGAGGCGATTCTGGGGGACCAAGACGAGGACGAAGATGAGGCGCAGGCCAACGGCCAGTTCACGCCTTGCGGGGTGTGCGGCCAGCGCGCCGGGTTTGGCCGCTCCTCGGTGCAGGATCACCAAACCAAGGGCGACCAACCGTTCCAAGCCTTGGTGACACGTCAGCTGGAAGTACAGCCCGCCGGGGCTCAGGAGTACTCAGACTTCGCACCGCTTCGGGGCCGCAAGGTGCTCGCGTTCTCCGACTCACGTCAGGTTGCGGCCCGGCTTGCGCCGAATCTGCAGGACTACTCCATGCGCGACGTAATCCGGCCCGTCGTCCTCCGTGGATGGCAGGAGTTGTCGAAGCAAGCCGTCCTCGCACCGTCCCTCAGCCTGGAGCGCATGTACCTCGCAGCCATGGTTGGGGCCCGACTACTCGCGGTCCGGCTCCGCCCCGAACTGGCTCCGGCCGAGTCTCTCCAGGCCCTCGTTGAGGTCGCCAAGTCGCTCGAGAACGGCGCTCTGGACGGGAATGCGGCCGAGCTTTGGCAGCTGTCCGAGATCACGGATCCGCCGCCGCAGTCCCTGCTACGGGCGATGTACGCGACCCTCACCGACCGGTACTACGGGTTCGCGTCGCTGGGGCTGGCGTCGATTCGGGAACGGGCCAACCTTGCCGGGCCGCTGCTGGCCAAGCTGCCCGACATTGACGGTGTCGCGGCTACGGAGGAAACCAAGCAGGCTCTCGCACGGCTCTGGCTTGCCCAGTGGACCACCAGCAATCGCGGCGTGTGGTTCTCAGCCATGACCGATGACTGGTGGAAGACCAGGGGTGGTGTGAAGCCCCACGCCGGAAAGTTCAAGCCGATTGAATCCTGGCTGGGCTCCGCCCCGGCTCGCAAGAAGTTCGCCCAGGACTGGCTCCCGGTCCTCCTGGGGACGTTTTGTGAGGGGGTGGGGGGCAAGTACCGGCTGTCAGCTCGGAACATTGCCCTGGAGTTGGGGGGCCTGTGGGGGTACTGCGAGCGCTGCCGGTTCACGCAACGACCGTTCCCGGGGACAACTCGTTGCGTCAACTGTGGTGCCGAGCGTGTGCGGACGTTGGATCCCGAAGAGGATGCGGTCTTCCAGGCGCGCAAGGGCTACTACCGCGCCAGCGCCGTCCGGGCACTGGCCGATCCGCCGGAGTCGCCGATGAGCATCATTGCGGCCGAGCACACGGCGCAGTTGAACGCGTCCCATTCCGACGACGTGTTCTCCAAGGCTGAGGAACACGAACTCCTTTTCCAAGACGTCGACCTGGGTTTGCCAGGTCCTGGTCAGCAGGAGCGCGCAGCCATCGACGTGCTGTCATGCACGACCACTATGGAGGTCGGTATCGACATCGGCAGCCTGTCCGGCGTCGCGCTCCGCAACATGCCGCCGTCACGTGCCAATTACCAGCAACGAGCAGGTCGGGCTGGCCGTCGGGGCAACGCCGTCGCCACCGTTCTCGCCTTCGGAAGTGCCGATACACACGACGATCACTATTTCCGTCAACCGGATCTCATGATCCGCGGGAAGGTCGACGATCCGGTCCTGACTATGGACAACGACGAGATTGCGCGGCGTCACGTAACTGCCTACCTGTTGCAGCGCTACCACCAGGACCGCCTGCCCACGATTGAGCCGGACTTGCAGCCGCAACTGTTCGAGGTACTCGGCACTGTCGAGGCGTTCGTCGGTACGACGTCGCCGTTGAACCGCTCCGATATTGAGGACTGGTTGAAGGGGAACGAGGCTGCGCTTCGGGCAGAAATCTTGTCGTGGCTGCCCAGCGAGTTGAGCGACTCCGATCGAGACAGGCTGTTGGCTGGCATCGTGACCAGGACGATCCACGACATCGATAAGGCGCTCGATCTCGACGTCGACGGTAGCCTGCCTGAGCCAGCAGAAGGTGACTCAGAACCCGAGTCCGAAGAGGTTGAGGCCGAGGGGCCGGCCGAGGATGGCGCAGAGGACCCGAGCGCTCAGCGGAGCCAGACCAACCTGCTCGATCGTCTGCTCTACAAGGGTGTTCTACCTCGCTATGCCTTCCCCACGGACGTGGTCGCATTTCACGTCTTTGACATCGATCGATCGACGCCGTTCAGAGCTGAGTTTCTGTACGCGCCGAGTCAGGGCCTACCGGTCGCGCTTAGCCAGTACGCCCCCGGCAAGGTGGTATGGATCGACAACAAGGAGTGGACGTCCGGCGCGATTTACGCACCTGTCCAGAAGGAGCGATTCGAGGCTTGGCGGGCCAAGCTGCTCTACTTCGAGTGCCAGGTCTGCCACTACGCTAAGCATTTCTCGTACGCGGAGGCCGAGCGTGGCGAGGCACGCGACTGCCCGGCCTGTGGGGCTGCGGAGATGTTCGGCAAGGCCAAGAACTGGATCCGACCGCCGGGCTTTGCGCACCGCGCCAAGGTGGCTCCTGGCACGAGCCCTGACGACGCCCCGGCGCGCAGCTATGCGACACGGGCGAAGCTCATGGCGCCAGGTCCGACGGAGGACTCCGCATGGCAGCACGTTACTAACCGCCTCGAACAGACCTATCGACGCGAGACTCTGCTGGTCACCAACACCGGCCCGCGCAACGAGGGATACACCTACTGCACGCTGTGCGGGCTGATCGAGCCGACCGCGACAGCCTCGGCCGTGGTCGTCGGGACACATCAAAAGCCGTACCCGGATGAGAAGGAACAGAGTTGCCCCGGCTCAGCCTCAACACGGGGTCTGGTCCTCGGCACGGATTTCATCTCCGATGTCTTGCTGGTGCGACTCAGTGTGGCCGCACCCGTCACGTTGCGCCCGGCGTTCCTGTCGACGCACATCGCCCTCCGCACGGTGGCTGAAGGGCTGACAATTGCGGCGACTCGGCGGCTCGACATCGAAGCGACCGAACTCCAGGCGGAGTACCGACCGGCGTTGACGCCAATGGGCAGCGAAGGGCTTGAGGCAGAGATCTATCTTTACGACACGCTCGCGGGTGGCGCCGGCTTCACACGGCGGGTGAAGGACTTCGGTCTGGAAATCTTCGAGCAGGCTTTGGCCCTGCTTGAGGAATGTCCGGCCGGATGCGACGAGTCGTGTTACCGCTGCCTCCGCAGCTTCCGTAACCGGTTCGAGCACGGCCTGCTTGACCGGCACGTGGGTGCCAGTTTGCTGCGCTACCTGGTCCACGGCACTCCACCGCAGCTCGATGCGGATCGTCTCGATCGATCGGCAAATAAGCTTTTCGAGGACTTGGTTAGCCACGGAATCGAAGGCGTGACATTTGAGCGCAAGGGAGAGGTGGAGATCGACGGGATAGGGTCGGTTATAGCGCCGATCCTTGCGCGGAAGGGCAACCAACAGTGGATCTTTGGCATCCACGGCCCGCTCACACCTGATGTCGCCCAGAGCGACGGCCTGCGGGACGCTAAGGAGTTCGGCAGCGTGCCGGTCCGCCTGATCGATGACATCGTGATCGCCCGCAATCTTCCGCATGCCAGTCAGATGGTCCGGGATTCGCTGACGTGAGGGAGAGCGGGCTCGAGTTCGACCCTGGCGTGGAAGCATCCTCGGGGATTTGGCCGCAGCCTCCTGAATTGTGGAGTTACTCGTCCCTCAAGGAGGTCGCGGCCTGTCCACGGCGGTGGATGCTTACGCGGGCGAAGTACCCCTCGTTGTGGGCGCGCGCGGGATATCCGCCCCTACCGGTCAGAGCTGCGCTGTTCGGGGACATTGTTCACGAGGCACTTGAGACGATCGTAAAGGCGCTTGTTGCCGCGGGGTGCGAGTCCACGCGTGCAGCGGGGGCGGTCCAGGTCCTCCGCGAGCTAGGCGGGATCACTGCCGTAGCCGAGCAGGCCTTGAGGGAGCGTTTGGCTCGGCTGGATGACAACCCGCGCCTGGGCGGCGATCGCAGGAGGCGTTTGGGGGTCGAACTTCGTGACCGCTTGCCAGACGCTCGCGCCCAGATTCAGGGCTATCTGGCTCGAACGGAACTGCCAGCTTCCGGCCAGTCGAGCGGCCCGGCGACTTGCAAGAACGGCGGTGCTGAGCCCCGATCGGTCGAACCGCGACGACCGGTCGGCGTGGGCGCGCACCCGGAGCTCACGCTCACGGCCGACGCGCTGCGGTTGACCGGGCGCGTCGACCTGTTGACCATCGCTGGCGACGCCGTCCGGATCACGGACTACAAGACTGGGGCCGAGGATCCAAGCCACTTGGACCAGTTGCACGCCTATGCGCTGTTGTGGGACCTAGACCGAGACGTGAACCCGAGCGGGCGGAGAGCAACCGCCCTTACCGCCGCCTATCCGGGTCACGAGCTGACGGTTCCTGCGCCAGCGGAGGACCAGCTACAAGCGCTCCGCGAGGCCTACAAGGCGCGCATCGAGGGCGCTGACGCTGCGATTGCCACTCAGATGCCGACGGCGGTCACGGGGCCTGAGAATTGCGGGTTCTGCCCGGTCCGCCATCTCTGCGGGGAGTACTGGGAGGAGGTCGCCCCGGCGCCGGACACTGTGTCACCCGGCGGCTGGTTCGACTACCAGGGAGTTGTTGGTCAACAGAACGGTCCGCGAAGCTGGTGGATGATGAGTCGTCGGACGAAACGACGCGAGCTTCTGATGCGGACCACGTCTTCATTGACCGCCCTCCCCACCGGCAAGCAGATCCGCGTGTTGGGCGTCCGGCTGGACGATGACCCCGAGGTGGACGCCCTCGTCGGCGCAATGTCGGCCTCGTCAGAGGTCTTCATCGTTACCGACAAGAGTGCGTCGCTCCCTTAGCCGGCGTCGGGGATCTCGATCGTGTCCGACGGCTCTTCATCGTCCGCGGGCAGCGGCACGCGGGCTCCGTGCTTCACGGGGCGCACCAGGCGATGCGCCCGCATCGCCTCCAGGACCCTGACCTGCTCGGCTCTGTGGCGGCACCACCGGTGAAGCCACCAGTTGGCGACGCGCGTGTCGGTCTGGTCCAGGTCCGGGTCCAACAAGTAGTCCGGATCCGTCTCGACGCCCAGCGAGTAGTTCCGCAAGCTTCTGACGAGTGGAACGCCGTAGAGGATGCGCTCGCGACCGTGCTGCAGCAATTCGTTGGTGGGCCACCCGAGCGCGGCAAGTCCCAGGCGGACCTTCCGAAGTCGCGGGCTTACGCCTTCTCCGAACAGGCTGTTGACTCGGACCAGACTGCCGCTCAGGGTTGAGAGTCGGACAAGCGCCTCGACCGTCTCATCAGAGAAATGAGAGCTACCGAAGGACCGAGAACGACCGAGTTCGTAGAAGCCCATCCGAGTGTCGGCCGCGCCCCCCATGACGTCGGCCGGCCAGAACAGCCGGTTGTACTGGCTCGAACCCGTTCCGTAGAGCGACGTCGTTCCGATGAACGACAGGCGTGCTTCCCGGACGATGGGGCGACCAGCCATCGCAGACGCGATCTCGCTGGGCCGGGTGTACTTCGCCCTATACGCGCCGAGCACCTTCGGCGACACCGCGAGTGCCCCGACCAACTTGCCTGCAGTCAGCGAGTTGTAGGGGGCCACCGCTCCGCACACGGTGAGGTCGGCGACCACGGTCCCTACTCGCTCACCACGAGCACGTCGGATCACGCGACGCAACTGCGACCGAGCGCGCGTATCTTCCAGTGCCTTGGTGAGACCCTCGACGGACGGCGTCGGGGACAGGTAGCCGCCGAGCAAACGGGCCGTCTCCAACACTTCCGCTAGCGATGCTGCCCGCTTGCTCCGGAAGAGGTCTGTCTCGGCCCGCTCTACCCATGCATCCGTCTCGATGTTTCGGACCTCACGGATCGCTCCGGCCCGGTGATGGCGTTGACGGTGACGTTCGGCGTCGGCCAGCAAGCGGGCGATTGCGTCGGAGGTCGGCTGGGTCAGGTCGGTCGGCTGAAGGACCCCATCGAGCAGCAGATCATCGACATAGATCTCGTCCATCTGCGTCGCAATCCTTCGAGCAACCCAGTCGGCGATCAGTTGCGTGGGCCTGGCCCGGACACTGTCGATGAACTGATCCGTGTCCCAGCCCATCCACCGATCACGCTCGGCAATCTGAACGACTGGGCTGGAGATGGCGGCGAGACCGATGACCGCGTGATACTCGGTCGCAGCGTCCCGGACCAGGATCGCCATGGATCGACCGGGCACCGTGGAATAGGCGTTCGTCCAGGTATGGCGAAAGTACCGCCAGATGTCTTGAAGCCGGAACCCCGTGAGCTCGCAGGTCGATGAGTCAACAATCTGCACGTACGGCTTGATGACGCCGTTGGGAGTGCCGTTGGCTGTCAACGCATCCGCGAGTTCACGTCCATCGCGCATGAGGTCGAAAACTGACACCAGTCGCTCACCGCGAGGGTGGACGCGTTCCATGCGCTCAATAAAGCGACGAACGCTCGGCTTCCGGAGCTGCTCATCGCGCCGCAGGTGCTCCTGACGCTGGATGCGCGCCTTCTCGTTCTCCCGGTCCCCATGGGCGAGTGGCGGGGCAAACAGAGCCCCCAGCTTGTCGACCTGCACCCCCCAGCCTTGGTCGACGAGGTCGATCGCGGTGTGGGCAGCCGCGGCGAGCAGGGGCTGCCCATACAGGTCGCCAAGATCCGCGGCCGCGGTCCATCGCTCGTGGTCTCCGATGGCATCGCCACCATGGGCACTGGCGGCGAGCAGAGTGCAGAGGCGCTTGAACCCCTGACGCTCGCGAAGGGAGGCTCCCTTAGGCAGTCCCAAAGGTAGGAACTTGGAATCGGTCATAATTTTTGGAGCATCCGTCCGTAGGTGCTACTCCAGACGGATACCAGTTCGTCGGCCACGCGGTGATCTGCACTGAGCAACGCGGTGGTGCGCGCAAACGCAAGTAGGAAAAGCTCGATGGCGGTCCGCAAATCAGTGGCTGACTCATCCGCCGACGTCTGCAGGGGGCGGTACAACGCTTCGAAGGCGGGATGGTCGACGTTCAGCGTCACCTCAAGCTTGCGGTGCTGAAGGTTGGTGCTGAACATGATTTCGGCAGGGAGCTGCTGCGACGAGATCCGATAGTTGAGCCCACCGCTCCCTATGTCCTTACCTCTCGATCGGAAGACCGGAAGCTGCGGGTCAGCGGCTTCTGCGATCCGGCAGGCAACTTGGGTAGATGCCTGAAACTTGACGTCTTCGAACGCCTGTCGAACGCGATTGTTCAGGAGTCGGGCGACCGACTCGAGTGCAGGTTCGATTGCCTCGCGCAATTGGATCGAGGGCCGGATCCCTTGCTTGCTCATTGTAATGCCGAAGTGTTCATCAAGGACCGGCTCGAACTCTATTTCGCAACGCCACCAGTCGTCGTAGTTTTCTTTGCGCTTGGCTCCCATGAGGTGCCAGCCGTAAGAGATCTCGCGGCCAGCGCGCAGGACGGAGACGCCCCCTCCACCCACGATGCCGAGGCGTCGCTTCGTCATGTTGTCAAGATGATGCCACTCGTGCACTGGGAGTACGGCGAAGCGGACCTGCACCCACGACGTGTCACCCGACACAGCGGCGACCTCGTAGCGGAGGGGGTCAAACGCAAGGGTTGCCGTGCGGCCGGCCACCATCGTCGTCAGGAGCAACGGATCAACGGGTGCGACGCTGACGCCGTTGACGGTGAGAGTCACGCCGGCCAGCAGGAACCGGCGATACATGCGGCCAAGGTCGCGCCGCAGGGCGCGTTCCAACCATGCCAGGCGCCGATACCCGATCCGGTCGCAGCGCTGCCAGACCACCGAGCAACCCGACGCCGTAGTCGCAGGCGTAGCCCGACGGGCCCGCAGGTCGGGGTTGCCACCGCTGGCGATCTCATCGACGTCGAGTTCCACCTGAAGTGGCGGCTGACCGGCCCGCCACGCGGTGACCTGAACGCGTCGCGCCTGGCTGAGGGAAGCGGCTGGCAAGCCCATGCCGAACCGGCCGAACGAGTCACGCCCACCGAATCTTGATGAGCCGCCGAACCGGAGGCTCGCCTCAAGCTGCGCTCGCGTCATGCCGGAGCCGTTGTCCTCGACGCAGATCTCGGGCAAGGCGTCCTTCGAGGTGCGCCTGACGGTGATTGCGATGCTGGTTGCCGAAGCTTGCAGGGCGTTGTCGATCAACTCCGCAAGCGCTGTTGCGAGGCTGACGTACCCCGACTCTCGCACCGCACGGATGAAGTTCGCGGGGACGAGTAGGTCACCTACATAGCGCGTCTGCCGGCCCATGATCCCTCCCGCGTCATCGTCCCAGCCCTTGGCTTCAAGGTAGCTCGGCGGAGACCGCCTGGGGAAGCGGCATCACTGACCGAATCAGGTCATCCGGTAGCCCGGGCGAGCGCCACGGTGATCCGTTTGGTCTTGGCGGGTTCGATCAGGTCGAGGCCGCATCCGTCGTCCAGAAGGAGCCGCACGGTCGGGCGACTGGCGCCTGCGGCCAGCCGGTACGGTTCGGCGCTGTCCAACCACACCAGCCGCCCCGTCCTCTGCAGATCGCAAGAGATCGAGAGAGTTGCGGTGTGGATCCTGACGAGGCGGTCTGACGTCTCCGTCGCCGTCACCACCTCGCCCACAACGGCATCAGGCATCGGAGAGACGGACTTCAGCGAGTTGATGCCAAGCACTTGAAGCTGAGCTATAGCGCGACCGTGCAGTCGTTCGAGGATCACGCTCGCTTCGGCGGAGGACTGTGCGGTGGCCACGGAAGAAGGATTCCCCACCGCCTGTGGGGGCGTACTGGCGGAGGGTGCTCGCAGGATGCGGGCCCGGGGGGAGCCAGCCCTCGGTCTCGCTCCTGAGCGCGGGCCCACACTGTTCGCCTTGAGTTACGAGGCCTCGGTGCCGACTGATCCACAAGTCCCAGGCTCAAACGACGTAAGGACAGCAGTGGGGGAGCAGACACGGTCCCGTCGACCCCTCCGGGTCATGCTCGACACCAACATCTGGTCAGCCTTGGGTCGAACCGGAGGTGGTCCGGCCCTCTACGACTGCGTGCGAGAGCATGGAGCCGAGATCGTGGTGGCACCCAGCATCCTTCTCGAGTTGGCCAGGTCATCCAACGTCGAGGCTTCGCGCAGGGATGTCCAGGCGATTCTGAGCGGGCACCGGGTGCAGCTGCCCTCCGAGGCGGAGTTGTCGTGCGCAGACTTGATCGACGAGATCCGCAGGCTGCACCCCGACTGGTTGCGCGCCACCCCAATTCTCAGCGAATGGCGACGGAACCACCGAAAGTGGACGCTCGAGGTCTGGCGGTCCGCACGTAAGAACTGGCCCGCGTTTGTGGTGGCGACACGTGATCTGCCCACTATGGACCACGAAGAGGTGTATCGGCTGCAGGTTCACAACAAAGCGATCGCGGCTGACAGAGGCGAGAAGGCATCTCGGCCGCGCTACCTGCCCAAGCCTGCCAGTGGACCCGGCTGGGTCTTGGATCTTTGGCCTGATCCTCCAGGTCTGGAGGCCTGGCGAGACGAGGGATGGGGGTCGTTCTCCGCAGCGCTCGATGAGCTCCGCCATCCCGTCCGGTCCAACGGCACGACTAGGACCATTGCCGACTGGCTAGGGGCGTACGTAGACGCGCGCGCCATCGACCCCCGATCCTGGGCGGAGTTCTGGTTCCACGAGGTCGAGGCGTCCCGCGTCCCGCATCATTGGCTTGCTTTCACTGCCCAGCGCTACCAAACCGACGCGAAAATCACGCGCAGCAGCGGGATCGATGCCCAGCACGCGAGCTACCTGCCCAACTGCGATGTCTTCCTCACTGCTGATCGGAGGTACGACGGCACCCTTAATGAGATGGCCAAGGATGCCCCGTTTAAATTCGCCCGCTCCGTGCGCCTCAACGGCGTCGACCGCACGGCCCTGGATGAGATTCACGCGCACCTTCTGGCATTTACCTGCGAGCCCTAGGGCCAGATCATCCTTCCTTGTCGAAGACCGTGCTTCGGCGCAGCCACTCAAGCATTCGTCGGTGTCCGATGCTTGTCACATGACGCCGCGGACGTTGCAGGGATCTGCGCCAGGGAACACGCTTAATCGGGAGGACATCCGGGGCCCGCGGCCGCAGAGCGCCTAGCAGGTGGGTCTTTAGTCAGTTGACCGGCCTACTTCATGGCGGTCGCGGTGTCAGGTGAAGCCCTCCGCGACCGGTCGACCATGACGATCCTTGGTGTCGCGCATCGCGAGGGTGGTTCACCGTCGCCGGGACGCCTCCGGCTGCCGGATGCCGAACCGGACCGTCGCCGGCGTGTTCAATGCCGGCGATGGCGGGACGGTGCGAAGTCAGGCCCCGGACCGGGGGTGGGTGTAGCGGTCATAGGGATCGGTCGGCCATGCGACGTCGGACCGGTCGTGGTGGCAGAAGTCGCAGATCGGACCCTCGACTTCGCGAAGCCGGGACGGCCACACGGTTGCGTGCCCGCAGTGCGGGCACGGCAGCAACCGCAGCACGTCTGGGTCGGTGAGGTCCCAGCCGCCGGCATACGGGCTGCGCCGCAGTTGGTCGCGCGGGTCCCACAGGTTGTCGAAACCCATCCGGTGCACAGTGGCCCGGTCCAGCCGGCCACCACGGTCGAGTGCGGCCGCGTGCAGTTCGGCGATCGTCGACGCCTCGGCGTGCAGCCAGCGGGTGCGCCGGCCGGACCGGGTGTAGAGCGCGGCCAGCCGCTGCAGCAGAACCAGCGGTTCGCCGGTTGTGCCGGCAAGTCTCCGGAGCCCGGCCGCGGACAACGGCACAGCGGTCAACGTCGGCGCCCCGTCGACGACGACGGCAGGCCGGCCGCGGCCCGGCTCGGGGTGGACGACGGCCATGCCGAGGCGCAGCAGCCGCGGATCGGTCACCGAGCCGAGGTGGAACACCCCCTCGACAGCGAGTGCGGCGCGGACCGCGGGCAGCAGCCGCCGCCAGTCGAGGTCGACGTCGGACAGGATGCTGCCGGCGCGGAGCGCGGCGACCGCGGACTGCACGCGTGCCGTGCGAGCCGGGCGCTGATCTGCCCGGCGCCCGGACCGACCGGTGATCGGCGCCGCATAGGACTCGCCGCCGTCGTGCAGCACCAGCTGCCCGGACCAAGCGACCGCGACCGCGGCGCGTTGACTGGGCTCGTGCACGGCGGTAATCCGCAGCTCGGACAACGCCGCGCGCAGCGCCGGACGGTAGGTGTCGGCGTAGGGATCGCGCAGGCTGGCTACGAACCGCAGCAACCCGTCGACCGGCATGCCCGCGGTGCTGGCTACCTCGCCGGCGATCTGTCGCTGCAGCCCGTTGAGCTGAGCGGTGAGCTCGGTGATGAGCTTCTCGTCGCGGTCGTAGCTGGCCGACAGCCGCCGCCGCACCGTCGTGCTGGGCTCGAACGTCCGCTCAGCGGCGTCCAGCTGCAGCAGCCGTCGCCGGTTGCCCTCCTCCAGGGCCGCCCGCCGCTGTTCGAGCCGGGCCAGCTCGCCGGCCTGGCGTTCGACGCGGGCGGTGGCCGTGGCATCGACCAGGGGGAGCAGGTGGTCGGCGGCGGTGGCCAGCCCCTCGGCGAGGGAGGCGGCCAGCTCTCGGGCCGGAATCGGCGGCAGGGGGGCGGCCCGCAGCCGCTCGGGTGCGCGGCGCGCCTGCGGTGCGCGCAGCATGTATACGACCTCCCCGTCCGGGCGGCGACGTGCCCACAGCCGCACCGGTTCATCGCCCACCCGGGCCGGATGGCCGCTGAAGGTGGCCACCCGCGGCCGGGGGCGGGTGGAGGCGAGCTCGGCGAGGTAGCCGCGGATCGCGTCGGCGCGCTCGGCGGTGAGCCAGCGTCCCGACTCCGGCAGCATCTGCTCGATGCGGATCGGGGTCATGTCGGTGCGCTCGATGGTCCACAGTCCGGTCTCGTAGACCTCAAGGTGCCGCACCACCGTGTGCACGATCTTGCCGGCCAGGCTGCGGCCGGACGGATCGTGCCGGGGCCAGGCGGCTGTCGCGCCGTGGGTCCGGCGCAGCCCGGGCGTGGAGTAGCCGCGGGCGACCAGCATGTCGGCGCAGGCGGCGAGGTCGAACCCTGGCCGGCCCAGGTGGTCGAGCAGCCAGGCCACGTTGGCGGCCTGGTCCACCGGCTCGCCGACTTCGTCGAGCACCACCGGCAGCCGCAGCGCCACCTCGGAAGCAGTCGGCCGGCACGTCGCGGTGTCCAGGTAGAGCAGGTTGTTGCCCCGCCGGCCGGTGGCCGGATCCATCAACACTGCCGTGGCGAACCCGGGTGGGGGAGTGAACTCCCAGCCGAAGGCGGCGCGGCCGGCGACCAGGCAATCCGGGGTGGCCGTCTCCTTGCCCCGCCGGTTCCGTCCCGAGATCGCGATCGCCTCGGTCTCGGCCCGGCCGGCGAGCTTGAGCATCCGGCTGCCGACCGCGGCGGTGTAGGGCTGCAGCGGCAGCCCGCCGACCTCGTCGCAGTTGCCGTGCTCATCACCCACCCAGGGGCCGGCGTCCCCGGCGCGGGCATAGCGCTTCTGCAGCGTCTCCAGGGTCAGCGGAATCGGGCCGAAGGCCGCCGCCGACCGCCCTAGCCGGGAGATTTCCGAGGCGTAGACGACGCCCGGCTGTTCGTGGCGGATCAGCTCCGCGGTCCGCCACACCGCGGGCTGGTGCAGCGATGTGGTGTCCACCTTGCGGCCGCTGCCCACCGAGACGGCGATCAGCAGGCCGGCGGCGCGGTGGTCATCGGTGAAGAAGAACCGGTTCTCGAACGGCCGGTCGTCGAGGCTCGTGCTCGGCAGGGCGATCATGTCGGCGCGGACCTCGGCCTCGAGCTCCGCGGGGTCGCCGGGCAGTAGATGGGCGACCTGCACCCCGTGTGCGGCCAGCCCGCGGGCGGCAGCGTAGAGCTGCTTGACCGCGTGGCGCACCGCCGGGCGGCCACCCGAGTCGCTCCACCGGGCGACCAGCAGCACCGGGTGCCCTGCCGTCACCAGGGCGGCCAGCCGCGGATCGGCGTCGGCGGTGAACCGCACGCCGCGCACCACCGGCGTGGCTGCGGCGCTGGGCACCCGGGGCGCGGTCGGGGCCGCCCGTGCCGCGGGCGCCGGGCTCACCGGCGTACCTGACGTACTAGGGACCCAGACACGACCACCACTCTACTTCGCTTACAGCGAAGTAGAGTGCGTCGATGGCGGCTCTCCTCCACCGCGTGCACCTGGGCCTGACCGCACCACCGGAGGCTCACTGGGCGGTGCCGGTGGACACCGTGCTCAGCCTCTTCGCCGGCGCCGCCGACGACCCAATCACGCCGCCAACCATGGGCGCCGGCCCGCTTAGCGCCGCCGCCCTGATCGGATGGCTGTCGAAGGCGGCTCCGGTGGAACTGGCGCTTGATGAACCATCCACGGTCCTGTCGGTGGCCAGCCCCGCGCTGCGGGCGGAGCTGGCTGTCCTGCCCAGGCCCGTGCCCGCCGACGGCCACGGCGTGCATGCCGTCTGCTACGGCACTCACCGCTTCGACCTCACCGATCGGCTGGACCGTTCGCTGTGGCGGCTGCTGTCGGCTCGGTGGATCACCCGCACCTGAGACGAGTCGTCGCCGCCCGGGTGCCGCTGGCTGGCCGCCTCTGGGGCCCTGGCCGGGCGTGCTCCCGACAGTGGGGGGGAGACCTGCAGTTCGCCGTCGCAGAGCGATCCGGCGAATACCGCGCGGATGATCTCAGCCGCCGACCAGCCGGCAGTCGTCTCGCCGGCCGCCGCTCCGGCACCGGGCGGCGCCCCCTCGGCAGTGGTGTGCCGGGCGCGGTCGCCGGCCGCCCCGGGGGCGGCCGGACGGAACACTAGGCGCGCAGCCGCACTCGGACCGGCGGCCGGCATGGCGGTCGGGTGAGCGAGCGTCGGGTCGGCGCTCGGTCGGGCGGCCGCTCCGCGGGCCGCGGTCACCGGCCGACCCCCTGCCCACCGCGGTGCGGCACCGCCTCGCCGGAGCCAGCGGCCGCTCCAGCAGCATCGTCCACAGTGGCGTCCCCGGCCTCGACCAGTCGCAGCCGGTCCCCGCCGGCCAGCACTGCGGCGGGCGGTGTTGAGGGCGTCCCTACGGTGTCGGCCGCCGACGGCAGTATCTCGACCACCAGTCGGCAGCCGATCGGCACGGTGAGGGCGACGGTGATCAGCTGCGGCATGCCCGGCCAGCGGGCGCCGCCAGGATCGACTGGACGCACCGACACTCCCGGCGCGGACAGCCGGGACACAACCGGGGACATCGGCGGCGGAGCCGCGGCCGCCGGGAGAGGGGACGTGCTGCGGCCGGGGCGGGCGCGCCGACTGAACGCGGCGGCGCGGTCCGCCGCCGCGATTGGGGCAGATGCCCCGGGAAGGGTGTCCGAGGGGGGACTTGAACCCCCACGCCCGATAAAGGGCACTAGCACCTCAAGCTAGCGCGTCTGCCATTCCGCCACCCGGACGAGTGCCGGATCAGACTACCGGACCGGTGCGGCCGTTCCGAGCACCCCTCCCGGCGTCTCCGCAGCGGTCGCGAACGACGCTGCCGAGACGCCCACCCGCCCGCGGCCGCCGCGCTTGGCGTCGTACAGCGCGACGTCGGCCTCGTGGTAGAGCGACGTCAGGTCGCCCTCCCGTTCGGGCACGTGCGCCACGCCGAGGCTGATCGACAGCGACAGCAGGGTGCCGTCGGCGAGGGGGAGGGGGGTCGAGCGGACGGCGAGCAGGAGGTCCTCGGCCCGCCGTTCGGCCACCGCCGGCGTGCAGTTGCGCAGCAGGACGGCGAGCTCGTCTCCGCCCAGCCGCGACACCAGTGCGTCGTCCGCACGGATCTGCTCGCGGAGCACCTGGGCGAGGTGCACGAGGACGGCGTCACCGACCGGATGCCCGTACGAGTCGTTGATCGTCTTGAACGAGTCGACGTCGATGAGCACCAGGGCGGTGCCGGCACCGACCGGCCGGGTCAGCGTCGTCTCCAGCGCCTCGTCGAAGGACCGGCGGTTGACCAGCCCGGTCAGCGGGTCGACCGTGGCCTGCTCCTGCAGCGCCTCGACCAGGCGGTCACGCACCCGGTTGGCGCGCGTGAGCATCACGGCCGGAACGACGAGCACGGCACCGAAGAACAGCAGGTCGGGAGCCGCCTCGCCCGGCGCGCGCAGCATCAGGAGCACGACACAGTCGGCCCAGACGGCCGCTGCCGTGACCACGACGACCGCCGCCCGGCGGAGGTGCGCCGCGGCCCAGAGGACGGGGAAGGCGAGGAACGCCTGGGCCGCCGCGCTGGTGTCGAGAGTGAGCAGATTGAGCACCGAGGCGGTCAGCACCCCGCCTACGGCGGTCACGGTGCCGCTGAGCCACCGGTCCAGCCGCACCGGGTCCACGAGCAGGTGGACGGCGGCCGCGGCGGCGAGCACCAGCACGGTCGCCCAACCGGCGAGGTACGCGGTCGAGCTCACCGACGCCTGCTGGTACTTGGTGAGGCCGGTGACCACTCCGGCGAACAGGGCGAGCGTGAGGACGGCGCTGCGCGCGGCAGCCTCCGGATCACGAGCGCGCAGCTCGGGCAGCATTCCCATCGTCGGGATATCGGCACGGGGGTGCGCGGAGTCGAGCGTTGTCACCCGATCGGCGTACCGGGCGAGGTGGCACGATCGCCGCATGGCCGAGCCCACCGCCGTCCCTCTCGTCGCCGCCCAGGCCGAGGTCGCCGAACTCCTGTCCGAGCTCATCCGGATCGACACCACCAACACCGGCGACACGGCCACCAGCGCGGGGGAGCGCGCCGCCGCGGAGTGGGTCGCCTGCAAGCTGGCCGACGTCGGCATCGAGTCCCAGATCTGCGAGTCCGAGCCCGGCCGGGCCAGCCTGGTCGCCCGCATCGAGGGCACCGACTCCGCCCGCCCGGCGCTGCTTGTGCACGGACACCTGGACGTCGTCCCCGCCGACCCCGCCGAGTGGAGCGTGCATCCGTTCTCCGGCGAGGAGCGCGACGGCTACATCTGGGGTCGGGGTGCGGTCGACATGAAGGACATGGACGCGATGGTGCTGGCGCTCGTTCGTGACTGGGCGCGCACCGGCACCAAGCCCCCGCGCGACATCGTGCTGGCCTACGTCGCCGACGAGGAGGCGGGCGGGAAGCTCGGTGCCCGGTGGCTGGTCGACGAGCACCCCGACCTCTTCGAGGGCTGCACCGAGGCGATCAGCGAGGTCGGCGGCTTCAGCATCACCGTCCGCGACGACCTGCGCCTCTACCTCGTGCAGACCGCCGAGAAGGGCCTCGCCTGGATGCGGCTGACCGCCGGCGGCAAACCCGGGCACGGCTCGTTCGTGCACGACGACAACGCGGTCACCCGGCTCTGCGAGGCCGTCGCCCGGCTGGGGTCGGCCCGGCTGCCCACGGTGCTGACGCCACCGATGCGTCAGTTCCTGGCCGCCGTCGAGGAGGCCTACGGCATCGAGATCGACCCCGACGAGCCCGAGCAGGCCCTGGCCCGGCTCGGGTCCATCTCGCGGATGATCGGCGCCGCCCTGCGCAACACGGCCAACCCGACGATGCTCGACGCCGGCTACAAGGCCAACGTGATCCCCGGGACGGCGTCGGCGACCGTCGACGGGCGCTTCCTCTACGGCCAGCAGGAGGAGTTCGAGCGCCAGCTCGCCGGCCTCATCGGCGAGGGCGTCCAGCGGGAGTGGCTCGTGCACGACCAGGCGGTGGAGACGACGTTCGACGGCCCGCTGGTGGACTCGATGGTCGCCGCGCTCAAGGCCGAGGACGACGGCGCCCGCCCGGTCCCGTTCACGATGAGCGGCGGCACCGACGCCAAGAGCTTCGAGCGCCTGGGCATGCGCTGCTTCGGCTTCTCCCCGCTGCGGCTGCCGCCGGATCTGGACTTCGCCTCGCTGTTCCACGGCATCGACGAGCGGGTGCCGGTGGAGTCCCTGCAGTTCGGCATCCGTGTGCTCGACCGCTTCCTGCGCGCGGTCTAGACATGCCGGAAGCCGGCGCCGCGATCGCGACGCCGGCTCCCGGAGCTGTGGGCCTACTTCAGCCAGCCGTGCTCGTGCACGAAGGGGAGGCTCTCCCACTGCCTGCCGAAGCCGAAGGTCCTGCCGGCCCCGACGAGGGCCAGGAGGACCAGCGCGAGGGCATAGATGATGTGGTCGTCCATGAACACGTTGTTCGCGGGCGGCAGGACGGCGCCCCACATCATGATCAGCATGACCGCACCGCTGACCGCGGCGATCCGCATGCCGATGCCCAGCATCAGCGCGAGCCCGATGCCGAGCAGCCCCAGCATGAAGATCCAGTCGACGAACGCGTTGCCGGCGAGGGTCTGGTAGAAGCCCGCGAGGGGGCCCTTGGTGCCGAATCCGAGGAACCCGGCCGTGGGGGAGCCGCCGTGGATCCAGGCAGCCGGGCCGAAGTAGTCGACCGCGCCGGTCTTCGCATTCACGCCGGTCTCGTGGCCGAGGGCGAACGTCTTGTCGAGGAATGCCCAGAGGAAGACCCAGCCGATGCTGAGCCGGATGGCTGCGGCGATGCAGCGGGACCAGCGCTGGGTCGGGGTCTCCGACGCGGCGAGGGCCGTCACGCCGGTCTCGTCGAGGGTGTAGCTCTTCTGACTCTCGGTCGTCGTCATCTCGTGTCTCCTGTCGTCTTGTCCTGTGCTGACCCTGCTGGTCGGAGCCCGGCCGCCACATGGGGAGAAAGTCCTGGTCCGCCGCCCAGAGGTCCCGAATGTGCCGGGTCGGATCGCGCACTCCAGGCGACCGGTGGCCAGGCGTGGTGTGATGCCGGGATGAGTTCCCCGTCGCCCGGCAGCGTCGCCCTGATCACCGGAGGGACCGGCGGCTTCGGCCGCGCACTCGCCACGAAGCTCCGGGCGGCCGACGTCGTCCCGGTGCTCGCGGATCTGGACAGCGAGCGCAACCGGCAGGTGGCCGCCGACCTGGGCTGCCCGTTCGTCGTCCTCGACGTGACGGACCTCGACGCGAACGAGGCAGTCGTCGCGCAGATCGAGGCCGAGCACGGACGTCTGGACGCCGCCTACCTCAACGCCGGCATCTCAGCGGCCAAGAGCGACGACGAACTCGACCTCGACGAGTTCATGCGCGTGGTGAACATCGACCTGTTCGGCGTCGTCTACGGCGCGCAGGCCGCCCGCCCCGCGATCAGGCGCGCCGGTGGGGGCGCCATCGTGGTCACCGCGTCGCTCGCCGGCCTGTCCCCGATGGCGGGGGACCCCGGGTACAGCGTCGCCAAGGGCGGCGCGATCGCCTTCGTCCGCTCGATGGCACCGCGGCTGGCCGCGGAGGGCACGACCATCTCCGCGATCTGCCCCGGATTCGCCGACACCGCGATCATCGACCGAATCCGCGACCAGTTCACCGCGGCCCGGTTCCCGGTGCTCACCGCCGAGGAGGTCGCCGACGCCATGGTCATGGCCTGGACGTCGGCCGAACCGGGCGCCGCCTACGTCATCCAGCCCGGGGTCGGCGTGGTGCCCTACAAGTTCAAGGGCGTGCCCTCGGCGAAGACCGAGACGGGCGAGACCGCCGTCGTCCCGGAGGCCCTGCGACCGCCGTCCATGCGGTAGGGCCCGGTGACGGCGGTCACCGGGGATCTGGCAGGGTCGGGGCCATGCGTGCATGGCGGGTACACGAGCTCGGCGACCCCTCGAAGGTGATGAGCCTGGACGAGGTCGAACAGCCGACGCCGGGCGACGGCCAGGTGCTGGTCAAGGTGCGGGCGGCGGCGCTCAACTTCCCCGACGTCCTCATGGCGATGGGCACGTATCAGGAGAAGCCGCCGCTGCCGTACACGCCCGGTGTCGAGCTGTGCGGGGAGATCGTCGAGACCGGCCAGCGGGTCATCGGCTCGCCGTCGAACGGCCCGGGCGCGTTCGCCGAGTACGCGCTGATGGACGTGAACAACGCCTGGCCGGTGCCCGACTCCCTGACCGACGAGAAGGCCGCCTCGCTCTACCTCACCTACCAGACCGGATACGTCGGCCTGCACCGCCGGGCCGGCATCCAGGCCGGCGACTGGGTGCTCGTGCACGCCGGCGCCGGGGGCGTGGGCACGGCCGCGATCCAGCTCGCCAAGGCGGCCGGTGCGCAGGTCATCGCCACCGCCGGCGGTGCGCGCAAGATCGAGGTCTGCCGCGAGCTGGGCGCCGACCACGTCGTCGACTACACGAGCGAGGACTTCGTCCCTGTGGTCAAAGAGGTCACCGGCGGGCACGGGGCGGACATCGTCTACGACCCGGTCGGCGGCGACGTGTTCGACAAGAGCACGAAGTGCATCGCGTTCGAGGGGCGGCTCGTCGTCGTCGGTTTCACCAGCGGGCGGATCCCCGAGGCGAGGGCGAACCACCTGCTGGTCAAGAACTACAGCGTCGTCGGCCTGCACTGGGGGCTGTACCGGAAGCACGAGCCGGCGATCGTGGGCCGGGTCCACGACGAGCTGGTGAAACTGGTGGAGTCCGGCGCCGTCGACCCCCTCGTCGGTTCCGTGCACCCGCTGGCGGAGGCCCCGGAGGCGCTGAAGAAGCTGGCGTCGCGGGAGACCGTCGGCAAGGTCGTGCTCGTCCCCTGACCGACGCCCGTGCGCACCTGCGCGCCGACTGCTCCCGCTGCGCCGGGCTCTGCTGCGTGGCCCCGGCCTTCGCCGCGTCGGCCGACTTCGCGATCGACAAGCCGGCGGGCCGGCCCTGCCCGAACCTGGCGCCGGACTTCCGCTGCGGGATCCACGCCCAGCTCCGGGAGCGCGGGTTCCCCGGCTGCGAGGTGTTCGACTGCTTCGGTGCCGGCCAGCAGCTGATCCAGGTCACCTTCGGCGGCCGCACCTGGCGCGAGGACCCCGGACTGGCGCAGGCGCAGTTCGCCGTCCTCCCCGTCCTGCGACAGCTGCACGAGAGCCTCTGGTACCTGACCGAGGCGCTGTCCCTGCCCGCGGCCGCCGCGCTGCACGACGACGTCGAGGAGGCGGTGGCCGCGACCGAGCGGCTGACCGCGAGCTCGGCGGACGAACTTCTCGCCCTCGACGTCGTCGCCCACCGGCGCTCCATCGGGGAGTTGCTGGGGCGGGTGAGCGACCTCGTCCGTGGCGGCGGGCCCGATCACCGGAACGCCGACCTCATCGGCCACGACCTGCGACGCAGCGACCTGCGCGACGGGAGCCTCCGGGGCGCCTACCTGATCGGCGCCGATCTGCGCGGGCTCGATCTCGGCACTGCGGACCTGCTCGGTGCCGACCTGCGCGCCACCGACGTCCGGGGCGCCGACCTCGGTCGCTGCCTGTTCCTCACGCAGCCGCAGGTGACCGCGGCGCGAGGGGACAAGTCGACTCGTCTCCCTGTCGCCCTCGACCGGCCGGCGCACTGGCGGTAGGGCTCAATGCGCCTGCGGACGACCCAGGCGCGCCGTCGTCTCCTCGACGTCCATCCCGTGCAGCCGGAGCAGGTTCTCGCCGAGAATCTTGCGCTTGGCGACGTCGGTCAGCTGCGGGTACCCGTAGCCGTCGCAGAGGTCCTGCGGGATCGAGAAGTTCTTGAACGCCTGGAGCGCCCACTGGGGCTGCCAGATCGGCGCTTCGGAGCCGTAGACGATCTTGTCCTCGCCGCACCAGAACAGCAGCTTGCCGAGGATCTCGGCGAACAGGCGTGGGGCACGGACGACGAAGTTCACCGTCGCCGCGAGCGAGGCGTAGAGGTTCGGGAAGCGGATCAGCTGCCAGCAGGTCTCGTCGATGAACGGCAACCCGACGTGGAAGATCACGAAGTTGATGTCGGGGAAGGCGGCCGCCGCGCCGTCCATGTCCCAGGTCTGCGTGGCCTCCACCGGCTGCGGGCCAAGCGGCACACCCTTGTGCACGCCGATCAGGTTGATGCCCAGTTCCTGCGCCTTCTCGAAGACCGGGAACGCGATCTGCGGGTCGTCCATCCGCCACGGGAACGGCGACCCGTAGTCGTAGCGGACGTTGTAGAACTTGAACGCCTTGGCGCCGAACTCGCCCACCTGGCGCTCCATGAGCTCGAGCGCCCGCCGGCCCTCCAGGGGGTTGACCGATCCCCAGAACACCGTCCGGTCCGGGTCGCGGGAGGCCAGGTCCGCGCACGTCTCCCACGGCGAGAGCCCGTCGCGGAACATGTCGGTCAACGGCAGCGGCATCGCGACGAGCATGTCGGTGTCGGAGTTGTCGTAGACCATGTGGCGGATGTCGTCCGGAGTCCACTCCTTGAGGAACTCCTCGGCGGTCTGCTTCGGCTCGCCCTCCGGCGTGAGGACGTTGTGGAAGGCGTAGAGGTGCTGGTTGAACATCTCGCCGGCCGAGCCGTAGGCGTTCTTCGGCGTGAAGTTGAACGGATGCGCCACGCCGTCGAACACGAACGCGTCACCGATCATGGCTGTCCTCCAGGGGTGTGGGCCGCGAGGTAGGCGTCCCGGTCGCCGACGGCCGCCGGGTCGGGCAGGAAGCGGAGCGTGCGCCGGGCGGACTCGGCGAGGCGGTCGGTGGTCCAGGGCTCGTCCCAGACGATCTCGACCTCGCAGGAATCGACGCGCGGGTCGGCCCGCATCGCGTCCTCGACGTCCGTCAGCACCCGGGCGGCGAAGGGGCACCAGCCCGACGTCAGGAGCAGTTCGACCCGCGCGTGCCGGTCGCTGAGCTCGACGGATCGGAGCAGGCCCATGTCCACGACCGAGATGCCCTTGTCGCGGCAGCACGGGTCGTAGACGCCCGACAGCGCCCGCACCGCCCACTCGGGTGTCTCCGCACGAGGGCCGGCCATGGGTGGCAGCGTGGAACTGTCGCCGGACGGCCGCCAGAGGCCTGATTTCAGATGGCGGCAGTCAGGCGACGGTGCCGAGGGTCATGGCGCGGGAGACCCGTTCGGCGCCCAGCAACAGCGTCTGCCTCGTGGTTGGGCTGCCCAACTCGCGGGCCGGGACGACGACGCCGAGGGAGCCCACGTCGTGTCCGGTGCTCACGGCGGCGGCCAGACAGGAGACGCCGACGGCGTACTCGCCGTCGTCCACCGCGACCTCACCCCTGGCCGGCAGGCCCAGCAGCCGCCGGTCCACCACGGTGCGCCGGGTCAGGCCGTGCAGAGGACGGCGGGCGAGGTAGTCGTCCCGCTCGTCGGCCTGCAACTGGCCGAGGATGCACTTGCCGAGCGCCGTCGCGTGCGCAGCGTCGTGCATGCCGACCCAGAGGTCGATGCGTGGGGCCCGGGCGCTGTCGACGATCTCGGCGACCACGACCTCGCCGTCGACGTAGCGGGCCAGGTAGACGGCGCCGCCCAGCGTGTCGCGCAGCCATTCCAGGGCCGGCCGCGCGTGGGCGATGCCCCGGGCGGCCGTTCCGTGGCCGCGGACGACGTCGATGCGGTGGCCCAGGACGTACGACCCGTCGTCCAGCCGCTGCAGCCAGCCTTCGTGGGCGCAGGTGCGCAACAGGTGGTACGTCGTGGCGAGCGGGAGCCCGGTCGAGCGGGACACCTCCTTCGCCCGGGCACGGCCGTCGTGCTCGGCGACGACCTCCATGATCCGCAGGGCACGCTGCACCGACTGGATGAGCGTCGGACGTCCGGCCACGTGCCGCCCCCTCACGGTGTTGTCCACACCATGGCGCGACCGGGCGGGGACGTCTACTAGGTGACGGGGAGCGGCAGGTAGGACAGCCGTGCCCGGCGGCGCAGGATGACCTTGCGGGTGCCGTCGGCGTGCAGTTGGAGCCGCGCGAGCTCCCAGCCCCCGGTGTCCGCCTGCAGGCTCAACATCGTCGCCGCCGCGGACCGGGACGTGCCCGGCGGGATCCGCAGCGGCGCGTACTGGTAGTCCGCGGTCGCCTCCATCACCCAGATTGTGCCTGCCCGACGCGGTCGGCGTCACCGGCTGTGTGCCCGGCCTGCCCGGATGCGCCGGTGACGGCAGGATGGACGGCGACCGAGCACCGCCGACCGAGGGAGGACGACGTGACCGAGCCCGGCACCCCGAGCGATGTGCCCGACGCCGACCGCGCCGAGCAGGAGGCGCTCGTCGAGCCGCCCGCCGTGACGACGGCCGCGGACGCCGACAGCCCAGGGGAGGGCGTGCCCGAGGCCGACGCGCTGGAGCAGCAGCTGGCCGCGCGACCCGGCGAGGCGGGCGGTCCGACCCGACCGGTGGGTCAGCGCGAGGCGGACGAGGCCGACGTCATCGAGCAGGAGACCGACGTGCCCCTGGACGAGGACGAGACCCCGGTCTGAGCCGGGCGGGTCAGCCGGCGGTCTCGGCCAGCAACGCGGCCAGGCGGGTGCGCCGCGGGCGGACGTCGACCTCCCGCACGGCACGCGCCAGCGCCGCGCCGCTGGCGTGCACGATCGACAGGTGGGACTGCGCCCGCGTGAGCGCCGTGTAGACCAGCGGCCGCGAGAGCATCCCGCCGGCCTCCGGGGGGACGACGACGACCACCCCCGGCCACTCGGACCCCTGGGCCCGGTGCACGGTGATCGCCCAGCCGTGCCGCAGGTCCGACATCGCCTTTCCGGTGACGGTGACCGGACCGGAGGTGAAGGCCACGTCCAGCGACCCGTCGCCGGTCTTGGTCACCGTGCCCACCTCGCCGTTGGCGAAGCCGGTCGGCTCGAGCTCGAGGTGGTTGGCGGTGGCCACCACCCGGTCGCCGGCGTCGAAGCCCCACACCGTTCCGGTGCCCGGGTTGAGGACGGCCTTCAGCGCCTTGTTCAGCTCGATGGTCCCGGCCGGCCCGCGGTGCACCGGCGTCACGACCTGGACCGAACCCGGGTCGATGCCCAGTGCGCGGGGGATCGAGTCGGTGACCAGCTGGACCACGCGGCGCGCGGCCTCGGCGCTGCCGGTGGCCGGCACGACGACGACCTCGCGGTCGGGGGAGTCGACCGGCGGCAGCTCGCCCCCGCGCACCGCGGTGGCCAGCCGGGCGATCGCGCCGCCCTCGGCCTGCCGGTACAGCGTGGTCAGCTCCGTGACGGGGACGGCGCCGGAGTCGATGATGTCGCCGAGCACGTGCCCGGGGCCGATCGAGGGCAGCTGGGCCGGGTCGCCCACGAGCAGCAGGTGCGTGCCGTCGGGGCAGGCCTCCAGCAGGGCGGCGGTCAGCTCGACGTCCAGCATCGACGCCTCGTCGACGACGATCACGTCTGCGTCCAGCGGCCATTCCTCGTTGCGGGCGAACCCGCCGGTCATGCCCTGGGCGCCCAGCAGCCGGTGCACCGTCGTGGCGGGGTGGTCGGTCAGCTCCTCCAGGCGCTTGGCGGCCCGGCCGGTCGGCGCCGCCAGGGCGATGTCGGCGCCCTTGGCGCGCAGCAGCTTCACGATCGCGGCGACGGTGCGGCTCTTCCCGGTACCCGGCCCGCCGGTGAGCAGGCTGACCCCGGCCTCGAGCACCTGCGCGACCGCGGCGGCCTGCTGCGCGTCCAGGCCCTTCGCGACGTTCCGCACCGACGCGGGGTCGGCGATCCGCTCCGCGGTGGCCGACAGTCGGGCGATGGCCTCGGCCACCAGCTCCTCGGCCATGCCGTACCTGGCCAGGGACAGGGTGCGCAGCGCCGGATCGGGCTCGGCTGCGTCGTCCCCGCCCGCCCCCTCGGGCTCCGGCGGCTCGTGCTCGAGCACGTCCCCGGAGTCGACGGCCGCCACGATCGCGGCGACCGGGTCGGTGATCCCCTCGGCCTGCAGCGCGGCGACGACCAGGTCGGCGGGCAGCACGGTGTGGCCGTCGCGGGTCGCCGTCCGCAGGGTGAGCCCGACGATGGCCCGGCCGCGGCGGGAGTCCTGCCGGTCGGCCCCCGACAGGATGGCGATCGCCAGCCGGTCGGCGTCCCCGAGCCCGACGCCGTGCAGCGACAGGAGCGCCCACGGGTCGTCCCTGAGCCGTCTGGCCGCGTCGGGACCGAGGGTGTCGGCGACCCCGGCGGCGAGCTTCGCCTCCAGGCCGGCGCCGACGAGCAGCTCGACGACCTCGTACGTCGGCGCGGCGGCCAGGAAGCTGGAGAAGAGCCGCTCGGCGCGCTGCCGGCCGACCTTGGGGATCTTCACCAGCCGGTCGGCCGTGACGTCGTCGGGGGAGACGATGCCGGCGCCGGGCAGCTCGGCCGCCGTCCGACGGCCCAGGCCGGGCCACAGGCCGGCGGCGCAGAAGGCGGCGAAGACGGGGTCGCCGCCCGGGGTGGCGGCCGACGTCACCCGTCGGCCCGGCGCTCGGGATAGCTGAAGGGCGGCGCGGAGACGTCCTCGAGCGCGGTGCGGATCGCCGCCGGCAGCCGGACGCCTTCTGCGTCGAGCGAGGCCTGCAGCTGCTGGGCGGTGCGGGCCCCCACGATCGGCGCGACCACGCCGGGCCGGTCGCGCACCCAGGCCAGGGCGACGGCCAGCGGCGTCGTGCCGAGGCCCTCGGCGGCGGTGATCACGGCCTCCACGATCCGGTCCGACTTCGCCGAACGGAGGCCGTCGATGAAGCCCTGCCACTGCGTCGAGGCGCCGCGGGACTCCGACGGCGTCGAGTGCCGGTACTTGCCGGTGAGGATGCCTCGTCCCAGCGGCGACCAGGCCAGGACGCCGAGGCCGAGGGACTCCGCGGCCGGCACGACCTCCCGCTCCACCCCCCGCTGCAGCAGCGAGTACTCGACCTGGGTGCTGACCAGCGGCGTCCGGCCCGGCCAGGCCCGCTGCCAGGTCGCCGCGTGCGCGGTCTGCCAGCCGGTGAAGTTGCTGACCCCGACGTAGCGGGCGCGGCCGGAGGAGACGGCGAGATCGCAGGCGGCGAGCGTCTCCTCGAGCGGGGTCGCGTCGTCCCAGGCGTGCAGCTGCCAGAGGTCGACGTAGTCCAGGCCCAGCCGGTCCAGCGACGCGTCCAGGGCCGCGAGCAGGTGTCCCCGGGAGGCGCCCCGGCCCATCGGGCCCGGCCTGGTGCGGCCGACGGCCTTGGTCGCGACCAGCACGTCCGACCGGGGGACGACGTCGGTGAGCAGGTGCCCGAGCGTCCGCTCGCTCTCGCCGTCGCAGTAGACGTCGGCGGTGTCGACCAGGGTGCCGCCCGCGTCGACGAAGGCCGTGAGCTGCATCGCGGCCTCGTCCTCGTCGGTGTCGCGGCCCCAGGTCATCGTGCCGAGCGCCAGCCGGGACACCACCAGGCCACTGCGCCCCAGCGCCCGTTGCTCCACGAGGGGCCAACTTACCGGTGCCGGCCGACGCTGTTCGGGGCGCGACACCGGCTGGGGACGATGCCCTTGCCCACTCGTCGACGCCCCGCCAGGCTGCCCGCATGTCCACGGCGGAGGAGCGTCTCCAGCACCTGTTGCACACCGGTGACCAGGCCGCCTGGACGACGGCGGCGCTGGTCACGGCACTGCGGGAGAGCGGCTCGCCGGAGCAGCGGGCGGCACGGCACTCGCCGACGCGCAGGCCGCCACGCTGCTGACCGACGCCGGCTTCGAGGACGTGCGCACCCTGCCCACCCCACCGGGTGCACCGGCGCTCACCGTCGGACGGCGCCCGCCGGACTGACGCCGGTTCGCCCGCGCGAGGCCTGCCTCGGCCGGAGGCGCAGCCGCGCGCCCTAGAGTGCCCCCTCGTGCCCTCCTCTTCCCGGCCGCCGTCCGCCCCGCAGTCCCGGACGGGGGCTGATCAGGCGTGAGCTGGTTCGAAGCGGTCGTCCTCGGTGTCGTGCAGGGTCTCACCGAATTCCTGCCGATCTCCTCCAGTGCCCATCTGCGGATCGTGGGGGAGCTGTTCGGCTGGGACGACCCGGGCGCTGCGTTCACCGCGATCACCCAGATCGGCACCGAGCTCGCGGTGCTCCTCTACTTCCGCCGTGACATCTGGCGGATCCTGGTCGCCTGGGTGGGTTCGCTCACCGGCCGGCGGAAGGGCGATCCGGACGCCCGCATGGGCTGGCTGATCATCGTGGGCAGCATCCCGATCGTCATCCTCGGCCTGCTCTTCAAGGACACGATCGAGACCACGCTGCGCGACCTGCGGATCGTGGCGATCGCGCTGGTCGCGTTCTCGCTGGTCCTGTACTGGGCGGATCACGTGGGCGCCAAGAAGCGGGGGCTCGCCGACCTGACGGTCGGCCACGGCATCGGCTACGGGCTGGCCCAGGCGATGGCGCTGATCCCGGGGGTGTCCCGTTCCGGCGGCACGATCACGATGGGCCTCTTCCTCGGCTACACCCGCGAGGCAGCGGCGAGGTACTCGTTCCTGCTCGCCATCCCCGCCGTCCTCGGCTCCGGGTTGTACGAGGCATACAAGGGGCTCAAGGGTGACGTCGCCGGGCCGCAGGTCGACTGGCCGCCCACGATCGTGGCCACGGTGCTCGCCTTTGCCGTCGGCCTGAGTGTCATCGCGTGGCTGCTGCGCTACCTCACCCGGGGCAGCTTCACACCGTTCGTGGTCTACCGCGTCCTGGTCGGCCTGCTGGTGCTCGTCCTGGTCATCCTGGGCGTCCTCCAGCCGGCGTAGCGGCTCCGCCGCCTAGGCTTCGCGCCGTGACGACGGTGATCCTCCTGAGGCACGGCCGGACGACGGCCAACGCCGGCGGCGTCCTGGCCGGCTGGACCCCCGGCGTGCAGCTGGACGAGACCGGGGCCGGCCAGGTGCGCGCGGTGGGGGAGCGGCTGGCGAAGGTGCCGCTGGCCGCGATCGTCAGCAGCCCGCTGGAACGCTGCCGGCAGACGGCCGACGCCGTCGCCGCGGGCCGCGAGGTCGAGGTGCAGTCCGACGACCGGCTCGGCGAGGCGCGGTACGGCGACTGGACCGGCCGGACGATCAAGGAGCTGGTCAAGGACCCGCTGTGGAAGGTCGTGCAGCTGCACCCGTCGGCCGCGGTCTTCCCCGGGGCGGACGGCGAGGGGCTGGCCCAGACGCAGGCCCGTGCGGTGGCCGCCGTCCGCGAGTGGAACGCCAAGCTCGGCCCGGACGCCGTCTGGCTGGCCTGCAGCCACGGCGACGTGATCAAGGCGATCCTGGCCGACGCCCTGGGCCTGCATCTGGACCAGTTCCAGCGGATCGTCGTCGACCCGGCGTCGGTGTCGGTGGTGACCTACACCGAGACGCGGCCGTTCGTCGTCCGCGTGAACGACACCGGTGGCGACGTGTCCGGGCTCATCCCGCAGCCCCGCCGGAAGCGCCGGGGAAAGGCGTCCTCGGACGCCGTCGTCGGCGGCGGAGCGGGCGCGACCGCCTGAACTGGACTTTGTGACGTCGGTGTCGTCCCGGCCGCGTGTCGGTGGGCCCGCGTAACCTGTTCGCGTGCCCCGTCAGGTCCATCTCTTCGACCGTCCGAGCCGGTTCGTCGCCGGCACCGTGGGTCAGCCCGGGGACCGCACCTTCTACCTGCAGGCCTCCGACGACAGCGGCCGCACGGTCAGCGTCGCGCTGGAGAAGACGCAGGTGCAGGTCCTCGCCGACCGCATGAACGAGCTGCTCGACGAGGTGGCCGGCCGTGCGAACACGGTGATCCCGCCCGAGGCCGACGTCGACGACCTCGAGCCGCTGGCGGTGCCGCTGGACGAGGAGTTCCGCGTCGCCGCCATGGGCCTGGCCTGGGACGGCAACGCCGAAGCCGTCGTCGTCGAGGCCGTCGCCGCCACCGACGAGCCCATCGACGAGAAGGCGATCCTCTCCGACAGCGACGAGGGGCCCGACGCGCTCCGGGTCACCATCACCCCGATGGCCGCGCGTGCCTTCATCGCCCGGGCCCGCCGCGTCGTCGCCGCCGGCCGCCCGCCGTGCCCGCTGTGCTCCCTGCCGCTCGACCCGGCCGGCCACGTGTGCCCGCGGCAGAACGGCTACCGCCGCTGACCGGCGACCCGGCCATGAGCGAGCAACCCGTCGAGCCGCACCTGCGCCCGCCGGCGGACGACGCCGAGGCGCTGCTCCTGCTGCGCGAGGGTGAGATCGACCTCGAGGGCCGCATGGTCGACGCCAGCAACGTGACCCTGTTCGGCGCGATCCGCTGCGGCGACCTCGTGGGCGAATGCGTCTACAAGCCCGTCGCGGGGGAGCGGCCGCTCTGGGACTTCCCCGACGGAACCCTCGCGGGCCGGGAGATCTCGGCGTTCCTGGTCTCCGAGGCGACCGGCTGGCGGGTCGTGCCGCCGACGGTGCTGCGGGAGGGGCCGTTCGGCCCCGGCATGGTGCAGCTCTGGATCGACGGCGACGCGGACGTCGACCTGCCGAGCTTCGTCCGCCGCGACGAGCCGGCGCTGCGCCGCATGGCGGTGTTCGACGCGGTCGTGAACAACGCCGACCGCAAGGGCGGGCACATCATCCCGATGCCCGACGGCCACGTGTACGGGGTCGACCACGGCATCTGCTTCTCCGTCGACCCGAAGCTGCGCACCCTGCTGTGGCGCTGGGCCGGGAAGCCGCTGACGGGCGAGGCGGTCGAGGTGCTGGAACGGCTCGCCGACGGGCTGCGCGGCGACCTGGGGGAGGAGCTGCACGAGCACCTGACCCGGCGCGAGGTGCGGACGACGCAGCAGCGGGTGACAGAGCTGCTGCGCACGGGCCGGCATCCGGAGCCCAGCGGCGAGTGGCCTGCCCTGCCCTGGCCGCCCTTCTGACGAAGGACCCCCTGCCCCCCACCGCTCGCACGCTCGCGGCGCAACCCTGCAGGGGGCCAGGATCGCCGCCATGTCGCATCGCAGCCGCTTGTCGATCCTCCTTCTCGACCTGCCGCCGGAGCACCATGCGGCGGCCACCGCGTTCTGGGCCGGGGCGAGCGGCCGGGCGGCCGCGCCTGATCCCACGGACGGCGACTGGGCCTCCCTCGGGTCGTTCGCCGGCGGCTGGCACGTGGAGATCCAGCGGACCGGTGCCGGCACACCGCCGCGGTGGCACGTGGACATCGAGACCGACGACATCCCGGCCGAGGTCGCCCGGCTGGAGGCCCTGGGGGCCACCCGGCACCGGGACATGCGGTCGTTCTGGCAGATGCTCGATCCGGCCGGACTGGTGTTCTGCGTGGTGGGCATCCAGACCGGCGAGGAATTCGAGCGCTACGCCGTCACCTGGGACTGACCTCCCGGCCGAGCAGGGCGGCGAGGCGGTCCAGTGGGGGAGCGTCGTCCCTGACCGGCTGGGACGGACCGAACGGTGAGCGGTCGGCAGGAACCCGACCGAGCTGCACCCTGCTGAAGTCGATCGACTCCTCGACGAGGTCCTCCGGGAACTCCAGGTGGCGTCCGGTGGCCCGGGCGAGGTCCCAGCCGTGCACGAGCGCCTCCACCACGCGCAGCTCGCAGGCGACGCGCCCCGGGAGTGTGCCGGCCGGGATGCCCACCGGGCGGTCGAGGGCGCCGTCGGCCCGGAAGGCGGCGAGCATGGCCTCGGCCGACGACGCGTAGGCGCTCTCCGGGTCGCCGGCGAGCAGGTCGGCGTCCGGGGCGGGCGGGGCGCCACCGGTGAGGGCCGCGGCGAACCGCCGGTGGCCGAGCACGAGGTGGTTCACCACGTCGCGCACGGACCACTCGCGACACGGCGTCGGGAGGTCCCACTGCCCGGGCTCGATCGCGCCCACGAGGTGCCCGGTGACCGGCACGGCGCTCGCGAGCCGCGTGATCGGTGACGTCATCGGGATCCCTTCTGCTGGACCAGGTCGATCATGGCCTCGGCCTGCAGCCCGTCGCCCTCGACGGTCAGCACCTCCAGCGGTACCCGGCGCCACACCGACAGCAACAGGTCACCCGCCGTCCCGGTGAGTGCGGCGATCGGGAACGGTCGGCTCCCCGGGAAGAGCGTCCGCTCCACCCCTGCGTCGACGGCGTGGAAGGTCACCGGGTGCGCGCCGTCGGGCGGCCCGTCCGGCAGCGCTGCCGGGACGATCACCTCCAGCCACTCGTCCAGGCCGTCCAGTCCGACCGCCGCCGGGATGGGCCGGACGTCGCCGAGCACCTGTTCGACGTCCACCGTGTGCACGACCGCCTCCTGGAGCTGCCGGCGCAGCACGAAGGCGACGTCCTGCTGCTTCGCCCACGTCCAGACCGGCTCGGCCGGGTCCGCACCGGTCAGTGCCGCCTCGAGCTCGGCGTGCTGGGCGGCCAGCCAGCCGAGCAGCTCGTCGTCGGGGTGCTCCGGCGGCTCCGGGTAGGCGGCAGGATCGTCGGCCCGCGTCCGCACCACCCACGCCCAGAAGCGCTGCACCCCGGCCACGTGCCGGAGGAGGTCGGCGAGCTGCCAGTCCGGGCAGCCGGGGACGCGCGCGGACCAGCCGTGCTCCAGCACCGCTTCCGCCGCGGCGTCGTCCATCCGCTCGTTCGCCGACCGCAGTGCCGAGAGATACCCGCCGGGCTCCATCGGTCCTCCTCCGGCGGGGCCGTCAGTACCCCGCTCTAGGCTCGTGCCGTGCTCTCCTGGCCTGCCCCGCTCCTGCCGACCCTGCCCGGGACCGGGCCCGTCCTCAAGCTGCACGACACCTCCCGTGGCGAGGTCGTGGCCACCAGCCCCGCCCAGACGGCCCGGATGTACGTCTGCGGCATCACCCCGTACGACGCCACACACCTCGGCCACGCGGCCACCTACCTGGCCTTCGACCTGATCAACCGGCTGTGGCGCGACGCCGGTCATGCCGTCCACTACGTCCAGAACGTCACCGACATCGACGACCCGCTCCTCGAGCGCGCCGACCGCGACCACGAGGACTGGATCGTCCTGGGCATGCGCGAGACGGCGCTGTTCCGCGAGGACATGACGGCGCTGCGGGTCCTGCCGCCGGAGGACTACGTGGGCGCGGTCGAGTCGATCCCGCGGATCGTCGCGCACATCGAGACGCTCCTGGACGCCGGCCTCGCCTACGTCCTCGACGACGGCACCGGCGACATCTACCACGACGTGTCCCAGGCACCTGGCTTCGGCGCCGAGTCGGGGTACGACGAGGCCACGATGCTCGGTTTCTTCGCCGAACGCGGAGGAGATCCCCGCCGGCGGGGCAAGCGGCAGCCGCTGGACCCGATGCTCTGGCGCGGCGAGCGTCCGCACGAGCCGTCCTGGCCGGGCCCGCGGGGGGTGACCGGGCGCCCGGGGTGGCACATCGAGTGCGCCACGATCGCCCTGGACACCATCGGCATGGGCTTCGACGTGCAGGGCGGTGGCAGCGACCTGGTCTTCCCGCACCACGAGTACTCCGCCGTCCATGCCGAGGCGCTCACGGCGACCAAGCCGTTCGCCCGCGCCTACGTGCACGCGGCCATGATCGGGCTCGACGGCGAGAAGATGAGCAAGAGCCGCGGCAACCTGGTCTTCGTCTCCAAGCTCCGCGGCGAGGGCGTCGACCCGATGGCGATCCGGCTGGCGCTGCTCGCCGGGCACTACCGCACCGACCGCGCGTGGACGGCGGACCTGCTGAAGACGGCGGAGCAGCGGCTGGACACCTGGCGGCGAGCCACCGCGCTGGACGCGGGCGCGCCGGCCGCGCCCCTGCTGGTCGGCCTTCGCGAGCGGCTCACCGACGACCTCGACAGTCCCGGCGCCATCGCCCTGGTGGATGACTGGGCGGCACGCACCCTGGCCGGGCGGGACGACGCGGAGGACGAGGCGCCGCGGATCGTGTGTGACGCGGTCGACGCGCTGCTGGGCATCTCGCTCGGCGACTGCGGATGACCGCGCGGCCGTTCCGGTTCACCGACCGGACCGCCCGCGAGGCGGCGGAGGAGCACCTGGCCCCGTCGGCGGCCCGTGCGGCACAGAGCCGTGGCCGCGTCCGACCGGAGGCCGAGGACCCGCTGCGGACGGCGTTCGAGCGCGACCGCGACCGGATCCTGCACGCCAAGGCGTTCCGCCGGCTCAAGCACAAGACACAGGTGTTCCTGAACCCCGACGGGGACCACTTCGTCACCCGGCTGACCCACACCCTCCAGGTCACCCAGGTGGCGCGGTCGCTGGCCCGCGCCCTCGGCCTCAACGAGACGCTGGCCGAGGCGATCGCGCTGGGACACGACGTCGGTCACTCACCGTTCGGGCATCTCGGTGAGGACGCGCTGGAGCCGTACGTGCCCGGCGGCTGGCACCACGCCGCCCAGGGGGTGCGGATCGTGGAGGTGCTCGAGCAGCTGAACCTCACCTGGGAGGTCCGGGACGGCATCCGCGCACACAGCTGGAAGATCGACCCGCCGCCGGCCACCCGAGAGGCCGAGTGCGTGCGCTACGCCGACCGCATCGGCTACCTGTCCCACGACGCGCTGGACGCGATCCGCGCCGGGGTGCTGCGGTTCGACGACCTGCCGGCCCGCGCCCGCGAGGTGTTCGGCGAGCCGGGAAGCGCGATGGTCGGCGCGATGATCGACGCCGTCGTCGAGGGATCACTGGCGCCTGAGAACACCGCGGGCGCCGTCGTCATGGCACCCGGGCCGCTCGACGCCATGCACGAACTGCGCACGTTCATGTTCGAGCGCGTGTACATGTCCGACACCGCCGCCGGCCAGAAGCACGTGGCGATCGACGTCATCCGGCGGCTGGTCGACCACCACCTGGCCCGCCCCGAGCTGATCCCCGCGTCCTACCGCGACACCGAGGCCGACGAGGTCACCCAGGTCGTCGACTACGTGTCCGGGATGACCGACCGGTTCGCGCTCAACATGCACGACCGCCTGTTCGACGGCGACGCAGCCGCCCAGATGCTGCCATTACTCCCGCGATCCTCCGGATCGCACCGCGGCCAGGTGCCGTCCCCCTGATGCGGTGAGCCCATCCGTCGTGCCTGCGCGGACCCCTCCGGGGCCCACTCGGCACGACAGAGCCGTGTGGTTCGTCATCCCCCCGACGCGCCGCGGCGGCGGAGGTAGCGCTCGAACTCCCGGGCGATCGAGTCACCGCTGGCCTGCGACAGGTCGGTCTCGGTGGCCCGCTCCTCGAGCGAGCGGACGTACTCCACGACCTCGTCGTCCTCGTTGGCCATCTCGTCGACCGTCTTGACCCAGTCGGCGGCCTGCTGGGGGAGCGCTCCCAGGGGCACCGCGAGCTCGAGGACCTCCTCCACCCGCTGGAGCAGGGCCACCGTCGCCCGCGGCGACGGGGGCTGCGACACGTAGTGCGGGACAGCGGCCCAGAAGCTGATCGCCGGCAGACCGGCCTGGACGCAGGCGTCCTGGAACACCCCGAGGATGCCGGTCGGTCCCTCGTAGCGGGAGGTCTCCAGGCCGAACGCCCGCGCGGAGTCGGCGTCGTAGGCCGACCCGGAGACCGGCGTCGGGCGCGTGTGCGGCGTGTCGGCCAGCAGGGCCCCGAGGGCGACGACGATCGACACGTCGAGCTCGGTCAGGATGGCGATCAGCTCGTCGCAGAACGCCCGCCAGCGCATGTTCGGCTCGATCCCGCGGATGAGGACGACGTCGCGGTCGCTGTCCGGCGGCCGGGCCACGGAGATCCGCGTCGTCGGCCATTCGATCCGGCGGCTGATGCCGCCCACGAGGGAGACGGTGGGCCGGTTGACCTGGAAGTCGTAGTAGTCCTCGGGGTCCAGCGCGGCCAGCGGCTTGGCGTCCCAGATCAGCTCCAGGTGCTCCAGCGCGCCCGTCGCGGCGTCCCCGGCGTCGTTCCATCCCTCGAACGCGACGACCACCAGCGGGTCGTCCAGCCGAGGCAGATCGTCAGAGGCTGACTTCGGGTCGATCACCCGTCCGAGCCTACGTCGATCCAGCCGAAGCCACGGGGAGAAGCGACCCGTTGGCGTGAGAGCGGGCGGGGTGACGGCCTGCGCGGCCAGGAAGTGAGAAGATGACCGCGACATCGGGAGCGCCCAGGCCTGGGCCAGCCCGCCGGGGTGCCGGAGCCAGAGGCCCGCACGCCCATCGCACATCCCTGGGGATCGCCTGTGTCCGACTCACCCACCCCGCGCCCGGACGCCACCGCCGAGCTCACGGCGCTGCTGCGGCAGCGCATCCTGGTCCTCGACGGCGCCATGGGCACCGCCATCCAGCGGGACCGCCCCGACGAGGCCGGCTATCGCGGCGCGCGCTTCGCCGACTGGCCGACCGACGTGCAGGGCAACAACGACCTGCTCAGCATCACCGCTCCCGAGATCATCGCCGGCATCCACCGCGAGTACCTGGAGGCCGGCGCGGACCTGATCGAGACCAACACCTTCAACGCGACGTCGATCTCCCTGTCGGACTACGGGATGGAGGAGCTCGCCCACGAGCTCAACGTCGCCTCCGCACGGTTGGCCCGCCACGAGTGCGACGTGATGACCGCGCGGACGCCGGACAAGCCGCGCTACGTCGTCGGTGCGCTGGGCCCCACGAGCCGGACGGCGTCCATCTCGCCCGACGTCAACGACCCGGGCGCGCGCAACGTCAGCTACGACGAGCTGGTCGAGGCCTACCTGGAGCAGGCCAACGGGCTGGTCGACGGCGGCGTCGACGTCCTGCTGATCGAGACCATCTTCGACACGCTGAACGCGAAGGCAGCGATCTTCGCCCTGGAGACGATGTTCGAGGAACGCGGGCGCCGCTGGCCCGTCATGATCTCGGGCACGATCACCGACGCCTCCGGCCGCACGCTCTCCGGCCAGGTCACCGAGGCCTTCTGGCACTCCGTCCGGCACGTGAACCCGCTCCTGGTCGGGCTCAACTGCGCCCTGGGCGCCAAGGAGATGCGGCCCTACATCGCCGAGCTGTCACGGGTCGCCGACACGTTCGTCTCCTGCTACCCGAACGCCGGCCTGCCCAACGCCTTCGGCGAGTACGACGAGTCGCCCGACGAGACCGCGTCGATCCTCGCGGAGTTCGCCGACAGCGGCTTCGTCAACGTCGTCGGCGGCTGCTGCGGGACGACGCCGGCGCACATCGCGGCCGTCGCCGCGGTCGCGGAGGGCCGGACGCCGCGGACGCCGGCGCAGACGCGCCCGGCGCTTCGGCTCTCCGGCCTGGAGCCCCTCACGGTCACCGAGGAATCCCTCTTCGTGAACGTGGGCGAGCGGACCAACATCACCGGATCCGCTCGGTTCCGCAACCTGATCAAGGCCGGTGACTACCCGGCCGCGCTGGCCGTGGCCCGCCAGCAGGTCGAGGCCGGCGCGCAGGTCATCGACATCAACATGGACGAGGGGATGATCGACGGCGTCGAGGCGATGGACCGCTTCACCAAGCTGATCGCCTCCGAGCCCGACATCTCCCGTGTGCCGACGATGGTCGACTCCTCGAAGTGGGAGGTGATGGAGGCCGGGCTCAAGAACATCCAGGGCAAGGCCATCGTCAACTCGATCTCGCTGAAGAACGGTGAGGAGGAGTTCGTCCACCACGCCCGGCTGTGCCGCAAGTACGGCGCCGCGGTCGTCGTCATGGCCTTCGACGAGGACGGGCAGGGCGACACCCTCGAGCGGCGTACGCAGATCTGCCGCCGCGCCTACGACATCCTCGTGGAGCAGGTCGGCTTCCCGTTCGAGGACATCATCTTCGATCCCAACATCTTCGCCGTCGCCACGGGCATCGAGGAGCACGCGAACTACGGCCTCGACTTCATCGAGGCGACGCGCTGGATCAAGCACAACCTGCCCGGCGCGCTCGTCTCCGGCGGCGTCTCCAACGTCTCCTTCTCCTTCCGCGGCAACAACCCGGTGCGGGAGGCCATCCACTCCGTCTTCCTGTACCACGCCATCGCGGCCGGTCTGGACATGGCGATCGTCAACGCGGGCCAGCTCGAGGTCTACAGCGAGGTGCCGGAGCTGCTGCGCGAGCGCATCGAGGACGTGATCCTCAACCGCCGCCCCGACAGCACGGAGCGGCTGCTCGAGATCGCCGGCGACTTCGCCGGTGACGGCTCGGTCAAGGAGGTCGCCTCCGAGGAGTGGCGGTCACTCCCGGTGGCCGAGCGGATCACCCACGCGCTCGTGAAGGGCATCGACGCGTTCGTCGAGGACGACACCGAGGAGCTGCGCGGCGAGATCTCCGCGCGCGGCGGCCGGCCGATCGAGGTCATCGAGGGCCCGCTCATGGACGGCATGAACGTCGTCGGCGACCTCTTCGGGGCCGGGAAGATGTTCCTGCCGCAGGTGGTGAAGTCCGCTCGCGTCATGAAGAAGGCGGTCGCCTACCTCATCCCGTTCATCGAGGCGGAGAAGCAGCCCGGGGACGCCGAGCGCACCAACGGCAAGGTCGTCATGGCGACGGCGAAGGGCGACGTCCACGACATCGGCAAGAACATCGTCGGCGTCGTCCTCCAGTGCAACAACTACGACGTCGTCGACCTCGGGGTGATGGTGCCGCCCCAGAAGATCCTGGACGCGGCCAAGGAGGAGGGCGCCGACATCATCGGCATCTCCGGGCTCATCACGCCGTCCCTGGACGAGATGGTGACCCTGGCGTCGGAGATGGAGCGGCAGGGCTTCGAGATCCCGCTGCTGGTGGGCGGTGCCACGACCTCACGCGCGCACACGGCGGTCAAGGTCGACCGCAAGTACCACGGCCCGGTGATCTGGGTGAAGGACGCGTCGCGCTCGGTGCCGGTGGTGGCCGCCCTGCTGTCGGACGAGCAGCGACCGAAGCTGCTGGCCGAGACCGACGCCGACTACGACACGCTGCGCGAGCGGCACGCCGCCCGCCAGGACACGCGCACGATCCTCCCGATCGCCACCGCCCGCGCGGCCGGGACGCCCATCGACTGGAGCTCCTACCACCCGCCGCGTCCGCGGATGCTGCTGCAGCAGGCGATGGACGTGTGCGCCGGGCCCGGCTGCGACCACCTGCACCACGTGGCCACCCAGTTCGTGCGCGCGTTCCACGACTACTCGCTGGAGGAGCTGCGCACGTACATCGACTGGCAGCCGTTCTTCAACGCGTGGGAGATGCGGGGCAGGTTCCCGGACATCCTCAACAACCCGGTCAGCGGTGAGGCGGCCCGCCGGCTCTACGAGGACGCCCAGCTGCTGCTCGACCAGGCCATCGCTCAGAAGTGGCTGCGCGCGAGCGGGGTCTTCGGGCTGTTCCCGGCCAACCAGGTGCCCGGCGACGACATCGAGGTCTACACCGACGAGTCGCGCAGCACGGTCCTCACGACACTCCACCAGCTCCGCCAGCAGACGGAGGGACGCGACGGCTCGGCGCGCAAGTCGCTGGCCGACTTCGTCGCGCCCAAGGCGTCCGGCCTGCACGACTACGTCGGCGCGTTCGCCGTCACCGCCGGGCTCGGCTCGGTGGAGAAGATCGTGGAGTTCAAGAAGGCCAACGACGACTACAACGCGATCCTGCTGGAGTCGCTGGCCGACCGGCTGGCCGAGGCATTCGCCGAGCGGCTGCACGAGCGGGTGCGCAAGGAGTTCTGGGCCTACGTGCCCGACGAGCGCCTGGACAACGAGGCGCTGATCGCCGAGAAGTACAAGGGCATCCGGCCGGCCCCGGGCTACCCCGCCTGCCCGGAGCACACCGAGAAGCAGACGATCTGGGAGCTCCTCGACGTCGAGAACAACACCGGTATCCAGCTGACCGACAGCATGGCCATGTGGCCGGGCGCGTCGGTGAGCGGCCTGTACTTCTCGCATCCCGAGTCGCGGTACTTCGTGCTGGGTCGGCTGGGTCGTGATCAGGTCGAGGACTACGCGCGGCGCAAGGGGTGGACCGTCGACGAGGCGGAGCGGTGGCTCTCGCCCAACCTGGGCTACCGCACCGAGGACGAGTAGCCGTCCACGTGGGGAACATCTCCCGGCTTCCGGCCCCCTGCCGGAGGCCGGGAGGCCTGTTCCCAGGGACACTGGGAACGGATGACTGAATCACTGCGCGCCGTCCTCTTCGACATGGACGGGACCCTCGTCGAGACCGAAGAGCACTGGGGCGAGGCTCTCTTCGCCCTCGCCGCGCGGCTCGGCGGCCGCCTGTCCGCGCAGGCGCGTCAGGCGACGGTCGGCTCCAGCATGCGGACGTCGATGGAGATCCTCTACGGCGACCTCGGCGTCAGCCGCAGCGAGGCCGAGCTCGTCGCCGACGCCCGATGGGTCGAGGACACCACCGCGGTGCTGCTCGCCGAGGAGATCAGCTGGCGTCCCGGAGCCGCCGAGCTCCTGCAGTCGGTGCGCGACGCCGGCCTCGCGACCGCCCTGGTGACGACGACGCCGCGCCGCATCGCCGACATCGTGCTCGCCTCGATCCGCGGCGACCTGGGCTCGGACCCGTTCGACCTGACGATCTGCGGGGACGAGGTGCCGGCCCGCAAGCCCGATCCGGCGCCCTACCGGATGGCCATGGATGCCCTGGGTGTGCTGCCCGGGGAGTGCGTCGTCGTCGAGGACTCCCAGGCCGGCATCGCGGCCGGACTGGCGGCGGGAACCGCCGTCCTCGGCGTGCCCACCCTGCAGGTCGTGTCGCCCGCCCCGGGACTGCACCTGCGCGACGGGCTGGTCGGCGTCGGGCCGGCCGAGCTCGCAGCGGTGCTGGCCGAGGCGGACCTCGCGGACTCCGCCGCCTGAGCTATGACGTCGGACACGCCTCACGCGCCGTTCGGCGGTCGGCCCGCGCCGGCTGCAGCTGTCACCAGCGGCGGAGCCGGAAGCTGACACAGCGTCACGGGCGGCGGTACACCATCCGGCAGTCGGAGCGGCGCCGACAGGCCGATGTCACAGTGCTGGTGGTGCGATTCGTAGTACGTTCGTGACCTGTTCGCCGAGACCGGCTCCTCGACCGAGGGGCGTCGGCTGGACACCGCCGAACCGGCGAACGGCCCTCGCGGGGCCGGCCGGACCGGGGACCCATGGTTCCTCTGGGGTGAATCCTGCACGTCGCAGGTAGGGCATCTTCCGGCCCGAACCCGTCAGCTAACTCGGTAGGCGGGTGAGGAAGAACGGAGAGCCGCCCCCTGTGGCGCCCCTGAACTTGCACACCGCACAGCCCCACGACGAGGTCGCCACCACCCCGAACAGGGGCGGCCGGCACTACCGCAGATCCGCTCCGAGCTCCCGCGTCGCCTACGGCCTGGGCATCGCCGCCGTCTGCGCGTTGGCCACGCTGAACCTGGTCACCGGCACCGGCACCGGCGCCGTGCCGGCCAGCGCGGACGAGCAGTCGTCCGTTGCCGTCGCGGACGCCCTGGGTGTCGCCGGCGCCTCGGCCCCGGTCAGTGCCGACGCGGAACGCCTCGGCGAGGTGACCTCGAGTCGCTCGCAGCGCGACGCCGAGCAGGCCGCCGCGGTCACCGCGCAGGCCCAGGCCGAGCAGGCTGCCGTTGCCGCCCAGGCCCAGGCCGAGGCGGCGGCCGCGGCGCAGGCCGCTGCCGCCGCGGCAGCTGCGCAGGCCGCGAAGGCTGCCAACGACACTCCGGCCCCGGCTGCCGCTGGGACCGCCGCGACCGCCGTCGCGAAGATCAGCAACAGCTCGGGCCCGGTGAAGCCGCAGACGCAGGTCGCGGCGAACGCCGTCGTGTCCAACGTGCCCGGAGCCGGCGGCATCACCCTCGGCGGCACGCGGGCCAGCGCGGCCGACCCGCACGGACACCCGTCAGGGCTCGCCCTGGACTACATGGTGCTCGGGAACTCGTCCCTCGGTGAGGCGATCATCGCCTACCACATCGCGCACTGGGACGAGCTCGGCGTGGAGTACCTCATCTACAAGCAGCGCATGCTGTCCTCCCCGAACGGCAGCTGGGTCGGCATGGAGGACCGGGGCAGCCCGACGGCCAACCACATGGACCACGTGCACGTGAACTACCGCTGACCGTGTACGGGGTCGGGGCGGTCTGGCGGCCCCGACCCCGGGTCAGCTGACGGCGACGATCGGCAGGGTCTGCCAGCCGGCGGCCGCGGCCGCCTCGGTCGGGAACGGCGGGGGAGTGCCCCCGAAGGCCGGGCAGAGCGCCTGGTGGTCGCACCAGTCGCACAGGCGCGACTTGTTCGGCCGGAAATCGCCGGTCGCGACCGCCCGCTCGATGGCCGCCCAGATCGCGGTGAGGGTGCGCTCGAAGCGGATCAGCTCGTCCTCGTCGGGCGCGTAGGTCAGCGCGTCGCCGTCCTTGAGGTAGAGCAGCTTGAGCTGTGCGGCGATGACGCCGCGGGTGCGCCACAGGACGAGTGCGTAGAACTTCATCTGGAACAGCGCTTTGCCCTCGAACGCCTCGCGCGGCACCGCACCGGTCTTGTAGTCGACGACCCGGAGTGCGCCGTTGCGGGCGACGTCCAACCGGTCGACGAACCCGCGCAGCAGCAGCCCGTCCGGCAGCGTCACCTCGACCAGTTCCTCGCGGCCGTGCGGCTCGATGCGGGTCGGGTCCTCCAGCGTGAAGTACTTCTCGACCAGCTTTCCCGCCGACAGCAGCCAGGCCTCCACCGACTCCGGCGCCGAGGGCGCCGTCTCCGCGCCCTCGTCCTGGGAGACGGCGAACAGCTCGGCCACGCCCGGCTCCTCGCGCAGGTCGGCCCACGCGGGCTCGATCAGCTCCTGTGCCGCCTCGACGGTGCGCTGTGCGGCCGGGAGGTCGTAGAGCCGCTCGAGGACCGAGTGCACCAACGTCCCCCGGACCGCGGCCAGGCTCTTGCGCTCCGGCAGCCGGTCGATCGTGCGGAACCGGTAGAGCAGCGGGCAGGTCTTGAAATCCGCCGCGCGGCTCGGCGACAGCGAGGGACGGCGGGGCGCGTCCACGGCCTGGGCACCCTCGGTCGGGGTCGGGTCGGTCTCCACCATCGCCGTCATGGTTCCGAGGCTAGGTGGCCCCTCCGACAGTTCCGAGCGTCCGCGCCGCACTGGGGACAAGGGTCACATCAGCCCCGTCCGTACGCTGGCCACCTGTGGACATCGAGCAGGAAACCGTGCCCGGCGCTTTCGTCATCGGCGACCGGGTGCAGCTGACCGACCCGAAGGGGCGGCTGCACACCGTGGTCCTCGAGCCCGGCAAGGAGTTCCACACCCACCGCGGCGCGATCAAGCACGACGACCTGATCGGTGCCCCCGAGGGCTCCGTCGTCTTCTCGACGGCGAACACCGGCTACCTGGCGTTCCGGCCGCTGCTGCAGGACTTCGTCCTGTCCATGCCCCGCGGTGCCCAGGTGATCTACCCCAAGGACGCCGCCCAGATCGTGGGCTTCGGCGACATCGGGCCCGGAATGCGGGTGCTGGAGGCCGGCGCGGGCTCCGGCGCGCTGACGTGCTCGCTGCTGCGCGCGGTCGGCAGCGGGGGAGCGGTCACCAGCTACGAGCGGCGCGAGGACTTCGCGGACGTCGCCCGCGGCAACGTCGGTGCCTTCTTCGGGGAGGTCCCGGAGAACTGGTCGCTGCGGCTGGGCGATCTGGCCGAGCACCCCGCCGAGGAGGTCGTCGACCGCGTCGTCCTGGACATGCTGGAGCCCTGGGCGGTGCTGCCGACCGTGGCGGCGGCGCTGCGACCGGGCGGCGTCCTGATCGGGTACGTGGCCACGGTGACGCAGCTGTCCACGTACGTGGAGGCGCTGCGCGCACAGGGCGTCTGGACCGAGCCGCACGCCTGGGAGTCGCTGCTGCGGCCGTGGCACGCCGTCGGTCTCGCGGTACGCCCGGAGCACCGGATGGTCGCCCACACGGCCTTCCTCGTGACCGCCCGGCGCCTCGCCGAGGGCGCCGTCGCGCCGATCCGGCAGCGGCGGGCGCAGAAGCACTGAAAGCTCCTGGGTCGGGTGTGACGGCTCGGTCCCGGTCCCAGCGAGCCCACGGCGAACTGTCCGGCCCCGTGTATAGATTTGCGTTCTGGCTCCCCCGATGTTCGTGGAGGTGCGCGATGGGCCCCGGTTCAGGTGAAGGTCCCGACGACATGACTGCGCGGCGCGAGCGCGACGTCGCCGCCCTGCTCAGCCAGATCTCCTACCTCGAGGAGGAGATCGGGCTCCTGCGGCGCAAGGTGGCCGACAGTCCACGGCAGGTCCGTGCCCTGGAGGAGCGCATCGCCGAGGCCGAGGGGCGCGCGGCATTCCTGTCCGAGCGCAACGACAAGCTGGCCGGCACCCTCCGCGACGCGCGGGAGCAGCTGGTCACGCTCAAGGAGGAGGTCGACCGGCTCGGCCAGCCGCCGTCGGGCTACGGCGTCTTCCTGACCGGATACGACGACGGCACGGTCGACATCTTCACCAGCGGGCGCAAGCTGCGCGTCTCGGTCTCGCCGAACGTGGAGGTCGAGACGCTCCGGGTCGGCCAGGAGGTCATGCTCAACGAGGCGATGAACGTCGTCGAGGCGCGTGGCTTCGAGCGGGCCGGCGACGTCGTCATGCTCAAGGAGCTGCTCGAGCCGGTCGACGGGGTCACCCCGCGCGCGCTGGTCATCGGGCACACCGACGAGGAGCGGGTGGTCTTCCTCGCCGACTCGCTGACCGGCCAGCCCCTGCGGGTCGGCGACTCGCTGCTGCTGGAGACGCGGTCGGGCTACGCCTACGAGCGGATCCCGAAGAGCGAGGTCGAGGAGCTCGTCCTCGAAGAGGTCCCCGACATCGACTACTCCGACATCGGTGGCCTCTCCCGGCAGATCGAGCAGATCCGGGACGCCGTCGAGCTGCCGTTCCTGCACGCCGACCTGTTCCGCGAGTACGAGCTGCGGCCGCCGAAGGGCATCCTCCTGTACGGGCCGCCCGGCTGCGGGAAGACGCTGATCGCCAAGGCGGTGGCGAACTCGCTGGCCAAGAAGGTGGCCGCCGTCCGCGGCGACGGCGACACGAGCCAGGGGAAGTCCTACTTCCTCAACATCAAGGGCCCCGAGCTGCTCAACAAGTACGTCGGCGAGACCGAGCGGCACATCCGGCTGGTGTTCCAGCGCGCGCGGGAGAAGGCGAGCGAGGGCACGCCGGTCATCGTGTTCTTCGACGAGATGGACTCGATCTTCCGCACCCGCGGGTCCGGGGTGTCCTCCGACGTCGAGTCGACGATCGTGCCGCAGCTGCTCAGCGAGATCGACGGCGTGGAGGGGCTGGAGAACGTCATCGTCATCGGCGCCTCCAACCGCGAGGACATGATCGACCCGGCGATCCTGCGGCCGGGGCGCCTGGACGTGAAGATCAAGATCGAGCGTCCGGACGCCGAGGCGGCGCGCGACATCTTCTCCAAGTACCTGGTGCCGAGCCTGCCGATCAGCCCCGACGATCTGGCCGAGCACGGGGGCAGCCGCGAGGCGACGATCGGCGCGATGATCCAGCGCACCGTCGAGCGCATGTACACCGAGAGCGAGGAGAACCGCTTCCTCGAGGTCACCTACGCCAACGGTGACAAGGAGGTCCTGTACTTCAAGGACTTCAACTCCGGCGCCATGCTGCAGAACATCGTCGACCGGGCGAAGAAGATGGCGATCAAGGAGCAGCTCGAAACCGGTGTCGGCGGGCTGCGGGTCAGTCACCTGACGGCGGCGTGCCTCGACGAGTTCAAGGAGAACGAGGACCTCCCGAACACGACCAACCCCGACGACTGGGCGCGGATCTCGGGCAAGAAGGGCGAGCGGATCGTCTACATCCGCACCCTCATCAGCGGCAAGGGCAACGAGTCCGGCCGGGCGATCGACACGGCGACCAACACCGGCCAGTACCTGTAGGGGCCGCGGCCGGGTCCGACCGTCGGACCGGGCCGCTAGGTTCCGCGCATGGCCGACTTCGTCCGGCAGGACCTCCGCGGCTCGCAGTTCCGGGACGTCGATCTGCGGGACAGCCGGTTTCACGACGTGGACCTCAGCGGTTCGGTGCTGCGCGGTGTGCAGCTGGACGACGTCGAGATCGACGGTGACGTCGAGGGCCTGACGATCAACGGCGTCGCGGTGGGACCGCTGATCGAGGCCGAGCTCGACCGGCGGTATCCCGATCGCGGAAAGCTGCGGCCCACCGACCCGGCCGGCTTCCGGGAGGCCTGGGACGTCGTCGAGCGGCTGTGGGCCGGCACCGTCGAGCGTGCCCGCCGGCTCGAGCCGGAGCTCCTGCATGAATCCGTCGACGGTGAGTGGTCGTTCATCGAGACCCTCCGGCACCTCGTCATGGCGACCGAGTGCTGGATCCATCGGGCACTGCTGGGGGACCCGGCACCGTGGCACCCGTTGAGCCTGCCGTTCGACGGCATGCCGGACATGCCTGGCGTTCCTCGGGACCGGGAGGCTCGGCCCTCGCTCGACGTCGTCCTCGAGCTGCGCCGCGACCGGATGGCCACGGTCCGCCGCGTCGTCGACGGGCTCACCGAGGAGTCGCTCGCCGGAGTGACCGAACCCGTCGACGGACCCGGCTGGCCACCGCCGAGCAGCTTCGACGTCCGGAAGTGCCTCCTCACCGTCCTCAACGAGGAGTGGCAGCACCGGCTGTACGCCGAGCGCGACCTCGCCGTCCTCGAGTCGCGGGCCCGGTGAGAGCGTGCGGCGGGTCGTGGGCACGGGGTCGGCTACGGGATGGGTGCCGCGACAGCCGACGCCCGCGGGGTCAGGCGTACCGCTCGGCCAGAAGCCGGAGGTGCGCCTCGCCGGCGTGCTCGTAGATCAGCCCTGGCACGGTGGTCACGGCGTACGGGCGGTCGGTCAGCGGCGGCTGCGGACCGACGTCCACGTGTGTGACGTCGTGGCCGAGGCGGTGCAGGTAGTCGGCCATGGCGTAGTCCGAGCGCGAGTCCCCGACGGTGTGCCAGACCGTCGGCACGTCGCCGTCCGCTGCCAGCAGCGCGAGTGCGCGTTGCGCACCGAGGGCCTTGCCGGAGAGGTCGGACTCGACGTCGGTGGCGATGACCGACGGGTCGATGCGCCACGGCGTCCGTCCCTCCGCGTCCGGGTGCCGCTCGTCCCGCAGACGGACGCCGAGCCCCGCCGCCCGCAGGCCGGTCAGCAGCGCGACGTCGAATCCGCGCTGACGTGCCAGGTAGACGTCGTTCGGTACGTCGGTCCGGGCCTCGACCGTCGCCATGACGACCTTGGTGCCGTCGACGAACATGGCGTCGCCGTACCCGTCGTCGACCAGGCGCCGCACCAGGTCTCGTGCGACGTCCGGGACGCGCAGCGCCGGATCGGTGTGCACCTCGCCGATGCCGTCGCCGTGGGCCGACGTCCAGGAGCCGCCCTTCTCGCAGATCGCGTGCAGCCGCCCGCCCCGGGGCAGGTCGGAAGCGGCCAGCGGACCGAACACCTGGTCGTCGACGAAGGTGGTCGACCGGCCGGTGTTGAGCACGACGGGCACCCCGGCGGCGAGGAGGGCCCCGGACGTCGGCCAGGAGAGCGGGGGTCACGGTGCGGGTCACCGGGCTGGACACCGGGCCGTCCACGTCCAGCAGGATCCCGAGGGGTGGCGTGCTCACCCCGACATCCTCCGGGTGTCCAGCGGGCCGCCTAGGCTCGGGCCATGAGCGTGCGGCGGGTCATGGGCACCGAGGTCGAGTACGGCATCTCGGTGCCCGGACAGCCGACGGCGAACCCGACCACCCTGTCCAGCCAGGTCGTGAACGCCTGGGCGGTGGCCGAGGCGCCGACGCCTCGCCGTCCCCGCTGGGATTTCGAGGAGGAGTCGCCGCTGCGCGACGCCCGCGGCTTCGACCTCTCGCCGGCCACGGCGCTGGACCACAACGACCTCGACGACGACACCGGGATGGCCAACGTCATCCTGACCAACGGCGCCCGGCTCTACGTCGACCACGCGCACCCGGAGTACTCCACCCCTGAGGTCACCACGCCGCGCGACATCGTGCTGTGGGACAAGGCGGGGGAGCAGGTGATGGCCGAGGCGGCCCGCCGCGCGGCCCGCGTGCCGGGCACCCAGCCCATCCAGCTCTACAAGAACAACACCGACGGCAAGGGCGCCTCCTACGGGGCGCACGAGAACTACCTGATGGACCGGAAGACGCCGTTCATCGACATCATCCGCGGCCTCATCCCGTTCTTCGTGACGCGCCAGGTGTTCGCCGGCGCCGGGCGGGTGGGCATCGGCGTCGAGGGCCGCACCCAGGGCTTCCAGCTGTCCTCGCGCGCGGACTTCTTCGAGGTCGAGGTGGGCCTGGAGACGACGCTGAAGCGGCCGATCATCAACACCCGCGACGAGCCGCACGCCGACGCAGACAAGTACCGGCGGCTGCACGTGATCATCGGCGACGCGAACCTCGCCGAGCTGTCGACCTACCTGAAGGTCGGGACGACGTCGCTGGTGCTGGCGATGATCGAGGCGCGCGCCCTCCCGCGGGACCTGACGATCGAGGAGCCGGTCGAGGCGCTCCAGGCGGTCAGCCACGACCCGTCGCTCACGCACAAGGTACGGCTGCGCGACGGTCGGCAGATGACGGCGCTCGAGGTGCAGCAGCTTTACCTGGAGCAGGCGGAGAAATTCGTCGCCACCCGGGGCGAGTCCGACGAGCAGACCGACGACGTGCTGCGCCGCTGGGCCGAGGTGCTCGACGACCTGGCGATCGACCCAATGCGCTGCGCCGACCGGCTCGACTGGCCGGCCAAGCTGCGGCTGCTCGAGGGGTACCGGTCGCGGGATCAGCTCGGCTGGGGCGACTCGCGGCTGCACCTGGTCGACCTGCAGTACTCCGACGTCCGGACGGACAAGGGGCTGTACAACCGCCTCGTGGCCCGTGGGTCCATGAAGCGACTGCTCACCGACGACGAGGTGACCCGGGCGATGGCCTCGCCGCCGACCGACACCCGGGCCTTCTTCCGTGGTGAGTGCCTCCGCCGCTACCCGGCACAGGTAGCCGCGGCGTCGTGGGACTCGGTGGTCTTCGACCTCGGCCGGGAGAACCTGGTGCGCATCCCCACGATGGAGCCGCTGCGGGGCACGCGGGAGCACGTGGGTGCCCTGTTCGAGGCCTCGGCGACCGCCCAGGAGCTCGTCGACACCATCACCGGCAGCTGACGCACAGACACCTCCGGGTGACCCGGAATGTCACATCCCGGGGGTAGCTTTCTGGCAGGCAACAAGCCACGAGCAGCACCGGAGGGCAGCATGGCCACCAGGGACACCGGCGGGCAGCAGAAGGCGACGCGCACGCGCGAGGAGACCGACGAGGTCGAGGCCTCGGTCGACACCGAGGTCGCCGAACGACACAAGGAAATGACCGAGGACGTCGATTCCATTCTCGATGAAATTGACGAGGTATTGGAATCGAATGCAGAGGAATTCGTTAGGGCATATGTACAAAAAGGGGGGGAGTGAACGATCTAGTTCCGTAAATATTCCCCGACACCCATGGCTCAACTAGAGAAATACTGCCCAGATTGTGGGCACCACCTGTCGGTGGCCATGTTCACGCGCGACAAGCGACGGTCGGACGGCTTGGCTTTCTATTGTCGTGACCATGCCCGCCAGCGTTTGAGAGAGTCGAAGGCTCGCCGTCACGGGCCTCCACGCTCTCGGCACCCGCTGGACAGAGTTGTGCCAGAGGGGTGGAAATGGTGTCCGGATTGCGACACCGTGAAGTTCTTGTCCGACTTCCCGAGGTCGAGAGGCAACAAGAACGGGCGACACTCCTACTGCAAGCCCTGCCATAACGCACGCGGGAAAGCCACGCTGGAGAGCGTCGGGGGCTCTCGCACGTACCACCTCAAGCGGCGCTACGGCATCAGCGCGGCTGATGCTGACTTGATGCTCGGGGAGCAGGGCGGCCTCTGTGCGATTTGCAGAGCCGCGCCAGCGGTGCATGTGGATCACGACCATGCAACCGGCGCGGTCCGGGCCCTGCTCTGCTTCAACTGCAATGGCGGTCTCGGGCAGTTCAAGGACGACCCGGCCGTACTCCGTGCCGCGGCCGAGTACGTCCGCTTTCACAGCCTCAGCCAACGTGTGGTCGCCATCGCGGCAGCTGCCGGCCTCGGCCCCGTCCGACCCATCCGACTGGGGGACCCGCCGGTAGGGTCGATTCGGCGCCCGACGACGCACGGCACGACCGCGCGAAGCACCGGGCGAACGAGCAGGTCACGCCAGCAGACGCAGGCGGGAGAGGTGGATGGGTGAGCGAGTTTTCAGCGGGCCGGAGCGGGTTCACGCCCGCCTATCTGGACCGGGTGGGCTCCTCGTTCACCGACTTCCTCGGCGTCACAGCGCCTGACCTGTTGCCGGGCCGCCGGCCGATCCCGCAGCTGCCCGTCGGCGACCTCGCGCCCCACGGCACGACGATCGTCTCGGTCACCTACGACGGCGGCGTGCTCATGGGCGGCGACCGCCGCGCCACGATGGGCAACCTGATCTCCAGCCGGGACATCGAGAAGGTCTACCCGGCCGACTCCTACAGCGTCATCGGCATCGCCGGCGCCGCAGGCATCGCCATCGAGATGGTCCGCCTCTACCAGGTCGAGCTCGAGCACTACGAGAAGATCGAGGGCCTCACCCTCTCCCTCGACGGCAAGGCCAACCGGCTCGCCGCCATGATCCGTGGCAACCTCGGCGCGGCCATGCAGGGCCTCGCCGTCGTCCCGCTGTTCGCCGGGTTCGACCTCGACGCGGCGCCCGCCACGACCCCGGGCCGCATCTTCAGCTACGACGTCACCGGCGGGAACTACGAGGAGCGCGGGTACGCCGCCGTCGGCTCCGGCTCGCTGTTCGCCAAGAACTCGCTCAAGAAGACCTGGCGCAGCAACCTGACCGCCGAGGCGGCCACCCGCACCGTCGTCGAGGCGCTCTACGACGCCGCGGACGACGACTCCGCGACCGGCGGCCCCGACCCCGTGCGCCGGCTCTACCCGATCGTCTACCGGGTCGACGCCGAGGGCGCCGTCCGGCTCACCGACGCCGAGGTGGCCGCCGTGGCCGACGGCATCGTCACCGATCGTGCCGAGGCCGACCGCGCCAACACCGAGCGGGGGCTCTGAGCCATGACCATGCCGTACTACGCCTCGCCCGAGCAGCTCATGCGCGACCGCTCGGAGTACGCCCGCAAGGGCATCTCCCGCGGTCGCAGCGTCGCCGTCGTCACCTACGCCGACGGTGTCCTGTTCATCGCCGAGAACCCCAGCTCCACGCTGCACAAGGTCAGCGAGCTCTACGACCGCATCGGGTTCGCCGCCGTCGGCCGCTACTCGGAGTTCGAGAGCCTGCGGGTCGCCGGCATCCGGCTGGCCGACGTCCGCGGGTACTCCTACAACCGCCGCGACGTCACCGGCCGGGTCATCGCCAACGCCTACGCCCAGACCCTCGCCGCGGTATTCAGCGAGCAGATGAAGCCCTACGAGGTCGAGCTCTGCGTCGCCGAGGTCGGCGACACCGCCGAGAACGACCAGCTCTACCGGCTGACCTTCGACGGGTCGATCGTCGACGAGCCCGACTTCGTCGTCATGGGCGGCCAGGCCGAGGCGGTCACCGGGCACCTCCGCGAGCACTTCTCCACCGGCATGGGCCTGGCCGACGCGCTGCAGGTCGGCGTCCGCGCCCTGTCCGCCGTCAGTCCGGTCACCGCCGGCTCCGGCAACGGCGGGGCGACGACGCTGACCGCGGCCCAGCTGGAGGTCGCCGTCCTGGACCGCCGCCGACCCAAGCGCGCTTTCCGCCGGGTCACCGGCGCCGCCCTGACGTCACTGCTCGGCGGCACGGAGGCGGCCGCGGAACCCGAGACGCACACCGCCACCCACGCACCCAGCGTCCCCGAGCCCGGGACCCCGCCCGGGCTGGGCGACCCCGCCAACCCCGACACGGCCGGCGGCACCGAACACGGCGGGCACAGCACTCCGGAGGACTGAGCATGCCGAACTACCGGGTCAACAAGGACGGCGTCGCGAAGGCGCGCGAGCTGATCGACGCCGGGAAGTACGACGACGCCACCGAGTGGTCCGACGCGGCACCCTCCGCCGACGACGAGAACGCCGAGATCGACAAGCACGGCTACGACGGGTTCGGCGCCTGGCACCTCGCCATCGACCCCGACGCCTCGGAGGGGACCAAGGGCCGGTACAAGTTCCCCTACGGCGACTTCAGGAAGGTCAACCGGGCCGGCCTCATCCACGCCAAGCAGCGCGCGGCGCAGAACGACCACGACGAGATCGAGAAGGCCGCCGACCGGCTGCTCGATCAGCTCGACAAGAAGCGGGACGCCTGAGCCGTTTACGTCAGTCAGCCGTCAGCCTTCTGCGCGAGGACACGGCACATGTGCGGCCTCGCATGTACTACTTGTGTCACGGCCCGTGCCTAGGTTTGCTCCCTGGAGGCGACGTGATGTTGACACTTGCGGAAGCCGGCAGCGGAGCCACGGGGATCGTTGTCGCGTCGGCAGCACTCCTCAGCGTGACCAGCACCGTCAAGCTGGTCCTCTTGTTGAGGCTCTGCCGTGAGGTGCTGCTGAAGTTGGATCCCGCCAATGCCCCATCGCTCACCGATGCGGCTCTCCTCGTCCTCGCCCTGAAGGGGCGGCGGGACGACGCGCTTCTGCAGCTAATTTCGCAGCTGGCGTCGTCGAGGAAGACGGCAGCGCATCCACCTGCTGACACGGTTCAGCCGGGTGAAGCGCGGAAGCAAGCCTTGAAGGCGTCCTGAGCTGGTCGTTTTGTCTCCATGAAGGAGAGACGCCGATGGTCCCAGCCTCGACGGCGTCCGGCGCCTAGTCTCGGACCGTGGACCGACGGATCTTCGGCATCGAGACCGAGTACGGCGTCACGTGCACCTTCAAGGGCCAGCGCCGGCTCTCCCCGGACGAGGTCGCCCGCTACCTGTTCCGGCGGGTGGTCTCCTGGGGGCGCAGCTCCAACGTCTTCCTCCGCAACGGCTCCCGCCTGTACCTCGACGTCGGCAGCCACCCCGAGTACGCCACGGCCGAGTGCGACGACCTCACCGAGCTGGTCGTCCACGACAAGGCCGGCGAGCGGATCCTCGAGGGCCTGCTGGTCGACGCGGAACAGCGCCTGGCCGAAGAGGGTGTCACCGGCGACATCTACCTGTTCAAGAACAACACCGACTCCGCCGGCAACAGCTACGGCTGCCACGAGAACTACCTCGTCGGCCGGCACGGCGAGTTCAGCCGCCTCGCCGACGTCCTCATCCCCTTCCTCGTCAGCCGGCAGATCGTCGTCGGCGCCGGCAAGGTGCTGCAGACCCCGCGCGGGGCCATCTTCTGCGTCAGCCAGCGGGCCGAGCACATCTGGGAGGGCGTCAGCAGCGCCACCACCCGGTCCCGGCCGATCATCAACACCCGCGACGAGCCGCACGCCGACGCCGAGCGCTACCGCCGGCTGCACGTCATCGTCGGCGACTCGAACATGAACGAGACGACGACGCTGCTCAAGGTCACCATGACCGACCTGGTGCTGCGGATGATCGAGGCCGGCGTCCCCATCAAGGACATGACGCTGGAGAACCCGATCCGCGCCATCCGGGAGATCAGCCACGACATGACCGGACGGCGCAAGGTCCGCCTCGCCAACGGCCGGGAGATGTCGGCGCTGGAGATCCAGTCCGAGTACCACTCCCGCGCCGCCGAGTTCGCCGACCGCGAGGGCTGCACCCCCGAGCACCGGTCCATGCTCGAGCTGTGGGGCCGGGTGCTCAAGGCCGTCGACACCGAGGACCTCAGCCTCATCGACCGCGAGATCGACTGGGCCACCAAGTACAACCTGATCGAGCGCTACCGCGCCAAGCGTGGCCTGCCGCTGTCCTCGCCGCGGATCGCGCAGATGGACCTCGCGTACCACGACATCAGCCGCACCCGCGGCCTGTACTACCTGCTCGAGCGGGCCGGCCAGGTGGATCGGGTGGCCCACGAGCCGCGCGTCTTCGAGGCCAAGAACGTGCCGCCGCAGACGACCCGGGCGCGGCTGCGCGGTGAGTTCATCCGCAAGGCGCAGGAGAAGCGCCGCGACTTCACCGTCGACTGGGTGCACCTCAAGCTCAACGACCAGGCCCAGCGCACCGTGCTGTGCAAGGACCCGTTCAAGGCCGTCGACGACCGCGTGGACAAGCTCATCGCCAGCATGTGACCGAGCGGGGATGTCCGACGCTCCCTCTAGCGTGGGCGCCATGGACATCCTGCTGGTCGCCGGGCTGTGGCTCGACGGTTCCGCCTGGGACGACGTGGTTCCTCCGCTCCGCGAGCTCGGCCACCGCCCGATCCCGCTGACCCTCCCCGGCCAGGGGGACGGGCGTCGGGAGGCGACTCTCGCCGACCAGGTCGCGGCGGTGCTCGCCGCCGTCGACGCGGCCGCCGGACGGGTCCTGGTGGTCGGTCACTCCGCCGCCGGCACGCTCGCGTGGCTGGCGGCGGACGCGCGTCCGGAGAAGGTCACTGGAGTCGCCCTCGTCGGCGGCTGGCCGAAGTCCGATGGGGAGCCCTACGCCGACTTCTTCCCGACCGTGGACGGCGTCGTGCCCTTTCCGGGCTGGGGCCCGTTCGAGGGGCCGGACTCCGCCGATCTCGACGAGCAGGGCAGGCGCAGCTTCGCCGCGGCGGCGATCCCCGTGCCGGAGGGGGTGACCAGCGGCGTGGTCCGCCTGACCGACGACCGGCGGTACGGCGTGCCGGTCGTGCTCGTGTGCCCCGAGTTCAGCCCCGCCCAGGTCGAGGAGTGGATCGCCGCGGGGGAGCTGGCCGAGCTGGCGAAGGCCGAGCGCCTGGAACTCGTCGACATCGACTCGGGCCACTGGCCGATGCTCACCCGGCCCCTCGAACTGGCCCGGTTGCTGGCGGCCGCCGCGTCGGAGGTCGACGGCTGACGAGGCCCGTCACGAGCCGGCCCCTCGGCGCTTCGACCGGCAGCCGGGTCGTCGATCCGGCGTGACCGACGTCAGGCGTCGGCAGGCTCCTCGGCGTCGACGTCGCCCTCCGGTATGGGGACCCGCAGCGCGGCATACCGGCCGGCTGCCGCGGCCGCCAGGAAGTAGGCCCGCTCCTCCGGATAGCCGCGCCCCATCGTCCGCAGCGGCACCGGCGACAGCACCAGGGCGTCGTCCAGACCGTCGGTGTCCACCCAGACCACGGGGTTCCGCGCCGGCTGACCGGCGAGGTCCTCGTCCACCTGACCGCCGAGCTCCGAGGAGAGCCCGCGGGGGGCGATCAGCGTGACCCCCCCGAGCGCCACCCGACCGAACGCCGTCAGCGAGTGGTGCGACACCCCGCGGTGCCGCGGCCGCGGATCGGCGTCGGAGATCCGCAGTGCGCCGATCGCCTCGCCCCCCAGCACGGTCACCGCGTTGCACGCCTCGCCCGCCGCGACCCCCGAGAAGCCCCACGGCGTGCCGGTGCCCAGGTTGCCCGGCCCCTGCGTGATGATCGCGAGGTCCGCTCCCAGCACGTGCCGCGCGGCGAGCAGCCCGGTGTGCACGGTCACCGCCTCCAGGTCACCGCCGAACGCCTGGCCGACGGTGACCACCCCCGCCAGGGAGGCGGCCAGCGTGTCCAGCGTCCGCGAGAACGCCGCGGGCAGCGCCCCGCCGTCCTGCATCACGTACGCGACCTTCAGGTCGGGGTCGGTGGCGAGCATGCCGATCAGGACGGCGGGCAGCGCCGAGTGCAGGTCGGCGACCACCACCGGCATGCCGCCGATGTCGTCGACCTCCGACATGAGGGCGTGGTGCTCGGTCTCCTGCTCGTCCACCCCGGCGACGGTCACCTGCATCGGCGTGTACCGCGCCTTCACCAGGTGCCCGGGCTCGGTGGGGTCCGACGGCAGCCGGTCGGGGACGGCGATGACCAGCGCGACCCCGCCGGTGCCGAGCCCCTGGGCCAGCGCCGTCGTGTTCAGCAGCACCTCGTCGCCCACCCGGGGGATGCCCACCATCGACGGGTAGGCCAGTGCCTTCAGCTGCCCCTCCTCGGCCACCTCCACGGTCAGCTCGAGGCTGTCGCGCCCGCGCCGTCCGGTGGCCGTGACCCGTCCCCGCCGCCACCGGATGCGGACGGGCGGGGGAGGGGAGGCGGAATACGGCATGCAGGGAGGCTAACGAGGGCCACCGACAGCGGCTGACTAGCCTGAGCCGCATGGCGGCGAAGCGGGCAGAGCGACTCGTCAACCTGGTCATCGCCCTGCTCAGCACCCGCCAGTACGTGACGGCCGCCCGGATCCGCGCGACCGTGCCGGGTTACGAGGCAGACGACGGCTCCGACCGCGCCGACGAGGCGTTCAAGCGCATGTTCGAGCGGGACAAGGCCGAGCTGCGCGAGATGGGCGTGCCGCTGGAGACCGGCCGCACCAGCGCCTTCGACACCGAGGACGGCTACCGGATCGCGCGCGCCGACTACGAGCTGCCCGAGATCCGGCTGACCGGCGAGGAGGCGGCTGCCGTCGGCCTCGCGCTGCGCCTGTGGGAGTCCGCTCAATTGGCCGGCGCCGCGCACAGCGCCCTGGTCAAGCTCAAGGCGGCCGGCGTCGAGGTCGACTCCTCCCGGTCCATCCCGCTCCAGCCGCGCCTGGACGCCGGCGAACCCGCGTTCGAGCCCTGCTACGCCGCCGCCCGCGACCGCCGGGAACTCACCTTCGACTACCGACGTCCCGACGAGGACGTGCCCGCCCGCCGGCACGTCCAGCCCTGGGGCGTCGTCGCCTGGCACGGCCGCTGGTACCTCGTGGGTCTCGACCTCGACCGAAAGGCTGAACGGGTCTTCCGGCTGTCCCGCGTCGTCGGCACCCCGAAGGCCACCGGTCCGGCCGGCGCCTTCGAGCCCCCGGACGACGTCGACCTCGCCGACGTCGTCGCCGGGCAGGTCGGGGGAGAGGAGCACCTCGTCGTCGTCCGAGCGCGCCCGGGCACCGCCGTCGGCCTCCGCCGGTTCGCGACCCCCCTGGGCGCGGCGGACGACGGTGACGACCGCCTCGAGCTGCGCACCACCGAGCCCGGCCGGCTGGCCGACGAGCTCGCCTCCTACGGCGCCGACGTCGTCGTGGAGGCCCCGGCCGCGGTGCGCGACGCCGTGATCTCCCGGCTCACCCGCCTGGCCGCGATGGGGGCGTCGTCGTGACCCCCACGAGCACCCCCGACCGCGTCACCCGCCTGCTCGCGCTCGTCCCGTACCTGACCGCGCGGCCGGAGGGCGTCCGGGTCGCCGAGGCCGCCCGCGACTTCGGCGTCAACGAGCGGCAGCTGCGCAGCGACCTCGAGCTGCTCTGGATGTGCGGGCTGCCCGGCTACGGCCCCGGTGACCTGATCGACCTCTCGTTCGAGGGCGATCGGGTGCGGGTCACGTTCACCGCCGGCATGGGGCGCCCGCTGCGCCTGACCACCGACGAGGCCGTCGCCCTGGTCGTCGCCCTGAAGACCCTGCTGGAGCTGCCCGGGCTGGCCGAGCGGGAGGCGGTCAGCCGGGCACTCGCCAAGGTCTCGGCGGCCGCGGGCCACGCGGCGGACCGGGTCACGCCGGTCGCGGTCAGCGTCGACGCCCGCGAGGAGGCGCTCGCCGTCGTCCGGGACGGGCTGGAGCGCAAGCGCGCGCTGCACCTGCACTACTACGTGCCCACCCGCGACGAGCGCACCGAGCGCACGGTCGACCCGATGCGGCTGCTGCTGGTCGACGGCAAGTGGTACCTGGAGGCCTGGTGCCGCCGCGCCGAGGGGGTGCGGCTGTTCCGGCTCGACCGCGTGGACGACGTCGCCGTCCTCGACGAGCGGGCCGCCCCACCCCCGCAGGCGCAGGAGCGCGACGTGGAGAACGGTGTCTACCGGCCCGACCCGGAGACGCCGGCGGTGCGGCTGCGGTTGTCCCGCGGCGCCCGCTGGGTCGCCGACTACTACCCGGTCGACGAGCCCACGCCGCTCGCGGACGGTGGCCTCGCCGTCACCGTGCACACCGCGGACCTCGCGTGGGCGCGGCGGCTGGTCGCCTCCCTCGGCGGCGAGGCCCGGGTCGACGAGCCGGCCGGGCTGGCCGCCGAGATCGCCGCCGACGCCCGGGCGGCTCTCGACCGCTACGGGGTCGACCCACAGCCTGCTGCCAGCCCGGCCGGTTAGGGTCCCTGCCGTGTTGCTGCTGATCGTGTGGATCGTCGTCGTGGTCCTCGCCCTCGTCGTCCTCGGGGCGATCGGGTTCGGCGTGCTCGGCGCGGCCGGCCGGCTGGGCCGGGAGCTCGCGGCGGCCGAGCGCGACGTGCGACCGCTGATCGAACGCGCTCAGGCCACGGCGGCCCGCGCGTCCTCGAACGACTGACCGATCCGCGCGCGGCACCGGAACCGCGCGCCCTCCGGCGTAGCATCGCCGGTGCCCGACCCACCAGGAGGACATGTCATGGCCGGACTCGGCGTACCGGAGCTGCTGATCATCCTCGTGGTCGCCCTGCTCATCTTCGGCGGCTACAAGAAGCTCCCCGACGCCTCGCGCTCGCTCGGCCGCTCGCTGCGCATCTTCAAGGGCGAGATGAAGGGCATGAAGGACGACGACGTCCGCACCAAGGACGCCGCCCAGACGTCGGTCAAGGGCGAGATCGTCGCCCCCACCGCCTCGTCGGCCTCCGGTGACCTCACCGCGAGCCTCGAGGAGGAGGCGCGGCTGGCCGAGGCCCGTGCCGCCGAGCTCCGCGCCCGCGCCGAGCAGAGCCGCGCCGCCGACGGCACCCACTGATCCACCCCCTCGAGGCGCACCACGGTGACCCAGCCGAGCCGGCGGCGGCGACGGCGTCCACCTCGCGACGCCGAGGCGACCATGTCGCTGATCGCGCACCTCACCGAGCTGCGCAATCGCATCGCGAAGGCGCTCCTGGCGCTGCTGGTCGCCACCGCGATCGCGTTCTGGTGGTACGACCACGGCCTCGGTGAGTTCATCCGGGCGCCGTACTGCAACCTGCCGGCGGGCCTGCGCTACGGCGGTGACAAGAACGGCTGCGGGCTGCTCATCACCGACGTGTTCGGCGGCGTGTTCATCCGCCTCAAGGTGGCCTTCCTCGCCGGCGCCGTCCTCTCCGCCCCGTTCTGGCTCTACCAGCTCTGGGCGTTCATCACCCCGGGCCTGAAGCGGAACGAGAAGCGCTACGGGATCGGGTTCGTCGCCGTCTCGACGTTCCTGTTCGCAGCCGGCGCCGTGCTCGCCTACATCTCCCTGGCCAAGGGGTTGCAGCTGCTGCTGTCCCTCGCCGGTGACGGGGTCGTCATCGCCCTCACGGCCCAGGACTACATCGGATTCGTGCTGTCGCTGCTGGTCGCGTTCGGTGTGAGCTTCGAGGTGCCGCTCGTCGCGGTCGCGCTGAACCTGGTCGGCGTCCTGCCGTACTCCGTGCTCGCGAAGAGCCGACGCTGGATCTTCTTTCTCACCCTGGTGTTCGCCGCGTTCATCACCCCGACCCAGGACCCGTTCACCATGCTGCTGATGGCCGGGCCGATGATCGCGCTGTTCGAGGGCGCCATCCAGATCGCCCGGGTGGTGGACAAGCGGCGCGCCCGCCGGGAGGCCGTCGAGGGCTTCCACGACGTCGGGGACGACGAGGCCTCGCCGCTCGACGCGCAGCCCTCCTCGCTGGACGACGCCTACGACCCGACGACCACCCGTTGATGCAGGTCGCCGTCCTCGTCAGCCCCACGGCAGGTCGCGGCCGGGCCCGCGTGCTCACCGACGACGTCCTCGACGCCTTCCGGGCGGCCGGTCTCTCGCCGCGGCTGCTGTCCGCGACGACGGCCGGGGAGGCGGAGATGCAGGCGGCCGACGCCGTCGCCGCCGGGGCCGGCGCGGTCGTCGCGGTGGGCGGGGACGGCACGGTGCACACGGCCGTGCAGGCCGTCGCGGGCACTGGGGCCGCGCTGGCGGTGGTGCCCACGGGCACCGGCAACGACCTCGTCCGTGCCGTGGGCATCCCCGGCGACGCACTCGCCGCGGCGCGCGCCGCTGCCGAGGACCTCGCGGCCGGCACCTCGACCGCGATCGATGCCGGCCGCACCGGCCACCGCTGGTGGGTCACCGTGCTGTGCTGCGGCTTCGACTCGGCGGTCTCCGACCGGGCCAACCGGCTGCGCTGGCCGAAGGGACGGCGCCGGTACGACGTGGCCGTCCTCGCCGAGCTGGCCCGGCTCAAGCCGATCGAGCTGACCATGGTCCTGGACGGCGAGTCGCAGACGCTGCCGGTGACGATGGTCGCGGTCGGCAACACCCCGTGGTACGGCGGCGGGATGAAGATCTGCCCGGCAGCCGACGCCACCGACGGGCTCTTCGACGTCACCGTGGTCGGGGCGGTCAGCCGGCTGGAGCTCGTGCGGACGAAGCCACGGCTGTCCGACGGCACGCACGTCACGCACCCGTTGATCAGCGTGCACCGCGCGGCGCGGGTGGAACTGTCGAGCCCCGGCGTCACCACCTACGCCGACGGCGAGCGGGTGCTGCCGCTGCCCGCCGTCACCGAGTGCGTCCCGGGCGCCCTGCAGGTCGTCGGCGTCCGCCGCTGATCGTCGGTCGGCCCCCTGCAGGGTCCCGCCGCGAGCTTGCGAGCGGTGGGGGGCAGGGGGTCCTTTGACTAATCTCGGGGCATGTCCAGCCCCGCTGAGCGGTATGCCGCCGCCCGGCGGCGGACCGCGCACCCCGCGCTGTCGGACTTCACCGCCGAGCTGGGGTTCACCCTCGACCCGTTCCAGGTCGAGGCCTGCGAGGCGCTGGACGAGGGGTCGGGAGTCCTGGTCTGCGCGCCGACCGGCGCGGGCAAGACCGTCGTCGGCGAGTTCGCGATCCACAAGGCTCTGGCCGAGGGCCGCAAGGCGTTCTACACCACGCCGATCAAGGCTCTCTCCAACCAGAAGTACGTCGACCTGGTCGAGCGGTACGGCCAGAAGCAGGTCGGCCTGCTCACCGGCGACAACGCGGTCAACGGCGACGCGCCCGTGGTCGTGATGACCACCGAAGTGCTGCGCAACATGCTCTACGCCGACTCCCCGGCCATCGCCGGGCTCGGCTACGTGGTCATGGACGAGGTCCACTACCTCGCCGACCGGTTCCGCGGCGCGGTCTGGGAGGAGGTGATCATCCACCTGCCGCAGTCGGTCACCCTCGTCTCGCTGTCGGCGACGGTCAGCAACGCCGAGGAGTTCGCCGACTGGCTGGTCACGGTCCGCGGCCACACGAAGGTCGTCGTCAGCGAGGTGCGGCCGGTGCCGCTGTGGCAGCACATGCTGGTCGGCAACCGCGTCTTCGACCTGTTCTCCCTGCGGCCGGCCGCCCACGCGGGGGAGCAGGGCGACACCGCCCGCAGCCAGTCCACCCGGGAGCGCGGCGCCTCCGTGGTCGATCCCGAACTGGTGCGCTACGTCCGCGAGCACGAGCGGCGGCTCGACTCCTGGCACGGCGGCGGACCGCGCAGCTCCCGGCGCGACGACAACTACCGCCCGCGGTACCGGGCGCCGTCGAGGTCGGAGATCGTCACCCGCCTCGACTCCGCCGGCCTGCTGCCGGCGATCACCTTCGTCTTCAGCCGCAACGGCTGCGACGCCGCCGTCCGCCAATGCCTGCTCGCCGGTCTGCGGCTCACCGACGAGGGCGAGCGGGCCGAGATCGCCGAGATCATCGACCGGCGCACCGGCTCGCTGCCGGAGGAGGACCTGCACGTCCTGGGCTTCTGGGAGTGGCGCGAGGGCCTGCTCGCCGGGCTCGCCGCCCACCACGCCGGCCTGGTGCCCGCGTTCAAGGAGACGGTGGAGGAGTGCTTCGTCCGGGGCCTCGTGAAGGCGGTGTTCGCCACCGAGACCCTGGCGCTGGGCATCAACATGCCCGCCCGCAGCGTCGTCCTCGAGCGGCTGGTCAAGTGGAACGGCGAGGCGCACGTCGACGTGACGCCGGGGGAGTACACCCAGCTCACCGGCCGGGCGGGCCGTCGCGGCATCGACGTCGAGGGTCACGCCGTCGTGGTGTGGGCGCCCGGGGTCGACCCCGCGACGGTGGCCGGGCTGGCGAGCACGCGCACGTTCCCGCTGAAGTCGTCGTTCCGGCCGAGCTACAACATGGCGGTCAACCTGGTCAGCTCCTTCGGCCGGGCGCGCGCCCGGGAGCTCCTCGCGTCGTCGTTCGCCCAGTTCCAGGCCGACCGCTCGGTCGTCGGCCTGGCGCGGGCAGCGGCCCGGCACGAGCAGGAGGCGGCCCGCTTCGCCGTCGAGATGCACTCCGACCGCGGGGACGTCGGCCAGTACGCGGAGCTGCGCCGGCAGATCAGCGACCGGGAGAAGGAGCTGTCCCGTGACTCGCAGGCCAAGCGGCGGATCGAAGCCGCCGAGGCGCTGGCCGCCCTGCGGCCGGGTGACGTCATCCGGGTGCCGTCCGGACGACGGCAGGGGCTGGCCGTCGTGCTGGACGCGGGGATCACCGACCTGGCCGACCCCCGGCCGCTGGTGCTCACCGAGGACAAGTGGGCCGGCCGGCTGGGCCCCATCGACTTCCCGACGCCGGTGAGCGCCCTGGCCCGGGTGCGGGTGCCGAAGAACTTCAACCACCGCAGCCCGCACGCCCGCCGCGACCTGGCCTCGACCCTGCGCAACGCCCGCCTCGAGAACGACCTGGGCGCGCGCAAGGTCAAGCACCGGTCGGCCGCGTCGGACGACCCGGTGCTCGACGACCTCCGCCGCGCGCTGCGCGCCCACCCGGTGCACGAGCTGCCCGACCGCGAGGAGCGGGTGCGGGTCGCCGAGCGCTGGCTGCGTGCGGTCCGGGAGGCCGACGCGCTCCAGCACAAGATGGCGGAGCGGACCGGCTCGCTGACCCGCCAGTTCGACTCGACCTGCGACGTCCTCGAGGAGCTCGGCTACCTCGTGCCCGAAGTGGCCCCCCTGGTGCCGGCCGACACGGAGGTCGTGGTCGCCACCGACGACGTGCCCGTGGTGACCGACGACGGACGGCGCCTCGCCCGCATCTGGTCGGAGGCCGATCTGCTGGTCGCCGAGTGCCTGCGCGCCGGGACGTGGCGGGGACTCACGCCCGCGGAGCTGGCCGCGGCTGCCTCCACCGTGGTGTTCGAGGCGCGGCGGGACAACCCGGCACTGCCCGCCGTCCCGGCCGGCAAGGTGGCGGCGGCGATCGGCGAGATGCGGCGCATCCGGGCGCGGCTGCACGACGTGGAGACCGACCACGGGGTCCGGGTCACGCGGGATCTGGATCTGGGCTTCGCCTGGGCCGCCTACCGGTGGGCGGACGGGCAGAGCCTCGACCGGGTGCTGGCCGGCGCCGAGCAGGCCGGGACGGAGCTCTCCGGCGGCGACTTCGTCCGCTGGACCCGGCAGCTCATCGACCTGCTCGACCAGGTCGGGAAGGTCGCCGACGAGCCGGTGGCGTCGGTGGCCCGCAGCGCCGTCGGGCGGCTGCGCCGCGGGGTCGTCGCGGTCGCCATCGGTGGCTGACGAGCGGCTCGCCGCGTTCCCCGGGCGGCCGGGGTGGGGCACAATCTCGACGCCTCGACATCGGCACCGACGCGGGAGCGATGAATGACCTATCCGCCCGAGGGCAGCGACGACGGCCCGTCGGTCCCTCCGGCGCCCGGTCGGCCGTGGGGGCAGGACCCGCCGTACGGCTCACCGCCACCGCAGTACGCGCAGGATCCCTTCGGCCAGCCCCCGCCGTACGGCCGGCCCGCGCCGTACGGGCCGCCGCCCCAGTACGGGCAGCAGCCCCCGTACGGCCCGCCCCGGTACCCCGGTTACGGCGTGCCGGGGCAGTTCGGCCCGCCTCCTCCCGCGCCGCGGTCGAGGGTGGGCCTGATCGCGGTCCTCACCGGCGTCGCGCTGCTGGTCGTCGCGGCGGTCGCCGTCCTGGTGATGACCCTGCAGTCGACCGTGCTGGACGCGGCCTCGGCGGAGCGCGACGTCGCGGCTCAGTTCGAGCAGCGCGAGGGGGTGTCCATCGACCTCGACTGCCCCAGCGACATGAAGGTCGAGGCCGGCGCCAGCTACACGTGCACCGGGACGACGGCCGACGGCGAATCGGTGACCCTGCGGCTGTCCATCACCGATCCGCGGACCGCCGCCTACACGTGGACCGAGCCCTGAGCCTGCTCAGCCGACGGCGTCCTCCGGCCAGCCGAGGGCGGCGCCCAGCCGCTTGAGCGACGACTCCAGGCCGTGCGCGGCGGCCAGCCCGGCGAGCGCGTCGGGATCGGCGGGTGACGTCGGGAGCGTGCCCTCGACGGCGGGCAGGTCGATGGCGCACTCCACCGCGACCACGACGGGGGCCGCGTCGAGATAGGCCGACGCCGCATGCATCTTCTTCAGGACCGCCGCGGTCAGCGGCGGCCTCGGCACGACGGTCCGCGCCACGGCGTCGCGGATGCCGGCGAGGTCGCCGAACTCGTTGATCAGTGCCGCCGCGGTCTTCGCGCCGACGCCGGCAACCCCGGGCAGCCCGTCGCTCGGGTCGCCGCGCAGGACGGCGAAGTCGGCGTAGGCGCGCCCCGGGATGCCGTACTTGGCGCTCACGGCCGCCTCGTCGACCAGTTCGATGTCGGCGATCCCGCGGGCCGTGTAGAGGACGCGGACGCCGCGCGCGTCGTCGACCAGCTGGAACAGGTCGCGGTCGCCGGTGACGACGTCGACCGGTCCGCGGGCGCGGGTGGCCAGCGTGCCGATGACGTCGTCCGCCTCGTAGCCCGGAGCGCCCACGCGGTCGATCCCGGCCGCGGCGAGCACCTCGACCAGCACCGGCACCTGGGGGCTCAACTCGTCGGGCACCTCCTCGCCGCCCTCGGGGGCCACGCGGTGCGCCTTGTACGACGGCAGCGCGTCCACGCGGAAGGCCGGGCGCCAGTCGTCGTCCCAGCAGGCGACGAGGCGGTCGGGGCGGTGGGTGGTGAGCAGCCGGGCGGTCATGTCGAGGAAGCCCCGGACGGCGTTGATCGGCCGTCCGTCCGGTGTCGTGATGCTCGTCGGCACCCCGTAGAAGGCCCGGAAGTACAGACTGGCGGCGTCGAGCAGCATCGTCGTCACGAGTCTTCCTCGCTGGCGCTCGTCCGTCTCGTGCCGAGACGTGCTGTGCATTTCCGTGATCTCGCAAGCTCGCTCACGCTTGCGGACGCTAGCGGTCGGGGGAAGGTGTGCGGTGCACGGCATCGGCCCTGACTAGTCTGCGCGCGTGGGATCCGATTCGCTTCCGGCCGGGCTCGTGACCATCGACCGGGTGCACGCCGCCCGCGACATCGCCGCGGAGAAGGGCATCGACCTGCTCGTGCTCACGCCCGGGTCGGACCTCCGCTACCTCTGCGGCTATTCCGCGCATCCGCTGGAGCGGCTGACGGCGCTGGCCGTGCCTCGCCGGGGAGAGCCGTTCCTCGTCGTCCCGCGGCTGGAGGCGCCGATGGTCGACGCCAGTCCGGCCGGCGCACTGGGGCTCGAGCTGCTGGCCTGGGACGAGACCGACGACCCGTTCGCACTGCTGGCCCGCACCGCGACCGCCCGGCTCGGCTCCGCGCCCACCCGCGTGGCCGTCGGCGCCCGCTCCTGGGCCGAGCACGCGCTCGGCGTCCAGCGGGCGCTGCCCGGTTCGGCGCTGGAGGTCGCGAGCCCCGTCGTGGACCGGCTGCGCATGGTGAAGTCCCCGGCCGAGGTGGAGCAGCTGGCGTTGGCCGGTGCGGCGATCGACCGGGTGCACGCCCGTATGGCCGACTGGCTGAAGGTGGGCCGCACCGAGGCCGAGGTGGGGGCGGACATCGCCGCGGCCATCGTCGAGGAGGGCCACGTGAGCGTGGACTTCGTCATCGTGGGCTCCGGTCCCAATGGCGCCAGCCCGCACCACGAGCTGTCCGATCGCACGATCCTCGCCGGCGACCTCGTCGTCGTCGACCTCGGCGGCGGCCTGCCGACGGGGTACCGGTCGGACTGCACCCGCACCTATGTCGTCGGCGGCCCGGCGCCGGCCGACGTGGCCGAGTGGTACGCCGTCCTCCAGGCCGCCCAGGAGGCGTCGACGGCCGCGGTCCGGCCCGGGGTCACGGCCGAGGAGGTCGACGCCGCCGCCCGCCGGGTGATCGACGACGCCGGGTGGGGGGAGCACTTCTTCCACCGCACCGGGCACGGCATCGGGCTGGACACGCACGAGGCGCCCTACATCGTCGCCGGCAACGAACTGCCCTTGGAGCCGGGGATGGCGTTCTCGGTGGAGCCGGGCATCTACCTCGCCGGCCGGTGCGGCGCCCGCATCGAGGACATCGTGGTCTGCACCGACGACGGCGTCCGGAACCTGAACGGGGGTCCCCGTGAACTCGTCGAACTCCCCGGCTGAGCCCGGCGCCGACGGCCTCCGCGCCGTCGACGTCGACCGGGCGCTGCTGGCCGCCCTCGCGCGGGACGGGCGGGCGAGCTACACCGAGCTGGCCGAGCGGGTGGGGTTGTCGGTGTCGGCCGTGCACCAGCGGGTGCGGCGGCTGGAGCAGCGTGGGCTGATCAGCGGGTACCACGCGAAGCTCGACGCGAAGGCGCTCGACCTGCCGCTGACCGCCTTCGTCTCCATCACGCCGATCGACGTGGCGCAGCCCGACGACGCGCCGGCCCGGCTGGCCCATCTCACTGCGATCGAGGCCTGCCATTCGGTCGCCGGGGTCGAGAGCTACATCCTCAAGGTGCGGGTCGCCTCGCCGGACGCGCTGGAGCAGCTGCTCCACCAGATCCGCGTCGCTGCCAACGTGTCGACGCGGACGACGGTCGTGCTGTCCACCTCCTACGAGGACCGACCCCCGATCTGAGGCCGCTACCGTCACCTGCATGGCGACCGGCCGCGGGTTCTGGCTCACCAACCGGGTGGCCAACCCGGTCCTGCGGCAGCTGCTGCGTGGCCCCGCCGGCCGCGTGCTGGGCCGGGGCCTGATGGTGCTGCGGTACACCGGGACGAGGACCGGCCGGCCCCACGAGCTCGTCGTCCAGTACGTCCGGGACGGCGGCACGGTGTGGGTGCTCGTGGGTCAGGCCGACCGCAAGACGTGGTGGCACAACCTGCGCCGGCCCGCGGACGTCGAGCTGTGGCTGGCGGGCGAGCACCTGCGCGCCCGGGCCGTCGTGATTCTCGGCGGCACCGACCCCGAGAAGGCCGCGGCCGGGCTCGCCACGTACCGGACGGCCGTCCCCGGGGCCGCCGCCGATCCGGCCGGGGCGACGCTGGTCCGCGCCGACCTCGAGCCCGCCGGCTGACTGGACATCAGTTCGAACGTGTGTTCGGATGGATGGCATGCGGTGGGACGCACAACGGCTGGACGTCGAGGAGCCGACGACGCTGCCCGGAATGCCGTCGGTCCGCGGCCTGCTGCGCAGTGTCCAGGTACCGGAGTTCCCCGGACTGACGTTCCACGAGGTGCGGTCGAAGAGTGCGCTCAACCACGTTCCCGGTGAATCGGCGATGCCGTTCCCGTGGACGATCAATCCGTACCGCGGATGCAGTCATGCGTGCACGTATTGCGTGTCGGGCGAAACCCAGATCTTGATGGGCGACGGTAGTCAACGGGCGATCGCCGACCTGCAGGTCGGCGACCGCATCATCGGTACCGAGAAGCGCGGCACGTACCGCCACTACGTGGCGACCGAGGTGCTCGCGCACTGGTCGACGGTGAAGGCGGCAGTCCGCGTCACGCTCGCGGACGGCACCGAGATCGTGGCCAGCGGCGACCATCGCTTCCTCACCGGTCGGGGCTGGAAGCACGTCACCGGCGCCATGAGCGGCCCGAATCAGCGCCCGTATCTGACCTCGAACGACAAACTGCAAGGCTTCGGTCGAACTCTGGCATCGCTGGCCGTGTGCAGCGACTATCGCCGGGGCTACCTCACAGGGATGGTTCGCGGCGATGCCGACCTCAAGGTCTACCGCTATCAGCGGGCGGCCCGTTCACAGGGTGATCACCATCGATTCAGACTCGCTCTGGCGGACGTCGAAGGGCTCCGCAGAACCCACGATTACCTCGCCGCAGAGGGCATCTCGACGGACTGGTTCGGCTTCACTCCGGCTACGGCTGTTCGCCGGGAGATGACTGCGATACGGACGTCCACAGCCACGTCGGTCGCGCGGATCCTGGAACTGGCGGAGTGGCCACAGGCCCCGACGAACGCTTGGAGACGCGGCTTTCTCGCCGGCATTTTCGACGCGGAGGGCAGTCGGAGCAGGGGCGTCCTACGGATCTCGAACACCAACGGGGAGATCTTCGCGCATACGCATGCTGCCCTGACCGACTTCGGCTTCGATGTGGCGCGCGAGGATCCGGGCCGATCCAACGGCATCATCACCCTCCGGGTGCGCGGGGGACTGCGCGAGCACATGCGGTTCGTGCACCTCGTGGATCCGGCGATCCGGCGGAAGTGCGCGGTCGAAGGAATCGCTGTGAAGAGCGACGCGGACCTGCGGGTGGTGAGCATCGAGCCGCTCGGCCTCGAGATGCCCATGTTCGACATCACGACCGGCACCGGTGACTTCGTGGCCAACGGCGTCATCAGCCACAACTGCTTCGCCCGGGGGACCCACGAATGGCTGGAACTCGATTCCGGTCACGACTTCGACAGCCAGATCGTGGTCAAGACCAATCTCGTCGACGTCCTGCGCAAGGAGCTGGCCCGGCCCTCGTGGAAGCGCCAGCACGTCGCGCTCGGCACCAACACCGACCCGTACCAGCGGGCCGAGGGCCGCTACAAGCTGATGCCGGGGATCATCCGCGCGCTGGCGCACTCCGGCACGCCGTTCTCCATTCTCACCAAGGGCACGCTGCTCCGCCGCGACATTCCGCTGCTGGTGGAGGCCGCGACGAAGGTCCCCGTCGGCCTCGGCGTCTCGATGGCCATCTGGGACGACGAACTGCATCACGCCCTGGAGCCGGGCGTGCCCACCCCGCGGGCACGGCTCGACCTCGTGCGGGCGCTGACCGACGCGGGCCTCCCGTGCGGGGTGTTCCTCGCGCCTGTGCTGCCCGGGCTGACCGACGGCGTGGCCGAACTCGACGCCGCCCTCGCCGCGATCGCGGCAGCCGGCGCCACCGGGGTCACCGTCATCCCGCTGCACCTACGTCCGGGTGCCCGGGAGTGGTTCATGGCGTGGCTCGCCGGTGCGCATCCGGAGCTGGTGTCGCGGTACGAGCAGCTCTACGCACGGAGGGCCTACGTGCCTGCCGAGTACCGCATCTGGCTGGCTCAGCGCGTGGCGCCGCTGCTCGCGCAGCACGGCCTGGGCCGGCGGTCGGGCGGTGAGGCCCGGCAGGTCGCCGGCGGTGTGCCGGGCGACGAGGAGGTCGGCTTCCCGGCCGGGAGCCTGCCGTCGGCGGGACTCCCCGTCCAGGGCCCGGCCGGCGCGGCAGGGGAGCAGCTGGCACTGCTGTGAGCCGGCACACCGGACACGGCCGGGGGATCTACGAGCGGCAATGCCCCGATGCCTCCTCTGTGGGCCCTACGGTGCGCTGGAGGAGGTGCCGATCATGTCCGGTCCCGTACGCACGACGGAAACGTTCACCCGCGAGCAACTGGTGCAGGCGCTCGACCGGCTGCAGGCCGACGGCCGGTGGTCGCCGGAGCACGCCGCGGTCCTGCTCCGGGAGCTCGACCGGACCGTCCCGCCGGTTGCGCCGGCCGCACCCGGGCCGCCCCGTACCGGCAGCCGGCTCGCCGAGGCCGCGGGCTATGCCGGCGCCGTCCTCATCGGCGCGGCGGGCGCGGTGCTCGTCGGCCAGCACTGGGAGAGCCTCGGCCGCCCCGGCCGGGTCGCCGTGCTGGCCGGGGTCACCCTGGTCCTTGCCGCGGTCGGCGTCGCGGTGGCCCTCGTCCGGCCGCGGGGGCGGACCCTCCTCCGGCGGCCGCAGCACGCGGTCCGCCGCCGCCTGGCCGGCACCGCGCTCACGATCGCGGCCGCCACGGCAGCCGGAACGGTCGGCAACCTGGCCACGGACCACACGTTCCTGCTCGCCGCGAGCACGGCCGTGGTCGTGATGGCCGTCGCCCTGTGGCTGGCCCCCAGTGCCGTCAGCGAAGTCGCCGGGCTCGCGGCCGTCGGACTGCTGGCGGGCGCCGTCCTGGACGAGGCGAACACCGCGGAGACCGGGGTCTTCATCACCCTGGCCGTCGTGGGGCTCGCCTGGGCGGCGCTGGCCTGGACCCCCCTGTTGACGGTTCCGATGCTCGGACTGGCGCTCGGCCTCGGCATGGCGCTCTACACCTGCGGCGTGGCCGCCTTCTACGGGCAGCAGCCGGAGGAGGGGATCGGCATCGCGGTGCTCGTCCTGCTGGTGGCGGGCGGCCTGGCCGGGTACGTGCGCACCGGGCGGTGGCCACTGGCGGCCGCGGCGGCGGTGGCGCTGGCGACCCTCGTCTTCCGCCTGACCAGTGACAGCCTGGGCGCCCCGGTCGGGCTGCTGCTGACCGGCCTGGCCCTGCTGGGCGCCGGCGCCGTCGTCCTGCTGCGGCGGCGTTCGCTCGACCAGCCCTAGAGGCCGTCAGCCGGCCAGCCGGGCGGTGCGGGCGACCGCCCGGCTCGCCCGCACCACTCCGCGCGGTGACACCGGAGGCGCGCCGGCGGCCAGCGCGAGCCGCCGGTAGGAGTCGTAGGACAGCTCCCGGTAGACCAGGGCGAGCTCCTCGACCGCGTCGGCGCGGGACGGCGCCGCGGTGGCCCGCAGGTACTGGGCGGTGCGCCGGGCGTGCTTGGTGAACGTGACCTGCAGCGCCTGCGAGGAGAGCCGGCCGCCGATCGAGGAGTCCAGGCCCGGTCCGCGGCGGAGGGCCGGCAGCACCCACGGGCTGTCGGCCAGCGCCGGGAATCGTCCGCGGACGGTCTCCCAGGCGTGCCAGGCGGTGAGTGCCCCGGGCACCGACCACTCGCCGTCGTCGGTCGCCACCAGCAGCCGCCTCGCGGTCACGTGCACCTGGTCCCGGCGCAGCGAGCGGAACACCGCCACCGGGGCCGGCCACGCGAGAGCGAGCGCGCACCAGGCGACGGCGCGCAGGTGCTCCGGGTCCTCGTTGCGCACCAGCGTGAGTGGCCGGAGCTCGAGCGCAGGCGGATCGGGTTCGGGCGTGGCCACCCGCGGCAGGGCTATCCCGCCGTAGCGGGCGACCTTGCTGTACAGCGCCACGGTGGCGGGCTTCCACCCGCGGGCGGCGGCCAGCGGGTCGAGCCCGGTCTCGCCCAGCTGCTCCGGGCCGAGCCCCAGCTCGAGGGCCGCGTCGGCGAGCCTGCGCCACTGCGCCTCGTACCCGGGCGGCGCGTCCAACCGACGCCAGGCACGCGCCGGGGGAGGAGCCGGCATGTCGGGCAGTGGCTGCTGCCACCCACCTCGCATGCCGGAATACTACCGTTATCCCCAACAAAAACGCGCGGCGATTTCGTCGGCTCCTGCCGAGAACGCACATTTGCCGCCCTCCGGGCGGCAAAGCAGCAACCGCGGGAACGGACGCGTGCGCCGGAAGGTGACCATGGGGGGAGCGGGACCGCAGGTCCCGTAGAAGATCCGTCGCTTTCTTGGGCATAACGGATCGATGACCGCCGTGACCCGATGGAGTGGGCGGCCCCGATCCGTCCGGCGGGCCCCGCAACACCCTGGGAAGAATGGACGGGTGCGAACCGTCGGCGTGGAAGAAGAACTCCTGGTCGTCGACTCCGGCGGCCGCCCGGTTCCGCTCGGCCCGGACGCCCTGGAGGCCGCCGCGCGGCGCGGCGAGGGGGAGACCGCCGCCGAGCACGACCGCGCCGACGACACCGGCAGCGAGACCGGCGGAGAGTCCGCCGCGCACCTGATGCCCGAGCTCAAGGCCCAGCAGCTCGAACTCGGCACTCCCGTCTGCACGAATCTGGCCGAGGTCGACACCGAGCTGCGCTTCTGGCGGAGCCGCGCGGCGGCCGCCGCCGCCACCGTCGGGGCCTCCGTCGCCGCACTGGCGACCTCGCCCGTCGCCGTGGACCCCGTCCCGACGGAGGGGGAGCGGTTCGCCCGGATGCTCGACGCCTTCGGGCTGACCGCCCAGGAGATGCTCACCTGCGGCTGCCACGTCCACGTCAGCGTCGAGGACGACGACGAGGGCGTCGCCGTCCTCAACCGGATCCGGGTCTGGCTGCCCGTGCTGACGGCGCTCACCGCCAACTCGCCGTACTGGCAGGGCATCGACACCGGCTACGCCAGCTACCGGTCACGGACGTGGCAGCGCTGGCCGTCGGCCGGGCCGACCGAGGTCTTCCCCGACGCCGCGACCTACCACCGGCTCATCGAGGGCGTCCTGGCCACCGACACCGTGCTCGACTCCGGCATGGTCTATTTCGACGCCCGGCTGTCGGAGAAGTGGCCGACCGTCGAGGTCCGGACCGCCGACGTCGCTCTCCGGGTGGAGGACGCGGTCACCCTCGCCGGTCTGGTCCGGGGCCTGGTCGAGGTCGCCGCCCGCGAGGCCCGAGCGGCCACACCGGCGCCCGCCGTGCCCGCCCAGCTCCTGCGCCTGGCCTCGTGGCGGGCCGGGCGTTCCGGGATCACGGGCGACCTCGTCCACCCCTGCACCGGGCGCCCCGCTCCTGCGACCGAGGTGCTCGGCGCGCTCCTCGAACACGTCCGGCCCGCGCTGGCCGACGCGGGCGACGAGCAGCGGGTGTCCGACGGCGTCGCCGCGATCCTGCGCCGCGGCACCGGTGCCGACCTGCAGCGTCGGGTCCACCGGGAGACCGGCGGCGACCTCGCGTCCGTCGTCCGCACCGCCGTCGCCCTCACCGCCGGGGAACCGGACGCTGCCGACCGGGCGGCTCCCAGCCCCGCGGGCTAGATTGCGCCCCATGTACACGGCGAGCTGGCGCGACGTCGTCCGCCCCGATCTGTTCGGCCCTGCGCCTTCGCGGCGCGACCGTCCCTACCGGTTCGTCATCCGGCTGGCGCTGGTCATCTTCCGGCTGTTCGGGTTCCGCTTCGACGTCCGCGGTGCCGAGCACGTGCCCACGACCGGCGGCGCGATCATCTGCAGCAACCACGTGAGCTACTTCGACTTCACGTTCCTCGGCCTGGGCGCGCTGCCGCAGCACCGGATGGTGCGGTTCATGGCGAAATCGGCGGTCTTCGACCACTGGTTCGCCGGGCGGTTCATGCGCGCCATGCGGCACATCCCCGTCGACCGGCGCGCCGGAGCGGCGGCGTTCGAAGCCGCGGTCCGGGCCCTGAAGGACGGCGAGGTCGTCGGCGTCTTCCCCGAAGCGACCATCAGCCCGAGCTTCACGGTGAAGGAGCTCAAGGCCGGCGCGGCGCGGATGGCGGTCCAGTCCGGGGTTCCGATCATCCCGGCGGCGGTCTGGGGCGGGCACCGGGTGGCGACCAAGGGAAAGGTGCAGCTGCGCCGCGGGGTCGCCGTCACGGTGATCCTGGGCGAGCCGATCGTCGCCGAGCCAGGGGAGAAGGCCCAGTCGATCCTGCGGCGCACGCGGGCCGCAATGGAGGAACTCCTGGACGACGCGCAGCGCAGCTACCCGCAGCAGCCGGCCGGCCCCGACGACCGCTGGTGGCTGCCGGCGCACCTCGGCGGCACGGCACCGACCCCCGAGGCCGCGGCGGCCGACGACGCCATCCGCGCCGCGGGCAAGGAGCTCAAGAAGGCGAAGCCGACGCCGGTCGCCCGACTGAAGGCCCTGATCAGCCGCCGCTGACGGTCACTCCACGACCACCGGCGCCATGAGCCGGAACGCGTCCAGCTCCACGCCGTACCAGCGGCGCAGCCGGCCCAGCGGAGCCATGCCGAGCCGCCGGCAGACGGCGACCGACGCCTCGTTCCCCGGGCGGACGACGGCGTACACCTCGGGCAGCCCTGCCTCGAACCCCCGCGTGATCACCGCGCGCGCGGCCTCCGTGGCGTACCCGTGATGCCACGAGTCCGGGTGCAGGTGCCAGCCGACCTCGACCTCGCCGACGCCGTCGGGCAGCGGCTTGAACAGCACCGTGCCGGCGACGGTGCCGTCGGCCAGCTCGATCGCCCAGCAGCCGAACCGCTCGTCCAGGGCCTGCACAGCCGCCCAGCGCCCGACCAGCTCCTCGGAGGACACCGACGGCGGCCCGCCCAGCCAGCGGCAGACCTCCTCGCGCCCGTAGAGGTCGGTCAGCCGGGCGAGATCCTCCGGTGCGGCCGTCCACGCCCGCAGCCGCAGCCGCTCGGTGCGCAGCCCTCCGTCGTCCCCCATGCCGGGTGCCTTACCCCCGCGGGGCGGCCGGGGACACCCGGACCGCCGGGTTCAGCCCAGCAGGTCGGCGGCGGACGCGGCCCGGGACGACGCGGCGCGCACCTCGGCCGCGACCGGGTCGTGCTCGCGCTGTGCCCACCACGCCCGGCCGCTCGCCGGCAACGTGCGGATCGGGTCGTAGTAGGTGTACCGGCGGTCCAGCGCGTCCTCGTCGGTGCGCTCGATGCCGGTGCGATAGTTCTTCGTCCAGTAGCTGATGCCGCGCTCGCGGTCGTACTCGGCGACCTGGTGCACCCAGCGCTTGCCGACGTAGGGCACGTCGCAGACGATCCGCGGGGTGGCGAAGCCCGGCAGGTAGCCCATGATGTCGTGCTGCAGCGTCTGCGCCTTCGCCAGCGAGACCCGCCAGTGCTCGGCGCTGGGGATCATGTCGCACATGTAGAAGTAGTACGGCGTGATCGAGGCGCCGTCCTGCAGCGCGAAGCACAGGTCCAGGAGCTGACCGGCGGTGGCGTTGACGCCCTCGAGCAGCACGCCCTGGTTGCGGACGTCGCGCACGCCGGCGGCGAGCATCGCGCCGGCGGCCTCGGCAACCAGGGGCGTCACCGACTGCGCGGCGTTCACGTGGGTGTGGATCGCCAGGTTGACGCCCCGCGCCCGTGCGGTCGCCGCCAGCCGCGTCATCCCCTCGACGACGTCCTCCTGCAGCCAGTGCTGCGGGAGGCCCATGAGCGCCTTGGACGCCAGCCGGATGTCGCGGACGGACTCGATCTCCAGCAGCCCGGCGACGAACGCCTCGAGGTTCTTGAACGGCAGGTTCGCGACGTCGCCGCCGGACACGACCACGTCCCGGACGCCGGGCGTGACCCGCAGGTACTCGAGCATCGCCGCCTGCCGGTCCACCGGCTTGAGCTCGAACTTCAGCTTCGGCACGGCGGGGGTGGAGTTGCCCACCAGGTCCATGCGGGTGCAGTGGCCGCAGTACTGCGGGCAGGTCGACAGCAGCTCGGCCAGCACCTTGGTGGGGTAGCGGTGAGTCAGCCCCTCGACGGTCCACATCTCGTGCTCGTGCAGCGAGTCGCGGGCCGCGTAGGGGTGGCTCGCCGCGGCGCCGGGCAGCCGGTCGGACGCCACCGGGAGCATGTAGCGGCGCACCGGGTCGGCGAGCATGGCGGCCGAGGTCGGCACCGCGTCAGGCACCATCGTGTTGAGCATCTGCGGCGGCAGCAGCAGTGACATCGTGGCGCGACCGGCCTGGTCGGCCTCGACGTCGGCGTAGAACGACTCGTCGAGGAGGTCGCCGTACACACCACGGAGCTGGCGCAGGTTCTTCACGCAGTTGACGCGCTGCCACTGGGCGCTGCGCCACTGCTCGTCGGTCACGTCGGCGAATCCGGGCAGCCGGCGCCAGTCGGGCTCGACGAGCTCGCGAGCCGAGTACTCGTAGGGCTGTTCGAGCACGACGTCCTCCCGGGTCCAGTGCAGCGGGTCTCCGCAACACGGGTGACCTTACGGGAGAATCTTCGGTCATTGCGCGCTGACGCGCTAGGTTCTCCACCAACGAACGAGTGAGACAGGAGAGACGACGTGCAGGCATCGGTCGAGCGGGCGCTCGGCGTGCACCGGGTGCTCGAGCCCGCGGGAGTTCTGCCGCAGGCCGCCGTGCGGCTCGACCCGGACCCCGCGATCGGCCCCGACGAGGTCCGCATCGCCGTCCAGCGGCTGAACCTCGACGCCGCATCCTTCCGGCAGCTCTCGGAGTCCTGCGGCGGTGACGGCGCCGCCGTGCGGGCCGCCGTCCTGGACATCGTCGCCACCCGCGGCAAGATGCAGAACCCGGTGACCGGCTCGGGCGGCATGCTGATCGGCACCGTCGACGCCCTCGGCCCGGAGTCCCCGCTCGGTCTCGCCGTCGGCGACCGGGTCGCCACGCTGGTCTCCCTGACCCTCACCCCCCTGCGGATCACCGACGGGCTGGCCCGCTGGGACGGCCGGTCGGAGCAGGTTCCGGCCGAGGGGACGGCGATCCTCTTCGCCCGCTCGATCGCCGCGGTGCTGCCCGACGACCTGCCCGACGCGGTGTCCCTCGCGCTGCTGGACGTGTGCGGCGCGCCGGCCACCACCGCCCGGGTCGTCGAGCGGACGGCGGCGCGGTCGGTCACCGTCCTGGGTGCCGCGGGGAAGTCGGGCAGTCTGTCGCTCGCCGCGGCCCGCGCCGCCGGCGCCGGACAGCTCACCGGGCTGGTGCGGAACGACGCGGAAGCGGCCGCCCTCCGCGCCTCCGGACTCGCCGACCGGGTCGTCGTCGCCGACGCCACCGACCCGCTCGCCGTCGCCGCCGCGGTGGGGACGCCGGCCGACCTCACGGTCGTCTGCGTCGACGTCCGGGGCGCCGAGCACGGCGCGATCCTCGCCACGGCTGAGGGCGGCACCGTGGTCTTCTTCTCCATGGCCACGTCGTTCCCGGCGGCGGCCCTCGGCGCGGAGGGGATGGCGGCGGACGTGACCATGCTCATCGGCAACGGCTACACGCCCGGGCACGCGGCACTGGCCCTGGAGCTCTATCGCCGGAACCACGGCGTCCGCGCACTGATCGATCCGCGAGTGACCGAATGAGCCTCCTCGTCACCGACGTCACCATCGGCGACCGCCCCGGGCGGGCCGTCCAGCTGGCCGACGGCCGGATCGCCTGGGTGGGCGCAGCGGACGAGGCGCCGGATGCCGACCGGACGATCCCGGGGGAGGGCGCGCTGCTCACCCCGGCCTTCGTCGACGCGCACGTGCACGCCACCGGCACCGGCCTGGCGCTCGGGGGGCTGGACCTCCACGGGAGCCTGAGCCTCGCCGACGCCGTTGCGTCCATCCGGGAGCACATCTCCGCCACGCCGTCCGGCATCGTGCTCGGCACGGGATGGGACGAGACGTCGTGGCCGGAGGGCCGCGGCCTGACCCGCGCCGATGTGGACACCGTCGTCGGCGACCGCCCGGCCTACCTGGCACGGGTGGACGTGCACTCCGCGACGGTGTCGACGGCACTGCTGGACGCAGTGCCGGGCATCACCGAGCTGCCGGGATACCACCCCGACGGCCAACTCCGGCTCGATGCCCACCACGCCGCCCGGACCGCGGCCTTCGGCGCGGTCGGCCCCGATCAGCGCCGCGCCGCCCAGCGGGCGACGCTCGCCGCGGCCGCCGCCCTCGGCATCGGCTGCCTGCACGAGATGGCCGGCCCCGAGGTCTCCGGCGCCGACGACCTCGCCGCGCTGCTGGACCTGGCCGCGTCGACGCCGGGGCCGCGGGTCCTCGGGTTCTGGGGCGAGCTGGCCGAGCGGGGCGGGCTGGACGTCGTCCGCGAGCTGGGGCTGGCCGGCGCCGGGGGAGACCTGTTCTGCGACGGCTCGTTCGGCTCGCACACCGCCGCGCTGGGCAACGGCCACTACGCCGACCGCCCGGACACGTCCGGAACCCTCCGCTTCGCCTCCGGCCAGCTCGTCCACCACGTCCGGGCCTGCACCCTCGCCGGCGTCCAGGCCGGGTTCCACGCCATCGGGGACGCCGCCGTCGCCCAGGTCGTCTTCGCCGTCGAGACCGTCGCGGCCGAGCTCGGGCGCCCGGCCGTCCGCGCCTGCCGCCACCGGCTCGAGCACGTCGAGATGATCGACCGGCCCGACATCGAGCGGATGCGCGACCTGGGCATGGTCGCCAGCGTGCAACCGGCCTTCGACGCCGCCTGGGGCGGGGACGCCGGCATGTACGCCGAGCGGCTGGGTGCCGACCGGGCCCTCGCGACCAACCCGTTCGCCGCGTTCGCCGACGCCGGTGTGGCGCTCGCCCTCGGGAGCGACGCTCCAGTCACGCCCCTGGATCCGTGGGGCGGCGTGCACGCCGCGGCCGACCACCGCACGCCCGGCTCGGGCCTGCGCCCGTTCGACGCCTTCGACGCGGCCACCCACGGGGGCTGGTACGCGGCACGCGCCGAGCATCCCGTCGGCCCGCTCGCAATCGGCGCCCCGGCGCACCTGGCGCTGTGGGCCACGACCGACACCCTGTCCGCCGTCCTAAGTCAGCGGGCCCGGCCCACCTGCCGGCTCCTGATCGTCGACGGCACGCCGATCGGAGACCACACGTGACGCACCGTTCGGGACTTTCTGTACAGAAGGTCCCAGCTGCTGAGGGACGTTCTGTACAGGAAGTCCCGGGAGGGGAGCGGCCATGAGCACCTTGACCCTCGATCCGACGCTCGTCGCGCGCTCGCGGGAGCTCGCGGCGCGGGCCGCGCAGCCGGTCGTCGACCTCGCCCAACGGCACACCACCGTGTCCGTCGAGCGCGCGGTGCTGCGGCTGGCCGGGCTGACCGGCACCGACCCGGTGACGGGGGAGGGGCGCACCGAGGACCGTGTCCCCTGGGTGAACCGGGTGGTCGACGCCGTGCGCGACCAGGTGGGCCTGGAGTCCGGTGTCGCGCTGCCGGTCTGGCACGCGTTGGCCCGGGGGACGTCGCTCCAGTCGCTGGCCGAGGAGGTCGGCGCAGGGACGGCGCGCTTCACCGTGCCGACCGGCGCGGATGCCGAGTGCGCCCGGAACGCCGCGCACGCCGCCGTCGCGGCAGGGATCGCCCGCATCGACGCCAACCGCCGCCGGCGGGAGCAGCTCGTCGCGCTGCACGGGGATCCGCCACGCCGTCCGTGGATCTACCTGATCGTCGCCACCGGCGACATCTACGAGGACATCCCGCAGGCGCAGGCCGCCGCGCGGGCCGGGGCCGACGTCATCGCCGTCATCCGCTCGACCGGGCAGTCGCTGCTCGACTACGTGCCGGAGGGGGCCACCCGCACCGGCTACGCCGGCACGTACGCCACGCAGGAGAACTTCCGGCTCATGCGGGCCGCCCTGGACGACGTCAGCGCCGAGCTCGGCCGGTACGTCCGGCTGACCAACTACGCGAGCGGTCTCTGCATGCCCGAGATCGCCGTGCTGGCCGGGCTCGAGCGGCTGGACATGATGCTCAACGACGCGATGTACGGGATCCTCTTCCGCGACATCAACCCCCGGCGGACCTTCGTCGACCAGCGGTTCAGCCGGATGGTGCACGCCCGCGCCGGGATCATCATCAACACCGGCGAGGACAACTACCTCACGACCGCCGACGCCGTCGACGAGGCGCACACCGTGACCGTGAGCCAGCTGCTCAACGAGACGCTGGCCAAGGAGGCCGGACTCGAGGACTGGCAGCTCGGGCTCGGGCACGCCTTCGAGATCGACCCCGACCGGGAGGAGTCCTTCCGGCTGGAGCTCGCCCACGCGCTGCTGGCCCGGTCGCTGTTCCCCGACGCCCCGCTGAAGTGGATGCCCCCCACGAAGCACATGACCGGCGACGTGTTCCGCGGCTACCTGCTCGACGGCTTCTTCAACCTCGCCGGGGCGCTCACCGGTCAGGGCATCCTGCTGGTCGGGATGATGACCGAGGCCGTGGTCACCCCGTGGCTGTCGGACCGGGACCTCGCCCTGCGCAACGTCCGCTACGTGCTGAACTCCGCGGGCAACCTCGCCGAGGACTTCGCCCCGCCGCCGGGTGGCTTCATCGACCGCCGGGCCGACACCGTGCTCCGCGAGGCCGTCGACCTGCTCGGCCGGATCGCCGACCACCCCGAGGGGCTCATCCAGGCGATCGCCGACGGCACGTTCGGCATCACCAAGCGGCCGGCGGACGGCGGCAAGGGCCTGGACGGCGTCGTCGAGCTCGCCCCCGACGCCTACAACCCCGCCGTGGAGCTCCTGGAGAAGGAGGTGTCGCATGCCTGACGGTTCCATCGTGCGGCCCTACGGCGACACCACCGGCGACGGGATGGTGCAGACGTCGTTCACGCTGCCCGTGCCCATGGGTCCGAAGGCCGAGGGTGCCGCCCTGCAGCTGGCCACCAAGATGGGCATCGAGCCCGCGATGGTCGTGCACAGCCACGCCATCGACGTCGGCTACACGTTCTTCGTCGTCTACGGCTCGGTGAAGCACCTGGTGGACCTGGACGCCGTGGTCGTGGAGGAGCGGGCCTACCCGCTGCTGTCCTCGGCGGAGATCAACGGCGCCATCCGCACCGGGCTGGGCCGCAAGCTCGTCGTCCTCGGCGCCTGCATCGGCACCGACGCCCACACGGTCGGCATCGACGCGATCCTCAACGTGAAGGGCTTCGCGGGGGAGAAGGGCCTGGAATACCTGCGCGAGATGGCGGTGACCAACCTCGGCGCCCAGGTGACCGTCCCCGAGCTGGTGGCGAAGGCCCGTGCCGCGCGCGCGGACGCCGTCCTGGTGTCCCAGGTGGTCACCCAGAAGGACGCGCACCTGCGCAACACCCGCGAGCTCGCCGCGGCGTTCCGCGAGGCGATGGGGGAGTCCCGGCCGCTCCTGGTCGTCGGCGGACCCCGGTTCGACCCGGCCATGGCGGCCGACCTCGGCGTCGACAAGGTCTTCGGCCGGGGGACGACGCCCGGTGAGGTCGCCAGCTACCTCGTGCACGCACTCGTGAAGGAGCCCGCATGACCGACCCTCGCCTCGGCCTCACCGTGACCCATCGCCGGTACGTGCCGTACGCGCACGCCCACTACGGAGGCTCGCTGGTGGACGGCGCGTACACCCTCGGTCTGTTCGGCGACGTCGCGACCGAGGTCGCGATCGTGATGGACGGCGACGAGGGGCTGCTCGCCGGCTACTCGGAGGTGTCGTTCCGCGGGCCGGTGCGCGCGGGCGACGTACTGGAGGCGACCGCCGAGGTCGTCCGCGTCGGGCGTCGGAGCAGGGAGCTGCGCTGCACCGCACGGGTCGTGGCGCGGGCCGAGCCCGAGCGCGGTCCGTCTGCGGCCCGGGTTTTGGACGAGCCACTCGTCGTCGTCGAGGCCACCGCGACCCTCGTGGTGCCGGCAGCCGCCTGACCCCGACGCTCCAGTCGAGGTAACGATCCGGTCACAGTCCCTCCCGTTGTCACCTGGAGTACCGACGCGGGCGCGGTCAGTTCTTACAGTCGCTGCAGTTCCAGATCGGGAGCACCGGAACGTGCTCTCCGGCTGATTCGTGCGGCCCCCCGGCCGGCACGGGAGGCGGCGTCGGCGCCGCTCCGTGCCACAGCCGGGCCGAGGGGGGCGGCGGGCCGCCGGGGGAGGACGGACCGGCACCTCCGGTGGAGCCCGCCCGACGTCCGCGCCATCAGACAACGGTCGAGCCGGTCGCCTCCAGCGACCGGCCGTCCGGCCCGAAGATGCGGATCCCGGGCGGCGCATCCTGCCGGCGCTGTCGGACGACCCGGGTCTGGCGGGATGGGATGCTGGGTCAGGACCGCGGCAGCGCTGCGGCGGTCCGGACCCCGCCCGTCCGGCGCGGGGAGGATCCCGGCACCCAGCGGCCCGGGACGGCGTTCCGGGAGGCAGTCCGTGCCGGCAGGTGCAGGAGAGCCGGGAACCGGCACGCTCGCGCGGCCGGCCGACTCTCCGAGGTCGCCCGCCGGCCGGAGCGCCCGGCGGATGCCGTGGCGCACTCTGCTCGCCGCCGCCGGCGGTCTCGTCCTCGTCCTCGCCTTCCCCGACCACGACCTCCCGGCCCTGGCGGTCCTCGGCCCGGCCGCGCTCGCGCTGGCCGTCCGGGGGCAGCGCTGGCGGTCCGGCCTGTGGCTCGGACTGGTCTTCGGCCTCACCTTCTTCGTCCCACTGCTCTCCTGGACCGGGATCTACGTCGGAGCCTTCCCGTGGTTGGCGCTGGCCGTCTGGGAGGCTGCCCACCTCGCCCTGCTCGGCGGCGTGACCGCGCTCACCTCCCGGCTGCCGCTGTGGCCGCTCTGGACTGCCGCGCTCTGGGTCGCCGACGAAGCGGTGCGCGGGCGATTCGTCCTCGGCGGCTTTCCGTGGGGTCGGCTCGGGTTCAGCCAGACCGAGGGCCCGCTGCTCTCCCTGGCCGCGTACGGCGGCGTCCCGCTGGTCAGCTTCGCGGTCGCGCTCGCCGGGGCACTGCTCGCCGCGGCCGCGATCGCGCTGCACCGTGCCTGGCGGGTGGCCGACGCGGCGGGGGAGCGCGGCCCGGCGCTGCGGACGGCGGCGCTGCGCGTGGGCGCCGTCCTCGCCGTCCCCCTGGTCGGGGCGCTGGCCTGGCTGCCGCTGCCCGGTCCGTCGCTCACCTCGGGTGGCCCGACGTCGACCGTCGCCGTCATCCAGGGCAACGTGCCCCGGGCGGGCCTGGAGTTCAACGCCCAGCGCCGCGCCGTGCTCGACAACCACGTGCAGCGCACCCGGGAGCTCGCCGCAGCCGTGGCGGCGGGGCGGCAACCGCAGCCCGACGTCGTTCTCTGGCCGGAGAACAGCTCCGACATTGACCCGTACACCAACGCCGACGCGGCAGCCCAGATCGACCGGGCCGCGCGGGCGGTCGGTGCGCCGATCCTCGTCGGCGCGGTGGTCGACGGCCCGGGGCAGAACGTCCGCAACACCGCGATCGTCTGGGATCCCGTCGACGGGCCGGGGGACACCTACGTCAAGCGGCATCCCGTGCCCCTGGCCGAGTACGTGCCGGCGCGCGGCTTCTTCCGCTTCTTCAGCGACAAGGTGGACCTGGTCCGCCACGACTTCGTCGCCGGTGACCGTGTCGGCGTCCTGGACGCGGGCGGCGCCCGGCTGGGCGACCTGATCTGCTTCGAGGTCGTCTACGACGGGCTGGTCGGCGACGTCGTCGACGGGGGCGCGGGGATGATCGTCGTCCAGACCAACAACGCGACGTTCGGCTACACCGACGAGAGCGCCCAGCAGCTGGCCATGAGCCGGTTGCGCGCCGTCGAGTTCGGCCGCACCGTCGCGGTCGCGGCCACCAGCGGCATCTCGGCGATCGTCGCCCCCGATGGCAGCATCGCCGAGTCGTCGTCCCTGTTCACGCCGGCGGTCTTCGTCGAGCAGATCGCCCAGCGGCACTCCACGACCGTGGCCCAGCGGTTGGGAGCGGGCCCGGAGTGGGTGCTGACCGGCCTCGGGGCGGCCGGTCTCCTCATCGTCGGGAGGCGGCGGGGGAGGGGACGGCGGTGAGCGACCGGGTGCTCGTCATCGTGCCCACCTACGACGAGGTGCAGAACCTCGAGCCGATCCTGACCCGGCTGGCCGCGAGCGTGCCGACGGCGCACGCGCTCGTGGTCGACGACGGGTCGCCGGACGGCACCGGCGACCTCGCCGAGAAGCTGGCGCAGGCCGACCCCCGGGTGCACGTGCTGCGGCGGACGACGAAGGAGGGGCTCGGGCCCGCCTACGTCGCCGGTTTCCGGTGGGCGCGCGAGCACGGGTACGACGTGGTCGTCGAGATGGACGCCGACGGCTCGCACGCCCCGGAGCAGCTGCCACTGCTGCTCACCGCGCTGGAGTCCGCCGATCTCGTCCTCGGTTCGCGGTACGTGCCCGGGGGAGCGGTGGCGGACTGGCCGATGCACCGCCTGCTGCTGTCGCGCCTGGGCAACCGGTACACCCGCTGGGCGCTGCGCCTCCCGCTCAGCGACGCCACCGGCGGCTATCGCGCCGCGCGGGGCGAGCTGATCGACGCGCTGCACTTCGACGACGTGGCCAGCCACGGCTACTGCTTCCAGGTGGACTGGGCGTGGCGGGCGTTCCGCTCGGGCGCCCGTGTCCGGGAGGTGCCGATCACGTTCACCGAACGTGCCTTCGGCCGGAGCAAGATGAGCCGCTCGATCGTTAAGGAAGCGTTGGTGCGGGTCACCGTGTGGGGACTGCAGGACCGGCTGGCCGACTGGCTGCCGGGCCGGGTCGCCCGACCCGTGCCGGCGCGGACCCGCTCCCGCGGGCGATGAGCGCGGCCCGGCTGGCGGGCCGCCGTCGCCGGGGATGCGGGCAGGGAGAGGCAGGACCGTGGTGAGAGACGCTGTCGGACGCCGGGTGCGCCTGGCCGCCGGGCTGGTCGTCCTGGCCGAGTTCGTCGTGTTCGTGCTCGTCGCGAGCTGGATCGGGCTGGGGTGGACGATCCTGGCGACGCTGGCCACCAGCGCACTGGGCGTCGCGCTGCTGGGGCGGCAGGGCACGAAGGCACTCGCCGACCTCCGCGAACGGGCCCGGTCCCGCCGCACGGCCGGCCGGGAGCTCGGGGACGCCGGACTCGTGGCCGCCGGTGGGCTGCTGATGGTGCTGCCGGGCTTCCTCGGTGACCTGGTCGGCCTCCTCTGCCTGCTGCCGGTCACCCGCGGGCTGGTCCGCGGGCTGCTGACGCGGCTGGTGATCGGGCGGCTGCCCGACCGCCTGCGCGGCCCGGTGCGGGTGGAGAGCGTGCGGACGGCCGGCGTCGGCGGCCCCATGCCCGACGCCGGACCGCTGGTGATCGAGGGCGAGATCGTCCGCGGCCCCGACGGCCGCCCGTTGCTCTGACGCGGGCCGGCCTATCGCAGCACGCGGAAGCGCAGGCTCGTCCGGGGCCCGGATCGCGACCGCAGCCCGCCCCCAGACGCGGAACGGCCCCGGTGGGGATCCACCGGGGCCGTTCGGTCGAGCTGTGCTGGGCTCAGCTGGCGCGGGTGCGCCGTCCACGAAGGACGTCGAGCCGCTCGGCGAGCACCTCTTCGAGGTCCTCGACGGAACGCCGCTCGAGCAGCATGTCCCAGTGCGTGCGCGGGGGCTTGACCTTCTTGGGGGCCGGCTCGGCACCGCCGACCAGCTTGGCCGCACCACCGTCGAACTTGCACTCCCAGGTGTCGGGGAGCTCGGCGTCGTCAGCGAACGGCACCGTGAACAGGTGGCCCGAGGGGCACCGGTACTCGGCGTACTGCCGCTCGATGGGCGCGGTGTTCCGCTCGGTCTCGTAGCTGACGCTGCCCAGTCGGCTGCCGCGCAGGGAACGCTCGCCCATGGCCCACCGTCCTCTCGTTCGTGGTGTCGGTCGAAACTCGGTGTCCGGCGACCGGGGCATACCCAGGCACGCGGACTCGCAGAGATCAACGACAGAAATGGCGGAGAGATTCCCCCGAAACAGTTGCTCATCATCGCATGGGGTCAGATCCGGAGCGTCACTGCCCCCCGGAGGGGTGACCCCTCCGCCCCCGTCAGGTCAGCGACAGCTGTCCCGGCCCCGCCGTCGACGGGTCGAGCTGGCCGCGGACGTAGTGCCGCCGGCACACCACCTGGTACCGGACGGCGGGGGAGCGGCCCTCTGCCGCCCGCGGCGGATCGGCCGGTGCGGTGTCCGCGACCACCACGGTCTCACCCGACCGCACCATCGCGCCGTCGACCACGCGGGCGTTGAGCAGCCCCGGCAGCCCGCACCAGCAGAGAACCTCCACCTGGACCCGCTGGACGTCGTCGGCGACCTCCAGGAGCCGCTGCGTGCCGGGGAACAGGCGGGCGCGGAAGTCGGTGGTCAGCCCGAAGGCGTAGACGTCGACGTGCCAGTCGTCGACCAGGGACGCGAGCTGGTCGACCTGCGCCGCGGTCAGGAACTGCGCCTCGTCGACGATGAGATAGTCCACCCGGTGCCCCTCGGCCCACCGGTCGCGGACGAGCAACTGCAGATCGGTGTCACCGTCGACCTCCACGGCCGCCCGGGAGAGCCCGACCCGGGAGCTGATCTGCGGCGCCGCGGACCGGTCCCCCTGGGTGAGGAGGACGCCGTGGCGGCCCTGGCGCTGCTGGTTGTGGTCGACCTGGAGGGCCAGCGTGGACTTGCCGCAGTCCATCGGGCCGTGGAAGAACCGCAGGTGCGCCGGCGCGGGGTGCCGACGCCGGTCGCCGGCCGCCGGCACGGACTCCAGCTCGGGCAGTGGGGGTTGGGTGGCCGGGGACTCGGCCGGGGTCACAGGCGCTCCGGTGGGGTGTTGCCGGCCTCGACGACGGCGCGGCGCATGGGCAGCGCGGCCAGCGCGACGAAGCCGGCCACGAAGAAGATGACCAGGCTGACGATCGCCAGCCGGTAGGAGCCGGTCAGCTGGTAGGTGAGCCCGAACGCGAGCGGCCCCAGCCAGCTGGTCCCGCGGTCGCTGATCTCGTAGAAGCCGTAGTACTCGGCCTCCTTGCCCAGCGGGATCAGCTGGCTGAACAGCGACCGCGACAGGGCCTGCGTGCCGCCCTGCACGATGCCGATGACGGCGGCCAGTGCGTAGAACTGGCTCACGGCGCCGGACTGCAGGAAGAACGCCACCACCAGCACGACGATCCAGGCGATCAGCGCGCCGAGGATCACCCGCCGGGCTCCGTACCGGCCGGCCAGCCGGCCCAGTCCCAGGGCACCGCCGATCGCCACCACCTGCACCATCAGGATGGCGCCGGTCAGCACCGACTGGTCGAGGTCGAGCTCCTCGGTGGCGTAGGTCGCCGACAGGGCGATGACGGTCTGGACTCCGTCGTTGAACAACAGGTAGGCACCCAGGAACCACAGGGTGAGCGGGAACGCCCGCATCTCGCGCATCGTCGTGGCGAGCTGCCGGAAGCCGCTGTGGCTGCGCACGGCGTCGGGGTCGCGCACCGGGCGGTTGCGCAGCCGCGACACGGTGAACACCGTGAAGGCCCCCCACCAGAGCCCCGCCGTCGCCAGTGCGATGCGCACCGCCTCGCCGGTCGTCAGCCCGAGCGAGTCGTGGGCGAGCACCAGGCCGAGGTGGACGGCGAGCAGCAGGGCACCCCCCACGTAGCCGAACGCCCAGCCCTTGCTCGAGACGTCGTCGCGCTCGTCGGGGCCGGCCAGATCGGGCAGCCAGGAGTAGTAGACGACGGTCGCCGCGCCGAAGGCGATGTTGGCCACGACGAACAGCAGCGCACCCAGCAACCACCGGCCGTCGGCGATGAAGAACATCGCCGTGGTGGCCAGCGCCCCCAGGAACGCGAAGCCGGCCAGCATCTCCCGCTTGCGGCCCGTCCGGTCGGCGACGGCACCGGTGATCGGCAGCACCAGGACCTGGACCAGCACGGAGAACGACAGCACGTAGGAGAACCACGCGCCCGGCGCGATCGACAGGCCGAGCAACGACAGCCGGCCGTGCTCGCCGACGGCGTCCTCGGCCACCGCGGTCAGGTAGGGCCCCAGGAAGACGGTCGTCACCGAGGTGTTGAAGACCGACATCGCCCAGTCGTAGGAGTACCAGCCGAACCGTTCCCGCTTGAGCGCCCGGTCGACGGGCAGGCCGGGTCCGGTGGTGGGCAGCGCTGTCGTCACCGGCGCAGGTTCTCAGTGGCCGGGCGGCGGGTCCAGCACCGCGGGGGAGCCGTCACCCCATCGGTCACTCCCGCGCCGTGTACTCCCGGGCCGGTCACGGCACCTCGTCCGGCACGACCCCGCCCGGGTAGGCGGCGACCGCCGTCGTCGGGCGCGTGCGGTCGACGAAGTGCGGCCGCGACTCCTCGCCGGCGCGCAACGGGACCAGGCCCCGGGTGATCGCCGCCGCGATGCGGTAGCGGGCCCGGTTCGCGTCACCGACGCGGCCCATCTCCAGGTCGTCGAGCCGGACCGGGGGACCCACGTGCACCGCGAGCGTCGGCCGGCGGACGATCGCGCGCACGGCGGTACGCAGCTTTCCCCAGTCGTTGCCGTACTGCAGCACCTCGTGCGCGCCCCACTGGCTCACCGGGATCACCGGGACGCCGAGTCCGAGAGCCATCCGCGCCATCCCGGTGCGGCCGCGCTCGGGCCAGCCGTCGGCGGCCAGCCCCACCCGGCCCTCGGGATAGGCCACGACGTGACCGCCCTGCACGAGGGCGACCTCGGTGATCCGGACGGCGTGCCGGGCGAGCTCGGTGCCCCGCTCCACGCGGATGGCGCCGGCCCGTTCCAGCAGGGCACCGGCGACGGGCGCGGCGAGGATGCCGCCGGTCGCCATGATCCGGGGGACGACGCCGATCCTGTGCAGGGCGACGGCGATGACGAACGGATCGAAGTCGCCGATGTGGTTCGCCGCGAGCAGCAGCGGCCCCCGGCGCAGCTCCTCGGCGATCCCGCCGGTCACCTGCACCCGGCCGAAGATGCTCACCAGCCAGGAGAAGCGGCGCAGCAGGAACGTCCAGACCGCCCAGGGCGGTGCGGCGGCGATGGCCATCTCGCGGGCGAACCAGTCGGGATCGTCGGGCTTCACGAGGCGGGCGAGGTCGTCGGCCAGGGGTGGGATGCGCGGGCGCCAGCCGCGCATCCGTCCGGCGAGGGCGCTCAGCGAGGGAACCACTGACCGCGCTTCTCGAGCAGTTCCTTGAGCATCGCGGGCCGGTCGGTCATGACCCCGTCGACGCCGAGATCCAGCATCGCCGTCGTCTCCTCCTCGGTGTCGACGGTCCAGACGTGCACCTGCAGGTCGCGGGCGTGCGCGGCGGCCAGGAACCGCTCGTCGACCAACGCCCGGCCACCCAGCTGCAGCGGGACCTGGGCCACGCCCGCCTGGATGCGGACGAGTCCCGCCGCGCGCGGGGAGTAGGACGACAGGCGCAGCGCCGCGACCCCACGGGGACCCAGGGCGGTGCAGACGGACGGGCCGAACAGGCGGCGGGCCGCCGCGATCCGCGCGTCGGAGAACGACCCCAGGCAGATGCGCTCGGCCACCTTGAGCCGGCGCACCGTCCGCACGAGCGGGGCCAGGACGCCGGCGGCCTTGATGTCGAGGTTGAACCGGACGTCGGGCCAGGCGCCCAGAAGGTCCTCGAGCCGGAGGATCGGTTCCCGGCCGCCGATCCGCGCCGTCGAGACCTCCGCCCAGGACATCGACTCCACCCGCCCGGTCCGGTCGGTGACCCGCTCGAGCGTCGCATCGTGGAACACGACCAGGACGCCGTCCGCCGTCACCCGCACGTCGGTCTCGAGGTACCGGTAGCCCATGTCCACGCACGCCTGGAAGGCGGGCATCGTGTTCTCCAGGTGCTCGATGGCACCGCCCCGGTGCGCCATCGCCACAGGTCCGGGCCCGTCGAGGAAGGCGTAGGGCACGGGTCCACGCTAGTGGGGGCGGCCGCGCGGTCGGCGAGCGGTCAGCGGGCGGCCAGGGCCCCGGCCATGCGGTCCACGATCGTCGCCAGGACCGGCCGCGGCGTGGCGAAGTTGAGCCGCACGTGACCGGCCCCCGGGGCCCCGCACTCCGGCCCGTCGACCAGCGCGACGCCGGCCCGCTCCAGGAAGAACGCCCCGGCGGATCCCTCGAGCCCGAGCCGCCGGCAGTCCAGCCAGGCCAGGTAGGTGCCCTCGGGCGGGGTGTACCGGATCTGCGGCAGCCGCTCGGCCAGCAGCTGGGCGAGCAGCCTCCGGTTGCCGTCCAGGTAGCCGAGGACGTCGTCCAGCCACTCCTCGCCGTCGTCGTAGGCGGCCACGGCGGCCAGCAGGCCGGGAGTGGACGCGCCGTGCCCGTACTGGACTCCCACCTGCGCCCAGTGCTCGACGTCGGCCGGGTTGCTCAGGATCAGCTGGGCGGTCTTCAGGCCCGGCACGTTCCAGGCCTTGGACGTGGACGTGGCGGTGACCGTGTGCCGGGCCGTCTCGGGCGACAGCGAGGCGTACGGGCGGTGCGCGGCGCCCGGGTAGATCAGCGGCGCGTGGATCTCGTCGGCGAACACCCGGGCCCCAGCGGCCGCGACGACGTCGGCGAGGGCGAGTTGCTCGTCGACGTCGAAGACCCGGCCCAGCGGGTTGTGCGGGTTGACGTGCACGAGCAGCCCGGCGCCCCGGTCGAAGGCGGCGGCGATCCCGGCCAGGTCATAGGTGACCCGGCCGTCGCGCTCGACCATCGGCACCTGGATCAGCTCTCGGCCCAAGAGCCCCGGCACGGCGAGGAACGGCATGTAGGCCGGCGTGGGGAGGACCACCGCGGATCCGGGCGCAGTGAACCGCTCGATGGCCGCCTGCAGCCCGGCGACGACGTCGCCGAGCGGGGTGATCCAGGTGTCCGGTACCTCCCATCCGTACCGCCGACCCAGCCAGCGCGCGCAGGCACCGGCCATCTGCGCGGCGGCCTGGGGGGTGGCGTAGCCCAGATGGCCGCGCTGCACGGTGTCGAGCAGGCTCCGGGTCACCGCGGGCGCGGTGCCGAAGTCCATCTCGGCGACGAACGCCCCGATCGCGGGCTCGTAGCGGGTCCACTTGAGGCTTCGCCCCTCCCGCAGCACCTGTTCGGTCGGCACGTCGAAGCGTGGCGGCTCGCCGATGTCCGGAGCGGCCATTCGGAGCCTCCTGCGCGGTTCTCTGGCGTGTCCCCGGGGAGTGTCGCCCCGGACGTCTACCGTGCCCAGACGTGGCAGAGCGACACGCAGCGGGCACGACGAGCGAGCTTCCGGTGTCCCCCATCCCCAACCGGGGGAGCGGGGAGCAACGGCGGTGCGGCTGGTGTCGCCGGGTTCTTCCCGAACAGGGGTCGGTCGGGCGACCGCGGCTGTACTGCGGGCAGGCCTGCCGTCAGCGCGCCTACGAGCAGCGCTCGGCCACCGCGAAGGCCGGTCTGCCCGGTGACGTGGTGCTGGTGTCCCGGGCCGAGCTCGACGGGCTGCAGGACCGGCTCTACCAGTTGCGCTGCGCCCTGGAGGACGCACAGACGCTGCTGACCGAGCGGCCGACGAAGGTCGAGTTGGAACGTCAGCTCGCCGAGCTGCTGCGGTCCACCGGCCGCCTGGACCGTCTGTGGGTCACCGAGCGAGTCAGCTGACCATCAGGACGCCGGCGCGCCGGCGCCGCTGCTGCTCGAGCCCTGCTGCGGCCCAGTGTTGTCCTGGGTCTGCTCATGCTGGCTGGTGTTGGACGCGGTGTCCTTCGGCGTTCCCGTGTCGCTGTTGACCGGATCGCCGCATGCCGTGAGCGCGCCGCCGCAGACCAGCGTCAAAGCCGTCGTGAACGCAAGTATCGGTCGTCGGAGTTCCATAGGCCGACCCTACGAACGCCGGGGCGCACGCGCTCGCCGAGCCGGCCACACCACCTTCCTAACGTCACTGTGACGTTAGGAAGCTGGTGTGGCTGCATGGGGGAAGATGCGTTGCCAGGCCGTCAGCAGCCACCGAGCGCACGACATGGCAAGAAGCAGGTCGCGATGATCTTGGTCAGACATCAAGATCCACAGCGGGGGAGTTGATCTTGGACTCTGGGCGGTGCTGCGGTGTCCGGAGACCGCCGCCGAGGAGGCGGGTTCTCCACGGGCGCATGCCTCCGGGGCGGCCACACACGACGCCGGTTGCCGAACACGTGCGCGCGAACGGACGACGAGCCGGAGTGAGATCGGGCGGGGATACCGGCGAACCAGCCCCTTCTGGGCTCAACCACCGTGCGCCGATAATGCACATTATGTCAACTCATTGGGAGCGTCACGCTGACGGAAGCTCCCCAGTCAGCCCCGCTCGGCCAGCGGCGCGACGCCGTCGAGAATGCAGCGCAACCCGAATGTCAGTGCGTGCCCCTCCGTGCCCGGGTCCGCCAGGGCTGCGACGAATGACGGGAAGCGCTCCGCGTGGCCGGCGAGCACGACCGACATCGTCCGGCCCAGCAGGTCCTCGGACGGTGCCCCGCTCAACGCGGCGGCCTGCTGCGCGAGCATCCGCACGTGCCCCAGCAGCGTCGCGACGAGGTCCAGCTTCTGACCGCCGCTCAGCCGGGTGTCCGACAGCACGGCCAGCGCCTGCTCCAGCCAGCCCAGCTCGTTGGGGCCCATGACCCGTGATCCCAGGGTCGCCTCGAGTGCCCACGGGTGCGCGACGAAGAGGCCGAAGATCTCGGTGGCCCAGTGCTCGAGTCGCGCACGCCATCCGCCGGCGATGTCGTCCAGCCGTGGCGGTGTGCCCATACCGAGGTCGGTCATGAGCGCGATCAGCTCCGCCCGGCCGGGCACGTAGCGATACAGGGCCATTTTCGTCACGCCCAGGCCCTCCGCGACCCGCTGCATCGTGACAGCCGCCAAGCCCGCGTCGTCGGCGATGGCGACGCCTTTCACCGCGATCGTCGTGAGATCCAGGGTCGGTCGCGGGCCCCGCCGCACCGCGGGCTGAGGGCCCCACAGAAGGTCGACGGCGCTCCTGTTCATCGGACTCCTCCCCTTGCCCTGCCGCTTAACTGTGTCTATGGTACACCGTGTCCGACGGACACAGATGACCTAGTCAAGGGGCCCACGATGACAGCTCTCTCCGGCACGCGCGTCCTTGTCTCCGGCGCCGGTGTGGCCGGCCCGGCGGTGGCGTTCTGGCTCGCGCGGCACGGCGCGACCGTGACCGTCGTGGAGGTCTCTCCGGCCCTGCGGACGTCCGGGTTCGCAGTGGACTTCCGCGGCCCCACCCATCTCGGCGTGCTCGCACGGATGGGCATCCTCGACGATCTCCGCAGCGTGCAGACGCACGGCGGCTCGATGACCTGGGTCGACGAGCACAGTCGCCCCATCTTCGAGCTGCCGGCCAGCTTCGCGGGAGGCGACGTCGAGGTGCGCCGGCGAGACCTGTCGCGGCTGCTCTACCAGCACAGCGCCGATGCCGTCGACTACGTCTTCGCCGACGAGATCACCGCGATGCTCGAGGGTCCCGCCGACGTGCGCGTCGAGTTCCTCCGCCGCCCCGCCCAGAGCTTCGATCTCGTCATCGGGGCCGACGGCCTGCACTCCGCCGTCCGCCGTCTGAGATTCGGACCGGAACGCGACCACCTGCGCCACCTCGGATACCTCGTCGCCGGATGGGACCTCCCCCGCTTCGCCGGGGCCGGCACTGCCGCGCAGCACTACAACGTCCCGGGCCGCATGATCAGCGTGACCGTCGACGAGCGGGCGCCCGACCGGGCGCTGGCGTTCGCCGTCTTCGCGGGGCGGCCACTCCCCCAGGCCCGCTGCGACCTCGACGAGCAGAAGCTGCTGATCACCCGCGCGTTCACGGGCCTGGGGTGGCATGCACCGACCCTGCTCGCCGGCCTGGACGACGCGGCCGAGGTGTATCTCGACTCGATCAGCCGGGTTCGCGCGCACCGCTGGACGAGCGGTCGGACGGCGCTGCTCGGCGATGCCGCCTGGGGCGTCACCCTCGGCGGCATGGGGGTCGGCACCGGCATCGTGGGCGCCTACGTGCTCGCCGGCGAACTGGCACGGGCCGACGGCGACCACCGACGCGGCTTCACTACTTACGAGGAGCGAATGCGCTCGTACGCGCGACGCTGGCAGACCGGAGCCAACCCGGGGCGATTCCTGGCGCCGGCATCGGCAGCAGGACTCCGATTCCGCAACGCCCTGCTCAGCACCCGACTGGCCCAGCGGGCGCTGGTGCGCAGCACGCGGTCCATCGCCACCGACACCGAGCTGCCGTTCTACGCAGTCCCCTGACGTTTCCGGTGCGCCCTCGGCGCGGTTTTCTCAGCCAGCTCACTGTGCAGCGCGACGGCACGGGGACGCCGCCTCGGTGTTGGGGATAACGGTAGACGGCGGCGACGATCTCACCCACCCGCACCGACGAGTTCGCCGGCTGGGCACGGTCTCAGCTGCAACCGTCGTCCGTCCCAGGAGTGCCCGTGCCCGCCACCATCCGGCCGATCATCGTCACCGCCGATCTCGACCGGCTGCTCACCTTCTACACCGGACTACTCGGCGCCCGGGAGGTCGAGCGCTACCCCGAGGACGGGCCTGCCTTCTCCGTCGTCCTCGCGCTCGGCGACTCGGAACTCAACCTCGTCGGCGACACCCGCGCCGAACCCGGCTCCCCCGGTCGCATTCTGCTCAGCGTCGAGGTACCCGAGGTCGACGCAGTGCTCGAGCGTGTCCCTTCTCTGGGCGGCCACGTCCAGGGGCCGGCGAACGACATGCCGTGGGGTCAACGAGTCGCCCACATCGGGGACCCGGACGGCAACGACGTCAATCTGACGCAGACCCTCCGACCCCCGGACGAGCCCACGCTTTCGTCACAGTGACTCAACTTCCCCGATTCGCCGTCCCCGGACCGGGTAGCCGCTTCCTCGACCGAGGAGGAAACGCATGACCGAGCAACGGCCCGACACCGACGACCGGCACGAGCCGGGTGGCACGCCGTCCGCCGGCCGGGGCGACCTGACCGACCGCCCGGCGACGCCGGGCGCCGACACGACGCAGCCGTCCGCCGTGCCGGGCGCCTACGAGGCGGACGACGACGACCAGCAGCGCGGCCGGACCATGAAGCCCGGCAACTGACTCATGGACCGACGGCGACGCGCAGCCCCAGGCCGATGAGGACGCTGCCGCTGACCACCTCGAGGCGACGGCGGATCCGCGGGCGGCGGAACCAGGCGCCGGCCCGGGCGACCCCGGCGGCCAGGGCGAGGTACAGCGCAGCCTCCAGCGCCACCTGCAGCAGCCCGAGCAGCGCCGTCGTCGTGAACACCGGCCCGCGGGCCGGCACGAACTGCGGATAGAAGGCGATCATGAAGACGGCAGCCTTCGGGTTGGCGAGCTGCACGAGCACGCCCTCCCCGAACGAGCCCCACCAGCGACGCCGACCCGGCGGTTCCGGCGGCGCGACGGCGTCGGGGCCCCTGCGAGCCGGCCAGGCCTGCCGGAGGGCACGGACGCCGAGGTAGAGCAGCACCGCCGCGCCCACGACCCGCAGGACCAGATACGCGATCTCCGACGCCGCGACCAGGGCGGCGAACCCAGCGCCCGCGAACAGCGCCCAGCAGTAGAGCCCGAGCTCCAGGCCGAGCACCGTCGGCACCGCGCCGGCGAGCCCACGCAGCGCCGCCCGGCGCAGGATCAGCGCCATCGCCGGCCCGGGCGAGGCCGAGATGAGCAGCACCGCCAGCAGGAAGGCCGGCAGCGAGGTGGCGAGCTCCACGGGCGGATGTTCGCACCGCTCCGGCTCCGCGTCGACCGACTTGCCGGGCACCCGCCGTGTGAGCGACACGCCGCCAACCCGGGGAGCGCACTGCGGGACTCGTCAGGCAGAGTGCCGATCGTGGGGACGCAGCCGTCAGGGAACGTGACGCCGGGCGCCGGCGACGAGGGTGCGGTCGAGGCGCTCTTCCGCAACGGTGGCGAACTCGGCAGGGCGATGGCGGAGCGCGACTGGAGCCAGACCGCGGTCGGCTCCCCCGACACCTGGCCGGGTGCGCTCCGCAACCTGGTCCGGATCGTCCTGACCTCCCGCTTCTCCATGTGGGCGGCCTGGGGCCCGGAGCTGACGACCTTCTACAACGACGCCTACTGGCGCGACACCCTGCAGGGCAAGCACCCCTGGGCGCTCGGCCGTCCCGCCGACGAGATGTGGGCGGAGATCTGGCACGACATCGGGCCACGGATCCGGTCGGTGCTCGACACCGGCATCGCGACGTGGGACGAGGACCTGCTGCTCTTCCTGGAGCGCAGCGGCTACCCCGAGGAGACGTACCACACGTTCTCCTACAGCGCGGTCGACGGCGACGACGGCCGGACCGCCGGCATGCTCTGCGTCGTCGTCGAGACGACCCAGCGCGTCGTCGGTGAGCGCCGCATGGCGAACCTGCGCGATCTCGCGGCGGCGGTGGCGACCACGCGCACCGAGCCCGACGTCCTCGCCGCGATCGGCGAGCAGCTCGGCCGCAACCTGGCCGACCTGCCGTTCAGCCTGACGTACCTGTTCGACGAGTCCGGGACCGCCCGGCTGGCCTGCGCGACCGGCATCGAGGCGGGCAGCGCCGCGGCGCCGGCGACCATCACGGCGGACCGGGACGACGCGGCGTGGCCCCTGGCGGCGCTGCGGGCCGGACAGGAGGCGCTGGTCGACGACCTGCCCGACCGCTTCCCCGGGCTGCCGACCGGGAACTGGCAGCGGCCACCGTTGCAGGCCGTGGCCGTTCCGTTCGCCACCTCCGCCCAGGGCACCGCACCGACCGACGGTTTCCTGGTCGTCGGCCTGAACCCCCACCACCGCTACGACGACGACTACCGCGGCTTCGTCGGGCTGGTGGCGAACCAGATCGCCTCCGGCCTGGTGAACGCGCGCAGCTACGAGGCCGAGCGTCGCCGGGCCGAGTCGCTGGCCGAGCTCGACCGCGCCAAGACCGACTTCTTCTCCAACGTCAGCCACGAGTTCCGCACCCCACTGACGTTGATCATGGGACCGCTCACCGAACTCCAGAACTCCCCCGCGGTCGGCGGCGACGCCCGTGCCCGCGAGGAACTCGAGGTGATCCACCGCAACGCGCTGCGCCTGGGCAAGCTGGTCAACACGCTGCTGGACTTCTCCCGACTGCAGGCCGGCCGGATCGATGCCCGGTTCGAGCCCGTCGACCTCGCCGTCACCACCGCCGAGCTGGCCAGCGTCTTCCGGTCGGCGGTCGAGCGAGCGGGGTTGCGGTTCACCGTCGACTGTCCCCCGTTCGACCAACCGGTCTTCGTCGACCGCGACATGTGGGAGAAGGTGGTCCTCAACCTGCTGTCGAACGCGGTGAAGTTCACCTTCGAGGGCGGGATCACCGTCGCCCTGCACCGCGACGACGACCGGGCGGTGCTCACGGTCTCCGACACCGGCACCGGGGTGCCGCCCGAGGAGCTCCCCCGGCTGTTCGAGCGCTTCCATCGCGTCGAGCGCGCCCGCTCGCGCTCGGGCGAGGGCAGCGGCATCGGGCTGGCCATGGTCCGCGAGCTGGTGGGGCTGCACGGTGGAACCATCACGGCCGAGAGCGGCGGGGGGCGCGGGACGACGTTCACGGTCGCCCTGCCTCTGGGATCGGAGCACCTTCCGGCCGAGCAGGTGGCCGAGGACAGGGCCGGCACCGGCGTCTCCGCGGCCGCCGAGCCGTTCGTCGCCGAGGCGCTCCGCTGGCTCCCGGACGCCGAGGAAGCCGACGCCGCGGCCGCCGCGGCACCGGTGGACCCCGCCCGCGACCCCCTGGCCGGTCCCGGGCGGGTGCTCGTCGCCGACGACAACGCGGACATGCGCGACTACCTGCGACGGTTGCTGAGCCCGCGCTACCGCGTTCAGGTCGTGCCCGACGGGCAGGTGGCGCTGGAGACCGCGCTGGCCGACCCGCCGGACCTGGTCGTGAGCGACGTGATGATGCCGCGGCTGGACGGGATGGCCCTGCTCTCCCGGCTCCGCGCCGATCCGCGCACCGAGCGCGTGCCCGTGCTGCTGCTGTCCGCCCGCGCGGGCCAGGAGGCCGCGGTCGAGGGCCTGGCCGCCGGCGCCGACGACTACCTCGAGAAGCCGTTCTCGGCCCGGGAGCTGCTCGCCCGCGTCGGCGCGCACGTGGAGCTCGGCCGTGTGCGCCGGGAGGCCGAGGAGCGCTTCGGCGCGATGGCCGACCTGGTGCCGGCGCTGATCTGGGTCGCCGACGCCGAGAACCGGCGGATCTTCCTCAACGCCGGGTGGCAGGAGTTCACCGGTTCCGGCAGCGCCCAGGACGTCGACAACTCCTGGCGCGCCCGGCTGCATCCCGACGACGAGGAGCGCTACCTCGAGGTCGTGGGCGCGGCCTCCTCCGCGCACGTGCCCTGGGAGGTGGAGTACCGGCTGCGCCGGGCCGACGGCGCCTATCACTGGCTGCTGGAGCGTGCCGCCCCCCTGGGCGGCGGTGCCGAGCACTCCGGCTACGTGGGCAGCTGCACCGACATCAACGCGCGCTATCGCGAGAGCCAGCGGCAGAGTCTGCTCGCCGAGGTCAGCGCCACGCTCGATCGCGCGGGCGGCATCGGCGACCAGCTCGCCACGCTGGCCCGGGTGCTGGTCACCACCCGGCTGGCCGACGCGTGCGACGTCCGGCGGGTGGGCGACGACGGGGTGCTGCACCGGGCCGCGGTGGCCGCGCTCGACGCCGCCACCGAAGCGGTGATCGCGACCATGCCGGAGGAGACCTCGTTGGCCCGCGAGGCCGTCGAGACCGGCCGGACGACGGTCGGCGCCGCCGGCACGGGTGTGCCCGTCATCGGCTCCCGCAACGCCGACCCCGCCCAGTTGCGCCGGCGGCTGGACGCGAACTCGAAGCTGGCGGTGCCGCTGGTGGTCCGCGGACGTGTCCTGGCCGTGCTGGGGCTCGGTCGCCGCCCGGAGACGCCGGGATTCAACGCCGACGACCGGTCCCTGGTGGAGGAGATCGCGGGCCGCGCCGCACTGGCGGTCGACAACGCACTGCTGCTGGCCGACGAGCGGGCCAGCGCCCAGCGACTCACCCTCCTCCAGCAGGCCACGGCGGCACTCTCGGCGGCGACCACGCCCGCGTCGGTGGGTGCCACCGCCGCGCGCCACGTCGCGCAACTGCTCGGTCCGGGCAGCGCCGTGGGCGTCTACGAGGTCGACGAGTCCCGCCGCACGCTGACCCTGCTGGGAACGGATGCCGAGCGACCGACGAGGTCCTACGACAGCATGCCGCTGGCCACGGTCCGCCCGCTCACCGTGGCCGTGCACGAGCGCCGCCCCCAGTGGTATGAGGACCTCGACGCCTGGCTGTCGGCACATCCCGACCGCCATCCCGACCTCGTCGAGAACATGCGGGCCACGCAGAGTGCCGGTGGTGTCGCCCTCCCCCTCGCCGTCGGCGGTGCCTCGGTGGGCGTGATCGGCATCGGCCTGGCCGAGGACCGCCGGCTCACCGTCACCGAGCGGGCCACCCTGCTCGCGCTCGCCGAGCAGTGCGCGCAGGCCCTCGACCGCGCCCGCCTGTACCGCGCCGAGCAGCGGATCGCCGAGACGCTGCAGCGCAGCCTCCTCCCCCAGGGGCTGCCGCAGCTCGCCCGCCTGGCGCTGGTGGCGCGATACCTCCCCGGCGCGGCCGGCACGCAGGCCGGTGGCGACTGGTACGACGTGGTGGCGCTGGACGACCATCGGGTGGCGATCGCCGTCGGGGACGTCGTCGGCCAGGGCCCCGCCGCCGCGGCGGTGATGGGTCAGCTGCGCAGCGCGCTGTCGACGGCGCTCCTCGCCGGCAGCAGCCCGGCCGAGGCGCTCGAGCTGCTGGACCTCTTCGCCTCCCGGCTGCCCGCCGCCACGGCGTCCACGGCGGCCTGCCTCGTCCTCGACTGGGAGCAGTGCACGATCCGCTGGGCCCGCGCCGGGCATCCGCCGCCTCTCCTGCTGCACGAGGACGGGCGGGCGGAGTACCTCGACGCCGCCGGATCGGGGACGGTCCTGGGTGTGCCGGGCCGCCGTCCGTTCACCGAGGGCACGGCCCGGGTGCGGCCGGGAGCGGTCCTGCTGATGTACACCGACGGCCTGGTGGAGCGCCGTAACGCGCCCATCGACGTCGGTCTGGACCGGCTCGCCGACGCCGTGCGGCGGCACGGCGAGCAGCCGCCCGAGGACTTCGCGAGCCGGGTCCTGCACGAGATCCTCGCCGACACCGACCAGCCCGACGACGTGGCGCTGATCGCAGCGCGGCTGATGCCGCCGCCCCTGGAGGGCCGGATCGCCGCGGATCCGGCCCGGCTGGCGTCGGTCCGCCGCGCCGTGGTGGCCTGGGCCGCCGCCGCCGCGCTGTCCGAGGACGCCGTCGAGGACCTGCAGCTGGCCCTGGGTGAGGCACTGGCCAACGCCGTCGAGCACGCCTACCGTGACCAGCCCCCCGGTGCCTGCACGTACGCGGTGCGCTGGCTGCCCGACGGGACCGTCGACGTGCAGGTGGAGGACTTCGGCACGTGGCGGCCCGTGCCCGCCGATCCCGGTTTCCGGGGCCGCGGTCTGCGGCTGATCCGCGAGCTGTCCGAGGACGCCACCGTCGAGCGGTCCGCGTCCGGCGGCACGGCCGTGCGCTTCCGCCTCCCGGTCCGCCCGGCCGCCGGCAAGGGTCCGGCGTCCGCGCGCCGGCCGGTCCAGAACGCCGCCGACGGCGGCGCGCGACTCGTCCGCGCGGACGGCGTCCTGCGGCTGACCGGTGAGCTGGACCTCATCGCGGCCGGCGATCTGCGCCCGCTGCTGCTGGCCGAGGTCGACGCGGCCGGTGCGACCCGACTCGAGCTGGACCTCCGCGAGCTCCGCTATCTCGCGAGTGCCGGCATCGGCCTGCTCGTGGAGGCGGTGGACCGGGCCCGTGTCGCGGGCGGGCGGCTGCGGGTGAGCGTCGAGCCGGGTGGGCCCATCGCCCGCGTCCTGGCGCTGGCCGGGCTGGAGACGCTGGTCACCGGCGGGGCCTGAGTGGGGTCCCTCGGCCGGTTCTGGGCGCAGGTCACCGTCGTCTCCCCCGACCTGCGGCCTGGGGTCCTCCTCGGCAGCGCGGCCGTGGCGGCGCTGCTGGTCCTCTCCCCCACGCTGTGGCGACCCACCCGGCACGTCGTGACCATCGCCCACGAGGGCGCGCACGGCCTGGTCGCCCTCGCCGCCGGACGCCGGTTGTCCGGTATCCGGCTGCACTCGGACACCTCCGGCCTGACGGTGTCCGCGGGGCGCCCCACCGGCCTCGGCATGGTGCTCACCTGCGCGTCCGGCTACACGGGCCCCGCTTTGTTCGGACTGGGCGCGGCGGCCCTGCTCGCCGCCGGACACGCCGTCGGCCTGCTCTGGGCGCTGCTGATCCTGCTGGCGCTGCTCCTGGTGCAGATCCGCAACTGGTACGGCCTGTGGTCGGTGCTGGTCACCGGTGCGATCGTGTTCGGCGCCACCTGGTGGCTGCCGCCGCAGGGTCAGGCGGCCTTCGCCGCGCTCGCCACCTGGTTCCTGCTGCTGGCCGCGCCCCGGACGGTCCTGGAGCTGCAGACGGCGCGGCGACGGCGCCGGGCGCCCGACTCCGACGCCGACCAGCTGGCCGGGCTGACTCCCTTCCCCGCGCTGTTCTGGGTCGGGGTCTTCCTGCTGGTCGACGTCGGCGCGCTGCTCCTCGGCGCCTACTGGCTGCTGCGCTAGGCATCAGTTGCGGCTGCGCCGCCGCGGCTCACACCCCTTCGGCTGGGTCACCGGCTCCGGCTGGGGCGCCGGTGGGATGTCCAGCACCAGGTCGCTGTGATCGACGGTCACCTGACGGCCGTGGTGCCGGATGTCGAGCGGTTCGCCGTCCTCCAGCCGGTACGTGGCCTGCCCCGGGGTGACCGTGACCGTGAGCTTCCGGCCGCGGTAGACGACCCGGAAGCGCAGCCGGGTGATCCGCTCCGGCAGCCGGGGCCCGAAGGTCAGCTCGCCGTTGTGGTCGCGCATCCCGCCGAAACCGGCCACCGCCACCGTCCAGCCCCCGGCGAGCGAGGCGATGTGCAGCCCGTGCCCCGAGTTGTGGTGCAGGTTCTGCAGATCGGTCAGCGCGGCCTCGGCCCAGTACTCGTAGGCCAGCTGCAGGTGGCCGGTCTCGGCCGCGACGACGGCCTGCTGGCTGGCCGACAGCGAGCTGTCCCGCGTCGTCCGCGCCTCGTAGTAGGCGAAGTCGGCGGTCTTCTCCTCGAGGGTGAAGGCGTCCCCGCGCAGGTGCAGGGCCATCACCAGGTCGGCCTGCTTCACCACCTGCTTGCGGTAGATCTCGAAGTACGGGTAGTGCAGCAGCAGCGGGTAGTTCTCCGCCGGGGTGGCGGCGAAGTCCCACTCCTCGTGGTGGGTGAACGCGTCGGACTGCATGTGCACGCCCCGCTGGGTGTCGTAGGGCACCGCCATCAGCGACGCGGCGCGCAACCACACCTCGACCTCGTCGGGGTCGACGTCGAGCCGCCCGGCGACGTCGGGCTGCCGCTTGACCGCCTCGGCGGCCTCCCGCAGGTTCCGCTGCGCCATCAGGTTCGTGTAGACGTTGTTGTCGACCACCGCCGTGTACTCGTCCGGGCCGGTCACCCCGTCGATCCGGAACCCGTGCTCGGCGTCGAAGTGGCCCAGCGACGCCCACAGCCGGGCGGTCTCGATGAGTAGCTCCGCGCCGAAATCGCGGTCGAAGTCGTCGTCGAGGGTGGCGTTGTAGTAGCGGACGACGGCGTCGGCGATGTCGGCGTTGATGTGGAAGGCCGCCGTTCCCGCGGGCCAGTAGCCCGACGTCTCCTCGCCGCGGATCGTGCGCCACGGGAACGCCGCGCCCCGGCGGCCGAGCTCCCGCGCGCGGTCGCGCGCCAGGTCCAGCGTCGAGTGCCGCCAGCGCAGCGCGTCACGCACCGCGTGCGGGGCGGTGTAGGTGAGCACCGGGAGCACGTAGGTCTCGGTGTCCCAGAACGTGTGCCCGTCGTAGCCGGGACCGGTCAGGCCCTTGGCCGGGATCGGCTGCCGCTCGCCGCGCAGGCCGGCCTGCAGGACGTGGAACATGCCCACCCGGACCGCCTGCTGGAGCTCCTCGTCGCCCTCGATCTCGACGTCGGCCTCGTCCCAGTGCTGGTCCAGCAGCTCCCGCTGCTCGCGGACCAGCCGCTCCCACCCGGCCAGCTTGGCGGTGGCCAGCGCGGCCTCGACCTGGTCGCGCAGGGCCGGGCCGGACCGCCGCGACGACCAGCCGTAGGCGAGGAACTTGACCAGCTTCAGCGAGCCGCCGGGCGGGATGCGGGCGGCCAGCGTGTAGCGGGCCAGGTCGCCGCTGGCCTCGATGTCCTCGGTGCTCGAGTCGGGGATCTCGACGGTGTGGTCCATGCCCGCGGCCATCCGCAGCTTGCTGCGCTTGGTCTGGTGGACCAGCACCGCCCGCCGTCCGCGGCCGACGGCCGACTCCGGCGCCAGCGGGCGCGCCAGCGCCGCGGCGGCCCGCGGGTCGTCCTCCTCCGACGGCGTGAGCTCGTTGGCGAGCAGGTCCGACTGGAGGGCGACGTAGAGATCACCGAGGTCGTCGGTGAGCTCGACGTTGTACTCGATGGCCGCGATCGAGCGTCGGGCCAGCGACACGAGCCGGGTGCTGGTGACCCGGACGGTCCGGCCACCCGGTGAGCGCCACTCGGTGGAGCGGCGCAGCACGCCGGCGCGCAGGTCGAGGGTGCGGGTGTGCTCGATGATCTCGCCGTAGTCGAGGTCGAGCGGCGAGTCCTTCACCAGCAGCCGGATCAGCTTGCCGTCGGTGACGTTGACCATCGTCTGGCCCATCTCGGGGAAGCCGTAGCCGGCCTCCGCGTAGGGCAGCGGGCGCTCCTCGAAGAACCCGTTGAGGTAGGTGCCGGGGATGACCACCGGCTCGCCCTCCTCGAACGAGCCGCGCATGCCGATGTGCCCGTTGGTCAGGGCGAACACCGACTCGTGGACCGCGAGCGAGGCGTGATCCATGCCGACCTCGGTCAGGGACCACGGCTCGATCGGGAAGGTGGCGCGACCCTCGGTCATGACAGCAGCTCCGCGAGGTCCTGCACGACGACGTCGGCGCCCTGCGCGGCCAGCTCGTCGGCATGCCCCACGCGGTCCACGCCGACGACGTAGCCGAAGTTCCCGGCCCGCCCCGCGGCCACGCCCGAGATGGCGTCCTCGAAGACGACCGCCTCGCTCGGGTCGGCCGACAGCAGGCGGGCGCCGGCCAGGAAGGTGTCCGGCGCCGGCTTGCCGCGCAGCTTCTCAGCCGCCGCCACCACCCCGTCGACCCGGACGTCGATGAGGTCGGCGAACCCGGCGGCGGCGATCACCTGCTCGCCGTTGGCCGAGGCGGTCACCACCGCCGTCGCGAGGCCCGCGTCCTTCACCGCCTTCAGATAGGCCACCGAGCCGGGGTAGACCTCGACGCCGTGCTCGGCGAGCTCCTGGAGCACCAGTGCGTTCTTCCGGGTGGCGATGCCTTGCACGGTCGCAGCTTCCGGGGCGTCACCCGGAGCCCCCTCGGGCAGCGTGATCCCGCGGCTGGCGAGGAAGTCGCGGACGCCGTCGGCGCGCGGCTTGCCGTCGACGAAGCGGTTGTAGTCGAGCTGGCTGAACTCCCCCGACCCCGGCTCGCGCGCCTGGAGGAACTCGTCGAAGGTCCGCTTCCAGGCGGCCATGTGCACCGTCGCCGTCCTCGTGAGGACGCCGTCGAGGTCGAACAGGCACACGCGGATCGAATCCGGGAGGCCGAGGGGGCCGGGCGCGGGGGCTGACACGCCCGGGACGCTACCGGCGCGGCGTGCCCGAGACCTGTCAGGACGGTTGCAGTCGGGCAACGTCGTCCAGGCAGCCCCACCCGTCCCGGAAGGCGACGCAGCGACGGCGTGCCTAGGGTCCAGATCGGGAAACGAACCCCATCCCTCGAGGAGACGACCATGGCCGACCGGCCGACCCCGCCCAACCCCTACGACTTCCTGCCGCAGGTGCCTGCTTTCACGGTCACGAGCACCGACTGCTCCGACGGCGAGACGCTGCCCACGGCCTGCGTCAGCGGCGTCATGGGCGCCGGCGGCGAGGACCGGTCCCCCCAGCTGTCCTGGTCGGGTTTCCCGGAGGGGACGAAGAGCTTCGCGGTGACCGTCTACGACCCGGACGCACCGACCGCGAGCGGCTTCTGGCACTGGGCGGTCGCCAACATCCCCGCGTCGGTCACCGAGCTGCCCAGTGGCGCCGGTGACAAGGACTCCCCCGCGCTGCCGGACGGAGCGATCCAGCTGCGCAACGACGGCGGCTTCGCCGGATACGTCGGGGCCGCTCCCCCGTCGGGCCACGGCACGCACCGCTACTTCGTGGTCGTGCACGCCGTCGACACCGAGACCCTCGACGTCGACGCCGACACCACCCCCGCCGTGCTGGGGTTCAACCTGTTCTTCCACACGCTGGCCCGCGCCACGCTGGTCGCGACCTACGAGGAGGAGTAAGGGCCCTTCCCTGCGGCTCTAATCCGCGGGCCGCTCGGCGACGGCGGTCGTGGCCAGGCGGGCGAAGCCGACCCGCTCGTACACCCGCGCCACGTCGTCGTCGCCGGCGGCCAGGAAGACCAGGTCGGCGGTCTCGGTGGCGTGCGCGACGAGCGCCGAGGTGATGCCGGCACCGAGCCCTCGACCGCGCAGGCGCGGCAGCGTGGCGACGCCGATGACCTCGCTGACCTCCGTGCCCTCGAGGGCCACCGGCTGGTGCGAGCCGACGGCCACCGGCTCGTCGTCCTCGACGGCCACCATCATCACGGTGCGGCCCGAGGCGATCCGGTCGCGCAGCGCCGCCGTCCGGGCGCGCGCCTCGGCCGAGAGGTCCTCGGGGACGACGCTCACCTCCGACGCGCCACCGGGATGGGCGAAGGCGGCGGCGGCCACCCACTGGTAGCGGGCGAGCTGCGGGTCGTCAGCCCCCACCACGTAGAGGTCGACCCCGGCCGGGAGCAGCAGTTCCACCGGATCCACCGCGACGAGCAGCGGCAGCTCCTCGACCTGGAGTCCCGCCGCGCGGGCGGCGGCGGCGGTCGCCGGCGACAGCTCGGGCACCCACTCGACCGCGGCCGGAAGCCCGGCCGCCTCCTGCAGCGCGACGGCGGCGCGGACGTCGTCCGCGGTCACCGGTACGGCGCTCGATCGGGGGCGTGCCGGGTAGGGCCACGCGGGGTCGCCGATGGGCACGTCGAGGGCGCCGGCGGCCTCGATCCGGGCGTCCGGTAGCGGCGCGGCGGCGAAGTAGCGCTCGATGCATTCGAGCAGCCCCGGACGGGTCGGCACACTCCGAACAGTAGCCGCGCCGACGCCGGGCGAGCGGTCGCCATCGGCGGTTCGGCGCCCCGGCCCACCCGGCCGGGTGACCCGCACACAGCCTCCGGCACCCCCGGACGGCACGATGGTCGCCGTGACGTCGGAAACGCGCAGCTCGGTCTCGCCCTACGCGGTGTTCGACCGGGCCTCGTGGCGGGCCCTCGCCGCAGGCTCCCGGCTGCCCCTGGACGAGGCCGAGCTGCGGGAGCTCGCAACCTTCGGCGACCGGATCGACCTCGACGAGGTCGCGACCGTCTACCTCCCGCTCGCCGAGCTGCTCGACCTGCACGTCGCCGCGAGCCGGCGGCTGTGGGCGGCCCAGGCCGAGTTCCTGGGCAACACGACGGCGAAGGTCCCCTACGTCATCGCCGTCGCCGGCAGCGTGGCGGTCGGCAAGAGCACGACCGCCCGGCTGCTGCAGACGCTGCTGTCGGCCGCCCCCGGGTCCCCTCGGGTGGACCTGGTGACCACCGACGGGTTCCTGATGCCCAACGCGGCACTGGAGGCCCGCGGCCTGCTGGGCCGCAAGGGCTTCCCCGAGAGCTACGACCGGCGGGCCCTGCTGCGCTTCCTCGCCGACGTGAAGTCCGGCCGGGCGGAGGTCTTCGCGCCGGTGTACGACCACCAGTCCTACGACATCGTGCCGGGCGCCCGTCAGGCGGTCGACCGGCCGGACATCCTGGTCGTCGAGGGCCTCAACGTGCTGCAGGCCGGCCGCCGCGCCGACGGCACCGCGCCCGAGGTGTTCCTGTCGGACTTCTTCGACTTCTCCGTGTACGTCGATGCCGCCGAGGCCGACATCCAGCACTGGTACGTCGAACGGTTCCTCGGGCTGCGCCGGACGGCGTTCCAGGACAGCGACGCCTACTTCCACCGCTTCGCCGGCCTGAGCGACGAGCAGGCCCGCGACACGGCGCTCGGCATCTGGGCCGCGGTCAACGGACCGAACCTGCGCAGCAACATCGCGCCTACCCGCTCGCGCGCCCGGCTGGTACTGCAGAAGGCCAGCGACCACTCGGTCCGCCGCGTTCTCCTGCGCAAGCTCTGAACCCGCGACTCGCCGTCCCGACCTGGGCCGATGCCACCGTGTCACCAGTGGCGTTGGCAGGACCTGCCGATACCTTCGGGTGACGTGGTGACCTGCATCACGATCAGGTCCTTCAGCACCGGCGCACACTTGCCGAACTGGTAATCAGTTGAACACGGTACGTAACTCTCCGGCATCGCGCCGGGACGCCGAACGGGATGGAACCGCGATGTGCCACCACGTAACGACCTGCCCTGACGCCACCAGCGACGCGCGTGATCTCGCCGCAGTGGTGAGCAGCCACCCCGAACAGGGCTGGAGCCTGCTGTGCAACGGCGTCGTCCTCTTCGACGACGGCGGCGAGCTGCTGCCCGACGGCAGCGCCGTGCTCGACCACCACACCTGGCTCACCCCCGCCTGACCCGGGGCGGCGATCGCTCCCGGCCGGTCAGGAATCGAGAAGCACCCACGCCGGACCGCTCCTAGCGTGACCGTCGTCGTCCGATCCGGACGGCGTCCACCACGCCAGGAGGAACCATGACCGCCTCGACCACCCAGGGCATCCGGACCGTGCTGCACCCGGTCTCGGATCTGACTGCCGCCAAGGCCGTCTACACCGCGCTGCTCGGCGTCCCGCCGCACGCGGACTCGCTCTACTACGTCGGTTACGACGCCGAGGGCCAGCACATCGGCCTCGTGCCCGGCGGCGGCCCGCAAGGGATGACGAGCCCGGTCGCCTACTGGCACGTGCCCGACATCGAGGCCAAGCTCGCCGAGGTGACGGCGGCCGGCGCCACCGTGACCGAGCCCGCGCACGATGTGGGCGGCGGCCGCCTGGTGGCCACGGTGTCCGACCCCGATGGCAACATCCTGGGTCTGCTGCAGGATCGCTGAGCGCCGGCACCCCCGCCGGCGCGGCCCGTCCGACGGTTGGAGACCCGATGAGCACGGCCACGAGGACCGGCGCGCCGTCGCCCGAGCTGCCGGAGGCCGACAGCCACGACCTGATCCGCGTCCACGGCGCGCGCGTGAACAACCTCAAGGACATCAGCGTCGACATCCCCAAGCGGCGGCTGACCGTGTTCACCGGCGTCTCCGGGTCGGGCAAGAGCTCGCTGGTCTTCGACACGATCGCCGCGGAGTCGCAGCGGCTGATCAACGAGACCTACAGCGCCTTCCTGCAGGGCTTCATGCCGAGCCTCGCGCGGCCCGACGTGGACCTGCTCGAGGGCCTCACCACGGCCATCATCGTCGACCAGGAGCGGATGGGCGCCAACCCCCGCTCCACCGTCGGCACCGCCACCGACGCCAACGCCATGCTGCGCATCCTTTTCAGCCGGCTCGGCACCCCCTACATCGGCCCTCCGACCGCCTTCGCCTTCAACGTGCCGACGCGCAAGGCCAGTGGCGTCATGAGCACCGAGAAGGGTGGCCGGGTCGAGAAGAACGTCGTCCGCGAGGCCGTCTACCAGGGCGGCATGTGCCCGAAGTGCGAGGGCATGGGCTCGCTCAACGACTTCGACCTCACGGCCCTCTACGACGGGTCGAAGTCCCTCAACGAGGGCGGCCTCATGGTGCCCGGCTACAGCATGGACGGCTGGTACGGCCGCCTCTTCCAGGGCATCGGCCTCGACCTGGACAAGCCGATCGGGAGCTACACGAAGAAGGAGATGGCCGACCTCCTCTACAAGGAGCCGACCAAGATCAGGGTCGAGGGCGTGAACCTGACCTACGAGGGCGTCATCCCGCGGGTCCAGAAGTCGATGCTCTCGAAGGACGTGGACTCGATGCAGCCGCACATCCGGCGCTTCGTCGAACGCGCCGTCACCTTCACGACCTGCCCGGAGTGCGGCGGCACCCGCCTGTCCAAGGAGGCCCGGTCGTCGAAGATCGGCGGGAAGAACATCGCCGACCTCTGCGCCATGCAGATCACCGACCTCGCCGACTGGGTGCGGGAGCTCCACGAGCCCGGGGTCGCCCCGCTGGTCGCCGGGCTGCGCCACCTCCTCGACTCCTTCACCAAGATCGGGCTCGGCTACCTGTCCCTCGACCGGCCGGCCGGCACCCTGTCCGGCGGCGAGGCGCAGCGCACGAAGATGATCCGGCACCTCGGCTCCTCCCTCACCGACGTCACCTACGTCTTCGACGAGCCCACGATCGGGCTGCACCCCCACGACATCGCCCGCATGAACGACCTGCTTCTGCAGCTGCGCGACAAGGGCAACACGGTGCTGGTCGTCGAGCACAAGCCCGAGACCATCGCGATCGGCGACCACGTCGTCGACCTCGGCCCCGGCGCCGGCACCGCCGGTGGCGAGGTGACGTTCGAGGGCACGGTCGACGGGCTCCGGGCCAGCGACACCGTCACCGGGCGGCACCTCGACGACCGGGCGCGACTCAAGGACGCCGTGCGCAGCTCCACCGGAGCGCTCGAGATCCGCGGCGCGAGCACGCACAACCTCCACGACGTCGACGTCGATCTCCCGCTGGGCGTGCTGGTGGTGCTCACGGGCGTGGCCGGGTCGGGCAAGAGCTCCCTGATCCAGGAGTCGGTCGCGGAGCGGGACGGCGTGGTCGTGGTCGACCAGGGCGCGATCCGCGGGTCGCGGCGCAGCAACCCGGCCACCTACACCGGCCTGCTCGAGCCGATCCGGAAGGCGTTCGCGAAGGCCAACGGTGTGAAGCCGGCGCTGTTCAGCTCCAATTCCGAGGGCGCCTGCCCCGCCTGCAACGGCGCCGGGGTGATCTTCACCGAGCTCGGCGTGATGGCCACCGTCGAGTCCACCTGCGAGGAGTGCGAGGGCAAGCGCTTCCAGGCTTCCGTGCTCGAGTACACGCTGGGCGGCCGCAACATCGCCGAGGTGCTCGCGATGTCGGTGGTCGAGGCCGAGGAGTTCTTCGGCGCCGGTGAGGCGAGGACACCGGCCGCGCACACGGTTCTCGACCGGCTCGTCGACGTCGGGCTCGGGTACATCACCCTGGGGCAGCCCCTCAGCACGCTCTCCGGGGGCGAGCGCCAGCGGATCAAGCTGGCCGCCCAGATGGCGGAGAAGGGCGACGTCTACGTGCTCGACGAGCCCACCACCGGCCTGCACCTGGCCGACGTCGAGAACCTGCTCGGCCTCCTCGACCGGCTGGTCGACTCCGGGAAGTCGGTGATCGTCATCGAGCACCACCAGGCCGTCATGGCGCACGCCGACTGGATCGTCGACCTGGGCCCCGGCGCCGGTCACGACGGCGGGCGGATCGTCTTCGAGGGCACGCCGGCCGACCTGGTCGCGGACCGCTCGACCCTCACGGGGAAGCACCTCGCCGCCTACGTGGGCGTGTGACCACGAGAGAGGGATGGCGGGCATGTGCATCCGTGGCACGATCGGGCAGGTGACCAGCGGCGCCACGCAGGACCTGCGCGACCTCGTGCGGCTGCGGCGCGTCCGCGACCGGATCGACCGCGAGTACGCCCAGCCGCTGGACGTCGAGGCGCTCGCCCGCGGCGCGCACATGTCCGCCGGGCACCTGAGCCGGGAGTTCAAGCGCGCCTTCGGGGAGTCGCCCTACGGCTACCTCATGACGCGGCGCATCGAGCGTGCGATGGCCCTGCTGCGCCGCGGTGACCTGAGCGTCACCGACGTCTGCTTCACGGTCGGCTGCTCGTCGCTGGGCACCTTCAGCACCCGCTTCACCGAACTGGTCGGCATGCCGCCGAGCGCCTACCGTCGCGAGGCGGCGCACTCGACGGCGGGCCTGCCGTCCTGCGTGGCGAAGCAGGTCACCCGCCCGATCAGGAATCGAAAAGCTCAGCTTCCCGTGCGCACCTAGCGTGATCGACATGGACCTCACCATCCACACCACGCCCCTGCCGCACGACGACCCGGAGACCTCCCTCGCCTTCTACCGGGACGTCCTCGGCTTCGAGGTCCGAACCGACGTCGGCCAGGGCACGATGCGCTGGATCACGGTCGGGCCGCCCGGCCAGCCCGGCACCTCCATCCTTCTGGCGCCGCCCGCCGTCGACCCCGGGATCACCGACGAGGAACGCCGCACCGTCCGGGAGATGATGGCCAAGGGCACGTACGGCTGGATCATGCTGGCCACGACCGACCTCGACGGCACGTTCGAGAAGCTGGTCGCTGGTGGCGCCGAGGTCGTCCAGGAGCCGACCGTGCAGCCCTACGGCGTCCGCGACTGCGCCTTCCGCGACCCCGCCGGCAACCTCATCCGGATCAACGAGGCGAGGTGACCGGCGGCGTCGAGGTGAGCGCGCTGGCGATCAACGTGGCGATCCCCGAGGCGCTCCGCTGGCGCGACAGCCGACGCGGTCAGGAGTTCGAGCTCACCACGCTCAACGTCCGGCTGCTGCGGGACGGGCACCTGGCGGCCAAGGCGTACGGCCGACCGGTCGCCGGCGGCCGCGGCGCGTACGTCTCCTTCCCGGTGCCCGACCGGCCCGAGCTCGCGGCGCTGATCTCCGACGCCGCCGGCCGCGCCGCGGAGCTCTGGGCGGCGCACCGCGGGCTGGGCTGACCGGTACTAGTTCTGGGCGCCCACCACGTCGGCCGTCGTCCCGAGGTCGTCCGGGGAGCCCGCCGGGCGACGCGGCGTCGACCCGTTCTCGGCCGGGGCGTGGTCGGAGAAGTCGTGTTCGGCGAACGCCTCGGGCGATGGACACGCACAGACCAGGTTGCGGTCGCCGTAGGCCTGGTCGATCCGGCGGACCGGACTCAGGTAGCTGCGCCCCTGCAGTCCGGGCACCGGATAGATCGCGGTGGTGCGCGGATAGGGGCGCCCCCACTCCCCCGCGACCATCTCCAGCGTGTGCGGCGCGTTCCGCAGCGGGTTGTCGGTGCGGTCGTACTCGCCGGTGGCGACCTTCTCGATCTCGCCGCGGATGGTGACCATCGCCTCGATGAACCGGTCGAGCTCCGCCTTGTCCTCGCTCTCGGTGGGCTCGACCATCAGGGTGCCGGCAACCGGGAAGCTCATCGTCGGCGCGTGGAACCCGAAGTCGATCAGCCGCTTGGCGATGTCGTCGTTGGTCACGCCGGTCGCCTTCGTCAGCGGCCGGATGTCGAGGATGCACTCGTGCGCCACCAAGCCGTCGCGACCGGTGTAGAGCACCGGGAAGTGGTCCCGGAGCCGAGCGGCGACGTAGTTGGCGGCGAGGATCGCGTGCTCGGTCGCGGCCAGCAGTCCGTCGGGACCCATCAGGCGGACGTAGGCCCACGAGATCGGCAGGATGCCCGCCGAGCCCCAGGGCGCCCCGGACACGACCGGCCCCGAGGTGCCGGTGTCGACCAGCGGGTGACCCGGCAGGAACGGCACCAGGTGCTCGCGGACGCCGATCGGGCCCACGCCCGGGCCGCCGCCGCCGTGCGGGATGCAGAACGTCTTGTGCAGGTTGAGGTGGCTGACGTCGGAGCCGAACCGACCGGGCTTGGCCAGCCCGACCATTGCGTTGAGGTTCGCGCCGTCGACGTAGACCTGGCCACCGGCGTCGTGCACCGCGGCGCAGATCTCCTGGATGTCGAGCTCGAACACCCCGTGCGTCGAGGGGTAGGTGATCATCATCGCGGCGAGCCGGTCGGCGTGCTGGCCGACCTTGGCGTGCAGGTCGGCGACGTCGACGTTGCCGGCCTCGTCGCACGCGACGACCACGACCCGCATGCCGGCCATGACGGCGCTGGCCGCGTTGGTGCCGTGGGCGGAGCTGGGGATCAGGCAGATGTCACGCTGCTCCTCGCCGCGCGAGCGGTGGTAGCCGCGGATGGCCAGCAAGCCGGCGAACTCGCCCTGCGAGCCGGCGTTGGGCTGCACGCTCACCGCGGCGTAGCCGGTGACCTCGGCGAGGGCGTCGCACAGCTCCCGGATCAGCTGGGCGTAGCCGCGGGCCTGCTCGGTCGGTGCGAAGGGGTGGATGTCGGCGAAGCCGGGCCAGGTGATCGACGCCATCTCCGTCGCCGCGTTCAGCTTCATCGTGCAGGAGCCCAGCGGGATCATGGTGCGGTCCAGCGCCAGATCCTTGTCCGAGAGCGCGCGCAGATAGCGCAGCATCGCCGTCTCCGAGCGGTGCGCGGAGAAGACGGGGTGGGTGAGGTAGGGCGTCTGGCGGCGGAGCGCGGCCGGCAGGGCGTCGGCGCCGTCGTCCTCCGGCTCCCCCGCCTCGACGCCGAATGCCTCGGCCACCGACCGCAGGACGTCGACCGTCGTGGTCTCGTCGCAGGCAACGGCAACCGTGTCGGCGTCCACCCGGCGCAGGTTGATCCGGCGCTGCGCCGCAGCCGCCACCACCTCGTCGGCCCGTCCGGGCACCGAGACCTCGAGGGTGTCGAAGAAGTGCTCGTGCACGATCTCCAGGCCGCCCGCACGCAGCCATCCGGCGAGGGCCAGGGCGACGCGGTGGACGCGTGCCGCGATCGCCGCGAGGCCCTCGGGACCGTGGTACACCGCGTAGGCACCGGCCATCACGGCGAGCAGCACCTGCGCGGTGCAGATGTTGCTGGTCGCCTTCTCGCGGCGGATGTGCTGCTCGCGGGTCTGCAGCGCCAGCCGGTAGGCGACGTCGCCGTCGGCGTCCAGGGACACCCCGACCAGGCGGCCGGGCAGCTGGCGGGCCAGGCCCTCGCGGACGGACAGGTAACCGGCGTGCGGGCCGCCGTAGCCCATGGGGACGCCGAAGCGCTGGCTGGTGCCGCAGGCGACGTCGGCGCCCCACTCCCCCGGCGCCTCCAGCAGCGTGAGGGCCAGCAGGTCGGCGGCGACGACGACCGACGCGCCGGACGCGTGCGCGGCGGCGGCCAGCGCGCGGTGGTCGCGCACGGCGCCGCTCGCGCCGGGGTAGGACAGCAGCACTCCGAAGGCACCGGCCTCGGGCAGGTCGATCGGCCACCCGCTGGAGAGATCGGCGACGTGCAGCCGGATGCCCAGCGGCTCGGCGCGGGTCTGCAGCACGCCGAGCGTCTGCGGCAGCGTGTCGGCGTCGACGACGAAGACGGCTTCGGGCTTCGCGCGTCCGGCGCGGCGGACGAGGGTCATCGCCTCGGCGGCGGCCGTCGCCTCGTCGAGCATGGAGGCGCCGGCGACGTCGAGGCCGGTGAGGTCGGCGACCATCGTCTGGAAGTTGATCAGCGCCTCGAGCCGGCCCTGGCTGATCTCGGGCTGGTACGGCGTGTAGGCGGTGTACCAGGCGGGGTTCTCCAGGATGTTCCGCTGGATGACGGCCGGGGTGACCGTGCCGTAGTAGCCCAACCCGATCATCGAGGTGTAGACGTCGTTGGCCTCGGCCCGCTCGCGGAGCGCGGCCAGGACCGCGCGCTCGTCCTGCGCGGCCGGCAGGTCCAGCGGGGTGCGGTCGCGCACGCCCTCGGGCACGCAGGAGTCGACCAGTTCCTCGAGCGACGGATGGCCGATGGTCGCGAGCATCGCCGCGGTGTCGGCGGGCCGGGGGCCGATGTGCCGCCCGGCGAAAGACCCAGCCGGATTCAGTGAGCTCAGTGACGGCAACGAGCGGTCGACCATTACTCGAACGCTACCAGCGCGGGAGGACTGGCCGACCGGGCCACACGGTGCGCGCCGAGTGGGCCCGGAGGGTCCCGGAGACGGAACGGGATAGGGCTCAGCGGCGCGGGGGTACGGCTCGTGGCCGCGGTGCGGTCCGGAGGACCGCAATGTCACGACAGATCACACAGCGGCGCGGGCGCGGCGGCGGACGGAGAGCTCGTCGTCGCCGGCGTGGGCCGGGCCGCCGTCGAGCCGCTCGGCCGGCAGCTCGGCGAGCTCCCCGGACAGCTCCCGCAGCGCACCCGAGACGGCGATGCCGAAGACGCCCTGGCCGCCGGCGAGCAGGTCGACGACCTCCTCGGCGGACGTGCACTCGTACACGGTGGCGCCGTCGGAGAAGAGGGTGACGTTCGCGAGGTCCTTGATGCCGCGGTTGCGGAGGTGGTCGACCGCCTTGCGGATGTTCTGCAGGGAGACGCCGGTGTCGAGCAGCCGCTTGACGACCTTGAGCACGAGGATGTCGCGGAAGGAGTACAGCCGCTGCGTGCCCGAGCCGGTGGCGGTGCGGACCGACGGCGCGACCAGGCCGGTACGGGCCCAGTAGTCGAGCTGGCGGTAGGTGATGCCTGCAGCGGCACACGCCGTCGGGCCGCGGTAACCGACGAGGTCGGTGTCGACCTCGTCGTAGCGCGGCGCACCGACTGCGGCGTCGCTGAAGAGCTGACCCTGGGAGCCGGTGCTCTGGTCGCTCACGTCAGCGTCCTCCTCTGGTCCCGGACCCCCGTCCGGTCCGGGTCGACGGCTTCGCATCCGATCGGGTCTTTCACCCACTGACATCAGATGTCACACCGTTGTTGTTCGCCGACCGTAAGCCGGGCACTGGAGCCGGTCAACTGAGCGGGGCGGCGTGTCGCCCCGCTCATCATTTCGAGTGGAGAACACCTCGGGTCCTGCCGATCATCAGAACTTGCCCGAAATGTGACGGGTGGGGCTGCTGGGGCGTTCCGACCGCCTCAGGCGGCACCCCCCGAGCCGGAGCCTGCACCGAAGTCCTCGGGCGAGATCTGGTCGAGGAACTCCCGGAACTTCTCGACCTCGTCCTCCTGCTCGTCCGGAATCTCGATGCCCACCTCGTCGAGGAGGTCCTCCGCGCCGAAGATGGGCGCCCCGGTGCGGACGGCGAGCGCCACGGCGTCGGAGGGGCGGGCGCTCACGATCCGGTCGTCACCGAAGACGAGCTCCGCGATGTAGATGCCGTCACGCATCTCGGTGATGTTGACGGCCTCCAGCGTCGCGCCGAGGGTGCGGACCACCTCGCGCAGCAGGTCGTGCGTCATCGGCCGGGCGGGCCGGACGCCCTGCTGCTCGAACGCGATCGCCGCGGCCTCGACGGCGCCGATCCAGATGGGCAGGTACCGCTCCCCCTGCGTTTCCTTGAGCAGCAGGATCGGCTGGTTTCCGGGCAGCTCGACCCGGACGCCCACGACTCGAAGCTCCTGCACGGTGCGGCTCCCTGGGCGAAGGTCGGTGGACAGGTCTCAGGCATCGGACGGGGTCTCGCCGACGACGTTCACGGTACGCCCGACTCAGGGCCGGAGCAGGTCCCGCAGGCGCGCCTCGAGCAGCGCTGTGTGCAGCTGCGCGGACAGGACGGCCAGTTCGCGGAGCTTCTCCGTGGCCCGCGTCCGGGCCTCCTCCGAGCGGGCCCGCAGCACCGGGGCGACGAGCTGCTCGACCAGGCCGGCCTCCCGCTCGACGCCGGTCCGGTACACGCGCAGGTGGCGCGGTTCGATGCCGTGGCGCGCGAGCCCGGCGGCCGCCCGCGCCACCGGGAGGTCGCCCGCCGGATGGCGCCCGTCGGCGTCCGTCGCCAACAGCCCGAACTGCACGCAGTCGGCCAGCTGCCCCGGCTCCAGCCCGGCCGCCCGGGCGAACTGCTCGGGGGTCAGCGGCGGCACGCCGGAGCCGTCGTCGTCCTGGGCCGGCGGCGGCACGGGAGCACCGCTCGCGGCGCCGGGCGGCAACGGTTCGCCCCGGTCGAGGGCCTCGAGGTGCTCCTTGATGACCCGCAGCGGCAGGTAGTGGTCGCGCTGCGCGGTCAGCACGTAGCGCAGCCGGCTGACGTCGGCCCGGGAGAACTTGCGGTACCCGGACGGCGTGCGCTGCGGGTGGACGAGGTCCTCGGACTCGAGGTAGCGGATCTTGCTGATTGTCACGTCGGGGAAGTCGTCGCGAAGAACCGCCAGGACCTCACCGATGGTGAGGCGTGGCGCGTGCTGGTCGACGGCGTCCCCGAGCGCGTTCTCGCGCTCGGGCACGGCCGTCACTAGCGAGCGGCCGGCTCGCCGGTGCGCGGGCCGGTGAGGTACACGAGCCGGAACTTGCCGATCTGCACCTCGTCACCGCCGGCCAGGGTCGCGACGTCGACCGGCTCGCGGTTGACGTAGGTGCCGTTGAGGCTCCCGACGTCGTGCACCGAGAACCCGCCGCCCTCGCGGTGGAACTCCACGTGCCGGCGGCTGACGGTGACGTCGTCGAGGAAGATGTCGCTGTCGGGGTGCCGGCCCGCCGTGGTGACGTCCTGATCCAGCAGGAACCGGCTGCCCGCGTTGGGGCCGCGCTTCACGACCAGCAGCGCCGAACCGGCCGGGAGCGATTCGACGGCACCGGCGTGCGCGTCGGCCGCCGACTCGACGACCTCCGCCTGGTCGCCGGTCTCGTCGCCGCCGACCTTCGGGATCACGCTGGTCGACTCACCGACCCGCTCCTGGGAGAGAGCCGATCCGCACTGGGCGCAGAAGCGACTGCCCTCGGGGTTCTCATGGCCACATCGAGTGCAGTGCACGTTGCGTCTCCTCCGGTGCGGGGGCCCGCCGCGGGCCTCGAAAGGGCCGCGGGCGGCCGGCGGACGACGGACCGGGCAGCCCGTCGAGGGTCGGCTGCCGCAAGCTGAGCGGCGGGCCGTGGGTCATGGAACCAGCCGGTCGGCCCGAGGGTCAACCGGACGTGCAGGCTGAGGAGATCATAGTGATCTCCCTTCGGTACAGCCTGGCAGCGGCCCGGTCAGGAGCCGTCGACCAGCGCCTGGTAGGCGTCGGCGTCGAGCAGCTGCCCGATCGGGTCGCCGCCCTCGCCCGGCACGCTGATCTCCACGAGCCAGCCCTCGCCGTACGGGTCGGCGTTGACGGTCTCGGGAGCACTGTCGAGCAGCTCGTTCACGGCGGCCACGACACCGGCCACCGGCGCGTAGACGTCCGACACGGACTTGGTGGACTCCACCTCGCCGATCGGCGTGCCGGGTGCCACCTCGTCGCCGACCGCGGGAAGCTGGACGAAGACGATGTCGCCGAGAGCGTCCTGCGCGTGGTCGGTGATGCCCACCCGGACGACGCTGGACGTGCCGTCGCTGCCCTGGACCAGCGCCCACTCGTGCTGGTCGGTGTAGCGGCGGTCGTCCGGTGTGGCCATGGGGTGCGTCTCCAGGGGGTCGTCGATCATTTGCCGGTGTTCGGCGAAGCGTATTGAGGCACGTCGAGCGGCCGCAACGCATCCACGACCACCTTGTCCGACTGCTTGATGTCGACCGTCGCCCCCCGGCTGGTGAATCGGGGCGCCACACCGCCGGGGATCTTCATGGCCGTCTCCATGTCCTGCGGGGAGCCGATGACGACGAACTCGTAGGGCGAGGTGATCGGCCGCCCGTCGATCATCAGGTTCCCGGGGGACCCCGTGACCGCCGTCGACACACCCACGCGGACGCCGTCGATCTGCATCGTCTCGGCCCCGGCGCCGCGCAGTTCCTGGATCGCGTCGAGCACGTCGGCGACCCGCACGGCGCGATCGGGATCCCGGACGGTCATCGTCATGCCGGGTCCCTCGGCGGCCACGGTGCCGTTGAGGATGCCGATCGCCTCGGCGCGCTTCTGCGCCTCCTCCAGCGCCGTCGCCGACCGGCTGTCGGTGCTGGAGAGCTGCCCGAGGGCCGTGCGCTGGTCGGTGATCTGCTCGCGGAGCCGCTCCTCGCGAGCGTTGAGGTCGTCCAGGATGCGAACGAGGTCCTCCTCGCGGGCGCCGCTGAGCGCCTGGTCGTTGCCGACGTTGCGGACCTGGACGGCGAAGGCGAACCCGAGCAGCAGGGTGAGAACGCCGATCAGCGCGGCGGCCAGCGGGTCGCGGCCCCGCCGGGCCCGGACGGTCACCGCCGGCCGGTCGCGGGTGGGCTCGGCGACCGGTCCTTCCGCACCCTCTACCTCAGGTTCGGGTTGAGGGTCTGCCGCGAGTACCGGCTCCGGTTCGGCGTCCGGCTGCGGTTCGGCGTCCGGCTCTGGCTCGGCGGCCGGCCGCGGTTCGGCGTCCGGCTGCGGTTCGGCGTCCGTCACCTGCTCGTCCGGGGGCTCGGGCACGGCGTCCTCGGCCGGCTCCGGCGAGCCGGCGCGCCCGGTGGGCTGCTCCTCGCTCATGCCCGGAACACGTGCCGTCGGATGGCTGCGGCGTTGCCGAAGATGCGGATGCCGAGGACGACGACGACCGCCGTCGACAGCTGGGCCCCGACGCCGAGCTGGTCACCCAGGAACACGATGAGCGCGGCGACGACGACGTTGGACACGAACGAGATCACGAACACCTTCGCGTCGAAGATCCCGTCCAGCCGGGCGCGGAAGCCGCCGAAGACGGCGTCCAGGGCCGCGACGACGGCGATCGGCAGGTAGGGCTGCAGGGCCAGGGGCACGGTCGGGTCGAGGAACAAGCCGAGCAGGACGCCCGCCGCGAGTCCGAGGATCGGGATCACGGGTCAGCCTCCCGGCGTGGGGTCGGTGGCGGCGGCATCCCCGGTGGGGGCCTCCGGCACGGCGTTGCGGAGCTCGGGGATGGAGGCGGCAGGCAGGGTGAGCTTGTCCTTCCGGGCGTAGTCGAAGCGCAGGCCGAACGCCTTGGAGTACCCGGCCAGCTGGATGACCTCCGGGACGGTGAGGAACTTGCCGGCGAGCGTGTCTGGGTCGCCGATCGCACTCACCAGATAAGGGTTGGTGACCGGCCGGAAGTCGACGAGCACCGCCTCGCCGGCGAACCGGATGGCCGTGAGCGGACCCAGGCGCTGGCCGTTGATGCTGACCGCCTCGGCCCCGGCGGCCCAGAGGGCATTGACCACCATCTGCAGGTCGCCGTCCTGCACCCTCCCCTGAGGGTTGTCCTCCGCGGTGCCGCCGACCGGGTCGCCGCCGGCGGTCGGCTCGGCGTTGGCCAGGGTGATCAGCAGGCCCGGGCCGGTGACCTTGACGGCGGCCGACCCCTGCTCGGCGCGGTCCAGTTCGTCCAGCGCCCGCTGACCCACGGTGCTGTGGGCCAGCAGCTCGTCGCGGGTGCGGGTCACCTGCGTGCTCAGCGACTCCAGCTGGTGCTGCAGGTCGTCGCTGACCGAGGACTCCTTGTCGATGTCCCCGATCAGTGCCTGCCGGACCTGCTCGCGTCCCTCCGCCCCCGCCGCCGCCTGGTCGTAGGTGACCGCCACCAGGAGGCCCGCGATCGCCATCGTCAGCGCCACCAGTGCCCGGCCGCGCCACCGGGGGCGCTGCGGCCGGCCGGCCGCGCGGGCCTGCGCGGCCTGGGCGTAGGCCGGGTCGAGGGTCTCGGCGAGGACGGCGTCGAGCAGGGATGCGCCGAGGGAGCGGGGCGCGCTGGCGCGCGGGGGTGCGGTCACGGCGTGGTCACGGGACGGTCGACGCTGTCCGCTCGGACCGCACGATGCCGGCCACCTGGACGACGTAGAACAGTCCGGCCAGCAGGTAGAGCGCGGTGCCCCAGATGGTGAAGGCCCAGGCGAACGGCTCGGCGACGCGGGCGAGCGTTCCCTCGCCGTCGGCGATCAGCAGGATCGGGAACGCGTAGAGCAGCAGCAGCGTCGCGGCCTTGCCGAGGTAGTGCACCTGCAGCGGCGGATAGCCGTACCGGCGCAGGACCAGGAGCAGAACGCCCAGCACGAGCTCGCGGCCGAGCAGCGCGACGACCACCCACACCGGCACGACGTCCCGGATCGCCAGGGCCACGAGCGTGCAGACGATGTAGAGGCGGTCGGCGGCCGGGTCGAGCAGGGCGCCGAGCCGGCTGCCCTGGTCCAGCCAGCGGGCGAGCTTGCCGTCCAGCCAGTCGGTGAAGCCCGACACCATCAGGACGACCAGCGCCCACCCGTCCTCCTCCGGGCCCAGGAGCAGCCACAGGAACAGCGGGACGCCCAGCAGGCGCAGCACGGAGAGGGCGTTCGGCAGCGTCCAGACCCGGTCGGGCAGGTCGTCGCGGTCCAGGACGGCGGGGGCTCCCCGGGACACGGGCGCAGCCGCCGGGGAACCGTTCGACGACGTCACAACCCCTCCAGCCCCACCACCCGCGACACACCGTGTCCGAGGCTAGCCGACAGGCCCCGGTCCTCCGCACCGCTCGCAGGCTCGCGGCGAGCCTCTGGACCGGGCCGTTCCTAGGCGGGCACGGCCAGGTTCGCCGGGGCGGGCTCGTAGCCGAGGGGCACGCGGGTGAAGCTGCCCGTCCCGTGGGTCACCGAGCGCAGCACGCCCGGATAGGTGAGCAGCTCGATCTCGGGCACCTCGGCGCGGACCGTCGTCCGGTCGCGAACCGGGTCGGCCTCGCTGCCGGTGACCCGGGCGCGCCGTCCGGACAGGTCGCTCATCACCGCGCCCACGTACTCCCCCGGGACGACGACCTGCACCTCCACCCACGGCTCGAGGATGCGCGTGCCGGCGGCCGCGGCCAGCTCGCGCAGCGCCAGCGCCCCGGCGGCCTGGAAGGCAGCGTCGGAGGAGTCGACGGAGTGCGACTTGCCGTCGACCAGGGTCACGTGGACGTCGACGATCGGCCGGTCGCCGCTGATGCCGCGCTGGGCCTGGGTGCGGATGCCCTTCTCCACGCTGCCGTGGAACTGGCTGGGCACCGTGCCGCCGACGATGCGCTGCTCGAACACGACGCCCGACCCGGGCGGTCCGGGCTCGGCCTCGACGACGACGACGGCGTACTGGCCGTGCCCGCCGGACTGCTTCACGTGCCGGCCGGTGACCTGCGCGGGTCCGGCGAGGGTCTCGACCATGGGCACGCGCACCGGCACGGTGTTCACCGCCACGCCGTGCCGCGTGCGCAGCCGCTCCAGCAGGACCTCCGCGTGCGCCTCCCCCACCGTCCACAGCAGCAGCTGCCCGGTGTCGGCACGCCGCTCGAGCCGCACCGTCGGGTCCTCGGCGACCAGCCGGGCCAGCGCCGTCGCCAACCGGTCCTCGTCGGCGTGCGAGGCGGCCTCCACGGCGACGGGCAGCTGCGGGGTGGGCAGGTCCCAGGGCGGGACGAGGCGCGGATCGTCCGGGGAGGACAGCGTGTCCCCGGTCTCGGCGCTGACCAGCCGGGCGATGGCGCAGATGTCCCCCGCCGGACAGGACGCCACCGGCCGGAGCGTGGCGCCGAGCGGTGAGGAGATGGCGCCGACCCGCTCGTCGACGTCGTGGTCGGGGTGGCCCCGGTCGGCGAGGCCGTGGCCCGACACGTGCACGGGGATGTCGGGGCTCAGGGTGCCGGAGAAGACGCGCACCAGGGAGACCCGGCCCAGGTAGGGGTCGGTCGTCGTCTTCACGATCTCGGCGACCAGCGGCCCGTCCGGGTCGCAGGCCAGCGGCGGGGCCGGCGAGCCGTCGGGCCGGGTGACCACCGGGCAGCCGTGCTCGGCCGGGCACGGGAAGCCGGCCACCATGAGCTCCAGGAGGGAGTCGATGCCGACGCCACTCAGCGGGGCCGCGAGCAGCACCGGATGGAAGTGGGCCCGGGCGACGGCGGTCTCCAGGTCGGAGATCAGGTCGTCCTGGACGAGCTGGTCGCCGGCCAGGTAGCGCTCCATCAGCGCCTCGTCCTCGCTCTCGCCGATGATCCCCTCGATGAGCTCGGACCGCAGGCGGTCGGCGTCCGGGGCGTCGACGTCGGGATCGAGCAGCGAGACCACGCCGCGGACGGCGCCGTCGGGACCCCGGTCGAGCAGGTGGACCGGGTAGACCCCCTCCCCCAGCACCCGCTGGCACGTCCGGACGGCGTCGTCGACGTCGGCGCGGGCCCGATCGAGCTGGGTGATGACGACGGCCCGCGGCATGCCGACTGCGGCGCACTCCTCCCACAGCTGCACGGTGGTGGCATCCACCCCGTTCACGGCGGAGACGACGAACAGGGCGGCGTCCGCGGCCCGCAGGCCGGCCCGCAGCTCCCCGACGAAGTCCGGCGACCCGGGGGTGTCGAGCAGCGTGATCTTGTGACCCTCGTGCTCGACGGTGGCCACGCCGAGGGACACCGAGCGCTGCTGGCGGATCTCGACGTCCTCGGTGTCCAGGGCGGTCGTGCCGTCCTCGACCCGGCCGGCCCGGGGCAGGGCGCCGGTGGCGACGAGCAGGGCCTCGGCCAGGGTGGTCTTCCCCGACCCGGCGTGGCCGACGAGGGCCACGTTGCGTACTTTGCCGGCGGGCCGGGGGGCGGGCGCCGTCGCGGTGTCCTTGGCCATGAGTACGGCCCCTCAGTGCGAGGGGCCGGTGTGGTGGACCACGGCCGCAGTCCCGGCCGGGTAGAAGAGCCCGGTGTGACCATCGGGCTCCCAGCGCACCCTGTACGGCGGGCCGCCGTCCGGCTCGTGGCATTCCAGGACCTCACCCACGCGCTCCGCCTCCCCCTGGTGTGTGGAGTGGACGACGATGCGGTCTCCGACATGAGCTTCCACGGCAGCCTCCGGCGCGATGTGGTGTCCCTCACAGCCTGCCCGTCGACGGGAGACCGATCAAGGGGGCGTCGTCGCGAGCAGTGCCGCGAGCTTGCCGAAGCTGTCGGTCCATCCACCGCGATGCAGTTCGAGCCTCTCCTCGGTCGCGAAACTCCCGTGCCGCAGCGACAGCCTCGCGCCCCGGTCCCGGCCCTCGAGGGTGAGCGTCACGACCGTCTCGCGGTCGTCCGGGGTGGGCTCGTCCCAGCGGAAGCTGTAGGCGAGGCGGGACGGCGGGATGATCTCGAGGTACTCGCCGGACACGTGGAAGACCTCGCCCACTGGCGGCTGCATGGTGAAGCGGTAACCACCGCCCACCCGGAGATCCAGCTCCACCTCGGGGATCTCGAAGCCGTCCGGCCCCCACCACCGCGCGATGTCGGCGGGGCGGGTGAGCGCCTGGAAGACCCGCTCCGCGGACGCCCGCAGGACGCGGTCGAGCGTCAACTCGAACGGTCCCGGCGGGGTCACGCACCGACCCTTCCATCGGTTACGGCTCCCGTGAACCGGAACGCCCATCGGGACTCCCGGCGGGTGTCGAATGCCTCGCGGAGGCGACGCCATGGCGCAGTACGTGCAGTTGGGGAGGGTGCGGACCTGGTACGACGAGCACGGGGAGGGCGATCCGCTCGTCCTGCTGCACGGCGGCCTGGTGGACTCGCGGTGGTTCGCACCGAACCTCGCGCCGCTGACGGAGCGGTTTCACGTCTACATGCCCGAGCGCCGCGGACACGGGCACACGCCGGACGTCGAGGGCCCGATCACGTACCAGGTGATGGCCGACGACACCGTGGCGTTCCTCGAGCAGGTGGTGCGCCGCCCGGCGGCGCTGGTCGGGCACAGCGACGGGGCCGTCGTCGCGATGCTCGTGGCCATCCACCGGCCGGAGCTGATCAGCCGGCTGGTGATGATCAGCGGCGGATTCGACAAGTCCGGCGAGGCCGCGGACATCGCCTTCGACGCCGACGAGGTGGTGAGATTCCTCGGGCCGGCCTACGGGGAGGTGTCCCCCGACGGCGAGGCGCATTTCCCCGTCGTCGTCGACAAGATCGCCGCGATGATGCGGAACGAGCCGCACGTCGACCCCGCGGAGCTCGCGAGGATCCCCTGCCGTTCACTGGTGATGTTCGCCGACGACGACCTGATGACGCTCGGGCACGCCGTCCAGATGTTCGACGCGCTGCCGGATGCGGAGCTCGCGATCGTGCCGGGCACCTCGCACTTCCTCACCCAGGAGAAACCGCACCTGGTCAACGCCCTGGTGCTGGACTTCCTGACCACCGAGCCCGTGCCGACGGTCGCGCCGATCCGCCGCGCCCGCGGCACCGCGCCGGCCTGACCCCGGCAGCGGCCTCGATCAGAAGCCGTGGGCCTCGTCGTACCCCATGTCGCCGTCGGCTTCCCATCGCCCCTCCGGCGCCCGGGCCGGCCTGGGCTGCGGCACGTGCACGGGTGCCTCGTGGGCCGACCGGTCGTGCGCCTCGTCGTACTCGTAGTCGGCCGGGGCCTCATCCGGCCGCTGCTGCGCCTGTCGCTGCTCCACGATGTCTCCTCGGGAGTGCGGGATCCCGCTGCCCAGCGTGGCCGCCCGGCAGGACCGTGGCAAGAGGCTGCCGGTCAGCGGTCGCGCCGGGGCGGTGTGCCGTTCCCGTTCCCGTTCCCGTTCCCGTTCCCGTTCCCGTTCCCGTTCCCGTTCCCGTTCCCGTGGCCGTTCCCGTGGCCGTTCCCGTGGCCGTTCCCGTGCCCGCCGCCCGAGGACGTCGCGGCCAGCTGCGGACAGGTGTTGGCCTCGTCGCTGGTGGGCTGACGGGCGACGGTCTGCGTGGCCGGCGGCTGCTTCCCGGTGGTGACCCATGCGGTCAGTCGGAGGAAGGCCTCGCGGTAGCAGGGCAGGATCGGCCGGAGCTGCTGCGGGTAGAGGTCGGCGCGGCCGTCGACGTGGTTGCCGCCCTGGATCGTGTAGTAGCGGTGCAGCTTGCCCCGTCCGGCCTGGGTGATCATGCGGTCGTAGACGTCGGAGTCGGTCCGGATCGGCAGCAGCGCGTCGAGGTCGCCGTGCAGGGTGATCATCGGCTTGCCGATCCGGCCGGTCAGCGAGACCAGACCCACCGCCTGGTGCACCGCCGGCGGCCGGCTCGCGTAGTCGTAGTCGGCGTCGCAGGCACCCAGCGTGCCCGGTGCGGTGCCGATCTTGCAGAACGGCGACCCGGCCTTCGTCGCGCCGTCGTAGTCCGGGTCGAAGGCCTCCCGGTAGGTCCGCTGGGTGAGGTCCCAGTACTCGCCGTAGTGGTCGGGCCAGAGCACTTCGGAGCCGGGCATGAAGCCGACGTCGTACATCGCCTGCTTGGCGGCCGGGTCGACCTCGGCCTGCGGGTACTGCTTCAGCGCCGTCGGCAGGTAGGTGAAGAGGTTGGGCCCGTCGGGGGTCATCAGCGTCCCCTCCCAGTCGACACCGCCGTCGTAGAGCTCGGGGTGGTTCTCCAGCTGCCAGCGGGTGAGGTAGCCGCCGTTGGAGATGCCGGTCATCCAGGTGCGGGTCGGGGCGGAGCCGTAGCGCTGGGCGACGACCTCCTTGGTGGCGCGCGTCAGCTCCGTGACGCGGTCGTGCCATTCGCGCACCGCCTGGCCGGGTGCCGAGCGGGCACCGTTCTCGTAGAACGACGTCCCCGTGTTGCCCTTGTCGGTCGACGCGTAGGCGTAGCCCTGGGACAGCACCCAGTCGCTGATGATGTAGTCGGGCGCGTACTGCTTGCGGACACCGGGCGCCCCGGTGACCACCAGCTGGCCGTTCCAGTTCGCGGGCAGCCGGATCACGAACTGGGAGTCGTGGTTCCAGCCGTGGGTCGCGTTCGTCGTCGAGTCGTCGGGGAAGTAGCCGTCGATCTGGATGCCACCGCCGGCCGGCGGGTTCACCGTCTTCTGGGAGTGGAGCCCCTCCCAGTCGCTGGCGTCGCTGAGTCCCTTGGTCGACAGGACGGTGGCGGAGAGATCGGTCTCGCACGACACCTGCTGGTGCTCGGCGCCGGGCACCGTGAGGGAGCCCTGGTTCGCGCAGGGGTCGGCCGGCGCGGCCCCCGCCGGGGTCACCCAGGCGGCGAGCAGCAGCGGGACGAGCGGCAGGAGAAGCAGGCGGTTCCGTGCGGACATCGGCGTCTCCTCCGGGAGGCGGCAGCAGCGGCACTGGTCAACGAGCCGTTCCGCCGGAGGTGACGCCGCACGCCACCGGACGCCACCCCAAATCACCGGGGTGTTGCATCGACCCCTTGAACCCGAGCGCCCGATGGCCACGAGTTCGTATGACTGGAGGACGCCGTCGAGCAGGAGCCCTCAGGCCGCCGGCCAGGTCTTCGCGACCATGGTGAGGACGTCGTACGTCGCCACCGGCTTCCCCTCGCCGTTGACGACGACCGCGTCCCACCGCACCTCGCCGTGCTCGGCTCCGCCCCGCGGGCTGATCTGCTTGGCCGTGAGCGTGACCGTCAGCTCCTCCCCCGGCTTGACCGGTGTCAGGAAGCGCAGGTTGTCCACGCCGTAGTTGGCCAGCACCGGGCCCGGGTCGGGGTCGACGAACAGGCCGGCCGCCCAGCTCACGATGAGGTAGCCGTGCGCCACCCGGCCGCCGAACAGCGGGTTGGCCGCGGCGGCCGCCTCGTCCATGTGGGCGTAGAAGGTGTCGCCGGTGAACTCGGCGAAGTGCTCGATGTCCTCGAGCGTCACCGCGCGGGGTCCGGCCGTGACCGAGTCGCCGACCCGCAGCTCGGCGAGCGACTTGCGGAACGGGTGGACGCCGTCCTCGTGCCGCTCCGCGCCCGTCACCCACCGGCCGCCGACCGCGGTGAGCATGTCGGGCGAGCCCTGGACGGCGGTGCGCTGCATGTGGTGCAGCACGCCGCGGATGCCGCCGAGCTCCTCGCCGCCGCCCGCCCGGCCGGGGCCGCCGTGCACGAGCACCGGCAGCGGCGAGCCGTGGCCGGTGTTCTCGCGGGCGTCGTCCCGGTCGAGCACCAGGATCCGGCCGTGCGCGTGGGCGGCGCCCAGCACGAACTCGCGGGCGAACCGCCGGTCGTGGGTGACCACCGAGCCGACCAGGCTGCCCTGCCCGCGGGCGGCGAGCTCCACGGCCTGTGCGACGCCGTCGTAGGGCAGCAGGGTGCTGACCGGTCCGAACGCCTCGATGTCGTGCGGTTCGGCGGCGGCCAGGTCGTCGCAGCGCAGCAGCATCGGCGGCAGGAAGGCTCCGCGGTCCTTGTCCGCGCCGATCACCTCGACGTCCTCGGGGGTCAGCAGTTCCGCCACGCCGCGCAGCGCCTTGACCGCACGCAGCACTTCCTGGCGCTGGTCCAGGCTCGCCAGCGCGCCCATGGTCACGCCGTCCGCCCCGGGCGCGCCGACGACGACGTCCGCGAGCTGCGCGCGGGTGGCCTCCGCGACGTCGTCCATCAGCTCGCGCGGGACGAAGGCACGGCGGATCGCGGTGCACTTCTGCCCGGCCTTGACCGTCATCTCGGTGACCAGCTGGTCGACGAACAGCCCGAACTCGGGGGTGTCCGGCGTCGCGTCCGGGCCGAGCACCGAGCAGTTGAGCGAATCCGCCTCGGCGTTGAACCGCACCGAGTTCCCGACGACCGAGGGCGTGCTGCGCAGCTTGCGTGCGGTCGCGGCGGAGCCGGTGAAGAACACGAGGTCCTGGCCGGTGAGCTGGTCGAGCACCCCGGCCGCGCTGCCGGCGAGCAACTGCACCGTCCCCTCGGGCAGCAGGCCGCTGTCGATGATGCGGCGGAACACCGCCTCGGTCAGGTAGGCGGTCTGGCTGGCCGGCTTCACGATCGACGGGACGCCGGCGAGGAACGCGGGGGCGAGCTTCTCCAGGAAGCCCCACACGGGGAAGTTGAAGGCGTTGATCTGCACCGCGACACCGCGCATCGGGGTCCAGAGGTGCTGACCGGCGAACGTGCCGCGCTTGCCGAGCGGCTCGACCGCGCCGTCCAGCACGACGGTGTCGTCCGGCAGCTCGCGCTTGGCCTTGCTCGCGTAGGACAGCACGGTGCCGATCCCGCCGTCGATGTCGACCGCGCTGTCGCGGTCGGTGGCACCGGTGCGGTGCGACAGCGCGTACAGCGCGTCCTTGTCGGCCATGAGCCGCAGCGCCAGTTGCTTGAGCAGGCCCGCGCGCTGGTGGAACGTGAGCTCGCGCAGCGCCGGCCCCCCGACGGTGCGGGCGTGGTCGAGCATCGCTGGCACGTCGAGGCCGGTGCTGCTCACCCGGACGACGGTCTCCCCGGTCACCGCGTCGGCGACGGGGGCGCCGTCGTCCGTGGCCGCGAACCAACCGCCGGCGACGTAGCTCTCCAGCATCGGTGCAGTGGTCATCGAAGGCTCCTCTCGGGACTTCCTGTACAGAAAGTCCTCGGTGGTCAGGTGCGGAGGCCGGAGAAGGTGATCGTGACGACGGCGTCCGCGAGGTCCTCGGGCGAGAGGTCACCGCCGGGGCGGTACCACTCGGTGAGCGAGTTGACGGTGCCGAACAGCAGCCGGCTGATGACCGCGGGGTCGACGTCGCTGCGCACGTCCCCCTCGTGCTCGGCCGCGCGCACGAGCCCGGCGACCACCCGGTCGAACTCGCGGCGCCGGTGCAGCGCCGTCCGCTCGATCTCGGTGTTGCCACGCAACCGGAGCAGCAGCGTGACGAACGGCAGCTCGGCGGTCAGCACCCGCACGGACCCGCGGACGACGTACTCGAGCCGGCCGATCGCGGGGCCGGTGGTGGCCCCGGTCTCCTCGGTGACGGCGAACAGCGCGTCCAGCGCGCGGTCCAGCGCCAGCCGCAGCAGCTCGACCTTGCTCGGCACGTGGTGGTAGACCGCCGACTTGGTGACGCCGAGCCGACCGGCGACCTCGTCGACGCTGGTGGCCTCGTAGCCGCGCTCGTTGAACAGCGCGACGGCCGCGTCGAGCAGGGTGTCCAGGGAGTGCCCGGGGCGGCCCCGTCGGGCCGGGACCCGTTCGTCCACGCTCACCCGTGCGTCCGGTGGTCGGCCAGCCGCTGCAGCTTGCCCACCGAGCGCGGGAGCGTGTCGGGGTCGACGACGAGCACCTCGATGCTCGTGCCCACGACGTCCTTCACGGCCTTCTGCACCTCGGCGGCCGCGGGGTTCCGCCGGTCGGCAGCACACTCGGGGCGCGCCTCGATGCGGCAGATCAAGTGGTCCATGCGGCCGCGGGTGGTCAGCTCGAGGGCGAAGTGCGGCGACAGCCCCGGCGTCCGCAGCACGATCTCCTCGATCTGGGTCGGGAACAGGTTCACCCCACGCAGGATGATCATGTCGTCGGTGCGGCCGGTGACCTTCTCCATCCGCCGCATGCCCGGTCGAGCGGTGCCCGGCAGGAGCCGGGTGAGGTCGCGGGTGCGGTACCGGATGACCGGCATGGCCTCCTTGGACAGGGACGTGAAGACCAGCTCCCCCTTCTCCCCCTCGGGCAGCACCTCGCCGGTGAGCGGGTCGAGGATCTCCGGGTAGAAGTGGTCCTCCCAGATGTGCAGGCCGTCCTTGGTCTCCACGCACTCCTGCGCGACGCCCGGGCCCATGACCTCGGACAGGCCGTAGATGTCGACGGCCTCGATGTCGAGGCGCTCCTCCATCTCCTGCCGCATCTGCTCGGTCCAGGGCTCGGCGCCGAAGATGCCGATCTCCAGGGAGCTCGACCGCGGATCGAGACCCTGCTTCTCGAACTCGTCGATGACGGTGAGCATGTAGGACGGCGTCACCATGATCACGCGGGGTCGGAAGTCGTTGATGAGCTGGACCTGGCGCGGGGTCATGCCGCCGGAGACGGGGATGACGGTGCAGCCGAGCTTCTCCGCGCCGTAGTGCGCGCCGAGCCCACCGGTGAACAACCCGTAGCCGTACGCGTTGTGCAGCTTGTCCCCCGCCCGCCCGCCGGCCGCGCGGATCGAACGGGCCATCGCGGTGGCCCAGGTGTCGATGTCGCGCTCGGTGTAGCCCACCACCGTCGGCCGGCCGGTGGTGCCGCTCGACGCGTGCACACGGCGCACCTGCTCCTGCGGGACGGCGAACATCCCGAACGGGTAGTTGTCGCGCAGGTCGGACTTGCTGGTGGTGGGGAACTTCGCCAGGTCGGACAGCTCACGGCAGTCGTCGGGATGCACGCCGGCGGCGTCGAAGGCGCCCCGGTAGTGCGGCACGTTCTCGTAGGCGTGCCGGAGCGTCCACTGCAGGCGCTCGAGCTGGACGGCGCGCAGCTCGTCGATGCCCATCCGCTCGGCGGGGTCCAGCAACTCGGGGGCGGGCGCTGTGCCCAACCTGCGGGTCTGCTGGCTCGTCGATGCGGTCATCCGGGGCCCCTCCATGGGTGCGCGACGTCGTGCCCGGGCATCAATTACAGACCGGGTGGTCAGTAATCAACTCCTTCCACCAGGCCCGTGTCAAGACGTCCGGCGGAACGTTTCCCGCCAGCACTTGTGTCGATGGCGCACCTCGTGCAGACTAATTACCGACCACTCGGTCAGTAATGTTCCGACCTCGAGGTGAGTGCATGACTTCCACCCTGGACCGCGTCGACGAGGCGGAGCTGCAGGCGCAGTTCGACGCCACAATCGCCGCCGAGCACCGGATCGAACCCCGCGACTGGATGCCCGAGGGCTACCGCAAGACGCTGGTGCGCCAGATCGCGCAGCACGCGCACTCCGAGATCATCGGCATGCAGCCCGAGGGCGACTGGCTGCTGGCCGCGCCGAGCCTCCGGCGCAAGGCGATCCTGCTCGCCAAGGTGCAGGACGAGGCCGGGCACGGCATGTACCTGTACTCGGCGGCCGAGACGCTCGGCGCCGACCGGGCCGACCTCACCGACAAGCTCATCGAGGGCCGGCAGAAGTACAGCTCGATCTTCAACTACCCGACGCTCACCTACGCCGACGTCGGGGTCATCGGCTGGCTGGTCGACGGTGCGGCGATCTGCAACCAGGTGCCGCTGTGCCGCTCCTCCTACGGGCCGTACGCGAGAGCGATGATCCGCGTCTGCAAAGAGGAGTCCTTCCACCAGCGCCAGGGCTACGAGCTGCTCCTGACGATGATGCGCGGCACCGACGCGCAGCGGGCGATGGTGCAGGACGCCGTCGACCGCTGGTGGTGGCCGTCGCTGATGATGTTCGGCCCGCCCGACGACGACAGCCCGAACTCGGCGCAGTCGATGGCGTGGGGCATCAAGCGGCACAGCAACGACGAGCTGCGCCAGCGCTATGTCGACATGTCGGTGCCGCAGGCCGAGGTCCTCGGCGTGACGCTGCCCGATCCGGAGCTCTCCCTCGACCCGGAGACCGGCCACTACCGGTTCGGGGCGATCGACTGGGACGAGTTCAAGCGCGTCGTCAGCGGCAACGGGCCGGCGAACGCCGAGCGGATCCGGCGCCGCCGGGCCGCACGCGACGACAACGCCTGGGTCATCGAGGCCGCGACCGCGTACGCCCGCAAGCACGAGGGAGCCGCCGCATGAGCACCGACGTCACCGCCGAGGGCGGCCACGGCGCGATTCCCACCGGGCCGGAGGTGCCGGTCGAGCCGAAGCAGTCGATCAGCCGCCGGGACTGGCCGCTCTACGAGGTCTTCGTGCGGGGCAAGCGCGGCATCAACCACGTGCACGTGGGCTCGCTGCACGCCCCGGACGACGAGATGGCCGTGCACGCAGCCCGCGACCTGTACACGCGGCGCAACGAGGGCGTGAGCATCTGGGTGGTCAAGGCCGCCGACATCACCGCCTCCAGCCCGGACGAGAAGAACCCGATGTTCGCGCCCAGCGGCGACAAGGTCTACCGCCACCCGACCTTCTACGAGATCCCCGACAACGTCCCCCACATGTGAAGGACCCACCTCCTCCCCACCACCGCTCGGAAAGGACCCCCGTGCCCCCCACCGCTCGCAGGCTCGCGCCGGGCCCCTGCACGGGGGCCTCCTCAAGGAGTCCCCATGCATGAAGAAACCGTGTACGACGCGCTCGACCACGCCGACAGCGGCGAGGGGCACTGGGCGTTCGGCACCGGCTTCGACGAGCCGCTGGCCGGCGTCGACACCACCGTGCCCGACGGCGTCGACCCGGCCGACCTCGGCGAGTACTGCCTCATGCTGGGCGACGACGCACTCGTCCTCGCCCAGCGGCTGACGCAGTGGATCACCTCGGCCCCCGAGCTCGAGGAGGAGGTGGCGATCGGCAACATCGCCCTCGACCTCCTGGGCCAGGCCCGGCTCTTGCTGGCCCGGGCGGGCTCGGTCGGCGTCCTGGGCCGCTCCCGGACACAGGCCACCGAGTCGATCCCCGACGAGGACGCACTGGCCTACTTCCGGGACCCCGACGAGTTCCGCAGCACCGCCCTCGTGGCCGCGCCCAACGGCGACTTCGCGCAGACGGTGGTCCGGCTGCTCGCGGCCTCGACCGTCCGGCTCGCCGTGTTCGCGCGGCTGCGGGACTCGCGGGACCCGGTGCTGGCCGCGATCGCCGCGAAGGGCGTCAACGAGCTGACCTACCACCGCGACCACGCCGGTCGCTGGGTGCTGCGCCTGGGCGACGGCACGGAGGAGTCGCACCGCCGGGCGCAGGCCGGCGCCGACGCGGTGTGGCCCCTGCTCGACGACGTCTTCTCCCCCACCGAGCTCGAGCTCCGGCTCACCGCGGCCGGGGTGGCCGTCGACCCGTCGTCCGTCCGCGGCGAGGTGCATGACGTCCTCACCCAGGTGCTGGAGCGCGCGACCCTGACCGTGCCGGCCTGGCCGGCCGACGCGCCTCCCCGCGGCCGCCTCGGGGAGCACGGCCCCGAGCTCGCCGAGCTCCTCGGGCCGCTGCAGAGCCTCGCCCGCGAGCACCCGGCGGCGACGTGGTGAGCGCCGGAACGGCGGAACGGACGACGACGGACCCGTGGCAGGTGGCCGCGACGGTCACCGACCCGGAGCTGCCGCTGCTCACCCTCGCCGACCTCGGCGTGCTGCGCGACGTCCGGGTCGAGGAGGGCACCGTGGTCGTCGAGATCACCCCGACCTACACCGGCTGCCCGGCGATGGGCGTCATGCGCGCAGACCTCGTGCACGCGCTGCACCGCGCCGGCTTCGGCGACGTCGACGTGCGCACCGTCCTCTCCCCCGCCTGGTCCACCGACTGGATCAGCGCCGAGGGGCGCCGGAAGCTCGCCGCCGGCGGCATCGCCCCGCCCGGCGATGCCCCGGTCCGCTCGAGCGGACCCGTGCCACTGAGCCTCGGCCCGACCCGGCGGACGGCGGCCTGCCCGGTGTGCGGGTCGTCCGACACCGAGGAGATCTCCGAGTTCGGCGCGACCGCGTGCAAGGCGCTCCGCCGCTGCCGGAGCTGCCGCGAGCCCTTCGAGCACATGAAGGAGATCTGATGAGCGCCCCCGCCCGGCGCCGACCGCAGTTCCACCCGTTGACGGTGGCGCGCGTCGAGCAACTGACCGACGACGCCGTCGCGGTCACCTTCGACATCCCCGACGACCTGGCCGGGGACTACGACTTCAAACCGGGCCAGGCGCTCACCCTGCGCCGCGTGGAGGACGGTCGCGACGAGCGCCGGTCCTACTCGATCTGCGCACCCGTGGGCGCCCAGCCGCGGGTCGGCGTCCGCGAGGTGCCCGGCGGCTTCTTCTCCTCCTACCTCGTGCACCAGGTGCGGCCGGGCGACACCATCGAGGTGCTGCCGCCGTCGGGCACGTTCACGGCCGACCTCGACGTGCCGGGCGACCACGTCTTCGTCGCGGCGGGCTCCGGCATCACGCCCGTGCTGTCGCTGGCCGGCACGGTGCTGCGGGACGGGAAGTCGACGGTCACCGTCTTCTACGGCAACCGTCGCACCAACACGGTGATGTTCGCCGACGAGCTCGCCGACCTGAAGGACCGGTACGGCACGCGGCTGCAGCTGGTGCACGTGCTCTCCCGCGAACCGCGCGACGCCGATCTCACCAGCGGACGCCTGGACGGCGCCCGCCTGCGCACCCTGGTCGACAACCTGGTCGACGCCGAGCGGGTGGACCACTGGTGGCTCTGCGGTCCGCACGGGATGGTCGATGACGCCCGCGCCCTGCTCGCCGAGCTCGGGGTGCCGACGGAGAAGGTGCACCAGGAGCTCTTCTACGTCGACGACGTGCCGCCGGAGCCGGTGCGCGGGGACGAGGAGACCGTCGTCGGACCCAGCAGCCAGGTGACGATCGTCCTGGACGGCCGGTCCACGACGATGGCCCTCCCCCAGGGCGTCCCCGTGCTCGACTCCGCACAGAAGGTGCGCGGCGATCTGCCGTTCGCCTGCAAGGGCGGCGTCTGCGGCACCTGCCGGGCACGCGTCACCGACGGCGAGGTCACGATGCGCCGCAACTACGCGCTCGAGCCTGCCGAGGTCGACGCCGGCTACGTGCTCACCTGCCAGACCCTGCCGGTGTCCGAGGCGGTCACGGTCGACTTCGACGCCTGAGCGGCGCGACGTCCCGGTCGGTCACCGCGCCGCTCAGCCACCCGGGACGGCGGCGTCGGTGGGATGCGCGGCGAAGAGCCGGTCCTCGTCGAGGGCCGAGGTCTGCACGACGAGGACGTCGCAGACGGCGTTCTTCACAACGTCACCGGGCACGGATCCCAGGAGCTGGCCGTCCTTGGCCCCGAGGCCGCGGTTGCCCACGACGATGAGGTTCGCCGGGTTCCGGCCGACCGTTTCGAGCAGCGCCTGCGCCGCGTCGCCGCGGACCAGCCGCTGGTCGATGTATCGCACCCGCTCCCTGGTGAGGCCGGCGACCGACTTGTTCAGGGCCTTGGTGGCCGCCTGGAGACCGTGCAGATCGTGATGCACCCGATCGCCCGGGCTCGGCGCGGCGCCGCCGTCGTCCTGGTAGGCGGTGACGACGACGAGCCGCGCCTGGGCGGCCTCGGCGAGCTCCGCCGCCCGGTCGACCGCGTACAGGCTGGTGGGCGTTCCGTCGGACCCGACCACGACGCGGTCGTACACCGTGATGCTGCGCTTGGTTCCGAGCGGCATGATCGGCGACTCGTCCGCCTCGTCGGGCGGGTTCACCCACAGCATCGCGACGGCACCGATCCCCATGAGCACGCCGGCGAGGGTGATTGCGTTGCTGCCCTTGCTGTCGAGCAGGTGCGTGAAGATCCAGCCGAACGTGACCGTCTCGATCAGCATCGGCACGACGATCATCATGTTGAGGATGCCCATGTAGACCCCGGTGCGCTTCGCCGGGACCATGCTGGCGACCATCAGGTACGGCACGCCGACGGCGCTGGCCCAGAAGATGCCGAGCCCGATCATCGGCACCAGCGCCAGGTACTGGTTGTGGATGTGTGCCAGCCAGATCAGCGCCCCAGCCGCCAGGCCGAGGGCGATGGCGTGCACCCGCTTGGCGCCGATCCGGACGGCGAGACCGACGAGGAACAGCGCGGAGATCATCGTGATGAAGTTGTATGCGCCGTTCTCCAGCCCGCTCCAGGCGATCGCGTCGTTCCAGGCGCGCCCTCCCCGTTCGGGCGTGGCGTTGAACACCGTCTCCCCGAGGCTGACCGCCAGGAACTGCCAGTAGATGAACATCGCGTACCACTGGAAGAGGAAGACCAGGCCGATCTTGTGCATGGCGACCGGCATGGCGCGGACGGCCTCGCGGATGTCGTTGATCGCGTGGTGGAGCCCGCGGGGCGCGTTGCGGATCTCCTCGAGTTCCTCGTCCGACGGGGCGATCTCCTTCGTCCGCGCCATCGCGGTCAGCACCGTCAGCAGGATGCAGAAGGTGCCGATCATGAAGCAGACGTACATCCAGTAGGGCACGCCGTTGCCGGCGGTCTTGTCCAGCGCCCCGACCTTCTGCAGGAAGAACAGCGACAGGTTGGCGAGCACCGCACCGGCCCCGGTGAACATGCTCTGGGTCAGGAAGCCGCGGGCCAGCTGCGACTTGGGGAGGCGGTCGGAGATGAAGGCCCGGTAGGGCTCCATGGAGGTGTTGTTGCCGGCGTCGAGGAGCCAGAAGCAGATCACGGCCAGCCACAGGACGCCGACGAACGGGAACACGAACAGGATGACGGAGCAGAGGAGCGCGCCCGCGGTCACGAAGGGGCGACGACGACCCCACCGGGGACTCCAGGTCCGGTCGCTGATCGCACCGATCAACGGCTGGATGAGCAGTCCGGTGATCGGGCCGGCGAGGTTGAGGATCGGCAGCTGATCGGGTTTCGCCCCGATCAGCAGGAACAGCGGGTTCACCGCCGACTGGGTGAGGCCGAAGCTGAACTGAACCCCGAAGAACCCCAGGTTCATCATCAGGATCGCGCTGGTCGACATGATCGGCCGTCGCTCGACCTGCCCGTCACTCGCCGTGGAGACCGTCTCGGATGCGGTGGTGGTCATCACGACCCCTTTGCCGACGCTGGCTAGGTCCGACCTGCGTCGCGGACGCTAGACCTGGCGCGTGCGGCCCGCCAATCGGAACAGGGACGGCCCTTCGACCGCGGCTTGTCCCTGGGAAACGGCAGGGCCGGGCCGCCGGGCCGGGTGGCGGACCGGAACGTCCCCGGGCGCTTCCGGGTGCGGATCCGGCGTCCGGCGCGGGAGGATGCACGCCATCCGCCCGGCTCACGGTGCGTCCCAGCAGAGCCGGGTGCGTCGACACTCGTAAGGGAGACGACGGTGAGCGAATGGAAGACGATCGTGGTCGGCGTCGACGGCTCACCGGCCAGTCGGGTCGCGTTGACCTGGGCGGCGGCCGAGGCGGCCGAGCACGGGGCGGATCTGGTCGTGGTGAACGCGTGGGAGCACACGCTGATGCCGCCCATGGGCAGCGTCAGCGTGTCGGAGAAGTTCGTCCCGGACCCCAGCCAGCGCACCGCCGACGACCTCGTCCGGGTGATCAAGGAGGAACTCGGCGACGAGCCGAAGGTACTGGTCCAGCCCCGAGTGAGGCAGGGGCCGCCCGCGAAGGTCCTCATAGAGGAGTCGGCGGAAGCCGACCTGCTCGTCGTGGGCACCCGCGGGCACGGCGGCTTCGCCGGGCTGGTGCTCGGCTCGGTCAGCCAGCACGTCTCCGCCTACGCCCAATGCGCGGTGGCCGTCGTCCGTTGACGGCTCATTGCTTCCCTGAACGCGGGCCGGACGGGAAGCAGCGGCGCACGAGCAGCGCGACGTAGTCGTCGGCACGGCCCGGGACGACGGCGTCGCGCAGCCCGGTGCTCAGCGCCTCGACGGGCAGCCCGCCGAGCACCCAGTCGAGCCGGGCGAGGACGTGCGCGGATTGGGCCCCCTGGCCGGGGACGACGCGGTCTTCGCAGTGCCGAGGGTGAGCCGGCCGGGTGGTGCTGAGTCCCCGGGGGGCTTCAGGCGTGCGCCACCTGGGCCAGGTCGGCCAGCGCGTGGATCACGCCGTCCTGGCGCTCGGCCGGCAGGCGGTCGAGGCATTGCCTGAGCAACTCGACCCGTCGCTCGTCGTACCGTCGCAGCAGCTCGATGCCGCCGTCGGTGAGCGTCAGGCTGATCTCGCGGCGGTTGGTGGCCGACGGCGCCCGGTGCACCCGGTCGGCCGCGACGAGCCGGTCGACGAGCCGGCTGGAGGTGGACACCGTCACCCCCATCTCGGCGGCCAGTTGCGCCAGGTTGGCCTCCCCGAGCTGGCGCAGGGCCGTGAGGGCCCGCAGCTGCACCGGGGACAGGCCGCCGATCTCGTCGGCCGCGCGTACGGACGCGTCCATCGCCATGCGCGCGAGAGCCAGCAGGACGTGTTCCGCCGACGTAGTCGTCACTCGTTCTCCACGGCTTCAGCCTGCCATGTCCGCCCGCTCCCGCCCGACCTGCACGGCGGTCGGTCGGCTCCTACTCTTGCCATACGGCAAGTGTTTTCCGCGCGACCGCAACCGACCCGCCAGGCGAGGACGACCGGCCCGACCATCTCAGCGGCAGCCACAGGGGGCGCGGAGGCGGAACGACGCGCCGACCGATGTGCAGCAGTCGTCGACCTGCGGGTATGGCATCACCCGCCCGTCGTCCGACGGGGAGAGAAGGAGAGGACCCGGTGAAACCTCAGACAGTCGTGGTCACGGGCGCCAGCGCTGGTATCGGCCGCGCCGTCGCCGTCGCCTTCGGAGCCCGAGGCGCCACCGTGGGCCTGATCGCCCGCGGCCAGGACGGCCTGGACGGGGCCGCCCGGGACGTCGAGAAGCGGGGCGGCACCGCCGTCCTGCTCCCCACCGACGTCTCCGACCCCGCCCAGGTCTTCGCCGCCGTGGAGAAGATGGAGTCGGAGGTATCGCCGATCGACGTGTGGGTGAACGTGGCCTTCACCTCGGTGTTCTCCCCCTTCGACAAGATCACGCCGGAAGAGTACCGCCGGGTCACCGAGGTGACGTATCTCGGCTACGTCTACGCCACCCAGGCGGTGCTGCCGCGGATGAAGGCCCGCGACCGCGGCACGATCGTGCACGTCGGGTCGGCGCTGGCCTACCGCGGCATCCCGCTGCAGACGGCGTACTGCGGCGCCAAGCACGCGATCCAGGGCTTTCACGAGGCGCTGCGCTGCGAGTTGCTGCACGAGAAGAGCAACGTGCACGTGACGATGGTGCAGATGCCGGCGGTGAACACCCCCCAGTTCTCGTGGGTGCGCTCCAAGCTGCCCCGCCACCCGCAGCCGGTTCCGCCCATCTACCAGCCGGAGACCGTCGCCCGGAACGTCCTCTACGCCGCCGACCACCCCCGCCGCCGGGAGTACTGGGTCGGCTCGACGACGATGGCCACGCTGACTGCCAACGCCGTCGCGCCGGGTCTGCTCGACCGCTACCTCGGCAAGACCGGCTTCGACTCCCAGCAGACCGATCAGCCGCACGACCCGAACGCGCCGGACAACCTGTTCTCCCCCGCGGACAGCCCCCGGGGACACGACTTCGGGGCGCACGGCGAGTTCGACGCGAAGTCGCGCACCTGGGATCCCCAGCTCTGGGCGTCCCGCAACCACGGGCCACTCGCCGCCGGCGCCGGGGCGGTGCTCGCCGGGCTGCTCACCTGGCGGCGCAGCCGGACGTGAACCACGGGCCCATGACCGACGACGACGGGGGCGTGCGGGTGTCGGCGGCACCGGACTGATCCTTTCCACGACCTGCGCCCCGTGCACTCGATGCGGGACCGGAGGTCCTGCCCACCCGGGACCGTCGGTCCTGCCCGCCGGGGGCCGTGCCGAACAGGCTGGTCCGCGACCGCCCGCCACGATCCCGCCCGACCGCCGGAGTCCCCATGTCCGTCTCCCTGTCCGACCGTGCTGCGATCGGCACCCGGCCGCCCGGGGCCTTCCGCCGGCGGCTGGCCGCGGCCGGACTCCCCGCCCGGCCGGCGCCGATGCCACCGGTGACCGAGGACGACCTCGTTCCCCTGCCGCCGGTCGCCGCGCGCTATCTGCGGGCGATGGGCGTCGTCGGCCAGCCACGGACGTGGTCGCTGCGCGCGCACTTCACCGGCCGGTTCCGGCGAGGGCCGCATCAGCCGTGGCTGCCTCTGGACGCCTGGCAGTACAACTCCGGCCTGGAGGTCGCCCGGCTGTTCCGGATGCGGCTGACCGTGGCCCGCGTGCTGCCGATGTGGGGCTGGGACAGCTACCGCGACGGCCGCGGCCGCATGCTGGGCAAGGCGCTGGGTCTGGTGACCGTCGCCGACGGCTCCGGCCCGGAATTCGACGTCAGCGAGCTGACCACCTGGCTCGACGACGCGGTCTCCCTTGCCCCCGGCATGCTGCTGCACCCCCGCACCACCTGGGCGGCCGCAGGTGACGACAGCTTCCGCGTGTCGGTGACCGACGCCGGCAGCACCGTCAGCGCGGAGGTGTTCCTGGACGAGGACGGGCGACCGCGGGACTTCCGCACCACCGACCGCTGGGCCGACCTGCCCGGCGGGCCGGTGCGGGCCCCCTGGACGACTCCCGTGGCCGGCTGGACCGTCACCGACGGGCGCCCGCGACCCACCGGTGGGGCCGCCATCTGGCATCTGCCCGACGGGGCGTTCCGCTACGGCGAGATGACGCTGCGCGGTCTCGATCTCGACGTCCCGCCGGGACGGTGAGGACCGTGCTCCGTCCTCTCGCGCTCTGCCTCGGAGCGGCAGCGCTCGGCATGCAGGTCCTCCACGCCCGCCGCAACTGGGGTGCCACCGCCGAGGAGGCCTCGGCATCGCTGCCCGGGGACGACCTCGTTGCCGACCCGGCCGAGAACACGACGCTGGCCGTGACCGTCGCCGCCCCGGCGCAGGAGGTGTGGTCCTGGCTGGTCCAGATCGGCCAGGACCGCGGTGGCATGTACAGCTACGACTGGCTGGAGAACCTCGTCGGACTGCGGATCCACAGCGCCGAGGTGATCCGGGAACAGTGGCAGCACCTCGCCGACGGCGACCGCGTCGTCGTCGTCCCCGAGGGCTACGGGCCGATGCCCGCCGGATACGCCTTCCGGGTGGCCCGGGTCGACCCGCCGCGCGCGCTGGTGCTGCGGCAGGCACCGCCGGAACACCCGTGGAACGGTGTGTGGTCCTTCCACGTCCGGCCGGACGGCGAGGGCCGGTGCCGGCTGCTCTCGCGCTCGCGCACCGAGGTCGCCGCCCGACCAGGCCTGCGCATCGCCACTCGGGTGGGCGAGCCGGTGACACTGGTGATGACCCGCCGCATGCTGCACGGCATCAAGGAACGCGCCGAACGGGGGCGTGCCGCCCCCGGCGCGGCTGAGCCCGGGCACTCCTGAGTCGTCGCAGCCACACCCGGCGGCCGCGACGACTGGCCGAGTCGGCCGCCGGCGGCCATCCTGTCCCGGCTGGGCGGTCATGACGTCGGCCCGCAGAAGGGACGACGATGAGGGTCACCGTGCTCGGAGCGGGTTCCTGGGGGACGACGGTCGCCTCACTGCTGTGCCGCCGCGACCACGAGGTGCTGCTGTGGGCGCGCAACCCGGAGGTGGCCGCCGAGGTCAACGACCAGCACACCAACGCGGACTACCTGCCCGACGCCGAGCTGCCCCGGCCACTGCGCGCCACGGCCGACCTGGAGGAGGCAGCCCGCCACGCCGAGCTGCTGGTGGTCGGGGTGCCGACCGGCGCCTTCCGCGACACGCTGCAGAACGCCCGCCCCTACCTCTCCCCCTGGATCCCGGTGATCAGCCTGAGCAAGGGGCTCGAGCGCGACACCCACCTGCGCATGACCGAGGTGGTGAAGCAGGTGCTCCCGGGCCGGCCCGCCGCCACGCTCACCGGCCCCAACCTGGCGAAGGAGATCATGGCCGGCCAGGCAGCGGCCAGCGTGATCGCCACCGACGACCTCTCGGTGGCCACGGCCCTGCAGCGGGTGATCCGCCGGGGCATGTTCCGCGTCTACACCCACCACGACGTGATCGGTTGCGAGATCGGCGGCGCCCTGAAGAACGTCGTCGCGATCGCGACCGGCATGGCCGAGGGGCTCAAGGTCGGCGACAACACCCGGGCGGCCGTCATGTCCCGCGGGCTGGCCGAGCTCACCACCCTGGCCGTCGCGATGGGCGGCGAGGCGCCGACGCTGGCGGGCCTCGCCGGCATGGGCGACCTGATGGCCACCTGCATGAGCCCGCACAGCCGCAACCGGCACGTCGGCGAGCAGCTCGGCCTGGGCCGGTCGCTCGACGAGGTGCTCGGCGAGATGCGCATGGTCGCCGAAGGCGTGAAGACCGTCTCGACCGTCGTCGAGCTCGCCGACGAGCACGACGTGCCGATGCCGATCGCGCGGACCATCCACGACGTGGTCAGCGGCAAGCTGAAGGCCGCGGACGCCTACCGCGGACTGCTGCGCGCGGTCCCCGCCCGCCACGAATCCGACCCGGGCTGACCGGCCCGGTCACGGTCGTCAGCGGGGGAAGTTGGGCTCGAGCCGGGGCACGATCTGCATCTCCGGCACGAAGCTCGACGGCGGCAGGAGCACCAGGGTCCGCACCATCTCGGCGACGACGGACGGCGGCATCATCAGGTGCCCCGGGATGCCCCACTGCTCCATCATCGGGGTGTCCATCGCGGCGGGGACGACCGCCTGCACCCGGCACGGGAACGGGCGTTCGGTGCCGTCGGGCAGCCGGACGGCCTTCTCCCGGAGCTCGCGCTGGATGCACCGGGTGGCGTTGAGGAAGCCCGCCTTGGACCCGTTGTAGGAGATGGCGCCGCTGCCCGCGGTGATCGCCGACAGGGACACGATGTGGACGACGTCGGCCGTCCGGCCCTCGGGCAGGTCCTGCACCCGTTTCATGAACTCGCTGGTGAGGAAGACCGGTCCCTCGAAGTTCACTGCCTGGACCTGGCGGTAGTCGGCCAGGCCGATGTCGGTGATGTACCCCGGGCGGTCGATGCCGGCGACGTTGGCCAGGATGTCGAAGGCGGCCCCGTGCTCGTCGAACAGCCCGCTCACCACGGCCCGGCGCTGCTCGTCGTCCGTGACGTCCAGGGCCGCGACCTGGGCCGAGCCGCCACGGTCGGCGACCAGCCTCCGGGTCTCCTCGCTGCCGGCCGCATCGACGTCGGCGATGGCCACGTGCGCGCCGGCCTCGGCCAGCGCCACGCACGTGGCCCGGCCGAGCCCGCTCGCGCCTCCCGTCACGAGGGCGACCCGTCCCCCCAGGGCTCCGGTCCCGTTCATTCCGGTCCTCCGCTCGTTGATGACGATGAGGCGAGGTCGGCCGCTCCGCGGATCGCCTCGGGCACCGCCGACAGGACGTCGTCCACCGAGATGCGCAGCAGCACCGGATCGGGATCCCTCCCGTGGGGGTCGCCGCGGTACCCGCGGTGGGGCGCCGGCCAGAGGGTCCGGTGGCGCGGACGGTCGGGCGGCCCCCAGCGGGCCGGAGAGACAGGGCCGAAGAGGACCACGGACGGCGTGCCGAAGGCCGATGCCACGTGCGCCAGGCCGGTGTCGCCGGAGACGACCAGCGACGCCGCGGCGACCAGCCCGAAGAGCTCCTCGACGTCCAGCCGGGTCGCGCTCCGGGCGCCGACCGGGCCGGCGACGGCGTCGACCAGGGATTGCTCGCCGCGTGTGCCGGTGACGACCAGCTGGTGCCCGTCGTCCACCAGCGCCCGCGCGACCGCCGTCCATCGCTCGACCGGCCATCGGCGCGATCCCGCCGCGGCGCCGGGGTGCAGCACGGTGGCTCCCGGGAGCACCGGCGGCGGCGCCGGCAGGACCGACCAGACGGGCGGGGCCTCGCCGGCGCCCGGCAGGTGCTCCCGGAGCAGGCGGCACCAGCGGGCCACCTCGTGCTCGTCGTCGTCCCAGACCGAGGCGGACAGGCCCTCCGGGGCGTCGTCCTCCGCACGCACGAAGCCGATCAGCCGGCGCGGACCGAGCGCGCGCAGGGGGTCGCGCGAGGGCCGGCGGTTCCCGTGCAGGTCGACGGCCAGGTCCGGCGCCGGCGGGGCGCCCCGGAGCGGTTCCAGCCCCTCGGTGGCCAGCACGTCGTCGATCAGCCCGGCGCCGGTCAGCAGCCCGGCGAAGCGCGCCGGGACCGCGCCGACGATCCGGTGCCCGGGCACCGCCCGGCGGAGCAGGGCCATGGCGGGAAGCCCGGTCAGCATGTCTCCCAGACCGATGGCACGGAGGACGACGACGGTCGGTTCGCTCATGAGCGGGCGGTCGCGCGCTCGGCCAGCGTCGTGGTCGAGCGCCCGTCGAGGAAGGGCACCGTGACCACGCGTCCGCCCCACTCGGCGAGCACGGCGGCCTCGGGGACCTCGACGCCGGAGTAGTCGCCACCCTTGACCCAGAGCTTCGGGCGCAGCGTGCGCAGCACCTCCTCCGGCGTGTCCTCCCCGAAGACCACCACGTCGTCCACGCAGGCCAGCGCGCGCAGGATCCGGACCCGGTCCTCCGCCGACTGCAGCGGCCGGCCCGGCCCCTTGAGCCGCGAGACCGAGGCGTCGGAGTTCACACACACCACCAGCCGGTCGCCGAGCGCGCGGGCCGCCTCGAGGGTCGCGACGTGGCCGGCGTGCAGGAGGTCGAAGCAGCCACCCGTGGCCACCAGCACGCCGGTGCCCGGCCTCCGTGGGGACGCGGGCGCAGCGACGAACGCGGAGGCGGCGGCCACCGCGGCGCCCACCGCCTCACTGGGCAGTGCGCCTCCGGCCAGAGCCCAGCCGGCCGCAGCGGCGAAGCGGTCACCCGCGCCGCAGGTGTCGACGGCGACGACCGGAGGCGACGGGACGGCGAGCACGCCGTCCTCCCCCACCGTCACCAGCGCGCCGGCGGCGCCGAGTGTGACCGCGACGGTCCCGGCGCCCCAGGTCGACCGCAGCGCGATCGCCCGGTCGGCCACCACCGCGACGTCCGGCCTCGGCCCCGGGTCGTGCCCCAGGGCCTCGACCGCGTTCGGGGTCACGAGGCGGCAGCCGGGCACCGGGTCCGCGCCCCGCGGATGGGGATCCCAGAGGACCGGCCGCCGGCGCGCGGCCACGGTCAGCAGCGCCCGCAGCGCCGGATCGGCCGTGGCGCCGTAGCCGTAGTCGGCCACGACGATCGCGTCGGCCTGCGCCAGCGCCGCGGCCACCTCGCCCGGCAGCGGTCCGATCGCCCCGGCCGCACCGCCGCGGTCCACCCGCGCGACGGTCTGGCCAGAGGCGCGGATCCGGTGCTTCACCGGCGTCGATCCCTGCCACGGCACGGCGATCAGCTCCACCTCGGGCGGGAGGGCCGCGCGCAGCGCCGCCCCGTCGGCGTCGTCGGCCAGCGGTGTCACCAGCAGCACGCGGCCGCCGTCGCGGGCCGCGAGCGCCGCGGTCAGTCCGGCTCCCCCCGCCCGGATCTGCTCCTCGGTCGTCTGCACGACGGGGACCGGGCCGTCCGGTGACAGTCTCGCCGCCCGGCCGACCGTGTCCACGTCGAGCAGGCTGTCGCCGACGACCACGAGCGTGCGGGCGGTCACGGCAGCGGCCCCAGGCGTGCGTCGAGTTCGGCGTCCAGCCCGGCACAGAGCACGTGCAGCAGCATCAGGTGGACCTCCTGCACGGTCGCGGTGAACGGCGAATCAACGGTGAGGAAGTCGTCGGCGGCCCCGGTGAGGTCGTTCGGTCCGTGACCGGTCATGGCCCAGCAGTGCACTCCGCACTCCCGGGCACGGTGGGCCGCGCGGACCACGTTGGGGCTGCCCCCCGAGGTGGACAGGAGCACCGCGACGTCGCCCGGTCGCGCATGCGCCTCCAGCTGCCGTGCGAACCCCTCGTCGTGCCCGTAGTCGTTCGTGATCGCCGTGAGCGCCGAGACCTCGGCGTGCAGGGCCACCGCCGAGAACGGCCGCCGGTCGTCCCGGTAGCGGCCGACCAGCTCCGCGGTGAGGTGGGCGGCCTGTGCCGCGCTCCCGCCGTTGCCGGCCGCGAACAGGCGGGCACCGGCCGGCAGCAGGCGCGCGAGTTCACGACCCCACCGGGTGGCGGTCTCCACCGCGGGACCGCTCGCCGCCAGGGCGTCGGAGAGGTACCGGACGTGCTCGACGCCGACCGGTGTGCGCAGCTCGGTCACGGCGTCGCCACCCGCCTGGCCGACGGGGTGGCCGCCGACCGGATGATCCGCCGGTAGTCGATCTCGGTCTTGCGTGCGATCTCCGGCCAGCCGTACCCGGCGACGACCCGGGACCTGCCCGCGGCACCCAGCCGGGCCCGCCGCTCCGGGTCGGAGAGGAGGTCGCCGAGGGCCGCGGCGAGTCGCTCGGGACACCGGGGCGGCACCAGGAGGCCGGTGACCCGGTCGACCACGGTGTCGACGAGGCCACCGACGGCCGTGCCGACGACCGGCACCCCGCAGGCCATGGCCTCCAGCGGCACGATGCCGAACGGCTCGTACCAGGGGGCGCAGACGACGACGTCGGCCGACCGGATCCAGGCGCTCACCTCGCCCCGGTCGGCCCGTCCGACCAGCCGTACCCGGTCGGCGACCCCCAGCCCCTCGGCCTGTTGCACCACGGCTGCGGCGGCCGGATCGCTCGCGAGGTCCCCGGCATCCGGGCCGCCGACCACGACGAGCTCGACGCCCGGCAGCCGGGTGAGCGCCGCGAGCACGTCTCCGAGACCCTTGCGGGCCACGAGCCGACCGATCACCAGCAGGCGGGGCGCGTCGGTGCGCGCGGCCGTGGGGCCGTCGGGTGTGAAGCTGTCGGTGTCCACGCCGCTGGGCACGATGCTGACCCGGCGGGGATCGACCCCCATCGCCTGGAGCTCGACCACCTCGTCGGCGCAGGTCGCGATCACTCCCGCCACCGACCGGGCGACCATCGTCTCGACGCGGATGCGGGGCGCGGGGCTGGTGTCCGCCGGGCCCTGCCAGCGACGCTTCACGGTGCCCAGCGCGTGGAACGTCTGCACGACCGGGATCCCGAGACTCCGGGTCGCGTCGACGGAGGCCTTGCCGCTCATCCAGAAGTGCGCGTGCACCACGTCGGCGGGCGCGGCGGTGAGGGCCGAGCGGAGGGACGCGGCGAGCTCCCCGACGTGCGGCCAGATCTCGTCCTTCGGCAGGGGGGCCGGTGGTCCGGCGTCGAGGTGCTCGACGACCACTCGTGGCGCGAACGGGACGCGGTCGGGCAGTGCCGGGGAGTCCCGACGGGTGTAGACGGTGACCCGGTGGCCGCGGTCGGCCAGCGCGCGGGCCAGCATCGCCACGTGCACGTTCTGCCCGCCGGCATCCACCCCGCCCAAGGTGGCCAGCGGGCTGGCGTGTTCGGACAGCATCGCGACGTCCATGCTGGGTGCGCCCATCAGACGACCTCCTTCAGCAGGGTGTTCCAGTCGGACAGGAATCGGTCCAGGCCGAACCGGGCGAGCGCAGTGGCCCGGGCGACCTCGCCCGCTGCGCGCGCCGCATCCGGATCGGCCAGGAGGGCACGCGCGCCGCTGACCAGCCGGTCGACATCGGTGGCGACCACCCCCGCCGCCGGTGGGACGACGGCCGCGGCCTCCGTGGCCGCGAGGACGACGACCGGCATGCCGATCGTCATCGCCTCGACCAGTGACAGGCCCAACGACGTCCAGCGGGTCAGGTGCAGGTAGACCCGGCGGCGGGCGAGCTCGTCGTGCATGGCCGCCTGGGACAGGTCCTCGTACTCGGACACGGGCACGCCCAGCGCGCCGGCCAGTCCGGTGACCCGCATGCCGAAGACGTCGACGGCGATCCCCCCGCGCACGAACGGCGCGATGAGGTCCGTGCCGACCGTCCTCCCCCGGGACACCGGATCGTTGCTGACGACGGCGGCTCGTGGCAGTTCGCCGGTCCACACCGGCCCGGGATCGATCACGCCGTGCTCGATCACGTGCGTCGGCGCGGTCCCCGCGTCCCAGGCGACCCGGTTGAAGTGGGTGACGTGCACCAGCGGGATGTCGGCGCGGTCGGCGAGGAGGTGCCTGGACGACGTGGGCGTGGGCGGGGTGTCGTGCTCCACGTAGACGGCCGGCACGTCGACGCCGGCCGACCAGCCGGTCCACTCCCGCAGCAGCTCGAGGTCCCGCGGCCGCTGCAGCACGACGACGTCGACGGCTTCGTCCCGCAGCTGCTCAGGCGTGACCTCGACGACCGACTCCGGCCAGTTCCACGTGCGGGCACGGCCCAACCCGTCGGGGCTGCGCTCGGACGAGCCGTGCTGCTGCACCAGGGGCACGAGGTACCGGTGCGGCCCCTGGACGAAGGCGGTGAGCCAGGACCCGTGCACGTGCCAGACCAGGACGTTCATGCCGCCACCCCCGCCAGGCTGCGGACCGCGCCGGCGACCGCGACCGGCGGCACGCCGGCCAGACACGGGTGGCCGGGGAGGGGACACAGCCGCGCGCGGCTGCCCGCGCAGCCTGCCGACTGGTCGCCCAGGACGATCCGGGCCGTGGTGTACGGAGCCCAGCGGATCAGCGGCACGACCGGGGAGAACAGGCTGACCACCGGGGTGCCGACCGCGGCGGCCAGGTGTGCGGGGCCGGTGTTGCCCACGGCGATCGCCTCGGCGCCGGCGATCACGCCGGCGAGAGAGGCCACGTCGAGTCGCCCGCCCAGGTCCAGCGCGGCGGACCCCGCGACGGTCGCGGTCAGCGCGCGTTCTCCGGCACTGCCCGTCACGACGACAGGCCACCCGTCCGCCGCCAGGGCGGTGGCCACGCCCGCCCACTGGTCCCCGGGATACGCGCGGGCCGGGGCGTCGGCGCCGGGGTGCACCACGACGTAGCGCTCGGGCAGGCCGGCGACAACCGGCAGGTCCGGCCGCAGCCGCAGTGCGCCGTCGTCCCCCGCCGGCCGGGGCCAGCCGGCTCCGGCCGCGATCGCCAGCATCCGCTCGGGCTCCGGGGCGTCCCCGGGCTCGGGCAGGCGGACGTCGAGCAGGGTGCCCGGGAAGTCGGTGCTGACCGCCGCGATCCACGGGACGCCGGCCAGCCGCAGGAGCAGCGCGGTGGGCAGCGCGCTCTGGTGGAAGGACGTGAGCACGAGCGCCGCGTCGAAGCGGTCGCGCAGTTCCTCGACCAGGCGGTCCACGGCGGCGGGATCGACGGGACCGCCGTCCGGGGAGATCCAGGGCGCGTCGAACACCAGGACGTCGTCGACGCCGGGCAGCAACCGCGCCGCCTCGGCACCCCGGGGACCGGCGAGCACGGTGACGTGCCCGGCCTCCGCGGCGACGGCCCGCACGGCGGGCCCGCAGACCACGACGTCGCCCATGCTGTCCAGCCGCGCGACGAGCACCCGGCCGCCCGTCCCCCGCGGCGTCATCCTGAGGCTCCCAGGAGATGGGCGACCGCCGTGCCCAGGTCGCGGCACACCGTCGGAGCGGCGGCGACCTCGGAGGTCTCGGTCGCCGCCGTGGGCACCAGGAGTCCGCGCGCCCCCGCGGCGCGCGCGGCCTCGAGGTCGGCGCCGATGTCACCGACGAGCGCGCAGGTCTCCGGCTCGACCCCGAGCCGCTCGGCCGCGGCGCGCACCGACCCCGGCGCGGGCTTCCGGCAGTCGCAGCCGTCGTCGGGCCCGTGCGGGCACACCGCCCATGCGTCGAACGTGCCGAACAGCTCCTCGATGCGCGCGTGCACGGCGGCCATCTGCTGGGCCGAGAACAGGCCCCGGGCCAGCCCCGACTGGTTCGTGACCACGCCGACCGGCAGGCCGGCGGCCCGCACCTCCTCCACCGCCTCGACAGCCCCCGGGACCGGCTCGACCAGCGCCGCGTCGCCGTTGTACGGGACGTCGACGACCAGCGTCCCGTCCCGGTCGAACAGCAGCGCCTTGAGCGGGGCCGCCTCCGGTGCCGTCATCGGCGGCGGGGTGGCCCGGAGCGCCGCGCGCAGCCACCACCAGACGGCAGCAGGCGGGATGGCCACCGAGGTGGCGACCATCGCCGTCACCTCGGCGCGGGTTCGCGGCCCCGGTGCGATGCGCGCCCAGGCGAACTCCGCGGTGCCGGCCGCCCACGCCAGCGCGGCCGCCGCGGCCACCCGCGGGCGTCGGGCGAGTGCACCGCCCACCGCCAGGAACCCGGCGGCGGTGATCAGCACGTGCCCCGGGCGCCGGCCGGTCGCGGCGCCCGCGCGCTCCGCCCAGTCCGGCCCGTGCACCCGCCGCATGAGGACGTCGTCGGCGTTGCCGCGCTGCTGCCGCAGGCTGGTCCACCGGCCGGTCGGGCGGACCGGGTGCGTGGTGCGCCGCCTGCCCCTGCCCAGCCGGCGGCCGGTGTCCTGCACCCGCAGCGCCAGGTCGGCGTCCTCCCGGAACGCACGCGGGAACCGCTCGTCGAACCCGCCGACGGCGGCCAGGGCGTCCCGGCGGTAGGCCATGTCGGCCGTGATCCAGGACGCATCCGAGAGCCCCGCGGTGCCGCGCTCCCAGTCGGTGGGCCGCCGGTGCGCGGGCAGCGGCACGTCGATGACCGCCTGGCTGGCCGCCAGACCGCCGGCATCGGCCGCCGCCAGGTCGTCGGCGAGCCGGGCGCACCAGTCCCCGGGCACCAGGACGTCGTCGTCGAGGAAGGCGACCCAGTCGACGTCGGCGGGTACGGCCCGCCAGCCCACGTTGCGGGCAGCGGCGGGACCCCGTCCTCCCGCTGCCAGCACCAGCACGTGGGCGGCGATGGTCTGCGGCAGTTCCCGGACGTCGACGACCGGCTCGGGCGAGGGCGTCCTCCTGTCGTCGACCACGACGAGCCACTCCGGCCGCGGCCCCTCGGCGGCCGCGAGCGCATCGAGCAGCGCCCGCAGGGAGGGCCGGCCCAGCGAGGGGATGACGACGGCGTACCGGAGGTCAGCCACGAGCCGCCCCCTCGAAGGCCCACCGCCGATGGACCACGAAGGGACCGATCGCGAGCAGCCCGACCGGCCCGGACCCGAAGCACTCCAGCGCATCACGAGGGCTGTCGACCATCGGCCGGCCCGCGGTGTTCAGGCTGGTGTTCACGACGACCGGGAGCCCGGTGCGCCGCTCGAAGGCCCCGACCATCCGGGCGAGCAGCGGTTCCTCGGCGGGATCGACGGTCTGGACCCGCGCCGTCCCGTCGACGTGCACCACCGCCGGGATGCGCTCGCGCCACTCCGGAGCGACGTCGTGCACGAAGAGCATGTACGGGCTCGGCACCGGGCCGCGGCTGAAGATCTGCCGGGCCCGGTCGAGCAGGACCATGGGCGCGACCGGCCGGAACTGCTCGCGCCCCTTGACGTCGTTGAGCCGCTCCAGGTTGGCCGCCGGCCCGGGGTGGGCCAGCAGCGAGCGGTGGCCGAGCGCCCGGGGGCCGAACTCGCTGCGCCCCTGGTACCAGGCCACGATCGCGTCGTCCGCCAGTGCCGCAGCGACCTCCTCGGCGACATCGTCACTGCGGCGGTAGGCCACCTGGGCGGTCTGCAGGGTCGCCTCGATCTCCTCGTCGGACCAGCCGCGGCCCAGGTCGGCGCCGGGGAAGGCCTCCGTCGGCTGCCCGGCGGCCCAGGACAGCTCCAGCGCGCCGCCCAGTGCGGTGCCGGCGTCGCCGGCGGCCGGCTGCACCCACAGCTCGTCGAATCCGGATTCGACCGCGAGCCGGGTGTTGGCGACGCAGTTCAGCGCCACGCCGCCGGCCAGGGCCAGCCGGGTCTCGCCGGTCGTGGCGTGCAGCCAGCGGGCCAGGTCGAGCAGCACCTCCTCGGTGACCAGCTGGACGGCGGCGGCGAGGTCGGCGTGCTCGGCGGTCCACTCCTCGTCGGGACGCCGCGGCTTGGCCAGCGCCGCGAAGTCGACGCCCGCCGCCCGGAAGCCGCCGTCCCCGGTGGCGTGCACGGCCTCCCGCAGCACGTCGGCGTCCCGCGGTGTGCCGTAGGAGGCCAGGGCCATGACCTTGAACTCGTCGGAGCTGCGCAGGAACCCCAGGTGCGCGGTCGCGTCCTCGTAGAGCAGCCCCAGCGAGTGCGGGAGCTCCTGGCTGGCGAGCACCTCGAGGACGCCGTTGCGGTAGACGCCGGCCAGGTGGCTGTGCCGCTCCCCCCGGCCGTCCAGCACCAGCACCGCGCAGCTGCCCTTCCAGGGTGCGGCCAGCGCGGCCGACGCGGCGTGCGCGACGTGGTGCCGCACGAACCGCACCTTGTCCGGGTCCAGGCCCGGCAGCGCCTCGGCCAGGAAGCCGGGGGCGTGCTGGGCGTAGGTCAGCCGGAGGTGGTCCCACGGGTCGTGGACGCCGAGCTCCTCGGGCATCCGGTGCAGCGCCGGGTCGTAGGAGTAGGCCACGGCGTCGAGCGACTCGGCGTCGATGCCGCCGGCGGCCAGGCACCACGCCGCCGCGAGGTCGGGGGTCTCCCACGCGGAGAACGGCACCGGGCGCTTTCCGTGCTTGCGCCGGCTGAACCGCTCCTCCTCGGCGGCCGCGACCACGCGACCGTCGACGACCAGAGCAGCAGCCGGGTCGTGGAACAGAGCATTGATCCCGAGTACGCGCACGGTCACCTCGCATTGCCGGCCCGCGCGAGCGACCGGACACGGACGGCCCTGCCTCTGCTCGATCGAGCCGTCCCGGTGATCTTTACTTCTGTCCAGGCACTTCGCATGTCGGTTCGTTGCCGTCGACCAAGTCGCCGGGGTGGGCGACGGCGGCTAACTTCCACCACAACGAGCCGTCCTCGTCCGGAAGGGGCCTCGCCGATGCCCACGAGCACCCTGCGCCATGCGGTCGTCACCGGCGGCGCCGGCTTCCTGGGTTCACACCTGTGCGAGCGGCTGCTCGCCGCGGGTGCCCGGGTGACATGCATCGACGACCTGTGCACCAGCGACGGGAGCAACATCGCCCACCTCCGGGGCGACGAGGGGTTCACGTTCGTCCGGCACGACGTCAGCGAGCCGTTCGCCACCGCCGACGACGTCGACCTCGTGCTGCACTTCGCCTCCCCCGCCTCACCGGCGGACTACCTGCGGTTGCCGGTCGAGACGCTGCGGGTGGGCAGCGTCGGCACCTGGCACGCCCTGGAGGCCGCCCGCCGGACCGGGGCCCGGATGGTCCTGGCCTCGACGTCGGAGACCTACGGCGACCCGCAGGTCCACCCGCAGCCGGAGAGCTACTGGGGGCACGTCAACCCGGTGGGGCCACGCGGGGTCTACGACGAGGCGAAGCGCTTCGGGGAGGCGCTCACCACGGCGTACCGGACGGCGCACGGGGTCGACACCGCCATCGTGCGCATCTTCAACACCTACGGCCCCCGGATGCGGCGGGAGGACGGCCGGGCCATCCCCACCTTCATCTCCCAGGCGCTGTCCGGCCAGCCCATGACCGTGGCCGGGGACGGCAGCCAGACCCGCTCGGTCTGCTACGTCGACGACACGGTGAGCGGCATCCTCGCCGTCGCGTCGTCGGACCTGACCGGCCCGTTCAACGTCGGCTATCCCGAGGAGCGCACCGTCCTCGCCATCGCCCGGGCCGTCGCCGACGCCGTCGGTGCCGACGTGCCCGAGGAGTTCATCGGCCGCCCGACCGACGACCCGTCCGTCCGCTGCCCCGACATCACCGCCATCCGCACGCAGCTCGGCTGGGAGCCGCAGGTCGCTTTCGGCGAGGGACTGGCCCGCACGGTGGCGTGGTTCCGGGCGACCCCGCCCGCGTATCCCGCTGCGGAGCAGGAGCCGACGCCTGCCTCCGACGGGCGCGCCCACGAGACCTCCTCCGTGGGCTGACCCAGGTCGGGCGCGCGCCAGTGAAGGTCTCCGTCCTCGGCTGCGGCTACCTCGGCGCCGTCCATGCCGTGACGATGGCCGAACTCGGCCACGAGGTCGTCGGCATCGACGTCGACCACCGGAAGCTCGACGCGCTGTCGCGGGCCGTGCCGCCGTTCTACGAGCCGGGCTTCGGCGAGCTCCTGGCCCGCGCCCTGTCCGCCGGCCGCCTGGAGTTCTCGGCGGACATCGCCGCGGCGAAGGGCGCCCGCGTGCACTTCCTGTGCGTCGGGACGCCGCAGAAGCGGGGCGAGTACGCCGCCGACCTGCACTACGTCGAAGAGGCCACCCGGTCGCTGCTCACCGTGCTCGCGCCCGGCGACCTGGTCGCCGGCAAGTCGACGGTCCCGGTGGGAACGGCCGCACGCCTGGCGGCGCTCGTCGACGACGAGGCGCCCGGCGCGATGCTGGCCTGGAATCCCGAGTTCCTCCGGGAGGGGTTCGCCGTCCACGACACCCTGCATCCCGACCGCCTGGTCTACGGGCTCCCGTCCGGCCCGGCCGGAGCGGCCGCCCGTGCCCTCCTGGACGAGGTCTACCGGTCGATCGTCGACAGCGGCACCCCGCTGGTCGTCACCGACTACGCCACGGCCGAGATGGTGAAGGCCGCCGCCAACTCCTTCCTCGCCACGAAGATCTCCTTCATCAACGCGATGGCGGAGCTGTGCGAGGTCACCGGCGCCGACGTCGCGCAGCTGGCCGACGCGATCGGTCACGACGACCGGATCGGCCGCAAGTTCCTGGGCGCCGGCCTCGGTTTCGGCGGCGGCTGCCTGCCCAAGGACATCCGGGCGTTCATGGCCCGCGCCGGCGAACTCGGCGCCGACCAGGCGCTGACCTTCCTGCGCGAGGTCGACGGCATCAATCTGCGGGTGCGCAGCCGGATGGTCGATCTGGCCCGAGAGCTGTGCGACGGGTCGCTGCACGGACGGCGGATCGCGGTTCTGGGCGCGTCGTTCAAGCCCGACAGCGACGACGTCCGCGACTCCCCTGCCCTCGCCGTGGCCGCCGAACTCCACCGGAACGCGGCTGTCGTGCGGGTGACCGACCCTGCCGCGATCGACAACAGCCGCGCCGTCTGTCCCGAGCTCGGCTACGCCGCCACCGCCGAGGAGGCGGCCGAGGGGGCCGACGCCGTCCTGGTGCTCACCGAGTGGCGGCAGTACCGAGACCTGGACCCGCTCGCGTTCGGCCGCATGGTCGCCCACAAGCGAGTGCTGGACGGGCGCAACGCCCTCGACGGCGGCGCGTGGGCTGCGGCCGGCTGGTCCTACCGGGCGCTCGGCCGGCCGGGCCGCTGAAGGGGGGCGGTCCGGGCCGTGACGACGTCCGCCGACGTCACCGTCGTCGTCGCCAGCCGCAACCGGCGCAGCGACCTGCTGGCCAGTCTCCCGCGCCACGAGGCGCCGGTGATCCTCGTCGACAATGCCTCCACCGACGGCACCGTGGCGGCCGTCCGGGCGGCCCATCCCGACGTCACGGTGCTGCCACAGGCGCGCAACCTGGGGGCCGCGGCGCGCACGGTGGGAGTCGCGTGTGCCGCCACCCCGTTCGTCGCCTTCGCCGACGACGACTCGTGGTGGGCGCCCGGCGACCTCGCGCGCGCCGTCGACATCATGCGCGCGCACCCGCGGCTGGCGGTGCTGGTCGCCCGGGTGCTCGTAGGACCCGAGCAGCGCCTCGACCCCGTGTGCGCGCAGATGGCCGAGAGCTCCCTGGGTACGCCGCGCGACCTGCCCGGGCCGGCGCTGCTCGGCTTCATCGCCTGCGGCACTCTCGTCCGGGCGGAGGCCTTCACGGCGGTCGGCGGCTTCGATCGGGTAGTGCGGTTCCCGGGCGAGGAGGAGCGGCTGGCCCTCGACCTGGCCGCCGCGGGCTGGGGCATCTCCTACGTCGACTCGGTGACCGTCCACCACCATCCCTCCCAGGCGCGGCACTCCCCTGCCGCGCGGCAGGCCGCCATCTGGCGGAGCCGCCTGCTCACCGCGGTGATGCGGCTCCCGTGGGCCGACGTCCTGCGGACGCTCCGGAAGGCGGTGGCCGGAGGTGCTCCGGGAAGGGCAGGGATCCGCGCATCGCTCGCCGACGTCCCCGCCGCCCTGCGCAACCGCCGGGTGGTGCCCCCGTCGGTGCTCGGCGACCTCCGCACACTCCAGGGTGGAGGTTGACGGGGTCCATGACCGGCCCCGGTCGGGTCCGTGGTGGCGCATCTGCTGCCGGCGGTGGAGTTCGGACGCGCGGGTGCAGGGCTCAGGGTGGGGAGGCTGGACGGCGGACGTCGTACCGTCCCCGGTCGGCGCTCGCCCCTCCCCCCCGGACCGGTCCGGCGGGTGTCGATTCGGCCGCGGTCCTCCCGGTGGCCGGAGACCGGGATTCGCCGAGGTCCGTCCGCCGCTGGCTGCGTCAGGCCGGGACGGCTGAGAGCGACCGAGGACGACGGAGGGCAGTCGGCCCCGTCCGCCCGATGTCTGGACGGACGGGGCCTTGGCGCCGACCGGACCCGGGGTTGGGCCGGCGCCCGCACAGGGCTGTGGCGACGGGCCTCGGCGCCGCCCCTCAGCCGCGATGCCGGCGCGGCGGGGGCAGCGGCACCTCACCGGTGTCCACCAACTGCACGGCCACGTCCCGGAGTTTGCGATTCGTGCGCTGACTGACCGTCGCCAGGAGGCCGAAAGCCTCCTCGCGGGTCACCTTGTACCGCTCCATCAGGATGCCCTGCGCGGCACCGATGTCGCGACTGCTGGCCAAGGCCACCTCCAGCTTCTGGGCCTGCTCGGCCATGCTGCCGCCCCAGATGGACAGGGCGCAGAACGAGGCGAGCACCGGGATCACCGGAAGGACCCGAGGCAGGTCGAAGGCATCTGGCCGGCGGGCGTACAGGTTCATCCCACCCAGGACGCGCGTCCCGGCGTCGTCCTCGTCGTCCTCCAGGTGCAGCCGGTACGACAACATCGACAGCACCCCGAGCTCGGCGGCCCGGCGGCCGAAGTCCGGCCACTCACGGGAGCTGCGCAGATCTCTGGCGACGACCGGCCGTTCGGACACCAGCACGTCCACGCAGGGACCGCTCACGAGCTGGTACTGGACCCGGTCGACCTCGTCGACGAGCGGCGCGGTCGCGCCGAGCGTCGTCAACGAACCCCCGGAATGTGCCCGGGTCAGGCCGGCGTATTCCGCTCCGGGCACCAGCGCCACCACCGTGGCGGTCATCGCCGAGGCGGCGTCGACCTCGCCGTTGAAGGACCGCAGCCGCGCAGCCATGGACGTGTAGACGTCCACGAGGTCTTCGGCGGAGGTTCCCGGAGATGGCGTTGACATGAGGAGACCTCACCTGATGTGTCGCGGTGAACACCGACATCCGCGTTCGTGAACCGATCGCGGCCGCTCCCTCGACCTCCCGCTGAACGTACGCCGAGGACGGAGCCCGCAGGGCAGTCGCGAACTTCGCGGACTCGCGGCCTTCCGGGAACCGCGCCCGCGGCCGAAGGACTCTCGCCCCGCTCGGCAAGGGCGTACTGTGCCTGACACACGGAGCGGCAGGATCGACCGCTCCTGGGTGGCCCCGGACCCGGCGACCTGACCGGTTTCTTCGGGAGAGTTACGTGTCCACCTCTCATGCCCCCGACGACCCCAGCTTCGCCGGCTACCCGGCGACACCTTGCGGAGCGTGGACACCGACGTGGTTCTCGACCGCCGGACCACCGTGGTCGGAACATCGGCAGTGGCGCTGGCCGTCCGTTCCGGAATCGCTGCGCGCCATGCGGTCGGAGCTGCGCCCGTTCCTCGATCTCTCCGGCCTGCCCGAGGACGTGCTCGACGACCTGGTTCTCGCGGCTGTCGAGGCCGCCGCCAACGCCGTGGAGCACGCCACCTTCCCGACCCTGCCGTGCTTCGACGTGCTGAGCGATGTCAGTGAGCACCAAGCCGTCATCGTGATCCAGGACCACGGTCGCTGGCGCACGGCCCCGGCTGTCGGTGACCGCGGCCGGGGCCTGCGGATGATGCGCGCCCTGGCCGAGGCGACCCTCACCGTCGGGGCGAGGGGCACGACGATGGTGCTGCGCAATCGCGCACGGTCACCCGGTCAGCGTGCGGCACCCTGATCGCCGGCGCCGGCGATCCAGGAGGCGGACGTGCCATCACGACGCGTGGACCGGATCGTCCGCGAGGTCTGGAGCCGTTCTCCGGACGTCGCGGGCCTCCCGGGCACTCTGGCTGCCTGCTGTGTCCGATCCCTGCCGATCACCGGGGTGGGCCTGGCCCTGATGACCGACGAAGGTCCGGCGGGAATCGTCGCGGCGACCGACGGCGCAGCGGTCGAGCTGGAGCAACTGCAGTTCACCCTCGGTGAGGGGCCGTGCGTCGACGCCTCGCAGACAGGGCGCCCGGTGCTCCAGCCCGACCTGGCACGTACGGCCCCGCGGCGCTGGCCGGCGTTCGCCGGAGGAGCTCTCGCAGCCGGAATCCTCGCGGTGTTCGCGTTTCCGCTGCGCGTGGGCGCCATCCGGCTGGGCGTGCTGGATCTCTACCGCAACCGTGCGGGCGCGCTGTCTCCCGAGCAACTCGCCGAGGCGCTCTCGTACGCCGACGTAGCGACCCTGGTCCTGCTCCACGGGCGCGATGGGGGGCCCATGAGAGACGCTGTTGCGGTGTTCGACGACCGGGCGGAGGTGCACCAGGCGACGGGGGTGGTCTCCGTTCAGGCCGGGGTCGGCCTGGCCGACGCTCTGGTGCTGTTGCGCGCACGAGCGTTCGCCGAGGGACGGCCCGTGGGCGACGTGGCGCGCGAGGTGCTCGCCGGCACGTTCGCGTTCTCGGAGGGCGACGCGGATGGTTGACCGCAGCACCGGACGGCTGGACATGCGGCGAGGCGACGGCCGGACCGGGAGGGTGTGATGGCCCGCGAACAGCGCCTCGCCGAGGTCTTCGTCGAACTCGCCGACACGCTCGTCGAGGAGTTCGACGTCGTCGACTTCCTGCAGATGCTCACCGAACGGTGCGTGGAGCTGGTCGACACGGACGCAGCCGGGCTGATGCTCGACGACCAGCGTGGGCACCTCCAGCTGGTCGCGTACACCCATGAGTCGGCCCGGTTGCTCGAGCTCTTCGAGCTGCAGCGGGCCGAAGGTCCGTGCCTGGACTGCTTCGCGACCGGCCGGGTCATCGCCAACGTCGACCTGGCCGAGTCCCGGCAGCGCTGGCCCGTGTTCACGGAGGCGGCACTCGGCATCGGGTTCACCTACAGCCACGCCCTCCCCCTGCGGCTGCGGCGTCAGGTACTCGGGTCGCTCAACCTGTTCAGCGTCGATCGGACCGCCCTGACCCAGGAGCACCTCGCGGTCGTCCAAGGCATGGCGGACATCGCCACCATCGGCCTGCTGCACGAGCGGGCGCTCCGGGACCACGTCCTCCTGGCCGAGCAGCTGCAGACCGCCCTGCACAGCCGGATCGTCATCGAGCAGGCCAAAGGGGTCCTGTCGGCGCGCGCCGGGATCAGCGTCGCCGAGGCGTTCAGCCGCATGCGCGCCCACGCGCGCCGAACCGGCAGCCAGCTGACGAAGGTCGCCGAGGCCGTCGTGGGCGGCACGCTGCACCATGGCGACCTGCACCGTGCCGTGGAGCAGTGAATCCGACGTCGTCACGGCGGCCGGTGCAGGCATCACCGCCAGAATCGGGTGAGGTGCTCGGCGAGCGCCCGGCCCTGGTCGTGGCCGGCTCGAGCGGCGAGCGGACGCCTGGAGAGGTCCATCATGTCGTCGCCGAACGCATCGCGGGAGGCGGCGTCCGGGAGGACGGTCTCGACGGTGCTGCCGGCCGCGCGGAGTTCGTCGACCTGCGCGGCAAGATTCATGCCCCATCCCTCCGGCGCCCGGGACCTGCCGCCGAACGGCGACAGCACGAGCACCCGGGCGTAGCCGGCCGCCAGGTCGGCGTTCTCGCTGCTGCGCCGGTAACCGCCGTCGATGAACAGCTCGCCGCCGATGGTGTAGGGCGACCCGCTGGCACAGCTGGCCGCGATGGCGTCGACCAGCTCGACGCCGCTGTGGCGGTCGAACACCACCGGTTCGCCGGTTCGCGCATCGACCGCTGTGATGAGCACCGCGCGCTCCGGCCAGCGCCGGCTGGGCAGCCGCGCGGCGACGGTGGCGCGCCACCCCGTCTGCCCGGAGCCGTCGGACGCCGCGTGCAGTCCGACGGCTGCCGCACCCAGCCTGCGGCGCATGTCGACCGGATCCACGGCGGCCGCGATGATCGCGTTCGTTCTCTCGAGGTGGTTCGTCGCGGGTCTGACCGGCCCGCGTCCACGGCCCGGTCCGGCGGGTCCCGTCCCTGGCTGGGGGGCAGGGCGGGCGAGGATGTCGGCCAGCAGTTCGGCCGGGGAGGCGCCGGTGAGCTGGGCCGCGGCGGTCGATCCTGCCGACGTCCCGATGATCAGGTCGGCCTCGGTCACGTCGAGCCCGGCGGCGGACAGACCGGCGACGACACCGATCACCCACGCGTTGCCGGCCGAGCCGCCACCACCGAGGACCAGCGCCCGCTCACCGGGGGCACGCACGCGTCCCCTGGCGTCGAGCCGCGGCAGGTCGTGCTCGGACCCGTTCCCGCTGATGGACGTCGTGGTCGTGACGTGCCGGGTCGAGAAGAGTGCTGCGTTCATGGGAGTCGCCTTTCGCGGATTGCCTGAGAGGCGCTCCCGGTGGCGACTACCTCGGTCGCGCGATCGTGGACGGCGTGGGAGCACCGGTGACGGACCCTGCGTTCATGGGGCTCACCTCCTGCCGATGGATCACGATCGGGGAAACGCTCGCACACCCGCGACACGGTGCACAACCGCGTTCCGTCCGGCCGCGTCGCCGTCGCGAGCCGCCGACGTCCGTCGGTCGCGCGGCCTCAGGCCGGGTCCAGGCCCGAGTAGACCCGCAGGGCATTCCCGCCGAGCACGAGCGGCACCACATCCTCGGGAACACCGATGGAGGCGACCGCCCGCGCGTTGGCGGCTTGTCCCGGCACTCCGGGCCAATCGGTGCCGTAGATCCACTTCCGCGCCAGGCGACCCAGGTCGAAGCGCGCGTAGTACTCCGGCAACCGCTTGGGCGGCAGCCCGGACAACTCGATCCACACGTTGGGCCGTGACATCGCGAGGAACGCCGCGGCGTCGTACCACCAGCCCCGCCCGCCGTGCGCCAGCACGACGTTCAGGTCGGGGAAGTCGCGCAGGACGGCGTCCAGGAGCTGCGGGTCGGCGTAGGCGTTGGTCGACCCAGGGAAGCTGCTCGTGCCGCAGTGGACGACCAGCGGTACGCCGCGCTCGACGAGCACCGAGTAAGCCGGGTAGAGGGCCGCGTCGTCGGCCCGGAAGCCGCCGTGCACGGGATGGATCTTCAGTGCCGCCGCGCCGTGGTCGAGCTGGCGGGTGAGCTCCTGGGCGATCGGGAAGTGCAGATGCGGGTTGACGTTCGCCACCGGCCGGAACCGCCGCGGGTTGTGCTCGACCAGCGGCAGCAGGTCGTCGAAGAACTGGTACCCCGTCGCCTTCGGGCTGTACTCGCAGAACAGCAGGGCGACGTCCACGCCCTCCTCGGCGAACAGCCGGTCCAGAGCCGCCGGCTCCGGCGTCCCGTCGGCTCGCCAGATCTCCTCCAGCACGCCGTCCCGGCCGAACTGCCGGGCCCAGTCCACCCAGGCGGGTGCGAGCGAACCCAGCACCGGGACGTGCACGTGCGCGTCCACCAGGACGTGTCCATCCAGCATGGGTCGATCCTGCCCTGACCGTCGGCTCAGCTCTCGCGGGGCCGTTCCCGTAGAGCTCTGACGTGACAACGACGTTCTACATCTTGCTGCAGGGTAGCAGGCCTGGTGTAGACATCACCTGCTCCGGGTTCGCAGGCGCATCCGAGGAGGATCACTCGCCAGACGCGACGCCGGCGACCGTGCCGAGGAAGGTCCCGATCCGTCCGGCGAGGGACTCGATGGCCTCGGCGGCGAAGTGTGCGGGATCCCAGGCCGCGTTGAGCACGACATGCAAAGGCGCGGAGTCGGGCGCCCGCGGGTCGGCGATCAACAGGCTGTGCGCGCCGAACCGCGGGAAGTCGGTGACGACGCCGACACCTCGGCCGGTGGCGGCGTGCGCCTGGATGACCCGCGCGACGTCGCACTCCTCCACCCGGTCGTAGGACAGGCCCGCGCGGGCGACGGCGAGGTCGAGCTCGACGCGGGACGTGTTGTCCTGGGGCAGCAGGAAGAGCGGCTCGGCGACGAGCTCGGCCAGGTGAACCGTGCGGCGAGCCGCCCAGGGATGGTCCGGCGCCACGTGCGCACGCAGGGGCACCGCCCCCAGCCGGCAGTGCGACAGATTCCCGGTCACCGGGGCCGGTGAGATCGCGAGGTCCGCACCCGTCTCGAGGGCGGCGTAGGCGCGGGACGGCGACGCCTCGCGCACGAGCACGAGCGGGTCGTCGCGGCCCAGGGTGCCCAGGAAAGGGGCCACCAGTTCGGTGATCGTCGCCGTCGGCGCGGCGATCAGCAGCCGGTGCAGCACGCCCTCGGCCAGGGTCCGCGCCGCGGCGTGCGTGCGCTCGGCCAGCGCCGCCAGCTCGCGGGCCACGGGCACGAAGTCGCGCCCAGCCGGGGTGAGCGCGAGGCGTCCGTGGGTCCGGTCGAAGAGCTGGATGCCGAGCTCCCGCTCGAACTGCAGCAGCTGCCGGCTCAGTGCCGGCTGCGCGAGCCGGATCCGCTCGGCGGCGGCCGTGACCGTGCCCGCGTCGACGACCGCCAGGAAGTGCTCGACACGCCGCAGGTCCACGACGTCAACCTATGCCGGATCGGCATGACGGGAAAGCGAAATCGGCATTGGACTGTCTAGCCCGACCCGGCCACTGTTCCCGGAAACGCCGTGCGAGAGAGAAGAGGTGGCCGATCGTGGGACAGCCGACGCAGGCGCCGGCACGACCGGACGTGGATCGCGGGGCAGCGCCCATGCTCGCGTTCCGCAACGTCTGGAAGTCGTTCGGCCCGCTCGCGGTGCTGCGCGGGATCGATCTGACCATCGAGCGGGGTCAGGTCGTCTGCGTCATCGGCGCCTCGGGCTCGGGCAAGTCGACCATGCTGCGCTGCGTCAACGGCCTCGAGGAGACCACCGACGGCGTGATCGAGGTTCAGGGCGAGCCGATCGGCGTGCGGCTGCGCGACGGCCGCCGGCACGAGCTGTCCCCGCGCGAGGCGGCGGCGCAGCGGCGGCACATCGGCATGGTCTTCCAGCAGTTCAACCTCTTCCCGAACCGGACGGCGCTGGAGAACGTCATGGAGGGCCCGGTGGTCGTCGCCGGCGTCCCGAAGGAGCAGGCCCGGCGGCGGGCGCAGGAGCTGCTGGCGCGGGTCGGCCTCGCCGACCGCGCCGGTGCCTACCCCCGCCAGCTCTCCGGCGGCCAGCAGCAGCGGGTGGCCATCGCCCGGGCGCTGGCGATGGAGCCCGCGCTGATGCTCTTCGACGAGCCGACCAGCGCGCTGGACCCCGAGCTCGTCGGCGAGGTGCTTGGCGTGATGAAGGAGCTGGCCGAGGGCGGCATGACGATGGTCGTGGTCACCCACGAGATGGCCTTCGCCCGCGAGGTCGCCGACCGCGTGGCCTTCGTGCACGCCGGCCGCATCGTCGAGTACGGCACCCCCGCCGAGGTCTTCGGCAACCCCACGCACCCGCGCACGCGGGAGTTCCTGGCGCGGGTCCAGCGAGCGTCCGCATGACCGTCGAAACCGTCCCGGGAGCCGCCGTGAGCACCGCCGTCCCCACCTCGATCTCCCGCGAGGGCACCGAGCCCACACTTCCGGGCCTGCCGCTGGTCCGCCGCCGGCACCCCTGGCGGGTGGTCAGCTACGCGATGCTGGCGCTGGTCCTGGCGATGCTCGCCAACAGCGTGCTCACCAACGAGCGCTGGCGCTGGGACGTCGTGGGCGCCTACCTCTTCGACGACACGGTGCTGGGCGGCATCGGGACGACCATCGTCCTGACGCTCGGCGCCATGGTCTGCGGTCTGCTGGTGGGCTCGGTGATCGCCGGGCTTCGGATGTCCTCGAGCCGGGTGCTGTCCACCATCGCCGCCTGGTACATCTGGTTCTTCCGGGGCGTGCCGGTGATCGTCCAGGTGATCTTCTGGGTGTACCTGGCCCAGCTCTACCCGGTCATCTCACTCGGCATCCCGTTCGGGCCGGAGTTCGCCTTCTACGACACGAACCTCCTGGTCGCCCCGATCGTCGGCTGCATCATCGGCCTGAGCTTCAACGAGTCGGCCTACATGGCTGAGATCCTGCGCGGCAGCATCGCGGCCGTTCCCCCGGGCCAGCTCGAGGCAGCTCGCGCGGTGGGGATGACGCCGGGCCAGATCCGGCGCCGGGTGCTCGCGCCCCAGATCCTGCCCGTGGTCCTGCCGCCGCTGTTCAACAACGTCATCGCGATGACCAAGACGACGGCCGTCGTCATCCTCGCCTCGGTGACCGACCTGTTCTCGGCGGTCATGCAGATCGGCGCACGCAACCTCCAGCAGACGCCGCTGCTGCTCGTCGCCACGTTCTGGTACCTGGTCCTGACCGCTGTGCTGACCCTTCTCCAGATCGGTCTGGAGCGCCTCGTCGCGCGCTCGGCCACCCGCCGCTGACCTCCCGCACTCCCCCACCCCTAGGAGCACACGTGTCCCTGCGCCGCCGATCCCTGTCCGCTCTCGTCCCCGCGGCGCTGGCCGCCGCCCTGCTGGCCGGCTGCGGCGCGCAGGTCGACGACCCGCAGCAGACCGGCGCGGCCGCCGGCAGCTCTGCCGCCTGCGACGACCCGGACATCTCCGGCGATCCCTTCGCGGCCCCTGCGCTCAAGCACCAGAAGGCCGATCCGGATCTGTCCGCCGCGGTCTCCGACCAGGTCCGGGCCACGCCTCTGGTGATCGGCGTCGCGCCGGACCTGCCGCCGGTGAACTTCGGCAAGGACGGCGAGCAGCGGGGCTACGAGGCCGACCTGCTGCGCGCCGCCGGCGAACTCGTCGGCGTCACGGTCCAGTTCCAGGAGAGCCAGAACGCTCTCCAGGCCTACAGCGCCGGGCAGGTCGACGGCATCGCGGGCGCGTTCACCGACACCCTCGAGCGGGAGAAGCTCGGCACGTTCATCGACTACTCCAACGGGTCACGCGCGGCGCTCACCCAGCCCTGCAACCCGAAGCACATCACGAGCACCGAGGACCTCTGCGGGCTGAACATCGGCGCAGCCGTGGGGACGGTGCAGCTCGCCCAGCTCACCGACCCCGCCGCCCCCGGCTCGCTGCTGAAGCTCTGCGCGGACGCCGGCAAGAGCGCTCCGGTGCCCGTGCAGGCCGACACCAGCGTCTCCGCGATCTCCGCCCTGACCGCCGGCCGCTCCGACGCCCTGGTCACCGGCGAGCCGATCGCCATCAACGCGGTCAAGCAGTCACAGGGCAAGCTCACCATCGCCTACGTCGAGGAGCTGAAGGTCCCCGTCGGCGTACTTCTCAACAGCGAGCACAAGGAGCTCATCGACGCGCTGGCGAAGGCCTACCAGAAGCTCGTGGACGACGGCACCTACGGCACGACCATGAAGGCCTACGGCATCACGACGGGCCTCCTGGACACGATCACCGTCAACGGCGCGACGAGTTGAGCGCCACCGGAGCGACGACGGTCGCGGCGCCGGCCGCCACTGCGGGCGCCGTCATCGAAGCAAGCGCGGCCGACCTGGTCCGCCTCAGCCACGAGGTCCACGACGCCGCCGAGCTCGGGTTCGCCGAGCACCGGTCGGTCCAGCTGGTCCGTGACCTGGTCGGAAAGCACGGCTTCGACCTGGACGTCGGGATGCACGGGCTGGCCACCGCCTTCCGGGCGCAGGCCGGTGCCGGGTCGCCGCGCGTGGCCCTGCTGGCGGAGTACGACGCCCTCCCGGGCATCGGCCACGGCTGCGGGCACAACGTCATCTGCGCGACCGCGGTCGGTGCGTTCCTCGGGGTGGCGGCCGTGGTCGAGCGGCTCGGCGGCTCCGTCGTCCTCCTGGGCACCCCCGCCGAGGAGAACGGCTCGGGCAAGGAGCTCATGGCCCGCGCCGGGGCGTTCGACGACGTCGACGCGGTGCTCATGCTGCACCCGTTCGCCGGCGACGACGTCGCCGACTTCACCGCCCTCGGCTGCCGGGTGGTCCAGGTGACCTTCCGGGGAATTCCCGCGCACGCGTCGGCCACCCCGCACCTGGGCCGCAACGCGCTCGACGCCGTGGTCTCCGCCTACCAGGGGCTGGCCGCGCTGCGGCAGCACGTGGCCGGCACCGACCGGCTGCACGCGATCATCAGCGAGGGCGGTTCGGCGGTGAACGTCGTCCCGGCGCTGGCCCGGGCGACGGTGATGCTGCGGTCCGCGACCGTCGAGGGGCTGGTCGACCTGACCGACCGGGTGCAGCGGGTGCTGGAGGGCGCGGCGCTGGTCACGGGCACGACCCTGGAGGCGGCCTGGGACCCCGCGCCGCCGTATCTCCCGGTCCGCAGCAACGCCACCCTCGCCGCCCGGTACGCCGCCCACCTGACCGGCCGCGGCCGCACGGTGGTCACCGCCGACGCCCTGCCCAGCGGCGGTGGCGGCTCGACGGACCTGGGCAACGTCAGCCTCCGCGTGCCCGCGATCCACCCGATGCTCGGGATCGCCCCGCAGGAGGCCGGCATGCACACGGCTGCCTTCGCCGCGCACGCCGCCGGACCGGCCGCCGACCGGGCGGTGGTGGACGGCGCCGTCGGTCTCGCGCTGACCGCCGTCGACTACCTCGGCGACGCGGACCTGCGGGCAGCCGTCGACGCGGAGTTCGCGCTCGCCGGCGGCGCGGTCGACGTCACCACCCTACTCGCCTCGGTCGCGCGGCCGACCTCCCGCGCCTGACCGCCAACCGAAGGACTCCCGTGCTGCTCGACGCTCTCTTCCGCAACGGACGATTCACCACCCTCGACCCGCGCCGGCCCACCGCCTCGGCGGTCGGCGTGCTCGGCGGCCTGATCGTCGGCTTCGACGAGGAGCTGCACGGTTGCCGGGCCGAGACCGTGATCGACCTGCGCGGGGCTCCCGTCGTCCCGGGGCTGCACGACGCGCACCAGCACCTGTCCGCGCGGGGCCAGGACCTGCAGATGTGCGACGTCTCCCCGGCAGCCGTCCGCTCCCTCGACGACGTCTACGCCGCCGTCGGCCGGCACGCCGCCACGCTCGCGGCCGACGCCTGGGTGCTCGCCGCGGGCCTGGACGACGGCAAGCTCGACGGCTCCCCCACCCGCGAAGGCCTGGACGCGGTCTCCGGCGGGCGGCCGGTGTGGGTGGCGCACGCCTCCCACCACGCCGGGGTGGCCAGCACCGCGGCCATCGCGCGGATGGGCTTTGCCGACCCGCGGGACCTGCCCGACGTCGACGGCGGCTGGATCGAGCGGCGCCCGGACGGCGATCCGACCGGCCTGATCGCCGAGCGGGCCCAGACGATGGTGTTCGAGCAGATCCGGCCGCAGCCGTTCGAGGAGTTCATCGACGCGATCGCCCTGGCCTCGCGGGCGGCGCTGGCCGACGGGCTCACCAGCGTCACCGAGCCCGGCATCAGCGGCGCCATGATCGGCAACAGCCCCAGCGACCTGGCGGCGTTCATGACCGCCCGCGAGCGTGGCGTGCTCGGGGTGCGCATGACCGTCATGCCGGAGATCTCGGCGTTGCACGAGTTCGACGGCGGACTGGGTCTCGACCTCGGCCTGCGCACCGGTCTCGGCGACGACTTCCTGCGCATCGGCGCGGTCAAGATCATCAGTGATGGCGCGCTGACCGCGCGCACGGCTGCGGTCTGCTGCGACTACGCCGACCGGCCCGGCGGGCGCGGCCTGCTGCTCGAGGACGCCGACGTGCTGCAGCAGCAGGTGCTCGCGGCGCACCGGGCCGGCTGGCAGATCGGCACGCACGCGATCGGGGACGCCGCGGTCGAGGTCGTCCTGGACGCCTACGAGCGCGCTCAGCAGCTGTACCCGCGGCACGATCCGCGGCACCGCATCGAGCACTGCGGGATCGCCGGCGACGTGCAGGTGAAGCGGATCGAGCAGCTCGGCGTCGTCCCGGTGCCGCAGGGCAGATTCCTCGACGAGCTGGGCGACAGCTACGTGACCGCCCTGGGCGGTGAGCGGTCGGAGCTGCTGTACCGGCAGCGCAGCTTCCTCGACGCCGGGATCGAGCTGCCCGGTAGCTCCGACTGCCCGGTGGTCGACGGGTCCCCGCTGCGCGGCATCCACTCGCTGGTGAACCGGCAGCTGCCCGACGGCCGGATCCTCAACCCGGCCGAGCGGCTCACCCCGCTGCAGGCGCTGCGCGCCTACACGGTCGGCTCGGCCCACGCCGACCACCAGGAGCACCGCAAGGGCACCCTCGCCCGCGGCAGGCTCGCCGACCTCGTCGTCCTCTCCGACGACCTCCTCGCCGTGGCCCCGGAGTCGATCGGCGACCTCGCCGTGGTGGCCACGGTCGTCGGCGGCGAGATCCGCCACGGCACGGACTCCCTGGACCGCCGGTGACCGGCGCGAACCACCCCCCGCACCACTCCCCCCAGAACCGGAGGAACCCATGAGAACCCGTCTGCTGCCCGCGGTCCCGGCGCTCGGCCTACTGCTCGTCGGCGTGCTGACCGGCTGCGGCGCCCAGGTCGACAAGCCGGACGCCACCGGCGCCACGAGCAGTGCCGCCTGCAGGACCGAGGCGGTCCCCGCAGGCGACCCGCTCGCCGCGCCCCCGCTTCCCACCCAGAAGCCCGACCCCGCCCTGGCCGACCTGGTCTCCGCCGGCACCAAGGCCCAGCCCGTCGTCCTCGGCGTCGCCCCCGACCTGCCGCCGGTGAACTTCGCGAAGGACGGCGAGCAGCGGGGGTTCGAGCCGGACCTGCTCCGCGCCGCCGGAGAGAAGCTCGGCGTGCCCATCGAGTTCCAGATGCTGCAGAACCCGCTGGCCGCCTACAGCGCCGGCCAGGTCGACGGCATCGCCGGGTTCTTCAACGACACGAAGGAGCGGCAGGCGCTCGGTTCCTTCGTCGACTACGTCAACGCCTCGGTGTCGGCCGTCGTCGCCGACTGCAACCCGCTCGGCATCGTCACGAACACCGATCTGTGCGGCAAGAAGGTCACCGCCGCCGTGGGCACCGTGCAGCTGCTCCAGATCACCGACGCGAATGCGCCGGGCTCAGTTCTCGCCCTGTGCGAGGACGCCGGCAAGGAGGCGCCGGTCGCGGTGCAGGCCGACACCTCGGTCTCCGCGGTGCAGACGCTGCGCGCCGGTCGCGCCGACGCGATGGTCATCGACGCACCGATCGCGATCAACGTCGTGCAGCAGTCCGAGGGCGCCCTCTCCGTGGGCTACACCGAGACCCTGCCCAACCCGGTCGGCGTTCTGCTGAACAAGAAGTTCGACGCCGAGCTGATCCCCGCCCTGCAGAAGGCCTACCAGGCGCTGGTCGACGACGGCACGTACACCTCGATCCTCGGGGCGTACGGGATGACCACCGGGCACGTGAAGGAGATCACCGTGAACCGCGGCGAGGTCTGATCCCTCGCCGTTCGACCGGGCGGCCGCCGGCCTCCGCTCCCACCGGAGCGGGCCGGCGGCCCCCACCCCCGCCGCCGGCGGGTTCCGGATCGTGGCTGAGCGGAGAGTGGAGAGATGACGGAGTTCGTCGGGGTGCGCAACATGGTCCGCTGGGTGGCCGAGGCGGGGGTGGAAGAGGCCATCTCCGGGATCGCCGGCTACCTCCGGGAGGACTTCCGGCGGTGGCCGGCCTTCGACAAGACCCCGCGGGTGGCCAGCCACACGTCGTTCGGCGTCATCGAGCTCATGCCGGTCAGCGACGCGACGACGTACGCGTTCAAGTACGTCAACGGCCACCCCTCGAACCCGGCCCGCGGCTACCAGACCGTCACCGCTTTCGGCGCCCTGGCCGACGTGTCCAACGGCTATCCGGTCTTCCTCGCGGAGATGACCCTGCTGACGGCGCTGCGGACGGCGGCCACGTCGGCCGTCGCGGCCACGGCCCTGGCCCGCCCGGACAGCCGGCGTCTGACCCTGATCGGCGCGGGCAGCCAGTCCGAGTTCCAGGCCCTGGGCATGCGCGGTGCCCTCGGTATCGAGCAGGTCACCGTCTGGGACACCGATCCCGCCGCCGCGGCCAAGCTGCGCCGCAACCTCGAACCCCTCGGTTTCGACATCACCCTGGCCACCTCCGCGCGGGAAGCCGTGCTCGGTGCGGACGTGGTGACCACCTGCACCGCGGACAAGGCCCTGGCCACCGTGCTGCTCGCCGACTGGATCGAGCCCGGCATGCACCTCAACGCGGTCGGCGGCGACTGCCCCGGGAAGACCGAGCTGGATCCGGCGATCCTCCGGGCGGCCGAGGTCTTCGTCGAGTTCACGCCGCAGACCCGGATCGAGGGCGAGATCCAGGCGATGGAGCCCGACTTCCCGGTCACCGAGCTCTGGGAGGTGCTCACCGGCCGCCGCGCGGGTCGTACATCGGAAGAGCAGGTGACGGTGTTCGACTCGGTCGGCTTCGCCCTCGAGGACCTGTCGGCCCTGCGCTACGTCCGCGACGCGGTGCGCGGGACGCCGTGGGTGACCGACGTCGACCTGGTCGCCGAGCCGGACGACCCCAAGGACCTCTTCGGCATGATCCCCGTTCTGTCCCCCATCCCGGCCTGAGAGGACGGCATCGACGACGCGCCGCCTGCCCAGGGCCGGCCGCAGACAGTCGACCGGGCAGGGACGAGAGCCAACGGTGGCCGAGGAGGCATGACGACTGAACCGCAACGGTCCTCAGGCGGCCAGCCAGGCCAGCGCGCCGACGACGAGCGCCTGGGTGCCGGTGTCCAGGGTCGGCTGGATGACCGGAGCGAACTCGGCGGAGTGGTTGACCGGAACGTCCTGGGCGATGCGGCCGGCCTTCTCGGCCCTGTCGTAGAGGTCGGCGTCGATACCGCCGATGAACCAGTAGCTGTACGGCACGCCCAGGGCCTCGGGGATGTCGCTGAAATCCTCGCTGGCCGACTGCTGACCCGCCTGCCGGAACTGGCTGCCGAAGTGCTCCCCGAACGCCGTCGCCGCCTGCTCGGTCGTGGCGCTGTCGTTGTCGGTGAGCGGGAAGTGGTCGAACAGTTCGAACTCCGGCTCCTTCGGACTGCCCGAGGCCTGGCACTCGGCCGTCACGATCCGCCGGATCGCGTCCAGGATCGTCGTGCGCGCCGAGTCGCTGAACGTCCGGATGTTGAGCTGCAGGGTGGCCTGATCAGGAATGACGTTGCTCTTCGTCCCCGCCTGGATGCTGCCCACGGTGAGGACGGCCGTGTCGCTCGGCGCGACCTCGCGGGAGACGACGGTCTGCAGCCGGACCACGATCATGGCCGCGAGCACGACCGGGTCGACCGAAGCCTGCGGCATCGAGCCGTGCGCGCCGCGGCCGTGGACGGTGATGCGCATGCTGTCCGCCGTCGTCAGGGCCGGCCCGGGGTGGGTGCCCACCCGGCCGGTGGGCAGCGCCATCACGTGCTGCGCGAGGGCCACGTCCGGCGTGGGGATCAACTGGGCGAGACCGTCGTCCACCATCGCCTTCGCCCCGTCCCCCGTCTCCTCCGCGGGCTGGAACAGCGCGATCAACGTCCCGTTCCAGTGCTGCTTGCCGTCGGCCAGCAACTGCGCCGCACCGGCCAGGCACGCCACGTGCATGTCGTGCCCGCAGGCGTGCATCACCGGCACCTGGTTGCCGTCGCCGTCGGTCGCAGTGACCTGGCTGGCGTAGGGCAGCCCGGTCGCCTCGCGCACCGGCAACGCGTCCATGTCCGCCCGCAGCAGGACCGTCGCGCCGTCCCCGTTGCGGAGGACGCCGACCACCCCGGTGCCGCCCACCTTCTCGTGCACCTCGAAACCGGCCTGCCGCAGCCGGTCGGCCACCAACCCCGCCGTCCGGTGCTCCTGGTGCGAGAGCTCCGGATGCTGGTGGACGTCGCGGTACAGGTCCTCCTGCCACGAGCGGGCGGCCTCCTGCCCGGAGAGAACGGACGTGACGGCTGAGTCGGAGGCCATGGCCACCCCTGAGGACGTCGGTGTGAGTGCTTCCCGAGGTCAGTGTGCCCGCGCCCTCGCCATTCCACCCACGGGAAGGAGGTGTTCACAGGTTCGTGTGCGGCCGGTGCGTGGGGGTACCGCTGGCTGTATGGGCAGCTACGTGCTCGTCTGCGGAGCGCTGTTCGACGGGGTTGCCGAGGAGCTGAGCGGACCCACCGAGATCCTCGTGCGGGACGGCCGCATCGCCGCCATCGACCGGACGGTCGACCGACCGGACGGCCCCGAGGTGATCGACCTGTCCGAGCGCACCGTCTGCCCCGGCTTCATCGACACCCACGTGCACCTGACCATGGACGCGTCCGACCTCGGGGCGCAGACGCTGGCCTCCTCGGCGAGCAAGGCGCTGACGGGCCTCGGCCTGGCGCAGGAGTACCTGCGCTACGGCTTCACCACGTTGCGCGACCTCGGCACGATGGACCCCGAGTTCCCGACCGTCGACCTGCGCAATGCGTTGACCGCCGGGCTGGTCGCGGGACCGCGTCTGGTGGTCGCCGGGCACGTGCTCAGCTCGACGGGCGGACACGGGGACGTGGGCGGCTTCTACGCGCCGCGCTGGGACCTCCCGGTGTCCTCCGTCGGCGACGGCACCGAGCAGATCCGGCGGCTGGTGCGCCGTGAGCACGCCTTCGGCTCGGACTGGATCAAGACGGCGAACGCGGGCGGCTACTTCAGCGCCGGCGACGACCCGGCCCGCTGCACCTGGTTCGACGACGAGATGGCGGCGCTGACGGCGACCGCGGCGCAGCTCGGCATGCCGGTCGCCGTGCACACCGGTGCCGCGGAGGCCTGCAAGCAGGCGATCCGGCACGGCGTCCGCAGTCTCGAGCACGCCTACCTCATCGACGAGGAGGGCGTCGGGATGGCGAGCCGGGCCGGCACGTACGTGGTGCCGACGATGCAGATGACCCAGGAGGACCTCGGCGCGCTCGCGGCGGGCACGCTGCCCGAGCAGGCGGTCTGGAAGTTCGGCCGCGACAGCCGGCAGATCCTCGACTCCCAACGCCTCGTGGCGGCGAGCGACGTGAAGATCGCCTACGGCACCGACTGCGGAATGTTCCCGTTCAGCCACGGCATCCTCGAGTTCCAGGCGATGGTGGCCGCCGGTCTGACGTCGGTGCGAGCCCTCAAGGCAGCGACCTCGGTCGCCGCCGAACTGCTGGGGCGCGACGACCTGGGCGTGCTGGCGCCGGGCTCATGCGCCGACGTGGTCGCCATGCCGGGCGACCCGATCGCCGACATCGCGGCGACCGCGGGCGTGGACTTCGTCATGAGCCGCGGCGCGGTCGTCCGCCGTCCGGACGTGGCCTGAGCCCGCGCCGGGCGAATGCGGCCGGAGCCGGACCGGAAGTGCTTCCGGGGGGCTCCGGTCCGGAGGAGGGTGAGCCCGCCAGGGAGCCTCCGCGGCTCCCGCGCTCGGCGGGGGGATCGTCATCGTTGCTCGTCGCTGAGCAGCCACGGATGGTCGCCCCGCATCTGCTGGCCCAGCGCGGCTCGCGCCGGTGCACCGCAGAGCCCGGTGCACCGCAGAGCTCAGCATCACCCGTGGCCCCGGTCAGGCCGGGGTCTGTCGGGCAACGGTGTCGAAGAGCAGGTTCAGCCCTTCGGCCATGGTGGGGTGGGTGATGACGGCATCCCGCACGCGCTGGTAAGGCAGGGAGCCGAGCATCGCCATCTGCACCGCGGCGAGCACCTCGCCGGCGTCGTGGCCGAGGAGCGCGGCGCCGAGGATCTGGTCGCTCTCCCGGTCGATGACCACCTTCCAGTGCCCGGTGGTCTCGCGGAGCGTCTTGGCCCGCGGGATCGCCGCGACGTCGAGCCGGGCCACCGTCACCGCCCGCCCCTCCGCGCGGGCCTCGCTCTCGGTCATCCCGATCCGGGCCAGCTCCGGCGTGGTGAAGACCGTGTAGGGCACGAGCCGGCCGGTGGTGACGGCATCCCCGCCGGTCAGGTTCGCCGTGAGGATCCGGAAGTCGTTCCACGACGCGTGCGTGAACTGCGGGCTGCCGGCGACGTCGCCGGCGGCCCACACGTGCTCGGCAGTGGTCCGCAGGTGCTCGTCGACGACGACGAAGCCGCGCGCGTCGAGCTCGATGCCGCCCTTCTCCGCGTCCAGGTCAGCGGTGACCGGCCGGCGCCCGGTGGCCACGAGGAGGTCGCCGCCGCGGAGTTCTGTCCCGTCGGCGAGCGTGAGCACGACGTCGCCGTCCGCTCGCCGTACGCCTGTTGCCCGCGCGCCGAGCCGGACGTCCACGCCCTGGCCGGCGAGCAGGTCGGCCACCCAGCCGGAGACCTCCGGGTCCTCCCGCGGCAGCAGCCGGGCGGCACTCTGCACCAGGGTCACCCGGGTGCCGAAGACGGCGAGCATGGAGGCGAACTCGCAGCCCACGTAACCGCCCCCGACGATCACGATGGAGGACGGCAGCCGGTCCAGACGCTGGATGGTCTCCGACGTCCACGGCTCGACCTCGGCCAGACCGGCCAGGCCGGGCAGCGCGGGCGCGGTGCCGGTGTTCACGACGACGTCCCGCCCACGGACCGTTCGCGTGCCGCCGCCGTTCAGCGCGACCTCGACGGTGCGCTCGCCGACGAAGCGTGCCGTGCCCATCAGGAAGTCCATGCCCGAGCCGGTGAACAGCTTCGCGTGGGCCACGACCATTCCCTCGATCACGCCCTCCTTGTGGGCACGCAACCGGTCGAGGACGACCGCCGGCCGGCCGCCGAGCTCGATGCCGAGCTGGTCGGCGCGGCGTGCGGTGAGCAGGGTCCTCGCGGAGGCGACGAGCGCCTTGGTCGGGATGCAGGCGACGTTGATGCACGTGCCGCCGATCTTGTCGTGCTCCACCATCGCGACCGACCAGCCGGCCTTCGCCCGGTCCAGTGCCAGTGACTTGCCCGCCTTGCCGCCGCCGACCACGAGCAGGTCGACGTGCTCGGTCTCGGTCATGGCGCCTCCCGGGCACTGCGGTCGCCGGATCCCGCGACCGGCGGCTACCCAGCCCGAGCGGGGGTATGCCGGACCTGGCCGAGCAGACATGGGGTGCGGATGCACGACGGCGGAGCGCGACGGTGGCCGGGACCTGACGATCGATCGGTGCTGCGCCGGACGGCGCGGGCGCTGTGGCCGATCGTCCAGCAGACGGCGGCCGCTGCCATCGCGTGGACGATCGCCGTGTACGCCCTCCACCGCTCCAGCCCCTTCTTCGCGCCGATCGCCGCGGTGGTCGGGCTGAACGCCACGCTGGGACGGCGGGGGTCCCAGGCGGTGCGCCTGCTCGTGGGGGTTCTCGTCGGCATCGTCGTCGGCGAGATCGCGGTGGCGATCGCCGGCGGCGGCGTCTGGACGCTCGCGGCGGCCACCTTCACCGCGATGGTGATCGCGCGGCTGATCGACAGCGCGCGGGTCGTGACCGCCCAGGCGGCCGTCGCGGCCATCCTGATCACCGCGTTCGGCGACCGCGCCGAGGGCACCAACCGGCTGATCGAGGCGCTCATCGGCGGCGGGGTGGCGCTGGTCTTCAGCCAGCTGGTGTTCCCGCCGGACCCGCTGCGGCTGCTGCGGCGGGCGGAGACCACGGTGCTCACGACACTGGCCGACGGGCTGCGACTGACCGGAGAGTCCCTCGCGCGCGACGATCCGCAGCTCGCCGACCAGGCCCTGTCGCGTCTCCGGGGCCTCCGCGACGCACTGTCCGACCTGGCCACCATGCGCAAGGCCAGCGACCGCGTCGTCCGGCACTCGGTGACCTGGCGGTCGAAGGAGGCCCCGGTGGTCCGCGAACGGGAACGGGCCGACCACCTGGACCTGCTCGCCGGCAGCTGCCTGCTGCTGACCCGCACCGCGCCGGCCACAGCCGCACCCCAGCAGGCCGCACTGGCGCCGGCCGTCGGCCGGCTCGCCCAGGTGCTGGCCGAGCTGGCCCCGCAGCCCGGGGATCGCCCGACCCGGCAGCGCGCGGCTCAGCAGGCACTCGACCTGGCCCGCCAGGTGTCCGACGACGACGCGCCGGCGCCGTCCGACGCGGCCCTCGGCGCGGTGCGCATGGTCGCGCTCGACGTGATGATCTTCACGGGGGTCCCACCGGAGCAGGCGCTCGGCGCGGTCCGCCGGGCCGGCCAGGACGCGCAGGTCGCCGACCCACCGAGCCACGGCCGCCCGCGCCGATCGAGCCGGCTGCACCCGTCGAGGTTGCTGCGACGCCTCCGGGGTCGGACGAGCACGCGCGTCGGGGACGACGTCGATGATCGAGCACCGGCCACCGACGACGGCGCCCGGAGCGGCGGGGTGCGGAAGGCGTCGGCGCATCAGGAGGGCAACGCTGCGCAGTGACGCGCGCGGGGAGCCGGTCGACGTCATGCCGCCGGCCCGTGAGCGGAAGGAAAGGGAATGTGGCATGACTTGCTCGTCCAGCAGGTCCCGTTCGTCCAGAAGGTGCTGCGGATCGCGCTGGTCTACCTCTTCCTGCTGGGGCTCCTGAGAATCTCCGGGAAACGCGGACTGGCATCCACGAACACCCTCGATCTGATCGTGATGCTCCTGCTGGCCAGCGGTGTGGAGAATGCGATCGTCGGCGCGGACGACAGCGTGACCGGTGCCGTGATCACATCGGTGACCCTCGTCGGCATCAACACCGGCCTGCGGTACCTGATGACCATGAGTCCCAGGGCCGCGCGCATCCTGCAGGGGAAGCCGACGACCGTGATCGAGGACGGTCACGTCGAGGAACGGGGCCTGAAGAAGCTGGGGATCCGGCACAGCGAGATCGACCATGCGATACGCAGCCAGAACGGTGACAGCATCGCGGAGATCCAGCACGGGGAGCTCACCCCGAGCGGCCAGTTCGTCCTCAGCCTCGAGGAAGAGGAGCAGTCGCCGACGAAGGCCGACGTCGCGGCCCTCAGCGCGCAGCTGCGCGACCTCGAGAGGTCCTCGGCCGCGCGGTGGTGACCCTCAGCCGATCGTCACGCCGGCCGACAGCGGCGTGTTCTCGCTCGAGGTGCCCACGACGACCGTGTACTCCCCCGGCAGGACGACGAAGTCGTGGGCACCGTCGTCCCAGACCGACAGCGGGTGGTGGGTGGCGGAGGGGTCGACGGTCACCTCGATCCGCGCCGAGGCGCCCGGTTCGAGGTGGACCTTCCGGAAACCCACCAGGCGCCGGGGCGGCTGGCCCGCCGCCTGGGGGAAACCCAGGTAGACCTGGGCCACCTCCGCGCCGGGCCTCTCCCCGGTGTTCGCGACCGTCAGCTGGACGCTCAACGGCGCCGTCCCGTCGGTCCGAGACGGGCTGACCGTCAGGTCGGACAGCGCGAAGCTCGTGTACGACAACCCGTGGCCGAACGGGAACAGGGGCGCGATGCCCTGGCTCTGGTACCAGCGGTAGCCCATCAGCAGGCCCTCGCTGTAGCGGAGCACCGGGTAGCCCGCTCCCTCGTCGGTGCCCGGGTATCGGTCCGGGTGCCCGGCGAACGGGGTGTCCTCCTCCGACCGCGGGTAGGTCGTGGGCAGTTTCCCGGACGGGTTGACGACGCCGAACAGCAGGTCCGCCACGACATGGCCGTCCTCGGCGCCCTGGTTCCACGCCTCCAGGACGGCGGGGACGGCGTCGATCCACGGCATGAGCACCGGGTTGCCGTCCTTGAGGACGACGACCGTCCTGGCGTTGAACGGGCCCACCTCGGCGATCATCCGGTTCTGGTCGTTCAGCATGTTGGCGTCGGACTGGTCGGCGCCCTCGGTGGCCACGAGGCCGGCCATGATCACGACGGCATCGGCCGCCTCGGCCGCAGTCTTCGCCTCGGCCAGGTCGGACAGGTCGTCGGCCACGGTGACCTTGCGCAGGCTCATCGATGACCCGAGCGCCTGCAGGACGTCGCGCAGGCCGTCCATGGGCGACACGGTGTAGAGCGGGTCGACCTTGGAGCTGCCCCCGCCGCCGAGCGTGGCCCGGTCCACGTAGGTCGCCTGACCGATGACGGCGATGCTCGCCAGGCCGGGATCCAGGGGCAGGATCGCGCCCTCGTTCTTGAGCAGGACCGCGATCTGCTCCCCGATCCGCCGTGAGACGGCGCCGTGCGCTGCGGCGTCGATCTCCCCCGGCGCGTAGGGCCGCTCGAACTGGCCGAACCGGAACATCTGCGTGTAGCGGCGGACCAGCGCCCGGTCGACCGTCTCGATCTCCAGGCTCGTGTCGGCCAGCGCGGAGGTGACGTTGTCCTCGTTGAGCCACTTGGCGTCGGGCATCTCGTGGTCCATGCCGGCGTTGATGGCCGGGGCGGCGGACCGACACGACCAGAAGTCCGACTGCACGTAGCCTCCGAAGCCCCATTCCTCGCGCAGGACGGTGTGCAGCAGGTAGCGGTTCTCGGTGGCGTACGTGCCGCGCACCCGGTTGTAGGCGCTCATGATCGCGGCGATGTCGGCGTCCTTGACCAGCATCTCGAACGGCAGCAGGTACAGCTCGCGCAGCGTCCGCTCGTCCACCTCGACGTTCGCCCGGAAACGCTCGTACTCCTGGTCGTTGCACACGTAGTGCTTGGCCATGGCGATGACGCCGTGCTCCTGGATGGCCCGGGCGACCTCGACGCCCATTACGCCGCTGAGGTAGGGGTCCTCGGAGAAGTACTCGAAGTTGCGCCCGGAGATCGGCGTGCGGTGCAGGCAGACGCCGGGGCCCTCCAGGACGTGCTGGCCGAGGGTCGCCGTCTCGCTGCCGATGACCCCGCCGTACTCACGTGCCAGCTCGGGATCGAACCCGGCGGCCAGACCGATCGTCATCGGCAGCGCGGTGGCCGGCGGGCTCGGGGTCCCGTCCCCCATTCCCACGCCCACCGGCCCGTTGGTGATGCGGAACCGCGGGATGCCCAGCTCCTCGATGGCTGCGACGTGGCGCTCGACCCGGATCTGCGCAGCGAGTTGCTCCATCCCCTCGGCGGTGTCCGCCTGGAGCTGGTAGATGTCGATGGTCTGCATGGCGCCGTGCAGCTGGGCGATCTTCTGCTGCAACGTCATGGCGGCGACGAGCGCTCGCGCCCGCTCCTCGGGGAAGACCGAAGGATCCAGCCAGGACCGGTCCGCTGTGTCAGCGCTGGGCACCCGCCCAGGATGCGGGCCCGATCGGCGGCGCGCAATCGAGCTGCAGCCATGGGGCGAGCGCTGGGTTTGCGGCTTCGCACTCGCCCGTCGACGCTCGACCCGACAGGTCTCTGTCCCGCTGGCCTGCCGACGCCGAGCTCGTGGAGGAGGCCCGCATGCCTGCCGAGCAGACCGCGACCCCACCCCTGGTCACCGTGGTGGCCCTCTACGGCACAGCGATCTCGCGCATCGGCCCGCGGATCGCCGAACGGCTCGGTGTCCCCTTCCTCGACCACGCGATCGTGACAGGGGTGGCAGAGCGGCTGGGTGTCCCCGAGGAGTCCATCGAGTCCTACGACCCAGACGTCGAGAAGTCGCCCCGCAGCCGGCTCCGCCGCTTCCTCGACACCCTGGGCGAGCCGACGACCGCCGATCCGAGCGCCGGCCCCGACCACGGTGCCCGGCGTCTTCGGGCGGCCACCGCGGACTATCTCGCCGAGGCGACCGTGCGCGGCGGGGTGTGCGTCGGCCGGGGCGCCATGGTGGTGCTGCAGGGCGTTCCCGGGGCGCTGCACGTGCGCCTCGACGGCCCGCGGGAGGCGCGGGTCGAACAAGCCATGCGGATGTTCGGGATCGACGCGCGCACCGCCGAGCGCCGCCGCAGGGAGAACGACCGGCTGCGCATCGGCTACGTCCGCGAGACCTACGGCGTCGACCTCGACGACCCTGACCTGTACCACCTGCGGGTGGACAGCACCGTCCTCGACTGGGAGACCTGCGTCGGCCTGGTCGTCGAGGCGGCCCGCGCGCACTGCGAGGGCGCGGCCCGGGCGCCCCGCCCCGGCACCGACGCGCAGCAGGGAACCCCGGCATGACGACGGGTCCGCTGCCGCTCACCGCGAAGAACTACCTGGCCTACGCCGGCGGCGACGCGGCCAACAACCTCACCTTCACCCTGGTGTCGATGTTCCTGCTCGTCTACTACACCGACGTCGCAGGCATCGCCGCCGGTGCGGCCGGCACGATCCTGCTCGTCGCACGGGTGTGGGGCGCGGTCACCGACGTCGTCGCGGGGTACCTCGTCGACCGGACGACCACGCGGTGGGGCCGCTTCCGCCCGTACTTCCTCCTCGCCGGCGTGCCACTGCTGCTGCTCGCGGTCGCGGTCTTCAGCGTGCCGGGCGGCCTCGGCGGGACCGCGGCACTGGTCTACGCGTACGCCACCTACATGCTCTTCTCGCTGGTGTACAGCCTGACCAACATCCCCTTCGGCTCCCTCGCCGCGGCGATGACCCAGCGCTCCGACGAGCGGGCCAAGCTCTCCGGCGCCCGCTCCGTCGGCTCGGCCGTGGCCATCATCGGCCTGACCGTGGTGGTGTCGCCCCAGATCACCCGGTCGGCGAACCTGCAGCGCTCCCTGACGGTCACCACGATCGCGTTCGCCGTCCTCGGCGTCGTCCTGTACCTGTTCCTCTTCCGCAACTCGCGCGAGGTCGCACGGCAGCCGACCGAGCCGCTGAGCCTGGGTAAGAGCCTGTCCGCCCTCGGCGGTAACCGGCCGCTGATGACGCTCTGCCTGAGCGCACTCGCGGTGCTGATCGGTTTGTTCGTCATGCAGACGCTGCAGGTCTACTACGCCCGCGACGTGCTCGGCAACGCCGACCTGACGATCCTGCTCACCGTGCTCACCACCGGTTCGATGTTCGTCGTCAGCCCGTTCGTCCCGAAGATCGTCGCGAGCGTCGGCAAGAAGAAGGGGTACGTCATCGCCGGCCTGGTGACCGCGGCAGGCGGGCTGGGCATAGCCCTCGTCCCTCCCTCGCAGCTCGTCCTGCCGATCATCTCCTTCACCGTGTACGGCGTCGGTATCGCCGCCTGCCAGTCGCTGATGTGGGCACTGCAGGCCGACACCGTCGACTACGGCGAGTGGAAGTCGGGAGTGCGCAGCGAGGGCATCAACTACTCGGCGCTGTCCTTCAGCCGCAAGGTCGGCCAGGGCATCGGCGGCGGCATCGCGGCATGGGGCATCGGCGTCGGCGGGTACGTCGCCGGGGCCGACGTCCAGACCCAGGGCGCGCGGGACGCGATCCGGATCGTCACCGGGGTCGGCCCTGCGGTGTTCGTCGGTCTCGGCGCCCTGATCATGCTCGCCTACCCGGTCACCGAGCGGCGGTACCGCGCGATCGTCCGCGAGCTCACCGACCGCAGCCGCGAGCGGGCGCTCGCCGACGATGCCGTCCCGTCGGCGCGAGCGTGACCCTGTCGGTCCGGATCAGGAACGTCCGGCGCCCTCGGGCGGGGGCAGGCCGGTGGAACCGGCGGGGTACTCCAGCAGCGGCGGTGTGCCGTCGGCCCAGGCGGACAGCACGGGGGTGACCACCCGCCACGCCTCCTCCGCCTCGTCGCCGCGGACCGACATCGAGGAGCCACCGTTCAGGAGGTCGAGCAGCACGCGGGCGTAGGCCGGCAGCTGTGAGGGCGGGGGTTCCCCGTACAGGGTGACCGGCACCCAGCCGCCACCCGGTGCGTCTGGCGAGTAACCGGTCAGCCGCAGGCGGATGTCGTCCGGCCCGTCCAGTCCGACCCAGAGGTCGCTGGCCTGCGGGTCGTCGCCGGCGCCCGGCTGCGGCGGGGGCTCGCCGGCCCTGAACCGGACCAGCACTCCCTTCCGACGCTCGGCCAGTGCCTTGCCGGTGCGCAGCCGGAAGCGGGTCCCGGCCCAGCGGGGAGTGTCGATCTCGAGGAGCAGGTCGGCGTAGGTCTCGGTGTCGCGGGTGGGATCGACGCCCTCCTCGTCCGCGTAGTCGGGTACCCGGGCGCCGTCCGCGCCGCCGGTGTCGGCCAGTCGCCCGGCGCTGTAGCGCGCCCGGCGGGAACGCACCCCGGCATCGGCCGCGGTCGGCCCGCGCACGGCACGGAGTGCGGCCACCTTGGCGTCGCGGACGTCCCGCTCTCCCAGCGCCGGCGGACGTTCCATCGCGACCAGGGCCAGCGCCTGCAGCATGTGGTTCTGCAGCACGTCCTTGAGCGCGCCGGCCCCGTCGTAGTACCCGGCCCGGCCCTCCAGGGCCAGCGTCTCCTCCCACAGGACGTCGATCTGCTCGATGTATTCACCCGTCCAGCACGCGCTCAGCCAGGGGTTCGCCGCGCGCAGCCCCAGGAGGTTCTGCGCCGTCGCCATTCCCAGCACGTCGTCGACCCTGAACACGGCCCGCTCACCCGCCTCCCCGCTGACACGGGCCAGCAGGGCGTTGAGGGCCTGCGCTCCGGCCAGGTCCTCGCCGAAGGGCTTCTCCAGAGCCACCCGGCTACCCGGCGGCAGCCCCACCTCGGCGAGGGTGCGCACCGTGGCCGGGACGAGGGACGGTGGCAGCGCGAGGTACACGGCGACCGGCGTGCCGGCCTCGTTGCCGCCCGGCCCGGGCTGGATCACTGCCGCGAGACTGTCCCGGTCGGTCACGTCGACCGGCCGGTAGCGGAGAGAGCGCACCACCGCCCTCCGGTCGGGACCCGGGAGGTCCGCGGCGTGATCGGCCAGGCGCTCCTCGGCGAACCGCTGGAATCGCTCGTCGTTCCACTCGTCCGCGGCGCCACCGCTGATGGTGAACCCCTCGGGCAGCCGACCGGCGGCTCTCAGCGCGGCGAGAGCGGGCAGGAGGAACCGGCCGGCGAGGTCACCGGTGGCGCCGAGGAGTACGAGTCGCCCGATCACGCGGACTGCTCTCGGTCGAGCTTCCCGCGCCCACGGGGTCGCAGCGCCCAGCCGGCCTCGGGCTCGCGGCCCTCGCCGGCCGTGTCGAGTCGGAACCACCACCGGCCGGGCTGCGGCGTGCGCTGACGGGTGCTGGTGTCACGCGGCGGGAGCATGCGGGCCCTCCTGTGCTGGCACCGCGCTCTTACCCGGCAGTGCACGAGCCATGCCGGGTGCTGTCGGAACGGGTCGCCGTTTCGCGGCTCGCGGGACAGGGGAACTGGAGCGCCAGCAGCCCGACCGTGAGGAGGCGCCGGATGCGCGCCGAACAACTGACCGAGCCAGTCGCCTACCACGGGGAGGGTCCGGTCTGGTCGACCCGGTGGGGAGGGCTGCGGTGGGTGGACATGCTCGCGGGCGACGTTCTCGCCCTGGACGAGGACGGCGCGGTGCACCGGCGCCACGTCGCGGCCGTGGTCGCCGCCCTGCGCCCCCGCCGTCAAGGCGGAGCGGTGCTCGGGATCGAGCGCGGCTTCGCCCTGGAGGAGGACGCCGGGACCCTGAGACGGCTCGACCCGGTATGGCTGGACGAGAGCGTCCGGATGAACGAGGGCGGCTGCGATCCGGACGGGCGCTTCTACTGCGGCTCGATGGCCTACGACCAGAGGCCCGGCGGCGCCGCTCTCTACCGGCTGGACCCGGACGGCGCGATCTCGGCCGTGCTGGAGGGCGTCACGGTCTCCAACGGGCTGGAGTGGAGTCCCGACGGCTCCCGCGCCTACTACAACGACACCGCCACGTACGGGGTCGACGTCTTCGACTACGCCACGGACTCCGGCCTGACCGGCCGCCGCCGGTTCGCCGAGATCCCGGACGGCGGCCGGCCGGACGGCCTGACCGTCGACGAGCACGGCGGCGTCTGGGTGGCGCTGGCCAACCGCGGGGCCGTCTGGCACTTCGATCCCCAAGGCCGACACGACGAGGTCGTGGAGCTGCCCGCGCGCAAGGTGACCGCCTGCACCTTCGGCGGCGAGCACCTCGACCAGCTGTTCATCACGACGTCCCGGGAAGGTGTCCAGCCGGGTGAGGACCCCCTCGCCGGGGCGCTGTTCCGGGCCGACGTCGGTGTCCGTGGGCTGCCCGTGCGCGAGTTCGCCGGCTGAGCGCGGGCACGGAAGCGCTCAGGGGCCGTTCCGGATCTCCGGACACGGCCCCTGACCTGCGATTTCCCACTGTCGGGCTGACAGGATTTGAACCTGCGACCCCTTGACCCCCAGTCAAGTGCGCTACCAAGCTGCGCTACAGCCCGCGTGCCGAGCGTCACCGGGAACCCCGAGCCGCGCGACGACCGCCTGAGCAGGTTACCGCACCCCGCGCGGGCCCCGGACCGGTGGTCGGCCGCCCCTGCGCACCATCCGTACGTCCCCGCTGCCGCGAATGCCGGATGTGACGACGCAAGGATCCGAGGAGTTGTGGATCATCCAGCCGCTTCTCGACGCGGGGCTCCGGATCGACGAGGTGCGCCACCTGCTGTTCCGGGTCAGCTTCGACTGCATGGTCGGCGCCCGGCCGGGCGACCTGTCCGACCCCACGCCGCACCTGGGCCGCCGGCCGCCTCAGGTGCGGGCGGCGTGGATCCAGACAGTCGGCCGGATGCTCGGGGGCTGACCGTCAGCCCCTCGGTTTGTCGCTCCCCCGGCCCTCACGGACCTTCACCGAGACCTCGATCGGCGTTCCCTCGAAGCCCCACCGCTCGCGCAGCTTGCGCTCCAGGAACCGCCGGTAGCCGGCCTCCAGGAAGCCGGTGGAGAACACCACGAAGCGCGGCGGACGGACGTCGGCCTGCGTCACGTACTTGATCTTCGGAGCGCGTCCGCCACGGGCCGGCGGCGGCGTCTCCTGCACCAGCGCCCGCACGAATGTGTTCAGCTCCGCCGTCGGCACCCGGGACTCCCAGGAGGCGAGCGCCGCCCGCAGGTGGTCGGCCAGCTTGTTGAGGCCGCGACCACTCTGCGCGGAGATGTTGATCCGCGTCGCCCACTTCACGCGGGCGAGCTCACGCTCGATCTCCTTCTCCAGCTGGTAGTGCCGGTCCTCGTCGAGGGTGTCCCACTTGTTGATCGCGACGACCAGGGCCCGGCCGGCCTCGACGACCTGGCTGATCACCCGCTGGTCCTGCTCGCTGATCACCTCGTCGGCGGCGAGCAGCACGACAGCCACCTCGGCGGCCTGGATCGCCGCCTCGGTCCGGAGCGAGGCGTAGTACTCGGTGCCGCTGGCGGTGCTGACCTTGCGGCGCAGGCCCGCGGTGTCGACGAACCGCCACTCCTCACCGCCCAGCGTCACGATCGAGTCCACGGGGTCCACCGTGGTGCCGGCGACCGAGTCGACGACCGACCGCTCGTCCTTCGCCAGCCGGTTGAGCAGGCTGGACTTGCCCACGTTGGGCCGGCCGACCAACGCCACCCGGCGGGGGCCGCCCTCCTCGAGCTGCTCGCGCGGGGCGTCGGGCAGCGCGTCGAGGATCATGTCCAGCAGGTCACCGCTGGAGCGGCCGTGCAGGGCGCTGACCGGCTGGGGCTCCCCCAGCCCGAGCGACCAGAGCTCAGCGGCGCCGGCCTCGCTGCGCTCGTCGTCGACCTTGTTGGCCACGAGGATGACCGGCCGCTCGCTGCGCCGCAGGATGCGCGCGGCCGCGAGGTCGGTGTCGGTGGCGCCGACGGAGCTGTCGACCACGAGCACGATCACGTCCGCGGTCTGCATCGCGTACTCGGCCTGGCGGGTGATCGACGCACCCATGCCCGTCGCCTTCGGGTCCCAGCCGCCGGTGTCGACCAGCGTGAAGCGCTTGCCGTTCCAGAGCGCCTCGTAGGAGATGCGGTCGCGGGTGACACCCGGGACGTCCTGCACGACGGCGGCGCGGCGGCCCAGGATGCGGTTGACCAGGGTCGACTTGCCGACGTTGGGCCGGCCGACGATCGCGACGACCGGCAAGGGAGCGGAGGTCTGCGCGGTGGTCTCGGTCATGCCGGCTCCCCCGCCCCGACGGCCGAGCCGGCCAGTTCGAGGATGCGGGTGACCACGCCCGCCTTGTCCAGGTCGGTGCTGTCGACGACGATCGCGTCGTCCGCCGGGCGCAGCGGGCTGTCGGCCCGGCGGCTGTCGTGCTCGTCGCGGCGGTGCAGATCCTGCGCGAGGGCGGCGATCTTCTCCGGCGCGGTCACGCCGAGCTGGGCGGCACGGCGCTGGGCGCGGACCTCCGGCGAGGCGGTCAGGTAGATCTTCAGCGTCGCGTCGGGCAGGACGACGGTGCCGATGTCGCGACCCTCGACCACGACGGCGTCAGCCGCGGCGACCAGGTCCCGCTGGCGGCCGACCAGCAGCCGGCGGACGGCGGGGACGGCGGACACCGGCGACACCGCCCGCGTCACCTCGGCGCCGCGGATGCGCTCGCGGACGTCGACGCCGTCCACCACGACCTTCTCGCGGTGGGCGCTGGTGCCGACCTCGATGACCGCCTGCGAGACGGCCCGGGCGACCGCGACCTTGTCGTCGAGGCTGACGCCGGCGTCGAGCACGGCGACGGTGGCGGCGCGGTACATGGCTCCCGTGTCGAGATAGGCGGCGCCGAGCTTGCGCGCGACGTCGCGGGCGACGCTGGACTTGCCGGTGCCCGAGGGGCCGTCGAGGGTGATCTGGCCCCGGAACTCGGCGCTCACTGCGCGATGTCCCGCCGCAGGGCGACGGCACCGCGGAGGTACACGTGCTGGACCTCGCTGCGCGGGCGGTCGGTCTCGACGTGAGCCATCAGCCGCAGCACCCGCGGCAGGGCGTGCGGGACGTCGATCTCCGCGGCGCACATCAGCGGGACGTCACCCATCCCCAGCTCGCGCGCGGCCAGCGCAGGGAACTCCGACACGAGGTCGGGCGTCGCGGTGAACAGGATGCTGATGATGTCGTCGTGGGACAGGGCGTTGCGCTCCAGCACGGCGCTGACCAGCTCGCGGGTCGCCTCGAGCACCTGCTCCCGGTCGTCGGCGTCGACCTGCGTCGCGCCCCGGATGGCTCGGACGGCCATGCACACTCCTCTTTCGATCTGGCGGGGCCCGGATCGCCGGAGCCCTGTGAAGTCTAGTTTTGCCGCCCGGAACGCACCGACGGTGTGCGCGGATGCGCGGAACGAGCGCCCAGAACTGCGCATCTGCGCACACCGGGACGTTCGGGCAGGAACGTCAGAGCCCGACCGCCTCCTGCAACGCGCCCAGCTCCTCGCGGCTGAGCTTGCGGATGGTGCCCGACCGCATCGCCCGCAGCTCGATCGGACCGACGGCGGTGCGCGTCAGGCGCGACACCGGCAGGCCGACGTGGGCCAGCAGCCGGCGCACGATGTGCTTGCGGCCCTCGTGCAGCACGACCTCGACGACCGACTGGCCGGCGTGGGTGTCCACGACCCGGAACGAGTCCACGGCGACCGGACCGTCGTCCAGCTCGACGCCGGCACGCAGACGACGGTGCAGGTCGCGCGGCACCGATCCGCTGACCTGGGCGAGGTAGGTCTTCTTCACCTCGTAGGAGGGGTGGGCCAGCCGGTGAGCCAGCTCGCCGTCGGTGGTGAGCAGCAGCAGGCCCTCGGTGTCCTGGTCGAGTCGGCCGACGTGCACCAGGCCCTTCGCCAGGTCGCCGACCATGTCGCCCACGGTCGGCCGGTTCCGGTCGTCGCTCATGGCGGTGATGACGCCCGGGGGCTTGTTCATCGCGTACGTGACGCGGTCGTCGCGGATCTCGATGCGGACGCCGTCGACGGAGATCTTGTCGACCGACGGGTTCACCCGCATGCCCTGGACGTCGACCGGCCGGCCGTTCACCGAGATGCGGCCCGCCTCGATCATGTCCTCGCAGACCCTGCGCGACCCCACGCCCGCCCGGGCCAGCACCTTCTGCAGGCGCTCGCCCTGCCGGTCGTCGTCGCGGGGCTGCTCCCGGTCGCCGGGGTGTGCGGGGGCCAGCTCCATGTCCTCGGACCACCCCTCGCCGGCTGCGGTGGTGGTCTCGTCGTCGGGCGTGGCGGTGTTCATCGCCGTCCAGTCTCCCACTGTGCGACCGGTACTCCGGACGAGATCGGCGATCCCCGGCAACTGCACACCCGAAAGTGAGCGAGATCGCCGCTGTCGATGCTCTTCGAACTACCGTCATGTCCGTGGATCTCCTAGCCGGGGGTCGCCCTCTACGCCTGGCGACCGGGCTGTTGACGACGGTCTCGGAGGCGGGTGACGCACTCGGCTCCCCACCGGTGCTGCTCCTCCACGGCTGGGCCGGATCCCGTCGCTCGTTCGCCGCCCTCATCCCGTTGCTCGCGGCGCGACTCCGCGTAGTGGCCGCGGATCTCCGCGGACACGGCGACGCGGACAGGCCGCCGACCGGCTACGACGTTCCGAGCCTGGCGGCGGACGCCGTCGCCGTTCTGGACGCGCTGAATATCGGACGTGCCGTCCTGGTGGGCGCGTCGAGCGGCGGGTACGTGGCCCAGCAGGTGGCGGTGAGCTCACCCGACCGGGTCGCAGCGCTGGTCCTCGCCGGGACGCCGCGCGATCTGCGCGGCCGTAGTGAGTTCGCCGACGAACTCGACGGGCTCAGCGATCCGGTCGCCGCTAACTGGGTGCGGAGCTTCATGGCCGGATTCACCGACCTCGAGCGCCTTCCGTCCTGGTACGTGGACATGATGATCGCGGACGGACTCCGGCTCCCCGCGGCGATCTGGAGGGCCTCGTTGCAGGGCCTGGTCACCTCGGTCCCCCCGACGGACGCAGGCGCGATCGAGGCGCCCACGCTGGTGATCAGCGGCGGGCGCGACCATGTGCTGGGCACCGAGCAGACGGCGGCCCTGGTGGCTGCCATCCCGGGATCGCACTGGATCGAGTACCCGGACGCCGGCCACCTGGTGTTGGAGGAACAACCGGTGCCACTGGCCGCAGACATCACCGCCTTCATCGCGCAGCTGACCGGAGACCACGCCTTATGAGACGGCTCCCCGGCGGACTGACCGCTCGCATGGTCCCTCGGCGTCAGCTGTCGGGGTGCTCGTCGAGCATCGTCGACGTCTCCGGCAGCAGCGGCGCCAGCTCCGGCAGGTCGGCCAGGGTGCGCAGTCCGAGCCGTTCCAGGAACAGCGGCGTCGTGGCGTACAGACCGCCACCGGTGTCGGGATCGGTGCCCACCTCGTGCACCAGCCCGCGCGACAGGAGGGTGCGCATGACGCCGTCGACACCGACACCGCGGATACCCGAGACGCGCGCCCGCGTCACCGGCTGGCGGTAGGCGATGACCGCGAGGGTCTCCAGCGCCGCCTGCGTCAGTCGGCTCCGCTGCCCGTCGACCAGGTAGCGCTCGACCACGCCGGCGTGCTCCTCGCGGGTGTAGAGCCGCCAGCCCTCCCCCACCTTGCGCAAGGTGAGGCCCGACCGTCGCTGGTCGTAGCCGGCCGCGAGCCCCGTCAGGCCGTCGCGCACCTGCTCGACCGTGCACCGCAGCGCGCCGGCCAGCGTCTGCTCGTCCACCGGGTCGTCCATCACGAACAGCAGCGCCTCCAGTCCGCCGGCCAGCTCCTCGGGCGTGAGCAGCTCGAGCGCCTCCTCCTCGGCCTCCTCCCCCGGCGCGGGTTCGCTGACGGGCACGTCGGGCGGCGTCGGGTCCTGCGGCGGCGCGAGCGGCTCGGGCTCGGAGATCGGTGCGGGCGCCGGCTCCTCGACGGGCCGGTCGCCCACCCGGGTGGCCAGCTCGCGGGCGACGGCATCCCAGGTCGCGGGGTCGTCGTCCCCCCGCTCCTCGGCGTCGGCTCGGGTGGCCTCCAGCTCGGCGGCCAGCGCGTCCCACGAGATGGGGGCCGGTTCGGGACGTTCCTGCTCGGTCACGTGCTCTCCTCGCTGGCGCTCGTCGGCCACGCGACCGGCGGTGCGGCGTCCGTGCGCGACCTCGCAAGCTCGGTCACGAGTACTCCTCGTCCAGGTCCTCGGCTGCGTCGTCCGCCCCGCCACCGGTCCACCGCACGTGCAGCTCCCCCAGCGGTGTGAGCTGCTCGAAGACGACGCGCTGCTGCCGGTAGAGCTCGAGCAGCGCGAGGAAGCGCGCCACCACCTCGAGGGTGTGCCCGCAGTCGGCGGTGAGCGCGCGGAAACTCGACGTGCCGGAACGCACCAGGTGGTTGCGGACGACGAGCAGCTGCTCCGCCACGCTGACCGGTGGCGCATGCAGGTGCGAGACGCTGACCACCTCCGGCGCCTTCGGGGCGAGCGCCCGCGCGGCCAGTGCGGCGAACTGGGCGGGCGTCAGGTCGAGCGAGACCTCGGGCACGAGCTCGGCGAACCGCGGCTCCAGCCCGGCTTCCCGCGGGTAGCGCAGCGCAGCCTCCGTCTCGCGCTCCCGCAGGAACGCGGCTGCCTGCTTGTAGGCCTTGTACTGCAGCAGCCGTGCGAACAGCAGGTCGCGGGCCTCGAGCAGCTCCAGGTCGTCCTCGTCGTCGACGTCCGCGGCCGGCAGGAGCCGCGCGGCCTTGAGGTCGAGCAGGGTGGACGCGACCACGAGGAACTCGCTGGCCTGGTCGAGGTCGAGTTCGCTGCCCAGCGCCCGGAGGTGCGCGATGAACTCGTCGGTGACCTTCGACAGCGCGATCTCGGTGACGTCCAGCTTGTGCTTGCCGATGAGCTGCAGGAGCAGGTCGAACGGGCCCTCGAAGTTGGTGAGCTTGACCGTGAAACGCGCAGGCGCGGCATCGTCGGCCGCAGGGGCCGAGGATGCCGCGCCGGTGCTACCGCTCACGGACGCCGAGAGTAAGGCGTCAGCCGTTGCCCCGGAGGCGCCGGACGAGGACCGAGTCGTCGCCGCGCTCGGCGAGGTCGGCCAGGATCACCGAGATCGCCTCCCGCACGATGCGGCCACGGTCGGCGGCCACGCCGTGCTGCCCGCGCAGTGCCACGCGGGCCGTCTCCAGGGCGAGGAGCTCGTCGGCGGAGATGTAGACGGTGATCTTCTCGTCGTGCCTGGCGCGCTCGGTCCGGCGGGCCGGCCGTCCCCGCGTGGGGATGTTCGGCTGCATGACCGGCTGCGGCGCCGACCGGAAGCCCGGCACCTGGTCAGCCGCCCCACCGGGAACGAGGGTGAGCGGCGGCTGCTCGCCGGACTCCTCCGAGCGGCGGGCGCCGCCGCGCAGGGCCGGGGAGCTGGTCGTCGCGTTCAGGCTGGGCAGCTCCGTCACCTCGGCCTCCGAGGTGGTCGAGTCGGTGCGGCGGAACAGCTCCGAGGCGCCGGGGAGCACAGGTCGACGCGTCATGCCGACACCTCCTCGCTGGCGCTCGTCGGCTGCATGACCCGAGTCGCTGTGTCCATGTGTGCCCTCGTAAGCTCGGTCACAGAGCCAGCACCTCCTTGGCGAGGTCGCGGTACGCCGCGGCGCCCGACGACGTGGGCGCCCACGTGGTGATCGGCTGGCCGGCGACCGTGGTCTCCGGGAACCGCACGGTGCGCTGGATGACGGTCTGGAAGACGGTGTCGTCGAAGGCCTCGACCACCCGGCTGAACACCTCGCGGCAGTGCACCGTCCGCGAGTCGTACATCGTCGCCAGGATCCCGGAGATCTGCAGCGACGGGTTCAGCCGCTCCTTGACCTTGTCGATGGTGTCGACCAGCAGGGCCACACCGCGCAGCGAGAAGAACTCGCACTCCAGCGGGATGATCACGCCCTGCGCGGCGGTGAGGGCGTTGACCGTCAGCAGCCCGAGCGAGGGCTGGCAGTCGATGAGGATGTAGTCGTACTCGTCACGGACGTCGGCCAGCACCCGCAGCAGGGTCTGCTCCCGGGCCACCTCGCTGACCAGCTGCACTTCGGCGGCGGACAGGTCGATGTTGCTCGGCACCAGGTCCAGGCCCGCGATGTCGGTGGGCACGCGCACGTCGCGCAGCGTGGTCTTCCGCTCCATCAGGGCGTTGTAGATGGTGCGGTCCATCGTCTGGGCGGGGATGCCCAGGCCGACCGACAGCGCACCCTGCGGGTCGAGGTCGATCAGCAGGACGCGCCGTCCGTACTCGGTCAGCGCCGCACCCAGGTTGATGGTCGAGGTCGTCTTGCCGACCCCGCCCTTCTGGTTGCACATCGCGATGATCTGCGCGGGCCCGTGCTCGGTGATGGGCCGGGGCTCGGGCAGCGGGCGCTGCCGGGCCTTGGCGGGGTCCTGCTGGCGGGACACCGCTCCCATCTCTGGGCCGCTGTCCTGCGGGCGCGCGACGGCAGAGGCCGCGTCCGCTCGGGTAGCCATGGGTCTTGTTGCCTCCACCTCGTGCCCGATCCCGGTCGTCCGGGTGCGGTCAGCCGTCCTGCCCGCTCGGGTGTGAACAGGACGCTATGGAGTGGGGAGGGTCTTCCCAAGGAGGCACGCCGGGCGCCATGTCGACATGGCGACCACTGACAACACCTGTGACAACACAAGCTGAAGCAGAGACAGAACCTGACAAGGACGTCGGAAGACAGCTGTCAGCTGAGGGCGCGCGGGTGACTGGTCGCATACACCTCGCGCAGCCGGTCGACGGTGACCAGCGTGTAGACCTGCGTGGTCGTCACCGAGGCGTGCCCGAGCAACTCCTGGACGACACGGACGTCGGCCCCGCCGTCGAGCAGGTGGGTCGCGAACGAGTGCCGCAGCGTGTGCGGGGAGATCACTGTGGAGTCCACTCCGTGGGCCCCCCCGGCCCGCTCGGCCGCGGAGCGCAGGATCGCCCAGGCCGACTGCCGTGACAGCGCCCCGCCGCGGACGTTGAGGAAGAGCGCTCCCCCGCGCACGCCACCCCGGCCGTTGGCCGCCAGCGCCGGCCGCGCCCGCACCAGGTAGTCCTCGACCGCCTTCAACGCGTAGCTGCCGACCGGGACGATCCGCTCCTTGCCGCCCTTGCCCGCCAGCCGCACCGTCGACTGGCCGCGGTCCAGGTCGTCGACCGCCAGCCCGACCGCCTCCGAGATCCGGGCGCCGGTGCCGTACAGCAGCTCCAGCAGGGCACGGTCACGCAGCCCCCTCGGCCCCTCGACCGCGCCGGCGGCCTCGATCAGCGCCACGACCGACTCGACCGGCACCGCCTTCGGCAGCCGCCGCGCCGGCGTCGGCGGCCGCACCTCGTGCGCGACGTCGTCGGGAACCAGCCCGTCGAGCAGCGCGAACCGATGCAGCCCGCGGACGGCGACCACCGCGCGCGCCGCCGACGTCGCCGACAGCGGCGGATGGTGGTCGTCGCCCTGTCGTAGCGCGGTCAGGAACCCCGCCACGTCGGACTCGGCGACCTCCCGCATCCCCCGCACCCCGGCCGCCGCCAGGTACTCGGTGTACCGCCGCAGGTCGCGGCGGTAGGACGCGATCGTGTTTGCGGCCAGTCCGCGCTCGACGGTGAGGTGGTCGAGGTATCCGGTGACCACGCGGGACGGGTCCGGTCCGGCCCCGACGCCGGCGGTGAGCGTCAGCGCAGGACCTCCTGGAGATCGACGACGGCCATCCCGTGCGCCTCGGCGACCTCGGGCAGCACCACGTGCCCGTCGACGACGTTCACCCCGTGGGCCAGCGCCCGGTTGCCGGCGACCGCGGCCGTCGTTCCCTCGTTGGCCAGCGCCATGACGTAGGGCAGCGTCACGTTGGTCAGCGCGTGCGTGGACGTGTTGGGCACCGCCCCCGGCATGTTCGCCACGCAGTAGAAGACCGAGTCGTGGACCCGGAAGGTCGGGTCGTCGTGCGTGGTGGGGCGGGTGTCCTCGAAGCAGCCGCCCTGGTCGACGGCGATGTCGACGAGCACCGAGCCCGGCTTCATCCGGCCGACCAGCTCGTTGCTGATCAGCACGGGAGCCTTCGCGCCTGCGACGAGCACCGCACCGATCACCAGGTCGGCGTCGAGCACGGCGCACTCCACCTCGTAGGCGTTGGAGGCGACGGTCTGCAGGTGGCCCTGGTAGATCCGGTCCGCGGCCCGGAGCTTGTCGATGTCACGGTCGAGGACGACGACCTCCGCCTGCATGCCGAGCGCGATGGCCGCGGCGTTCATGCCCGAGACACCCGCGCCGATGACGACGACCTTCGCCGCGTACACCCCGGACACGCCGCCCAGCAGCACCCCACGACCGCCGTGCGCGCGCTCGAGGCTGTGCGCACCGACCTGCGGCGCCATCCGGCCGGCCACCTCCGACATGGGGGCGAGCAGCGGCAGGGCGCCGTCGGCGGTCTGCACGGTCTCGTAGGCGATCGCCGTCGTACCCGAGGCGACCAGCGCGTCGGTGCACTCCTTCGAGGCGGCGAGGTGGAGGTAGGTGAAGAGGGTCTGACCGCGGCGGAGTCGGTCGTACTCCTCCTCGATCGGCTCCTTGACCTTGAGCAGCAGGTCGGCGTCGGCCCACACGTCGTCCGCATCGGCGACGATCCGCGCGCCGGCGCCGACGAAGTCGTCGTCCGGGATGGACGAGCCCTCCCCCGCACCACGCTCCACGAGCACCTCGTGCCCGGCGCGCACCAGTTCGGTCACCCCCGCAGGGGTGAGCGCCACCCGGTACTCCCGGTTCTTGACCTCTCGGGGAACCCCGACGCGCATTGCCGCTCTCCTGGTCCTGGCGGGCCGGTTCCCGAGGGTCACGGGTTCCCCCACCACGTCGTGGGTGCGCCCGGTCGGGGCGCCCTCGCGCGGAGTCTAGGCACGCGGCCGGCCCGGATCGGTCCGCCGGGGCGGTACAGGACGGCGAAAAGTGCCGGCGGCGGGGGCCGGAACGTCGAGCGCGGCCCGCTTCCCAGGCGCGTCGCAGCGTGTCCCACGCATCGACTGCGGGCCGGCGGCGCCCGACGGAGGATGCACCGATGCACCCCTACGCCCAGCAGCCCGCTCTGCGACTGCAGCAGATCCTGGCCGACCTCGGCATGCTCGCGTGGCTCGTCGTCTGGGTGCTGATGGCCCGCACCGTGCACGCCGCCGTCCTGGTGCTCGCCGAGCCGGGCCGCGCCGTGGAGGACCTCGGCCGGTCCGTCGCCGGCAACATGAACTCCGCGGCCGATGCGGCCCAGCGGGTCCCGCTGGTGGGCGACGAGCTGGCCAAGCCGCTGGGCGCACTGTCCGACGCGGGCGGCTCGGTGTCCGGGGCGGGACAGTCCGCGCAGGACGCGGTCGGCACCCTGGCCGCGGTGCTGGCCGTCGTCCTGGTGGTCCTGCCGGTGGGGTGGCTGCTGTTCCGTTGGCTGCCGTGGCGGCTGCGCTACGCGCGGGAGGCGGGCGCGGCGCGACGGCTGCTGACCGGCACCCCTGACCTGGAGATCCTGGCTGCCCGCGCCCTCGCCACCGCCCCGCTCCCCCGGCTGGCCGCCCTCCCGTCGGGTACCGGCGCCGCCTGGCACACCGGCGACCCCGTGGCGGTCCGGGCGCTGGCCGGCGTGGAGCTCGCCCGGCTCGGCCTGCGGCTGCCGCGGGGTGACTAGACGGAGTCGGCGGGCCGCAGCTTCGGCGAGCTCGTACGCGCCTGAGCGGCGGCCAGGATGCCGGCTACCGCCGAGGAGTTGCGGATGTCGCCGTCGAAGACGCGCTGGACGGCGTCGGCGAGGGGCACCCGCTGGATCGTCATGTCGGCCTCCTCGTGCTCGACGACGAACCCCTCGGGACGGTCGACCGGGCGCAGGTCCTCGGCCAGGAAGACCTGCACCAGTTCGTCGCTGAAGCCCGGCGAGTTGTTGACGGTGAGCAGCAGGGACCACCGCTCCGCGGCCAGCTGGACCTCCTCGGCCAGCTCCCGCTTCGCCGTCTCCAGCGGCGGCTCGCCGTCCTCGTCGCGAAGCCCGGCCGGCAGTTCCCACAGATGCTGCCCCACGGGATGGCGGTACTGGCGGAGCAGGACGACGTGGTCCTGCTCGTCGAGGGCCACCACGGCCACCGCACCCGGGTGGTGCACGACCTCCCGGACGCTGTCGCCCCCGCCCGGCATCGCCACGGTGTCCCGGCGCAGCGAGATCACCCGGCCGTCGTAGACCGGCTCGCTCTTCAGCACCTGGAAGTCGTGCGGCATCAGATGCCGACCTTCTCGCCCTCGCCGGAACCCATCGGCAACCGGGCCGCCTCCTGGTAGTCGATCGCGGCCTGCACGAACGCCGAGAACAGCGGGTGCGGCCGGGTGGGCCGGCTCTTCAGCTCCGGGTGCGCCTGCGTGCCCACGTAGAACGGGTGCACCTCGGCCGGCAGCTCGGCGAACTCGACCAGCAATCCGTCGGGCGACGTCCCGGAGAAGACCAGCCCGGCGTCGGTGAGCCGATCGCGGTAGGCGTTGGCCACCTCGTAGCGATGCCGGTGCCGCTCGGTCACCTCCGTCGACCCGTAGGCGTTCGCGGCGACCGACCCCTTCTGCAGGGTCGCCGGGTAGCTGCCCAGCCGCATGGTGCCGCCCATGTCGCGGTCGCCGGCGACGACGTCCAGCTGGCCGGCCATGGTCGCGATGACGGCGTCGGGCGTCTCGGGGTCGAACTCGGCCGAGTTGGCCTTCTCCAGACCGGCCACGTCCCGCGCGTACTCGATGACCATGCACTGCATGCCCAGGCACAGCCCCAGGGTCGGGATGCCGTTGGTGCGGGTGTAGCGCAGCGCGCCGAGCTTGCCCTCGATGCCGCGCACCCCGAACCCGCCGGGGATGCAGACGCCGTCGACACCGGCCAGCGCCTTCTCGGCACCCTCGGGCGTCTCGCAGTCGTCCGACGGCACCCAGCGGATCTGCACGCGGGTGCGGTGGGCGAACCCGCCCGCCCGCAGGGCCTCGGTGACCGACAGGTAGGCGTCGGGCAGGTCGATGTACTTGCCGACCAGCGCGACGGTGACCGTCTCCTTCGGCGCGTGCACCCGGTCGAGCAGGTCGCCCCAGACGGTCCAGTCGACGTCGCGGAACGGCAGGCCGAGCCGGCGGACGACGTAGGCGTCCAGGCCCTCGCGGTGCAGCACCTTCGGGATGTCGTAGATCGACGGCGCGTCGGGGCAGGAGATGACGCCCTCGGCGTCGACGTCGCACATCAGGCTGATCTTGCGCTTGAGGTTGGCCCCGATCTCGCGGTCGGAGCGGCACACCAGCGCGTCGGGCTGGATGCCGATGCTGCGCAGCGCGGCGACGGAGTGCTGCGTCGGCTTGGTCTTCAGCTCACCGGACGGCGCGATGTACGGGACCAGCGAGATGTGCAGGAAGAAGCAGTTGTCCCGGCCGATCTCGTGCCGCACCTGGCGGGCGGCCTCGAGGAACGGCAGCGACTCGATGTCACCGACCGTGCCGCCGATCTCGGTGATGACGACGTCCACCCGCTCGGGGCCCTGCCCGCCGGCCATGATCCGCGACTTGATCTCGTTGGTGATGTGCGGGATGACCTGCACGGTGTCGCCCAGGTACTCGCCGCGCCGCTCCTTGGCGATCACCTCGGAGTACACCTGCCCGGTCGTCACGTTCGCCCGGCCGGAGAGGTCGATGTCCAGGAAGCGCTCGTAGTGGCCGACGTCGAGGTCGGTCTCGGCGCCGTCCTCGGTGACGAAGACCTCGCCGTGCTGGAACGGGTTCATCGTCCCGGGGTCGACGTTGAGGTAGGGGTCGAGCTTCTGCATCGTGACCCGGAGACCACGGCTGGACAGCAGGGCGCCCAGCGAACTCGCTGTCAGTCCCTTGCCGAGAGAGGACACAACCCCGCCGGTGACGAACACGTACTTCGTCGGCTGGGAGTTGTGAAGGAGCCCGAGGTCACGTGCCTGAGACGGTCGATCCACGGGATACGACCGTAACACGCTCCGGGCCCTCGACCGGCCCGGAGTGGGGAGTGCCACCCGACTCCTCCCCCGAACTGGCCGCCCCGCGCCCGGCGCCGGCCGCCAGCCAGACCAGCAGCGGCACGAGCAGCGCCGCCCCGGTGGCGGCGATGGCGACGCCCGAGTCGTTGACCAGCGAGCCGAGCGCCTCACTGACCAGGACGGCGATCAGGGATGCCTTCAGCACCGCGGTGTCGCGAACCTCGAGCCCGCCGGGGCCGATCCCGTCCCGGCCCCGCAGCGGGCCGTCGGCCCGTAACAGCCACACGGCCGCCACCGCCGCGACGAGGAGCATCCAGGACAGCGGGCTGCCGAGCAGAATGCTCAGATTGGCCTGCCCCTTGCGGCTCACCACGGTCCACGCCTCGCCGGTGAGGATCTGCTCGACGAAACGGCCGAGGTGGCTGCGCTGCCCCGCCGGCCGCTGCCAGTCCAGGAACGCGACGGTGCCGACGGCGAGCACCGCGGCGCCGAGGACGGCAGCCATCCGCACGACCGTGACCCGCACGCCCGCCAGCAGCATCGCGAGCAACACGAACCCGGGCAGCAAGGCGAGCACACCGCCGAAGTCACGCCCGAGACTCGGCCATCCGACGATGCCGACGGTGACCAGACCCATCAGCAGGGCCAGCCCTCCGGTGAGCAGTCGCGCGCGGCCCGGCGTCCGCCGGCCGACGGCGGTCGCGATCGCAGCGGTGATCAGCAACGCGCAGACCGCATGCAGCCCGAAGGTGAGGTTGCCGAAGCCGACGAACCGTCCCGCCACGATCGCGTCGTAGCCGAGCAGGCCGTTGAGCTCCAGGTGCGACCCGGTGAGGACGTCGCCCAGCAGCGTGGCCCAGGTCATGGCCAGCACCGCCACGGCCGGCCCGAGTGGATTCCGGCGCCACGGTCCCCACCCGGCGAGGGCTGCAACGACCAGGTCGGTGACCGCCAGAACCGCGACCAGCGTGAGCCCGGGCTGGCCGCTGCGCTGCCAGGGGACGAGGTTGACCAGATAGGTGGACACCGGGAGGGCGGCCAGCAGCAGCGCCGCAGTCCTCACTGCCTGCCGGCCGCGGGCGTGGCCGGCCCAGGGCGCGCGTACCCGCGGCCAGCCACCCAAGGTGACGATGCCGAGCCCGACCAGAACGGCCACCACGATCACCAGCCACCAGAAGAACGCGCGGGTATGCCGGTAGTGAACGGTGGCGGCGGTGTTCGCTTCGTCGAGCTGGGCCACGGCGTCGCTGAGACCGGGACGCTGCCCGGCGGCCTGCCACGGCTGCCCGTTCATGGACGCCGGCGTGTTGATCCCGAGGGCCTGCAACGCGGTGGGCGCGACGTCGATGAGCTCGACGTAGGGCGCCCGGCCGGTGTTCGCCGACATCAGCCAGTGCGCGCCGGTGAATCCCGGGCCGGACGCGATCCCCACGTGCAGCGCCGCTCGCCCGTCGTTGACCTCGGAGATGCCCTGCAGCAGCAACAGTGTGCTGCCGGGCAGCCGGCCGGCGGCCACCCGCAGCTTCCGGACGGCGTCGTCGATGCCCTTGAGTGCCGCGCTCCGCTGCGCCGGGTCCACGCCGGTGACGGTGCTGTGCGAGCCGGGCCGGCCGGCGGAGATCAGCTGGTCGAGCGAGATCAGCGAGAGCTTGCAGCCGGACAGCAGCGAGCTGAGCGCGGCCGGATCGGTGGGCAGGGAGGCGCGCCGGGTCAGCTTCACGTGTGGTGCCGCGGCGGCCAGCCCGGCGGCCTTGCCGACGACCGTCGCGCAGCCGACGGCCGCCCCGAGCGAGCCGGGTTCGGAGCCATAGCGGACGGTGCCCGGGGCGGCCGCGGCCCGGCGCACCGCCGCCGCGGGATCGGACGGCACGCTGCTCGCCATCCGTTGCTGCGACCCGCAGAAGGTGAGCGGCGGTGGAGCCGGTTCCGTCGTCGTGTCCGGCCCCGGGACCTTGACCCGGTTGCCGGCGCCGAGGGTGGCCCATCCGTCGAGCACGCAGGTGGTGGGCCGCACCGCGCGCACCGACACCGCCCCGATCGCCGAGGACTGCGCCAGGGACCACAGTTCGGGCGTGCCCTTCGGGTCGATCTGCCCCCACGTCAGGCCGGGGACGCCGATAACCAGCACCCGGTCGGCGGTCGCGGGGTCCGGGGCGGCCAGCGCCGTCGACGGAAGACCCAGCAGCACCGACAGCAGGACGAGGACGACGGCCGTCGCGCGGCCCCAGGCGCTCATGACGGCGGACCGAGCAGCTCGCGGTAGACGGCGACGATCTGTCGTCCCGCCGCCTGCTCGTCCGGCCAGCCGGCAGCCTGGGCGCGCCCGGCGGCGGCCAGCTCCGCGGCGCGCACCGGGTCGCCGAGCACGCGGACGACCGCATCGGTCAGCGCGGCGGCATCGCCCACGGGAACGAGTTCGGCGCCGGCCCCGACCAGCTCGGGGATCCCCCCGGCCCGGGTGGACACCAGCGGGGTGCCCGCGCGGAGGGCCTCCTGCGCGGTGAAGGGGCTGCCCTCCCACCGGGAGGGCAGCACGCAGAGGTCCGCGGCGCCGAGCAGGTCGGACACGTCGGACCGGCGGCCGAGCAGGACGACCGGCAGCCGCTCGGTCCGGATCCGGTCGGCGAGCTCCTGCTCGAGCGGCCCGTCGCCGGCGATGGCGACCAGCGGCGCGGGATCCAGCCGCCCCGCGCGCTCCCACCCCGCCACGGCGTCGAGCAGGACGCCGTAGCCCTTCTGCGGATGCAGCCGCCCGACGGCGACGACCAGCGGCCGGCCGTCGTCCATGCCGAGCTCCGCGCGCACCTCGGCGCGCGACCGGGTGGCCGGAGGCAGCGGCGGCGCCAGCGCCGGGACCACGCGCACGTCACGTGCGCCGAGCCGCCGGGCGTTGTCGGCGAGGTCGCTGGAGACTGCGAGCACCAGGTCAGCGGCGCGGATCGTCAGGCCCTCGACCGCGCGCAACAGCCTCCGGCGTGCCCCCGTGCTGTCCTGCAGTGCGTTGTGCAGCGTCAGCACCAGGGGGCGCTGCCGTTCCCCCGCCAGGCGCCGGGCGGCCGCGGCGACCAGGCCGGCGCGCAGCCCGTGGGCGTGCACGAGGTCGGCGCCGGCGGTCGCGCGGCGCAGCTGGACCACGGCCCGGCTGTCGGCGACCGGGTCCAGGCCCGCGGAGATGCCGACCGGCCGGAACTCCGCGCCGACCGCTGTGAAGCCGAACAGCTGCTCGGTGGCCGGGGCGCCGCAGACGCCGACGCGGGCGCCGGCAGCGGCGATGACCGGGACGATCGTGCGCACGTGGGCGCCCACGCCGCCCGCGCTGGTGGCGAGCACCTCGACGATCCGGCGGGCGCGCAGGGGCGACGCCTCGCTCACCGTGCACCTCCCGTCGCCCCGGCGCGCTGCTCGTCCGGCCTGCGGAGCGCCCGCACGGCCCCGGTGAGGGCGGCCCGCGCCGTGCCCATCATGACGGTCGCGGCGACGACGAGCACGACCGCGGCGGCCGCCACTCCGACGCCGACGGCGGCGAGCGGTCCGGCGTCCGGCACGGGATCGGCCCCGAGCAGACGCGCCACCAGCAGCCCGGCCCCGGCGCCGAGGGCGCCACCGGCCAGGGCCGGCACACCCGCGCGGCCGACGCCGTGCAGCGCCTCCGGGCCGGCGGAGCGCGCGACGACGACGAGCAGCCCGATGCCGGCGACCGTCACGCCGGTGCTGTGCCCGGCGCCGAGGGCGAGGCCCCGGTCGGCCGCGGGCAGCACCCGGGAGAGCACCACGTCGGCGATGACCGCCACCAGCCAGCCGCCGACGACGCAGACCGTCGGCGCCTTCCACAGCCCGCGGGCGTACAGGGCCCGGGTCAGCAGTGCCACCAGCGCGTAGCCGACCAGGCCGGGCGCGAAGCCGATGATCGTGTCCCGGAGGGCGTCCACCTTGGCGCTGGAGGCGCTGGCCAGGAAGACCCGCGCCATCGGGCCGGACACGGCCACCAGCAGGCCGGCCGCGACGGCCGCCGCGGCCACGGTGAGGACGGCGACCGGAGCCAGCGACCGGCGGTACCCCGCCTCGTCGCCGGCTTCGGCCCGCTCGGTGAGCCCCGGGTACGCCGAGGTGGCCAGCGGCACGGCGAGGGCCGCCCACGGGACGAGGAACAGCGTCAGCCCGGCGCCGTAGACCACCTGCGTGCCGACCGGCCCGTCGGCGGCCAGCCGGAGCGCCGCGGCGGCCACCAGTTGCTGACCGGCCAGCGTGAGGACGCCCGCCAGCGCGAGCCGGCGCACGCGGGGGGCGGCGCCGACCGGGAAGCGGAGGGACGGCCGGAGGCCGAGCCGGAGGCCGCGCAGCGGCACCAGCAGGCTCAGGCTCAGCGCCACCACGCCGAGCGTCGTCCCGACGCCGAGGACCAGCTCGGCGGGGCGCGACAGGTCGGCGACCTGCCGGCCGCCGCCGATGACCGCGAACACGACGTAGGCGCCGGCGACGACGACGCTGGACAACAGCGGCGCCAGGGCCGGGCCGGCGAACCGGCGGTGGGCCTGCAGGACGCCGGCGAGCACGATGCCGATGCCGTAGAGGACGACCTGCGGCGCGAAGACGACGAGGAAGCGGGCGGCCAGCGCGATCTCGGCGTCGCTGCGCCCGGCCAGCAGCAGCCCGGCGATCGGGCCGGCGGCCAGCGCGATGATCACGGCCAGGGGCGTGAGGACCAGCAACGCCCAACCGAGCAGGGCCGACGCCGTCCGCCGGACCTGCTCCCGGTCCCCGGCGGCGATGCCGCCGGCGAGCATCGGCACCACGAGGCCGGCCAGCGCTCCCCCGGCGACCACCTCGAAGACGATGTTGGGAACGGTGTTGGCGGCCTGGTAGGTGTCACCGGTCGTGGCCGCGCCGACGGTGTTGGTGAACACCAGCGTGCGGCCGAAGCCGGCCACCCGGGCGAGCAGGGTCAGGACGGCGATCAGCGCCGCGGCCCCGGCGACGCCCTGGGCGACCGTGCGCCGGTTCACGAGGGCCGACGGCCGAGCCGGTCCAGTTCGCGCAGCCCCGGTGTGGCCTCGATGACCTTCGTGAAGCTGACCTTCTCGCTGGCCAGCGTCAGGGCCACGACACCCGTGAGCAGGGCCGTGCGCGGTGCGCGGCCCGGGATCGAAGCCAGCCGCAGGCCGAGCAGGGCGCCGAGGGAGTTGGCCCCGCAGTCGCCGAGCATGATCCGCTCACCGAGGTCCGCGGGCAGCGCGGCCAGGGTGGCGCCGAGCGGACCCGCGACGAGTCCACCGGCGGGCCCGGCCAGCGTGGTCGCGGCCATCAGGGCACCGGCCTTGCCGGCCCGCCCCGGGCGCAGGTCGAGCAGGTTGAGCAGATTGGCCGTGCCGGCGACGAGTCCGGTGGTGAGCACGGCGTCGACGACGGACCGGCGGTCCCCGCGGGTGAGGACGGCGGCGACGGCGGCGGCCGCCCCGATGCCGGCCACCTTGACCGCGCCGGCCGACACGCGCCCGGCCTTGAGGGCGGCCAGGTGTCCGGCCAGCCCCTTGTCCCGCGCCTGCTCGGGGCGGGCGCCGGCCAGGTCGTCGTATCCGCCGACCAGGCCGGAGACGGCACCGACGACGGCTGCCGCCGTCCGGGTGCCCCGTGGGGCGCCGAGGACGGCGGAGACCGTCGCGGAGGCGGCGAGCGCCGGCCCACCGAGCAGGGTGACCGGGCGCTTGGCGTAGTTCATCCGCCGCCAGGGCGCGCCCGCCGGGCGTGCGGTCAGCGCGGCGGCACCGGCCAGCGCGGCGCGGAGCGCGGCCGCCCCGGTGAGCGCGAGGCCGGCGTTGCGGGCGGCGCTCACGGTGTCGAGGCGGGCACCGGCGGGACCGGCTGGGTGTCGGGTCCAGTGCCGTACTTGCCGGAGGTGCCCTTTCCTTCGCTGACGAGGGCGAGCACCGCGCTGATCCGCCCGGCCGCCGTGGCCGCGTTGTCGACGGTGGAGATCGCCGCCGACAGCGTGGGGTCGGCGCGGATGACCCCGACCAGCCCGCTGTCGGCGGCCGAGCCGGCGTCCCCGGCCACGATCGCGCCGGTGCCGGCGGAGTCCAGGGCGCTGACCAGCTCGGCGAGGGTGGCGTTGCGGTCGGCGGCGTCGGACCCGGAGAACGCGCCCGAGGTCAGGACGATGGCGTAGTCGGCGGGCGCGACGGAGTCACCCTCGGCGCTCAGGACGTTCAGCGCCGACAGCCCGGCGAGCACCGACGAGAGCGCGGCACGGTCGGGGGCGGTGCCCGACGGCGGGATCATCAGGACCTTCGCCAGGAGCGACCCCACCAGCTTGCCGGCGTCGTCGACCGGGGGCAGCGAGACACCGGCCGGAAGGCCCGACCCGGTGACGTAGTTCTTCAGGCTCGTCGCGGTCGACGGGGCGCTGTACTCCGGCCGCAGGGTGAGGGTGCCGCTCACGGTGCCCCCGGCATCACGGATGAGCGAGGTGAGCTGGTCGACGCTGTCGGAGGGGACGTCCTTGTTGGTCACGACCAGCAGGACGCTGCGGCCGGTGAGGGCGCGGTCGACGAGGGCGGGGGCCACGGCGTCGGCGAAGGTGTCGGTGCTGTTGACCTGCGACTGCAGCTGCTGCGTGCGGTCCTCGAGCGAGCGCTTGTCCTTCTCCAGGGCACTGACCTGGTTCTTGATGTCGGCGAGGATCGGCTCGTTCAGCGCCGTCGTGCCGATGATTATCCCGAGCGCCACCGCCAGGAAGACGGCGATCAGCGAGACCAGGTGATAGCGGAAATCGATCACGAGAAGAGGTTCTCCAACCAGAACACGAAGCCGTTCCACTGATCGAGGAGCAGGTCGAGGTAGACCTGCCCGGCTGCGGACACGGCGATGGCCGAACCGATGGCGATGAACGCGGCGAGGACGAGCACGACGAGCGCGGTCGTGGAGATCCGGCTGCGGTAGAGCCGGCTCACACCCTTCGCGTCGACGAGCTTGCCGCCCAGCCGGAGGCGGGTCAGGAAGGTCGAGGCCATGCCGCCACGGCCCTTGTCCAGGAACTCCACGAGCGTGGCGTGGGTTCCCACGGCGACGATCAGCCGGGCGCCCTTCTCGTCGGCCAGCAGCATGGCGATGTCCTCGCTGGTGGCCGACGCAGGGAACGTGATCGCCTCCACGCCGAGGTCCTGGACGCGGGCGAGGCCCGGGGCCCGGCCGTCGGCGTAGGCGTGCACGACCACCTCGGCGCCGGAGCGCAGGACGTCGTCGCTCACCGAGTCCATGTCGCCGACGATCATGTCGGGCGAGTACCCGGCCTCGACCAGCGCGTCCGCTCCTCCGTCCACCCCGATCAGGACAGGTCGGTAGTCACGGATGTAGGGGCGGAGGGCGGCGAGGTCCTCCTTGTAGTCGTACCCACGGACGACGACCAGGACGTGCCGGCCGTCGATCGACGTGGCCACGTCGGGCACGCCGACGCCGTCGAGCAGGAGCGCGCGCTCGCGCTTCATGTACTCCATGGTGTTGGCCGCGAAGGCCTCCAGCTGCACCGAGAGTCCGGCCTTGGCCTCCGCCATCGCCTCGGCCACGCTCGTGTCGTCCTGCGCGACGCCCTCGGCGAGGACGGCGCCCTCCTCGTCGAGCAGCTGCGTGCCGTCCAGCCGGACCAGGGTCCCCTCCTTCAGGCGGGAGAACACCTCGCGGCCGACGTCGTCCAGCAGCGGGATCCCCGCGGCCAGGAGGATCTCGGGACCGAGGTTCGGGTAGCGGCCGGAGATGCTGGGCGCGGCGTTGACGACCGCGGCGACCTTGCAGCCGACCAGCGCATCGGCGCTGACCCGGTCGATGTCGACGTGGTCGATGACGGCGATGTCGCCGGGGCGCAGTCGCTTGGTGAGGTTCTTCGTTCGGCGGTCCAGGCGGGCAGTGCCGGCCACACCGGGCCCTGCCTCCTGTGGCCGGCCGCGCCGAAGGGTGCCGATGCGCATGTCCGGCATGGTTTCACGCCTGTCGGGGGGCGAGTCCCCCGACGCGCAAACGCGACCCCACAGTTACGCACCGTGTCCGACACTTCGGGCGCCACGACACGCCAGGGCCGCGGCCTCCGGCTCTCTCGCGGGACCGTTATCTGCTCGTGACTAGCGTGGCAGGCGTGACTGGAGTGGCCCACGCCCTGCCCCGCACCACCGACCGACCTGGGCCGACGTCCGGCGAGGAGGACACCGCGGTTCCAGCCGGCGCGCCCACCGAATCGCCCACGTCAGCAGCGGTGATCCGTGCCGTACCGCCGATCCGGCCGGAGGCCGAACCGCCGGCGCGGGCCCGGCGCAAGGACCGGGCCGAGCGCGGGCCCGGGCGGCGCGAGCTGCGCCGTCAGGAGACCCGGGCGCGGATCGTCGACGCGGCGGCGGAGCTGTTCGCCGAGCGCGGTTTCGACGCGGTCAGTGTGATGGAGATCGCCAAGCGGGCCGGCGTGGTGGAGAAGACGGTGTTCAACCATTTCCCGGTCAAGGAGGGACTGGTCTTCGATGCCGACCCGCCGATGCGGGCGGCGCTGCTGGACGCCGTCCGTCGTCGTCCCGCCGGGGAATCGGTCTCGGCCGCGGCCGGCAGCTTCGTCGTGTCGGCAGTGAGCATGCTGGGTGCACCCGAGGCGGCCGACGGCGTGGCCCGCATGGCGCGGGTGATCCGCGGCAGCCGCGTGCTGCAGGTACGGGAGCGCGAGATCCTCGGCGAGCTGACCGACGCGCTCGCCGAGCTGATCGTGGAGGAGACCGGTGCCCGGCACGGCCGGGTGGAGCCGTGGCTGGCCGCGCACGCCGTCCTGGGCCTCTACGCGTCGCTGCTCGAGCTGGCGCGCGACCAGGTGATCGAGGGTGTCGACGGCGCCGAGCTGACCGCCGAGCTGCTGCGCCAGGGCCGCCGCGGGCTCTCGCTCCTGCAGTTCGGCCTCGCGGGGTACGCCAAGCGCCGCTGAGCGCGGCTCAGGCGACCTGCAGCGCGCGCAGCAGCTGGCCGGCGCGGTCGCCCGGGACGTCGGGGTCCCGGGTGAACAGGGCCACCGCGACCATGTAGCCGTCGTCATCGGCCCATCCACGTCCCTCGGCGCACAGCTGCCGGATGTGCCGGGCGACCTTGGGCTCACTGCTGTAGGGGCCGAAGTCCAGCCCCATCGCCAGGAAGTTGGCCACGCGGTAGCCCACGTCGCCCGCCGTGCGCACGGTCTCGCCCGGGTCGGAGTAGCTGGCCACGGCTGCGATGACGTTGTCGTAGCCCGCCTTGAGCAGGCGGAGCACCAGGTCGTTGCCGCGGACGCCGCCCCAGAGCTCGGGCATCAGGATGTCGCGGTCGGGTGCGGGGATGTAGGGCGGATTGGAGATGACCGTGGACACGGGCGGGCCGCCCGCGGAGTCGGCCTGGTCGAAGAAGTCGCCCAGTTCGACGGTGTACCGGTCGCCGACCCCGGCGGCGGCGATGTTCGCGCGTGCGGTCTCCACCGAGGGTGCGCTGATGTCGTAGCTGCGCACCCGCAGGCCCGGCAGGGCACTGGCCACCTGGCTGATCGCCGTGGCGTCGCCCGTCCCGAGCTCGACGACACCGTGGGCGTCCCAGCCCAGCTCCGTGCGGTACTGCTCGAGCAGCATGCAGACCGAGAAACCGTAGTGCGCCGATTCGTCGGCGGACGAGAAACAACCCACGAACGTCCGCTACCCCGCGACGGCTCCGGTCACGCCCGCCGTCACCCAGCCGTGTCCTACGGCACCTCGCGGGCGCCCGCGGCGACCGCCAGCAGCTCCCTGGCGTGCGCCTGGCCGGTGTCGCTGTCGGCCAGCCCCGACAGCATGCGGGCCAGTTCCCGCACCCGGTCCTCGCCGTCGACGGCACGGATGTCGGTGGCGGTCACGCCCGCGCCGGTGTCCGGCGACTTGTCGACGACGATGTGCGTGTCGGCGAACGCCGCGACCTGGGCCAGGTGGGTGACGACGACGACCTGGTGGTCCGTGGCCAGCCGGGCCAGTCGCCGGCCGATCTCCCCCGCCGCCTGGCCGCCGACACCGGCGTCGACCTCGTCGAAGACCATGACCGGCACCGGGTCGGCGCCCGCGAACACGACCTCGATCGCGAGCATCACCCGGGAGAGCTCGCCGCCCGACGCGCCCTTGTGCACGGGGCGGGCCGGCGCCCCCGGATGGGCCGCCAGCAGCAGCACGACCTCGTCGACGCCCTCGGGACCCGGCTCGTCGGGATGGCTCTCGATGGAGAAGGACACGGCCGCGCTCTTCATCGCCAGCCCGGCCAGCTCGACGCCGACCTCCGCCGCGAAACCGTCGGCGGCCGCGCGCCTGCCCGCCGACACCTCGGCACCGAGGTCGTCGACCTGCGCGCGCGCCGTGTCGCGCGCGGCGGCCAGCGCGTCCAGCGCCTCGTCGGACACGTCCAGCGCGGACAGCTTGTGCGCGGCGTCCTCGGCCCAGGCGAGGACCCCTGCCAGCCCCTCCCCCGGCCCGGCGTACTTGCGGACGAGGGCGGTGATGGCGGCGCGTCGGTCGAGCACCTCGGCGAGGCGCCCGGGATCGGCGTCGAGGTCGGCCACGTAGCCGGCCAGCTGTGCTGCGACGTCGGAGACGACGGCGACGGCATCGGCGACGTCCTGGGCGAGGAGGACCAGGGTGGGGTCGTCGGAGGCGGCCAGCGCCCGCTGCGCGATCGACAACCCGGCGGTCGCGTCCTGCGGCAGGTCGTCCCCGCCGAGGTCGCCGGTGACGTCACCGACCAGGGCCGCCCGCGCCTCGTCGGCCGCGGCGCGCAGCGCGTCGGCGTCGCCGAGTCGCTTGGCCTGCGTGTCGAGGGCGTCGTCCTCACCGGGCTCGGGTGCGACCGCCTCGATCTCCTCCAGCCCGTGCCGCAGCACATCGGCGGCCTGGGCGAGCTCGCGCGCCTGGCTGCGCCGGCGCTCGAGGTCGGCGGTGAGCTCGCGCCAGCGCTGGTGGGCGGCGCGGTAGCGGTCGAGCAGCTCCAGGTGGGCCGGCCCGGCGTACCGGTCGAGGGCGCGGCGCTGCTCGGCCGGGCGGGACAGCCGCAGCTGATCGGACTGGCCGTGCACCGCGAGCAGACCCTCGGCGAGCTCGGACACCACCCCCACCGGGACGGTGCGCCCGCCGAGGAACGCCCGCGAACGGCCTTCCGCGCTGACCGTGCGGGCGAGGATCAGGCTGCCGTCGTCGTCGGGATCCGCGCCCGCGTCGGCGGCGCGTTCCCAGACCGGCGAGTCGGCGGGCAGCACCAGGCGGCCCTCCACACCGGCGCGCCCCGACGCGCGGACCCGCCCCGGATCGGCGCGGCCACCGAAGAGCAGGGTCAGTCCGGTCACGACCATCGTCTTGCCGGCGCCGGTCTCGCCGGTGACCACGGTGAGGCCGCTGCCGAGCTCGAGCGTGACGTCGTCGATCGAGCCGAGGCCGCGGATGCGCAGCTCGGTCAGCCGGCCGAGGTCACCGTCGGAACTCGCGGCGCTCGTGTGGTCAGGCGTCGTCGTCGGCGCTGACACCTGGGGCCTCCCCCCCGTCCACGACGTTGCCGTCGCCGCTGATGATGTCCCGGCTCAGGACGTTCCTGCTGGTGAACAGCTCGTGGCCGGGGCCGGCGTGCCGCGCGTCCCGGAAACCGCGGACCGGCAGCCCGAACTTGGCGACCAGCCGATCGCCGAACGTCGAGGCGTGCACCCGGGCGATCCGGACCGGCATGTCGGCGCGCCGGACGTCGACACGGCCGCCGTCGGGGATCTCGACGATGCGCCGTCCGTCGGCCGAGACACGAGCGCGGTTGCCGTCGGCAGGCACCGCGACGGTGAGGACCGAGTTGGGCGACGTGACCAGCGGGCGGGCGAAGAGCGCATGGGCGTTGCTGGGGACCAGCAGCAGCGCCTCGACGTCCGGCCACACCACCGGTCCGCCGGCGGAGAACGCGTACGCCGTGGAGCCCGTCGGGGTGGCGCACAAGACGCCGTCGCAGCCGAAGCTGGTCAGCGGGCGGCCGTCGATCGCCAGCACGACGTCGAGGACGCGGGAGCGTTCGGCCTTCTCGACCGACACCTCGTTGAGCGCCCAGGTGTCACCGACGATCTCGCCCACGGCGTCCCGGACGTCGACGTGCAGGGCCAGGCGCTCCTCGACGGAGTACCGGCACTGCTCGATGGCGGTCAGCGTCTCCTCCACCGCCTCCGGCTCCGTCTCTGCCAGAAAGCCCACCCGGCCGAGGTTGACGCCCATGAGAGCGGCATCGGTGTAGCGGCCCAGCTCCGCGGCGCGCAGGAACGTGCCGTCGCCCCCGAAGACCATGACGATCTCGGCGTCCTTCGCTGCGTCGGCGTCGGCTGGGACGACCTCGGCCTCGGCGAGCTCCAGCGCCTCGGCCTCGTCCTCCAGTAGCCGCACCACGATGCCGCCCGCGATCAGCCGGACGGCCGACGTGCGGGCCAGTTCCACGATGTCCCGTCGCCCGGTGTGCACCGTCAGGAGGACGCGCCGGGGCGTGTCCTCGGCGGCGCTCGAGCCATCGGTCAGTGAGCCATCGGTCACTGGGGTCCCTCCTCCACTGCTCGACGGACCTGGTGCTCCTGCGCTGGGCCGGCGTCGCGCCGGAGCCACAGGAAGAACTCCACGTTGCCAGCCGGACCTGGCAGCGGGCTCGCCACCACCCCGGCGGTCCCCCAGCCGAGGGACTCCGCGGCCCGCGCGACCTCGAGAACCGCCTGCACCCGGTGCTCGGGGTCGCGGACGACTCCCCCGCTGCCCAGCCGCTCGCGGCCGACCTCGAACTGCGGCTTGACCATGGGCAGCAGGTCCGCGTCTGGTCGGGCGCAGGCGGTGAGCGCGGGCAGCACCAGGCGCAGGGAGATGAACGAGAGGTCGGCCACCACGAGGTCGACCGGGCCCTCGATCGCCTCGGGCGTCAGGCTGCGCACGTTGGTGCGCTCATGGACGTGCACCCGGTCGTCGGTGCGCAGGCTCCAGGCGAGCTCGCCGTAGCCGACGTCGACTGCCACCACCTCCCTGGCGCCCCGGGTCAGCAGCACCTCGGTGAAGCCGCCGGTGGAGGCGCCGGCGTCCAGAGCGCGTCGTCCGTCGACGGCGACACCGAAGGCGTCGAGCGCGCCGAGGAGCTTGTGCGCGCCGCGGGACACCCAGCTGGGCGTATCGGGATCGGTGCGGACGACGACCGGCGTGCCGGCCTCGACTCCGGTCGCCGGCTTCGTGGCGGCGGTTCCGGCGACGGCGACCCGCCCTTCGGCGATCAGCGTGACCGCATGCTCGCGGGAACGGGCCAGCCCGCGCCGCACGAGCTCGGCGTCGAGTCGGCTGCGCCGTGGCATCAGAGCTGGTCGATCGTGCCGAGTTCGCGCTGCAGCCGGCCGTGCTCGGCCTCGAAGACCGCGACGTGGTCGGCCACCGGCTGCTCCCCTAGGTCCGCGAAGCGGTCCCCGGGGGTGGCCGAGTCCTCCGGCCGGGTGGCCGGGTTCTCCGGCGCCGTGGCCGCAGGCGGCGAGGGAGGGCCCGGAACGGGCCGCGGCGGACCCGGCACGGGTCGCGACGGGCTCGGCTCGGTCATGCTGCGAGGTTACCGGCAGCCCGGGAACGGGCACGGCTCACTGCGGCCGGGGCGATATCGTCCCAGCGCCCGGATCGACGAGTGCAGTGTGGGAGGACCGCCCGCGTGGCGACCATGGACGAGTGCCTGAAGGCACTGAAGGGCATCCTCGGAGACATCGCTTCCCATCCGGCGGCCGCCGGATTGGACCGCAGCCTGTCCTGCCGACTGACCGACCTCGACGAGGTCGTGCTGGGGCGCTTGAGCTCCGGCTCCGTGCGCGACCTCCACGTCCTGCCCCATGGGCCGGAAGTGCCCAAGGCGGACATCCGGCTCACGATGAGCAGCGACGACCTGATCGCGATGACCGACGGGCGGCTGCACTTCGGCAAGGCGTGGGCGAGCGGGAAGGTCAAGCTCGAGGCCGGGCTGCGGGACATCCTGAGGCTGCGCAAGATCCTCTGACCTCAGCTCGTGAAGTCGTCGACGGCCAGAGCCCACCGCCGCAGGGCCGCGACGGCCCGAGATCCGGAGGCGATCACGCGGGCGGGAGCGCCGACATCGGGATGGCGCGCCCAGTGGGCGACGCAGAGCGCCCGAAGACCGTCGAGGCCGTCGCCGTCCTCCCCGTCGGTCACCTGCTCGAGGACGAGGACGTCGTCCGCCTCCGCCTGGCTGACCCGCCAGTTCCCGCACCGATGGGTCTGCCCCTCGAGGGCGACCGGCGGGTGGACGACCAGGAGGCCACCGGCGTCGGTGGACAGCAGGTCGGGCCGGTGGTCGGGGCGGGCGGCGAGGAGCGTGCCCGGATCGGTCACGCCGGTGAGGACCAGCAGGCTGGCAGCGCCGGCCCGCCGGGCTCCCTCGATGTCGGTGTCCAGCCGGTCACCGACCACGAGCGGACGTCGGGCATCGGTGCGCCGGACGCATTCGGCGTGCATCGCCGGGTCCGGCTTGCCGGTGACGAGCGGCTCCTGACCGGTGATCGCCGAGACGATGCCGACCATCGCACCGTTGCCGGGAAGCGGACCGCGAGGCGACGGGATGGTGGCGTCGAGATTGGTCGCCACGTGCCGGGCGCCGTTCCGCACGGCGACGACGGCCTCGGCGAGTTCGGTCCAGCCGACCTCGCGGCCGTAGCCCTGGACGACGGCGACGGGATCGTCGTCCGCGCCCTCCACGACCTCCAGCCCGGCAGCGGTGAGTGCGGCAGCGACTCCGGGACCGCCCACCGGGAGGACCCGGGCACCGCGGGGCACCAGCTGCGCCACGACCGTGGCAGCCGCCTGGGCACTCGTGATGACGTCCTCCGCGCCGGCCGGGACGCGCAGCGCGGTCAGGTGGGCCGCCACGTCTGCCGGGGTGCGGGCGGCGTTGTTGGTGACGAAGCCGAGGCGCATGCCGGCTCTGCGGGCTCCAGCCAGCGCGTCAGGGACCCCCGGCACCGCGTCCGGGCCGACGTAGACCACGCCGTCGAGGTCGAGCAACGCGACGTCGTAGGCCTCGCACGGCGGCACGGAGCTGCCGGCCGCGAGCGGCTGCGCCGCCGTCACGCCGACTCCCTCGCGCGCCGTGCCCGAACCTCGCGGAGGGCCCGGGCGTAGTGCCCGAGATCGGGACGCATGGCGACGGCCAGGGCGAGGTGCTCGGCGGCGAGTGCAAGGGCGCGGGCCTTGTTCGCGGCGAGGCCGAGCCCGAAGTGGGCGTAGTCGTCGGTGGGGTTCCGCAGGATCAGCGCGGTGAACGTCGCCATGGCCTCGTCGTAGCGGCCCGCGTCGTACTGGGCCCGCCCGAGCGCCTCGAGCAGGCTGCGGGAGTCCGGTTCCGCCTCCGCAGCTCGAGCGAGCAGCGTCGCGGCCGCCGCAGGATGCCCGTCGGCGAGCAGCGTGAGGCCACGCCGGTACCACTCGTAGACGTCGCCGTCGGGAGAATGGGCCTCCGTCATCCGCACGCCCCCCTCCTTCGAACCACAGCGCGACCCTCGCGTCGCCGCCGTCGAGCAGGGCGCTCCTACGATCGCTGTCATGTCCACGTCGTCGGAATCCCGGCCGCCTGCCGCGGCCGGCCTCGAGGTCCGTCCCTTCCGGGCGCTGACCTATCGGCGGCGGGACCCCGGGCACCTCGCCCGGGTGAGTTCGCCAGCCTACGACCTGGTGACGCCTTCGGGGCGGGATCACCTGGCCGACGCCGATCCGCACAACATCGTGCGTCTCATCCTCCCGCGGTGCGCGACCGGCGCCGATCCGAGCGCGGACCCAACGACCCAGGCCGCTGCCCTGTTGAACAGTTGGCTCGACGAGGGTGTCCTCGAGCGCGATGCCGATCCCGCCTTGTGGCTCTACGAGCTCCAGCCGCCCGGCGGCGCACCGGCCACCGTGGGCTGGCTTGGGGCGGTCTCCCTCCCACCCGCGGGTTCGGCGGCGGTCCTGCCGCACGAGGACACCTACGCCCCCGCGGTCGAGGACCGGCGGCGACTCCTCGCCGCAACAGCCACCGACCTCGAGCCGATCGTGCTGGCTCACGATCCGGAGGAGACGGTCGCGGAACTCACCCGGGCGGCTCGGCGGGGCGACCCGACGCTGGAACTCCAGGACTCCGACGGGGTCGTCCACCGGCTCTGGCGGCTCACCTCGCCGGACACGCTGGCGCGGCTGAGCGAGGCCTTTCGGCGCACCGGCTCGGTGATCGCCGACGGCCACCACCGGTTCGCCGCCGTCCGGGCCAACGCGCGCGTCGGATCGCCGGGCAGCGACGCCGTGCTCGCGCTGGTCACGCCCATGGGCCCCGGGGGGCTGCGGGTGGCACCGATCCACCGGGTGGTGCCCGACCTGTCCCAGGACGCGGCCGTGTCCCGTGCCGCTGCCGGGTTCGACGTGGCCGAGATGCCCGTGGGCGGAGGTACGGAGCCCGAGATCCTGGCCGCCGTGCAGCGCTGGCTCGCGACCCCCGGCGAGTCGGGTTTCCTGGTCACCGACGGACAGCGACTCCACCGGCTCACGAACCCGTCCGCGGACGTGCTCGCCGCCGTCCCGAACGAGGCGCCGGCGGCGTGGCGTGGCCTGGACGTCGTCCTCGCCCATCACGGGCTGTTGGCGCACCTCTGGCGGCGCGGGGACGACCCGGAGTCGGTGCTGATCGCGCACACCGCCGAGGAGGCCTATCGGACCGCGGTCGAGCGGGCCGGCGTCGCCCTGCTCCTCCGGGCGCCTTCGCCGGTCGACGTGGCCGCTGTGGCACGCGCCGGGGCGCGGATGCCCCGTAAGTCCACCCTGTTCGTGCCGAAGCCCCGGACCGGCCTGGTCCTCCGCCCGCTGGGCGACTGACTTCGACCGAGGCGTCACGCGCTGCGCTCGGCAGCGCTTCCGGCCGACCGCGGCACCTTGCGTCCGCGACGGCAGTTCACCTCGCACACAGAGGCTGTGCCCGAGCCCGTCCGCCAGAAGCGACGCTGCAGGGCGCCCTCGACCTCCACCACGTCACCTGGCTGCCACAGCGCAATGCGACGTTGCAGCGCCCGGTCGTAGGTGATGCAGGAGAGCACGTCCATCGCCTGACCGCGGGCCCTCGGCACGGGCCGGCGCACGATCAGCCGGAACGTCAACAGGTCGTCCCCACTCGGCAATGTCCGGATCTCAGCCGCAGCGGAGACGCGCCCCCGCAGCACCACGTCGTTTCGGTCGATCACAGCCACGCTCATGCAGCCAGCCTGGTGTGCTGCCGTCGATCGACCCAGGGCTCACGCGCATCTGTGGACGGCGCCGACGGCTGTGGACGAGGAGCAGCCGGATGTCGTAGGTCAGTGCTCGCCGTCCGTGGGCTCACTCTCGCCGAGCAGCTCCGCGACCTCCGCCTCGACCTCTTCGTCAAAGCTCTTCCCGAGACCGTGCGTGTCCTCGGGCAACTCCTCCACGACCTCCGGAGCCGGCGGGCCGTCCGACACGCCCGTCGTGTCTGGCGCCTCCGACGCGTTCTCGAACTCCTCCTCCAGATCGATGAATTCGATGCCCGGGCCGTCCACCGCTCCGGTGAGGTTGTCGGGATCAGCGGCGGCGACGGCGGTCAGCCACGCGGAGGCCAGTTCGTCCTCTCCCTGGGCCGTGAGGAGGTCGGCGTAGGCGGCGGCGAGGCGGACGCGGGCCGGATCGTCGGAGTCGAGCGCGGACGGGTCGGGTCGCCCACCGAGGGCGGTCTCGAGCACGAGCCTCGCCGCGGTGTCCTCCCCGAGGTCGCGGCGCGCGCCGGCCTCCACGATGCGCAGCTCGAGCGACTCCTCCGTGTCGGGGGAATCGGCCAGGGCCTCGGCCACCAGGCGCAGCGCGACGTCGGCGCGCCCGAGGGCGCGCTCGCAATCGGCGAGGACCGCGCGGTATCCCCGGTCGCCACTCATGCGCCGGTAGGCGCGGATCTCACGGGCGGCCTCGGCGAAGTCACCCGCGTGGTACGCGGCGACGCCGACGGCCTCTCGAACCGCGGCGACTCGGGACGCGCGGTCACGAGCAGCGCGGGCATGCGCGAGCGCCGCGTCGGGGTCCTCGTCGAGGAGGCTGCCGGCGGCCACGAGATGCGCGGCGACGCGTTCGGCGTTGCGCGGGTCGAGCCCGCGCAGCACCCCGCGCACGGCAGGGTCCAGATCCCGGTTGTCGACCCACTCGGGGATCTCCGGACCCGGCGGCAACGGCGGACGGCGGTCCTGGCGCGCCGCTGCCGGACGATCGGATGGCCGCCCCTGGCGGTCTCCGGACGGACTCCGGTCCTGCCAGCCTCCCCGGCCTCCGGCAGTGCGCTGAGGACGGTCACCCGAGGGACGACGGTCTTGCCACTGCGGACGGTCACCGGTCGGACGGTCGCCCTGCGGCCGGCGGTCGCCCCACTGACCGCGAGGGCTGCCCGACTGCGCCGGACGGTCCCCCTGCGGTCGGCGGTCCTGCCACT